>NZ_AZEC01000017.1 GCF_001435585.1 Schleiferilactobacillus perolens DSM 12744
TCTAACAATTATGGGGCACTTCATTTTGAAGGTATCCACGGAACGATCTTTTTTTGCAGCCGGTCATCGAATGAGTGCCAGCTGACGGTTACACACTGCGTCAGTGAATTGACGATCGTGGTCAATGATGATCATGGTGGCGTCGCTTTTTTGAACACCGGCCAGTAACTGGTCCCGGGTGTCCACATCCAGATAGTTGGTGGGCTCGTCCCAGATCAAGACATTGCCGGGTCTTTGCAACGCGTAAGCCAGCAGCAGTTTCTTTTTCTCGCCCATACTCCATTTTTGCACTGGTACGAGAAAGCGGGGGGCGGGGCATGCCCATTTTGTGCAGCCAATAAAGAATCGTCTGATCCTTCAGGGCATCTGGACCCACGACCGTCATTAGCTTGTCCGGGTCCGCAAAGGTTTGGGGCAGGTAAGAAAATGTGACGCCCTGAGGGACTTGGAAACTGCCTGAGACATCGGTTGCGGGTAATTGACCCAGCAGGGCATGAATCAAACTCGATTTGCCGATGCCATTGGGTCCTTGAATCTGCAATCGGTCTCCGCGCTGTAAGACGAAGCTGACCGGTTGGAAAAGCTGCCGACCAGCTAAATGTACAGCGACCGCATTCGTGCGCAGTACGGTGCTTTCTCGCCAGGGTGTGTAAGGCACACTAAGCGGTTCAACATCGTCCACGTTTTTCAATAAGGCCTCTTTATCCGCAATCGCCGTCGTGTTCCGGCGCTCGATGTTTTTGGCCTTGCGCATCATTTTCGTAGATTTATGACTCACAAATCCACGATCAGCAGCCGCGGAGACTTTTGCTTCTGTTTTGTTCGACCAAGCTTCTCGTTGGCGTTCGGCCACCGTGAGCCGCTTAATTTCTTTTTTAAGCGTACCTTGCTGCTCGGCCTCCCGGGTATCGGTGGCCGTCTTTTCCCGATGCCAGACGCTGTAGTTGCCCTGATATAGAGAGACTTGTTTCTTCTCAATGGCCAGCGTGTGGTCGGTGGTATCGTCAAGGAATGACGGATCGTGGCTGACGACAATGAATCCCTGCTTTTGGCGCAGGTAGCGGGCGGTTTGTGTCCGACCCTGCTCGTCCAAGTGATTCGTCGGTTCATCAATTAAGGCAAAGCCGTCCGGTGCGCTGAACAATTCGGCCAGCAGCACTTTAGTCTGTTCACCGCCAGATAATGTACCGAATGGCTGATCCATGATGGTTAAGGGTAAACCGAGATCTTGCATTTCCACCTGCCACTGCCACGGCTCGGCGGCACTAATGGCCAATAATACGTCACTCACGGCCATTGTGTCCGCGTTGGTCGGTAACGGTTGGGGAAAATAGTGGAATGTCAGGTCCGTGGTGATGGTGCCCTGACTGGCCTGGAGATCACCCATCAGCAGATGCAGCAGGGTGGTTTTGCCCCGGCCGTTGCGACCGACTAAACCCAAGTGCCAGCGGGCGTCAAAGGATACGGATAGATCACTTAGCAAGGGCGTTTCCTGATCGGGATAGCCGAAGGTGAGGTTTTGGATTTGAATGGTACCCATAGTTGAAAACTCCTTTCTGTTCAAATTATTCCCCGGGAAATAATTAGATTATTCCGCTGGCGCTAACTCAATCGGTACGGCTGGGCCGATCTTGGGATCAGTGACCAGTTGCAGCCGGCGCAGCTCCCGTTGCACTGCAGGGGAGCGGAAGTTGCCCTGGGTCACTAACTTGCCATGACTCATCACCAAAATCCGATCGGCTGCCCGGAAGATTTCGTCATTATACCGGTGGGTAATCAACAAGAAACCTTGAGACAGTTGAAACAAGTCATGCTCCAGTGTGGTGGCAATATTCGGGTCCAAACCAGTCGTCAATTCATCAAAGATGAAATAGCGATAACCGCGCAGATAGAGCCGGGCTAAGGCCAGTCGTTGTTTCTCACCCCCGGATAGTTCCGGTCCGCGATCGGACAACGGGGTATCCAAGTCGTGCGTCGTGAACCAATTGGCTAAACCGGCCCGATCCAGCGCCGTGATGATTTGCTTGTCGCTGTACTGGTGGTCAAACAGACTCACGTTTTCGCGGACATTGCCCTGGAAGATGTAGCCGTGTTGTTCCATGATGCCGATGGTACGATAAACGGCCAACCGGTCGATTTGTTTGAGATCAACACCATTGATGGTCATGTGACCGGAGTAACCTTGGACTTCATTGAGCAGCGTCCGCACCAGTGTGGACTTGCCGGAACCGCTGGCGCCCACCAGCAACACTTTTTCTTTAGCCCCCAACCGGAAGGAAACATCTTTCAGAATGGGTTGATCGTCAATCTGAAAGGCTAGGTGCTGCCCCACGATGAATGGATCGGTGGTGGTGAGTTGAGCCATGGTTGTCGTGGGCCGGTCGACTTTTTGTGCCAGCACAGACTGCAACTCGCTGGCAGCTTTGCGGCCACCGTAAAGTTCAGTGAGATACCGAATCATACTCGCCATCGGCCAGTTCAACATGGCGGACAACTGGGAGAAGGCCACAAGTTGGCCCAAGTCCATTTGGCCCTGCTGAACGAACCACGCGCCTAACAACCAAGTACCAAAGTACAGGACGTCGGAAAAAGCGTTGGAAATTCCGCCGATGATCTTTTGAACTTTGACGTCCCGGGTACTGGCATCGGTCAATTCCTGATTAGCCGCCTGATGCCGCCGGAAGAAAATCGGTTGGGACAATGCGTATTGGACCGTGGTGAACCCTTGCAGAAAGTCAGTGATGTGGCTGGTGTAATGATCCAGTTGATCGACAACACCTTCTTTGGCATTCTCCAAGTATTTCTTGGTTAAGAAGGGCAAGATCACGGACGGAATACTCAGCAGGACGATCAAGCCAGTAATAAGCGGATTGATCAGCAAAGTTCCGATTGTCGCGATGACTAACTGGGCGGCATTGTATGCCAGGAATAAGATGATTTGAAAATAGCTTTGTTGGACCAGATCCACCTGTTTCGTCAATTTGGCCACGTAACTGCCAGTCGTGGTGTGGTTGAAGGTGGAGGGATCGAAGTCATCGATGGTCGCAAAAACATCATTGCGAATGCGTTGGGAAATCTTGGTCGGCCAAGCCAAGCTATCATATTGCCACAGTGAATCAATAGCGTTAGAGAGAACCACATAGCCCAGTAACAACCAGATGGCTGTGACAAAGCTCATCTTAATTTTCCCAGTGGCGATATACATGACCCATTGCAAGACGTATGCGTAGAAGGTCATGGTGAATGCGTTGACGAGCGTCAGCACGATGTTGTAAACCAAGTGTTTCCGGTCGTCGGTTAGATAATGTAACATAAAAAAACCTCCCCTGATGCCCATTTACGGCGTCAGGAGAGGTTGCACAAAGACAGTGTTCACTACGGGTATCATCCGCGCTAAAAGACTGCGCCCTTGAGCGGGGGTACCAAAAAAACACACGTCGCAATATCCTGTACGTACGCAAATGAGCTGATATATGCCGCTAAATCGACATATTCAGACAATTGCAATAACCTTGGAAGGTTATGCAAGCAGCGCAATACGTACAGAAATGGACATGTGTTTCACCTCGTTAATATTTGATGACCTAAAGATAGCACACTCTAATCCAGCTTGACAAGCCTTTTAATTTTTTTCTTGCTTGCTGGTCGCTGTATGGGCTTGCCGGACAAAGTGAATAATCAGCGTCACAGCAATAGCACCGGCCACAATCAGGGCAAAAGCTTTGTTGGGAATTTCAATGCCGATCATTGGGATGGCCAGAAACAATTTGACCGCAATAATTGCGATCAAGGCGTAGGCCATGACTTCTAATTCTGGAATTTTGGCCATCAGCGCCATGATGATTTCGGCCACGCCCCGCATACACAGGATGCCAATCATCCCGCCAATTAAGACGACTACTGGATTCTTCGAGACGGCGACGGAAGCCAGGATGGAGTCGATGGAGAAGACGATATCCATGGATTCAATTGAAATGACAACCCGCCAGAATAAGCTGATCCGGTGATGCTTACCCTTAAGCAGTTTGCTTTCGCCGCTACTTTCTGCATCATCAATATGGTGATATCGATCCCAGAAGAAATGGAATGAGAGGTAGGCTAAGTAACCGGCCCCAAGAATTTTGATGAACCAGAAATGGATCAAATAAGTACCCAGACCAATCGCAATGAACCGGAATAGGTAAGCTCCCCAAATTCCGTAGAGCAGGGATTTGCGTTGCAGTTCTTCCGTGGGCAGCGCCTGAGTTTGGGCGGCTAGCACGACGGCATTGTCGACAGACAGCAGACATTCCAGCAAAATGAGGGACAAAATAATCAACCAGTCATTGCCGGACGTAATCACGTGGGCCCAATTGTTCAAATCAAAGAACGGACCATACATGCGTTGTAGTATTGGAAGTTACCCCTTTCTGGAAGCGGTCGTTTCCCTTGGCACGAAAAGAAAGACAATAAAGCCGATGAAGAAAAATATAAACAGAGAACTGGCACCGGTGGTGGAGCGGCCGGTGATCTGCGTCATCACTCCGACTAAGAGCGGCCCAAAAATCGCTGAAAAACGACCAAAAATGTTGTAGAAACCAAAGTACTCACTGGCCTCATGCTTCGGGATCAGCCGCGCATAATGGCTGCGGCTCACCGCTTGGATACCGCCTTGATTCATCCCGATGAGGACGGCTAGGAACCAAAAGCCGGCTTGGCCGCGGAGGAAGTAAGCATATAACGTGATGAAAGCATAGAAACCAATGGCGATTAAGAGCACTGGTCGCGTGCCAATTCTTTGCGCCAAGCGGCCATACAGAATGGAAAACGGCACGGCGATCAATTGGACCATGAGCAGTACGACCATTAGTAAACTGCTGTTGAGACCCAGATCAACTCCGATGGTGGTGGCCATGGTGTAAATCGTATCGACCCCGTCGATGTAGAGAAAGTAGCTTAAAAGGAACAAAGCAACCGGGCGGTTATGCACGATTCGGCCGATGGTGACGCGTACCCGGTGCCAACTGGTGCGGACGGGATGATCCACACTGTCGAGGAAGTAAGTCTGCTGGACATTCCGCCACATGGGGAGGGCAAATACCAGCCACCACAGTGCAGAGAGAAAGAATGAAAAGTGCACGATCATGGTCTGGCTCATCATGCCCAAGCCGTTGGTCAACTCCAGTACCATCACGACGACAAAGGGAATTACGCCGCCCATATAACCCAGTGCAAATCCATTGGCCGATACCCGGTCCATCCGATCGGCAGTGGCCACATCAGTCAGGAAACCGTCGTAAAAAATATTGGCGCCAGAATAACCAATGTTAGAAATGACAAACACGGCTAGCAATACGCCCCACCAACTAGCCGGGACAAACGGCAAAAGGGCTGTACCAATGATGCCTAATGCGCTGAACCGGATGAATAACATCCGTTTATAAGGCTGGTAGTCGGCAATTGCCCCCAGCACTGGCGCCAATAATGCCACGATCAAGGTACTGAACGAGTTGGCATAACCCCAGTAGGCAGTTGAGTTGGCGGCAGAGACGCCAGCTCCGGTCGCCACCGCTTTGAAATAAATCGGCAAAATCGCGGTCACGACCACAATGCCATAGGCGGAGTTGGACCAGTCGTACATCATCCAGCTCTTTTCTTCTTTGGTGAAACGCACTGAACTCGCCCCATTTCTTTTTTCTTTCGTTGTTGTGAATAGTATAACCGAAAGTGTGTGGAATTCGGGTATAATGGCTAATTGAATACGTTTTAACTGGAAAGTGGGAATTGTTAAATGGAAACAATGAAACAAAGAATGTTGAGTGGCAAACTATATAAGGCAGCCGATCCAGAGATTCATGCGGACAGCGCCCGGGGAAAACAATTGGTGTGGGATTTTAACCATATTCCGCCAGCGGAGAAGGACAAGCGGCCAGCGATTCTGAAGGAATTGTTTAAAACAGTGGGTGATAATTACTATATTGAACCGCCATTTTACATCGACTATGGCATCCATACCACGATTGGCGATAATTTTTATGCGAACACCAATTGTGTCTTTTTGGATACCGCACCGATTACGATTGGCAATCGTGTGTACATGGCGCCCAATGTTAGTTTATACACCGCCGGCCACCCCATTGATGCGGCGATTCGCGGTGAGGACTTAGAATATGGCAGACCCATCACGATCGGTAATGATGTGTGGATCGGCGGCGGTACGATTATTAACCCCGGAGTCACCATCGGCAGTGATGTGGTGATCGGGTCGGGTTCCGTGGTGACGAAAGATGTCCCCAGCCATGTGGTGATTGCGGGTAATCCCGCCCGGGTGCTGCGCCCCATCACCGAAAAGGATCAAGCAGTGTGGGCGGCCCAAAAGGCAGAATTTTTAGATTGGCAAGCCCAGACAAAACGGCAGTAAACCCAGGTAGGTTTACTGTTTCTTAAACAATATGCGCTTACATTATTGCAGAATAGTTGCAAGGTGATAGTGATTATTACGTTTTATTTACGGCGATGCATAGCCGTTGCATTTCCTTATGGTCCCCGGTACGATAACAATAAGATGATAGATTAATGAAGTTTGGTACGACGGGGGCGAAAGGAATGAATGCAATGGGAATTCAACAAAGACTCAGACCATTCCTGGCTAGTTTACGGGAAGGGCATGAAAGTTTTGACGTACCGCACTTGCGCTTATCCAAACGGCAATTGCGGGCCGCATTTGCACAGGCAGCGAGTGTTCGGGGAGAATGGCTGACCACGGTGCTGGGTGAGATTCGTGTGCGGTCTGTCCGCTATATTCGGACTTTGACTGGCCAATGGAGCGCCATTCTCACATTGCAATACGTCAATACTGCGCAGGATAATATCCAACCTCTGGCTTTTATCCAAGGCGGCTGGCTGTTGGCTTCCCAAAATCGTACCCCGCTGTCGCTGGAGCGACCAGATAATGAGTTGGTGACAGCGATCGGCAAAGAATACCCGACGTTAAAGGCTATTTGGAAAAATCAGTATCGGCTGATTGCGCCAGGGGGCCGGGTCATTTTTGCTTTGATCGTGCCGCTCGTTGATTTGGCCCCGGTAACCGTCCACTTAGCGGATCACGATGGCGACTTGCGGCAACAGACGTATAACAGCGGCGAATTACTGACGGCCGCATTATTGCAGAATAATCAATCTTAATTAAATTGGACCAGCAACGCCCGTTCCTTTTGCTTCGGTAAAAGGAACGGGTGTTGTTTTACTTTCATGCGAGAAAGCCCGCAGGCATGGCACATCCCCGCATTTCCCCAAAAATGACGACGCAAAAAAGTCATGCTTTCTTTACTGTTTTTTATTTTTTACTCAGGATTTTGTGATAAAGAGCGAAAAAGCGCGTCGTACCAAGGTTTTGGGTAATTTTTCAGAGTATTTTTTATCGGTTTTTTCTTTTGCATATTTGTTCGGTTGAGTGTACGATAAGTATAACTTGAATATATTGGAGGGCTTATCGTGGATTCCACAAACACCATTGAATTAAAAATTCCCATCCATAGCGGTACGGCACAAGTTGCCATTCCGGTGGATGCAACAGAAGATGAATTAAAAACAATCAGTCAAAGCATTTTAAATACGTTGCAAACACTGAAGTCACTCAATCCGGATCTTAATTTGGATGTACCGGCATTGTTTGGTATCAGCGAACCAGCGAAAAAGGCTGCGCCTGTGGTTGCTGAAACTGAAAGCAAAGACGCTTCATTCATGATTTCCCGCAATAACAGTCATGCCAATGCTGCTAAGACGGCTGGCAACTTCTTGCGGAAGTATCGGGAAAATCAGAATGCGGATCGTAAGAGCATTTCTGAAGCGACCGGCATTGCGTATTCCAGCGTCTTCAACTTAGAGAAGGGTAATAGTGTACCTTCTTTAGAGACATTGGCAAAAATTGCGGATGCATATAAGAGCGACGTGAAGGTTACTTTCATCAACCGTAAGTAATTTTTGGGTGAATATCTGAGCTTGAGCAGGCGAGGGACCTTTTTTTCGGGGGTTTGGGCCTGCTCTTTTTTTCCCAACTGGTGGGGTTGGGTATGTTTCTCATGTAAACTGATTAGGCGCCCCTCAGGTATCACCCGACTTAAACGGGCTCCGCCGACCAGGGGCTATGTCATAGGGCAAGGGCGGCAAAACGGGCTCCGCGCCCCAGAAGCTATGAGGTAAGGCAGGGCAGGTGTAAAACTTAAGTGCGAGNTGTCATAGGGCAAGGGCGGCAAAACGGGCTCCGCGCCCCAGAAGCTATGAGGTAAGGCAGGGCAGGTGTAAAACTTAAGTGCGAGTTTTTCACCTGCCCTGCCTTATCTCTACGCTTCTGACCGGGGCGCTGCGCCCTCTGGATACAAAAAAACCATCAGGATTCATCTCATTCCTAATGGCTTTCGTATATTCACGGCTTGCCGTCCGTGAGTATACCCAACGAATATGGGGGGTTCTGTGCGTTTTGCCGACGCTCAGAACGTGTAGACTAGCGCGCGTATCAATCTACACTGTTATTATATGCCGCCTTGAAAGCAGGGGGCAACAAATACGATTGGACAATTAGGAATGCCCGTTAAACGGGCCAAAAGGAGGCATCTGGGATGTCATATGGATATACCACAGTGCCGTCACCGTGGGGTGATTGGTTGGTCGTGAGCAACGACATCGGCGTTGTGTTCGTTGGTTTTCCAGGCAATACGTTGCAGGATTGGCGTGATTTTCGACCGGAATGGCACGATGCAACAGCACGGATACAGGCGGCCGGCGACGCGCAGCCTATTCAAACAGCGTTTCAGGAATACTTTACCGGTGCAGCGACCGCGTTTGCTTTGCCGCTGGCGCCGGTCGGCACCCCATTTCAACAACGGGTGTGGACTGCCTTGCGCCAGGTACCGTATGGGACGACGATTTCCTACAGTGTTCTCGCTGTACAAAGCGGTGCACCCACAGCAGTCCGCGCAGTGGCCCATGCGGTTGCCCGCAATCCGTGGCTGCTGATTGTCCCGTGCCAGCGGGTCTTGCGCCAGGACGGCTCACTAGGCCAATATCGCGGTGGTGCTGTCCTCAAGCAGGCATTATTAAAACATGAAAAAGCATCAGCCCAGTGAGCCAATGCTTTCGTGCCAAAATATTGAGTTAGCGCAGATGCAATTCGTCCAATGCGCGCATGTCTTCCGTGTTAATCGTGAAGCCATCGATATCCTGATTTGCGCGGATATGGTCCGGATTAATGGAGCGCGGTAGCGGCAGCACACCCTTTTGAATGCAATAACGCAGTGCTAATTGGGCGGTACTGACGCCGTAATGATCGGCGACTGCTTGGATATGCTTATTGCCAATCAATCGGCCGGTACCTAACGGTGAATAGGCCTCCACCAGCATGCCATGATCTTGGGCAAACTTGGTGATCTCCGGTTCTGTATAGCCCACTGACCAGTGAATCTGGTTCACCATGGGAGCGACCTGCGCATGATCTAGGATAGCCTGCATGTCCTTTACAGCGAAGTTAGAAATACCAATGGTGCGGGCCCGTCCGGTGCGGTAGATTTCCTCAAAAGCGGACCAAACCGCAATATTTCCCTTGGTGTGATCCGTCCCCCGTTGACCCCAAGGCCAGGGCGCGTGAATCAGATAAAGATCCACGTAACCAATATCCAAATTGGCCATGGATTCGTTAAATGTATCCAGCGCGGCATCATATTCCTTGATTTCTGCTGGCAGCTTCGTGGTGACAAAAATATCTTCCCGCTTGATCCCGGAATCCCGAATCGCCCGGCCCACATCGGCTTCATTACGGTAAGCATAGGCGGTATCAATATGCCGATAACCGATCTTCAATGCTTCAGTCACCGCATTATACGCCTCTTGCCCTGGCTGCACCTGCCAAGTCCCAAACCCAATCTTAGGAATCGCCACACCATTTGCTAGCGTGTAGGTATCCGTTAATATTGCCATAAAAATCACCCCTCAAAATGATGGTAGCACATTCACACGCCCCGTTGGCATATAATGGTTCTAACAGTGATTTTAGAAGATCCATTTATCCGTGAGGTGAGAACAAGGGTAGTGCCAATGCGGAGCAAGCGTAGGTGGCAGGTGGCTCAGCTGTGGAAACCACACAGGGCGCTTTTTGCCCTGATGTGGTTAGGCGTGTTTGAGACCGCGTACTTTGCGGGCTCAAACCGCCGTCACAGCGTTCCAGCCACCTGCCACCGAAGCTTGCGCAGCTTTGGCACGGCTCGGTCCTTTTCCAGAAAGGAAGTACAGCATGCGGAAACTAGTGACAGCTTTGTTAGCGGGCGGCCTATTACTATCGCTAACCGCCTGTCAGCCAACCAACACGGCCAAAGAACACAGCACCAGCCAAAGCACAACAACCAAAGAAAGCCAAAGCAGTGACGCGTCCTCTAGCAGTCAATCCACAGTCGCCAATTTGAGCCCCAAAGCCGCATTGGCTGCGATCAACACCAAAATCGTCCAAGACACCGGCACCACCAACCTCTTAAAAACACCACCCAAAAATGGCTACTGGACAGTGAGTGCCACCACCAGCGGCGATATTCATGTCATCCAATACAAAGAAAGCACCACGAGTGCAGATCTGCAATCGGATGCTTTATCGGAGTGGCAATATCAACTGACTTGGCGGGATTATAACGACGCTGACACGGCCGCTGCCGCAGTCAATGCCGAACCAGTCCAAGACGGACTGCCCACGGTGAATCTGGGTAAGAATATCACGGCGACCAAAGCGGGTGCCGCTACTGCCCACTATTTGCATTGGCAAAATGGCAATTGGGTCGTGACCGTCCAGGACAGTAGTACCAAGGATGAAGCCCAACCGTTGGCAGAAAAAGTCGTCAATGCGTGGCGGGGTGATTCTTTACCTGCTCCCAGTGACAAGGGCGCGGTCACGCTCCTGACACCAGCCACCGATGCGTCCAGTCAACGTTTGGTTTGGAATGATGGAGAACGGCTTTATACCTTTTCCGGCCAAGATCCTCTGGCCACATTGCAGTGGGCCGGCATGCTGGGGACGGTGCAAGGGTCCAGCGATACGCGTGACGCGGGCAATTAACGGCTAGCGCACCGTGTTTTCGTATAATTGGTCTAACCGCACTTCTAAGGCGTGGACATCGACCAGAGAGATCGTGGGAAAATGGTGAAATAGAAATAGCGGGAAATTACTGCGGAAAAACCGATAATTGAGTGTATCCAAAGTTTCCACCTGATCACCGTCTTGATGGTTCAAACACACAATGCCTGTGGGTGCGGCGTACAAATATGTATCAGCATCCAGCCATACGTGAGCGTTATCTGTCGGTGTAAAAAATTTCAATTGCTGCATATGATGACCTCCCCAGTTAGTATACGAACCGGTGTTTGCAAATGCAAGAGCGCGGTCCAATCTTTTTTTCGCAATGAATCGAGTATAGCACGGAGAATTTTTCCCGGATAGATTGTTTTTTGCGGTAGAACGTGTTAAGGGAATGGGCCCCAAAAAGCCGTTAAACAGGCATTTATAGCAATCATTTGTTTTTTAAAGGCAGAAAGGAGAGTCAGCGGATGGCAGAACAAGAACTGGTCATGCCGGATGCCATCTATGCGTCTGTGACCCACACCCAACGGATGCTGGACAGATACCTGACAAAGCGGCTGCGACCGTTAAATTTGACACTGGATAACTATCTCATCGTGTTATTTATTGGCCAGCAAAAAGAGGTTAGCCAGGACTGGCTAGTCCAGCGATTGGCGATTACCGCCAGTGTGGTCACGCGACGTTTAAATACGCTGCAGAAGCAGGCGCTGATCAACAAGACAGCTAACCCAGATGATCGGCGCGGCTGGCTTTTGCGGTTATCCCCTGCTGGTCGGGCTGTTTATCAGCAATTGGTCCAGACGTTACTTGCGGGGCACCGGGAGTTGCGTTATGGGCTTACGGATCAACAATTAGTCACTTTTTATGCCATGCTCCGGCAAATTGAAATCAATACCGACCGCGCCGCTAAAGGCTAACCCACGAAAATATCACAATTGGAATAAATTTGATCCGCTTGTTCCTTTGCTTCTTCGCTTCTTTAAGTTAAACTCTAAGCAAATGGTATTTTGGAAAGGAATGGTCACATGGCCGATACAAAAGTACGCGTACAAGATGACTTGTTTGAATACGTCAACGGTGATTGGGAAAAACAGGCAAAAATTCCCGATGATGAATCCTCAACAGGCGGTTTTAATGATTTAGCCCGTGAAGTTGAAAAGAAAATGATGGGTGAATTTGCTGCCATGGCAGACGGTAAGGAAGAAATTCCAGACAAATATTTTGCCCAAGCGATCACGTTGTATAAACAGGCCTTGGATTTTGACACCCGGGATGCCGCCGGCATTAAACCGATCTTGCCGCGGTTGGCCAAGATTCAATCCTACCAAACACTGGCTGATTACACCGCCGACTTCAGTGCGTTACAGAAGGGCTTGTATCCGGCCCCGTTCAGTTCTGGTGTCAGTCCGGATATGAAAGACACCAGCAAGAATGCTTATTCTGTGGCTGGTATCGGCACCATCTTGCCTGACACGACTTATTATCAAGAGGGCAACAAACAAGCGGCCACATTGCTGGCCGCCTGGGAAAAGATGGCCCGGGGCATCATCGCCCAAACACCATTGTCCGCTGATGAACAAGATCAGTATGTTAAAGACACACTGGCCTTCGATAAAGAAGTCGCTAAACACATCAAGAGTCGGGAAGAGTGGGCAGACTATCCAGCCGCATATAACCCGACGCCGACAGCAGAAGTCGCTAAACAACTGGCCCCGTTTGACTTTGAAGGGCTCTTGAAAGACATCCTTCCGGCGGTGCCGGACAAAGTGATCGTAGAGGAACCGCGTTTCTTCAAAGAATTCAACCAGCTGTTCAACGAAGCCAATTATCCGCTGTTTATCCACTGGGCTTATGTGCAAGAATTGCTCGGATCTACAGCTTATTTAAGCAATCAGCTGCGGATCGACGGTGGGGCGTTTGGCCGGGCCATGACCGGTCGGCCGCAAGCCGCCAGTCCAGAAAAGCATGCCTATCGGGTGGCTAATAGCCGCTTCAGCGAGCCCGTCGGCATCTATTATGGCCGTAAGTATTTTGGTGAAAAGGCGAAGGCCGATGTCACTGAAATGGTCGAAGATATGATTGAGACCTATAAGGAACGTCTAGGCAGTAATGACTGGTTATCTCAGTCCACCAAAGATAAAGCCATCGTGAAGTTGAATAAGATGGTCCTGAAGATGGGTTACCCGGATCATCCCAAGGCCGTCTACGATCGTTTCCATGTGGATGCTAAAAAGAGTTTGTTTGAAAATATCATGGCGTTGAATGAAGCCGGCGATGAATACAACCGTGAGCAATTGACTCAGCCGGTGGATCGGACAGAATGGAATATGCCGGGCCACTTAGTCAATGCCAGTTATGATCCGAACCGCAACGATATTACCTTCCCAGCAGCCATTTTGCAGGCGCCGTTCTACAGTCTGCAACAAAGCCGCAGTGAAAACCTGGGTGGTATCGGCGCCGTCATTGCCCACGAAATCAGTCATGGCTTCGATAACAACGGGGCTAAGTTCGATGAATTCGGGAACATGAAGAACTGGTGGCAAGAGGCTGACTTCAAGAAGTTCAAGGAACTGACCCAAGGCATGATTGATGAATTTGACGGTCTGAAAGTCGCCGGCGGTACCGTGAACGGCAAGCAGATCGTCAGTGAAAATATCGCTGACGATGGTGGTTTGTCTGCGGCATTGGCTACGGCCAAGAAGGACCCCAATGTGGATCTGGAGGCCTTCTTCTTGAACTGGGGCCGCATTTGGCGAGAAAAGGCCCGGAAAGAATATGCCCAATTCATTTTGGCTATTGATGTCCATGCGCCGAACAAACTGCGGGCTAATATTCAGGTCCAAAACCAAGCCGACTGGTACACGACATTTAATGTACAGCCAGGCGATGGAATGTACAAAGAACCAGCTAAACGCGTTGTGATCTGGTAATCGAATGACGTGAAACAAATAGGACCGGAATCTTTTTTGGGATTCCGGTCCTATTTGAGTGGAATTAATGCAACACGCATACCATGATTTCGATATCCGTATCTGCGAACAGTTCTTGGATGAAGCCAGCACTATCCGACCAATTCAACCGGTCGATCCCGGCGCCAATGCGCGGAATGGCCAGCCGCTTTTCGCCATGGGCGAGCAAAGCCCGCTTCAACGCACGCAGAGAATCTTCAAAGTCGCTGCGGTCCGGGAGTTGCGCGGAACTGCCCTTACTGATGAGATTGTAAATCACTCGGCCATCGTCACTGACATAGCGAACGGCGTCTCCCACCACCGGTTGCGCGGCCAATACCGCTGCGGGCATCTCGGGATACCGATGGCGGAAAGTCCAGGCAATGCCGCCGCCCATCCCAGCATCGGCGGCCACACAGTGGGCAAATACGTAAGTGGGGTCGGAATCGAACAGGTCTTGTACTTCTTCGTGATAATTCAATGCAATCACCTCTGTATCGTAAGCGTAGCACATTATGTTCCACGTGGAACTGAAAACTTTTCGTGTAGCCGTGCCAAAGCTACGCAAGCTACGGTGGCAGGGGGCTGGAACGCTGTGACGGCGGTTTGAGCCCGCAAAGTGCGCGGTCTCAAACACGCCTAACCACATCCGCGGCAAAGTGCGCCGCGGTGTGGTTTCCACAGCTGAGCCCCCTGCCACCTTCGCTTGCTCCGCATTGGCACTACATCCCACATCCATCAGAGTTCAAAGCCTTATACCACGTTGCCTAACCTGTCAACTGCGTTCTCCACATAAAAAACTCCTGCCGTGGGAGGTCGGCAGGAGTTAACGTGGGGAGATAACATTCAATGAAGAGCAGACAGGCACGAGCAGTTACGCCTTCGCTGATTTACCAGTGCGACCGAGAATGAAGGAAACGATCAGCACCAGCAGAACAGCACCAAGGATCGAGGGAATGATGGCCATTCCTGCCAGTTGCGGGCCCCAAGAGCTGAGCAGTGCTTGACCAAGCCAAGCGCCGACAAGTCCGGCAATGATGTTGCCGATCCAGCCTCCAGGAATGGAACGGCCCGTGATGGCCCCGGCAATCACGCCGATGATGGCGCCAACGAGTAATGTCCACAACCAATGTAGCATAGCAATCTTCCTTTCTAGTATGTACTGTGCGTCGACTACTATTTAAGTGTAGCGGACTGCACCGGAATTCAGCAACATAGCGTTTTGACGGCACTAGAACGGTCTTTTTCCGCCGCTGCCAAGCGGTCGAACAAATTTGTCACATAAATCGTGACTTATCAATAAGAAAGTTGTCACACTACCAGAGTCCCTCAGTAAACCGGTATAATAGCAGCAACATAACCATATGGAGGGATTTATCATGCCGCTTTTAGCGATTTTGATTGATGTGATCACGCTGGGAGTTTATTTTTTGACGTTGAATTCTGGGGCGACACGGATGGGTATTTTTCCCTTGGCCGTACAAATCATTGCCACCATTGTGCTGCTACTCATGACGATTGCGTATCAAGGACGCCGGCGAGTGCGCTATCACGTGAGCGACGATAGTGGCTACTATCGGCCATTCACGTTCCGTTTCGCCATTGTGGTGGGTTCTCTGCTTGTCAATGGGGTGGTGGCTTTCCTATATTGGCTCAGCTTCAGCGGTGGCAATAACTTAATCATGCAGTTCTATGGCTGATGCAAGAAGTTTTGCAGGTTCTTGGTGAGCTGGGCGGCTAAGGCGAGCGGAGTTAATCCCCGCAAAGCGGCCAATTGGGTTAATAACCCGGCCATGAAGGCGTCATAATCCTGGTTGGTGGTGATTGGGTGCCGACTAGCCCAGTGGATCGATTCCCAGCCATCAGATTCCAGTAATAATCGGTCCAGTGGGACAGCAGCAGCCAGTCGATTCACGACCGGATCGAGTCCCAGAGACGGTCCAACCGAAAAATAAGTATCCAGGCGCAAATACTCTGGCAGCCACTGATCACTGTCATACCAGTGGATGTAGTAGCGGTTCGGAAACTGCCGAATGGTCTCGAGGATTTCGTGTTCGACACCCTTAGTATGCAAGATGACCGGCTTGTGCCAATCCCGGGCCCAGGCCAGTTGCTCCACAAAGACCGGCCGCTGCTGGCTCAGGGAATTCTTCGTCCAAACGGCATCCAATCCAATTTCGCCGATGACCGGTACCTGTTGCAGGATCGGCCGCATTTTACCGGCTGTTAAATGATCAGCGTCCCAGGGATGGACCCCGGCGGAGAGGGTGATTCCTTGATCGGGGTGGCGGGATTGCCATTTTTGCAGGAGTGCAAATTCTGCGGGAGTTTGGCTGTTGACGATGCCTTGCACGCCGGTGGCCGCTAGATGGGTCAAAAAGCTCAGATTATCAGCGCTGTGGAAATGACTATCGATCACTCGGAATACCTTCTTTCTGGACAAAAATATTGAAACGTGTAGTCTCGATAACAAAGGAGGCGATGACCCGTGGAAAGTATTGCCTTAGTCATCGTATTATTGGCCGCACTGATGATTCCATTGGTGATGGCCCGCTTACATATTACCAACATTCCTACAGCGGTGGCCGAAATCATTGTCGGTATCGTCCTGGGGCCGAGTCTGTTGGGAATCGTGCAGACGAATACAACGCTGAATCAACTGAGCAGTCTAGGGGTTATCGTCTTGATCTTCCTCTCGGGGATGGAAATTGATTTCTCGCTCTTTCGACGACAAAAGAGGCCAGACAACCAGCCTGGACCGGTCAGTGTGGCGCTATTGTCATACGCCAGCGTGATTGTGATGGCCCTATTGGCCAGTGAACTATTAAAAATCACCGGCCTTTTCGGTCATCCTATCTTCGCGACGATCATTTTTTCCACCGTCGCATTGGGGGTGGTAATTGCGGCACTGAAGGAAAAAGAGTTGCTATCCAAGCCCTTTGGTCAAACGATGCTGCTGATTGCGGCTTTGGGCGAAGTGGTGCCGTTATTGGCCCTCACCATTTACTCAGCATTGGTCCATCCAACGGACAAAAGCATTTGGTTGTTACTGCTAATCTTTTTGGTAGCCATTATTCTGCTCTTGCGTTTTCGCCGGCCTTATCAGTGGTTTGCCCAAATTGATAAAAGTACGACCCAGTTGGATATTCGCCTAGCCTTTTTTCTGATTGTGACCCTGGTAGCCGTGGCCGCCCAAGTTGGCGCAGAATCCATTCTGGGTGCTTTTCTTGCCGGGATCGTGATGAAGTTATTACATCCCCGGGAAGAAACGCAGAACAAGCTGACGAGTATCGGCTATGGGTTCTTCATTCCCATTTTCTTCATCATGACTGGCGTCAGAATTAATTTGCGGACCTTATTGGCTGATCCGGCCAGCTGGCAGCTGATCCCGCTGCTCTTGGTTGGTTTCCTATTAGCCAAGGTCTTGCTTTGGCCGATCCTGCGGCGCCGATTCCAGCCGCGCAACGCCATCGCCGGGGCTTTCCTGATTTCGACCACAATCACTTTGGTGGTACCGGCCGTGAGCGTGGGGCGCAACCTCGGCATCGTCACCAGTCAGCAAGCCGGCGCTTTTACCCTGGCGGCGGTCATTACCTGTCTGGGTGCACCGATCTTGTTTAATACATTATACGTGAAGGAGAAGGAAGATTATCAGAAAACGGTGGTGCACTTCATTGGCGCCAACATTTTGACGGTCCCCATCGCTCAGCAATTGACGAAGGGTCTGTACGATATCACGCTGTACACCGATGATACTACCCGCTATAAGACCTACAACTCCGAAGCCAATGTTCAATTTTTAGATGAATTCACGGCAGAAAAGCTGACAGCAGCCCACGCTTTTCAAGCTGACATTGTGGTGTTGGGCTATTTCGATCATGACAAAAACTATCAATTGGCGCAGTGGGCCATTGCGGCCCAAGTACCGCGGGTGATTGCCCGGTTTGAAAACAAGGACATCCAAAGCGATGAATACGATCAGTTGACCGCCCAGGGTGTGGAGATCTTTAACACACTGGAGGCCAATATTTCACTATTACGGGCATTGATCGAATCGCCAGCCACAGTTCGAATTCTTTCTGATACCACGGCTGGCATCTATGAAATCGTAGTGCGTAATCGCCGGTTTACAGGGTTGGCCATCAAGAACCTGCCGTTCATTGACCAAATTACGATCAGCCAGATTTACCGCGACCACGAATTTGTGGCGCCCCATGGCGATACCCAGATTCAATTGGGCGATCACATTATCTTCACCGGGGCCAAGGACGCTGTGGGAGAGATTCGGCGGCAAGTGGAACGGCTGAATTAAACCATCACATTTTCTTCGCAGGGATTCACTGAAAGTGGGGAAAATGGTGACAGAGACGCAACAAAAGGGGCATATTTTCGTCATGCTTTCCCGGTAGTATTAATACCATCAAGAACGGAAAGAGATGACGCGATGAGCGATGATAAACAAAGCATGAGCGGTTGGTTTCTAGAGCCATCGCTGACGACTTTCTAGGCAACACACCAACAACCTAACCAGACTTTTCTTCATGATGATTTTCCTCTCCGATAATCATTTTTAACCGCTGTCCTCCTCCTCGGACGGCGGTTTTTTCTGCTATGATGGGAGTCAATCGATTATTTATAAAGTGGGTGTCAGCGTGACCATGACCAAGACCAGAGCCATTCTGTTTGCAAATTTTTGTATCAATATGGGAATCGGTTTGATCATGCCCATTACCACACTGTATATTCACCAAGACCTGCACGAGAGTCTGGTGGTGGCGGGTAGTACATTGATGGGGTTCTCACTGGCCATGACGGTGGGGAATTTATTTGCTGGGTGGCTTTTTGACCACTGGCAGCCTCGCCAAGTTTTGATAGTGGGTAATACCCTCACAGTGGCGGCGCTGCTCACGTTGACCTTTATTCATGGGTGGCCGGTATTTGTTGGCCTTGTGGTGGCTTATGGGTTGGGGTTAGGCCTGCTCAATGCCGCTATGAATGGTTACATTGCGTATCAACAACGGATCGATGCCAATATTTTTAATCAAGGTTACTGGATCGCCAGTGTCGGCATGGGAATTGCGACCGCCAGCAGTGGCTTCCTGTATCACCAAGGCATCCAATGGGTGTTTGGCGGGGCGGCGCTGCTTTTTATCTTGACGTTTGCTGTCATTGGCGGGCTGTTTCAGCCAATTGTGCGACCACCGCGTCCGAATGCTAAGCAGCCGCGCGTGCCGCTAACCCCGCAGGTATCACGGAATGTGACCGTTGTGAGTGTCATGCTAGTTATTATCTGGATCGGCTACGAACAGTGGAATAGTAATGTGTCGGTCTTGATGCTGCGGGAAGGAGTTAGTGTGGAGAAATATAGCCTGCTGTTCACCATCAATACTGGCTTGATTGTACTGATTCAACCAATTGTCACCCGGCTGATCCAACCGAGCTGGCGCAGTGATTTATGGAAAGTAATTAGCGGGGCCTTACTATTTGGTGTGTCATATTTGGTCATCATCAATGCGGATGCCTATTGGCGCTTTGTGGTGGGCATGACTGTTGTGACAATGGGTGAAATCCTGGCCTTGACAGCGGCGCCTTCGTTAATGAACCGGTTTGCCACGGACCGCAATCGCGGCATGATCCAATCGCTGGCGAGCTTGTCGGGGTCGCTTGGTCGCTCGATCGGCCCCGTGGTCGGCAGTGCGCTAATCACGCTAGTGAACTATAACTGGACATTCTTAATACTCTTTGTCCTGCATGTTGTGGGAATCGTTGGTTTGCTGACGATACGTCGGGCACGTGCTTAACCTTTTGGTAATCCATTTCTTGATTTGGACTGAAAAAGGTGACAAAAGGACAACATCAGCACCGCACAATCGTCACATTTTCCCAGTAGTATATACAATATCAACAGGAAAGAGGCGAAGCGATGAGCGATTATCAACGCGGTTTCAGCGGCTGGTTTCTAGAGCCATCGCTGGATGCCCGCGAGACATACCAACAATAGACTTCAACCAACTTTTCTTCATGATTTTTCCTCCCAATATCTAAATTTATCCCACTATTACCTCCCCGATAGTGGGATTTTTTTGTCTCATTTTTGCAACAGATGGGCCGTTTCCTGATTTGGTTTGTTACAATGCAATTGGTTGCCAAGTGGTTACAGTGCCGTTCAGGGGGGAATGGTATTGTGACTTTGTCACCCTATTGCCGGTGAACCAGACTTTACTGGCCCTTCTCAAACACTTTTGTGCATATCCAGGGTAGTGACTTGCCCTGTGTGCCCGGTTTGTGTCAACGCACTGTTGTGTTGGCCGGTTGATATGTACATTAAAAACCACGAATGATGTCCAACTCACTCTCGCCTGAGAGCTATTAAATTGAGGGTGGCATATCATGCGTGGTTTTTTTAGAAGAGAGGGCGCAGCCAAGCGGTTAGAAGCGTAGGCGCAAGAGCGCAGGCGCAGAAAACCCGTACTTAGGTTTTATGTGCCTGCGCTCTTGCGTCCTAGCTTCTGCTTGGCTGCGCCCGTCTAAGAAGAGGAGTAGAGAGGCAGAAAACCCGTACTTAGGTTTTATGCCTGCCCGCTCTTATCTCCTAGCCTCTGGTCCGCGCAGCCCGTTTAAGAAGAGTGGAGACCTAGACGCGGCTCACAAAGCGCAGCACACCATGACGGCCTGGCAACCCAGTATAAATATCAGCCAAACTGCGAGGAACGGTTTGACAGACATTGGTACAGTGCTTTAAAACCAAGTAGAAGGGGTAGGTGGGATTACTATGAGTAAAATCGATCCAATCATTAAGGAGTTCCGCACGAATAAGGGCATTGAGACTCGACAGGTCTATGAGGGCATTATGTCGCGCGCCAATTATTTCCGGTTTGAAAAGGGCACCATTGATACCTCTGCAGAAAACTTGATGGAGATGCTGCGTCGTTTAAACATTATGATTGGTGAGTTTGCTAACGTCTACGTGGGGATGGATGAGTCAGTCAGTGCGAAGACCACGGCGAAAATCGTGCAGTTGATGAACAACGGGACGATTCATCAGCGCGCCACGCCGTTTATTGAAGCGGCCCGGTTGGCGGAGCACAGTTATGCCCAGACACACTATTTTGGTGACCACAATACAGCACTGATTGCGAGTGTTTTTGCCGATTACTATGCGCATGACAAACGAATTGTGAACAGTCAGCCGCAGTTAGCTCAATTGACTGGTTTCTTGAAGGAAGCTGAAACATGGTACGGTTATGAGGTCACACTATTATTCAACATTTTGCCTGTGTTAACAGTCAAACAGTTAACCATCCTTTTGCCCACCTATTTGAAACGAGTCAATAAATTAGTCCAGTTTGAGGCAGGCAATACGATTCCCACTAGAGGGGACATGCTGCAGCAGGCCTTTGAACCAGTGATCAATGAGCAGAATATTGAAGTGTATCGCCGCTTGTTGGCTGATTTCAATAAAGAGGAATTACAGGAGCGCTACATGTATCCACGATTGATGCGCACCATTTTTAATGCGTTCTTGAATTATACTGATAGCCACGATCCCACCACACTGAAGTGTGTCGATACGTTGTTGGATATGCTCAAAACTTTAGATATGCCGATCTATCGCGAACAGACTGCCCTGGAAATTCAACGATTACGGGCTTGGCTGGCTCCGGAAACACTGTCCCATGTGCAGAAAAAGTCGGCCAAGGCATAATGTTTCACGGGAAACATAAGTCTGCGCCGCCTATTGAGCTCGTCAAAGCTTAACCACTGGCTAATCGTGATACACTGACTCTCTGAGAGGACGTGATCACGATGAATCCATGGCAAAAAGTCTTTATAAATTTGGCGCATCATTACGGCCGCCAAAATTGGTGGCAAAACAATCGCTTAGAGGATTGGCTGATGATGATCCTCGTTCAGCGGACCAATGCGCGCAACGTGGCTTTGGCGGTGCAGAATTTGCAGGATGTCATGAGTCTGGACCAATTATTGGCCTTAACGCCTGCTGAACTAGAGGACCGAGTGCACCCGGCCCGGTTCTATAAACAAAAAGCCATCCGTATTCGCACCGCCTTAGAGTGGCTGGCTAATGCGGGTGGCGATTTTTCTGTCATTAGTCAGCACCCGGCAGCTGAACTGCGGTCGCAATTATTGACATTACCCGGCATCGGCCCGGAAACTGCGGATGTGATGTTGCTCTATACTTTTGACAAACCGACTTTTGTAGCCGACGAATACGCCCGCCGGTTGAGCGCCAGACTAGGGTTGGGCGACTACAAAACATATACGACGATGTATACCGCCATGGCGCCCTTTGCCGCGACATTGAGCCTGGATGATGCCCGGGAACTGCATGCCTTGATTGATGAGCACGGTAAAACTCAAACCCGGCATCCCTATGATGACAAATTCTTACTTCAAGATACCGTGTCAGTCGATCAGTGGCCCGCCCAAGCGGTATTACAGGATGGGCCGCGGGGAGAACCGCGTGTGACAAAGTAGTTGTGATAGAGTGGTCCATATTTGCAGCGGGATGGAAGCATAGCAATTTGGGTAAGGACACATCAGAAAATAAAACGGTTGCATTAGTGCCTGAATTATTCGAAAATAAACAATAAGCACAAGCGTCGTGGCTAAGGATTATTTTGGGGGGATTTCTATGGCAAAATTAGAGGAGATTAGCGCTGCCAAGGTAAAGCTTGGTTATCCAGCCGATACGAGTCGCGTGGTATACGCGCAAACTGATGATATGGTGGGTAGGGGGTTCGGGATTGTGGTGGCGGCGTTGTCCAACCCGATGTTCTATCTGAGCTTCGAGGAAGACGGCTTATTGATGCTGGAATGTACACCACTGTATAAATTAACAGGGAAACATATTCTGATCGGCAAGGAGCAAATTAAGTCGCTTCATTTCGAAAAGGAAAAGTTCCATTTATTTGGTATGACGAATGGTCATTCACCCTTGGCTAACGACGCACTCATGGTGGAGAACAACGATGGCGATGTGGCCAACATTGCCGTCTGGAAACGACTAGTAGGCTTTAGCTGGGTGAAGCAAAACCACGACAATGTGGTGCAATTGCTGAATCAGGGTAAGATTCATTATGGTGCGTGAACAAACCACTATTAATTGAAAAATGCCTCCACATTGGATGGTTTATTTTGACCAACAATGAAGGGGCATATTTATTTTCACGGAAATCAATTCTACGACTTCTTATTTTTATCCAGCGACGTATTCTTATGCACAATATCGCTAAACCGTGCCTCGCCATCCACCGCATCGACCGCTTTTTCCAGCCGTCGCAACCCAGCCTTAGCCATCGGCAGTTCAACCAGATCCTTAGTGGCATTCACTAATTCGATCTCGTCGGCGACGGAGTCTTTCAGCGGCCGCGGATTGGTTTCATCCAAAGCTCGGACAACCACCGGTTTCATCGGGCCGCGTTGCAGCAGATCCAGTGTTGTATCGTAATCAATGCCATATGCATCGGCTAAGTCTAAGGTTTCGCGAATCCCAGCCTCAGCGGCCATGATGCCGACATTGGTGATCAGTTTAAGCTTGGCGCCGTTGCCTAATGGGCCGACATAGTCCACCGTCCCAAAGACAGACAGGATTGGCTTAACCTGGTCAAAAATAGTCTTATTGCCACCCACGATCAAGACCAGCGAAGCCTCCCGAGCATAGCGGACACCGCCGATAATTGGTGAGTCCAATAAATGCGTATCGGGTGGCATTGTTTTATGAATGGCCTCAATTTTTTCGGGATCTAATGTGGAAGTCACAATTAAGGTACTTCCTGGTTGCAGATAGGCTGTGATCCCTTTTTCGTCGTCACTGCCAATATGCAGGGCCGGTACGTCAGATGACATCACCGAGGTGATAATCACTTTTGACGCGCGCACCGCGTCCGCTAAAGAGTCAGCGACGGTGACGTGATCACCAGCAATCGCCGCGGCTTTTTTAGGATCTTTATCCCAAATGACAACATCATACCCCGCAGCCGCCAAGTGGGGTACCATTTGCGTGCCCATATAACCAATGCCAATAAATGTGACGTGCATATCACTCACTCCTCTGCTTGACCAGACACCCGGGTGAGACTCACCGTTAATACATTGGCGGGTGTGGTGTTGTAATCAGCTAGAATACCCTTCACGATACCCTGAGAAGGGCCATGGGTAGTTGTTGTTTCATGATAATTTTGAATCCAAGTACTGACGGCATTGAAGCCGAATTCGAATCCTTCGAAGACTTGCATGTATGCCGACGAACGCGGATCAGTGGTCACGATTGTAATCTTAGTGACTCGCCCACCAGCAATTTGCATGGTGAGATTGATCAAACCATCGTCAAAAAACGTGACATTCCCGTCTGCCGCTGTTTTTGGTAACTGGTACTTAGCGATCCGCATGTTGTCGTTATAAACCCGCTGGACATACTGATAACTCCCCAAATCCCCTTGCATTGGGTGCACTCCTCTCTTGAACGTTCCAGTTAGTCAAGCGACCGGCCAGAACGCAACAGAGTGATCATTGATCGATCACTCTGCCGTTAGTTTACATGCTTTTGGGAGAAAGAAGAATTAATTTGCTCAAACGAAGAAAGCGGTGTCAAGAAAAATCTTTGTATTCATTCGGTAGAATAATTCTCTGCAGGAAGGATGATTATTAATCACCGATAAACTAAATGGCTCAGATGGAAGTAAGTTCGCTTTGGGTCGTTGGTTGTAAAATAATACGTGAAAAGGATGTGTTGAAGTGATGACCCGAATAAATTCTGGACGGATCAGTGTGCGTATTGATCCCAAGCTGAAGGCTGAAGGGAGGCAGCATTAAGGGCGCTAGGCTATACCACCGATACAATCATCACGATGCCGTATCAGTCGCTGGTTCGTAACAAAGCAATTCCGCGCGACATGACTGCGTTGGATCCGCTGGATATAGCTACTGAGAAGGCACATGAGCAAATTGCTCGTGGTGAATATGATGAATTTGCTGATCTGGACGCTTTCCGCAAGGATCTCTATCAACATCACAAAAATGAGGCAGACTGAAATACTGGGTGGCACACTTTCTTCACAGCACTGGTATGACGAAGCAAACAAAAAGGTCGATCGGACATTTTTGCCCAATCGACCTTTTTCAAATCTATCCACGTTTATTTTTCAGTATCGCGTTTCCGTTTCAATTGAACCAATCCGAATGCTGCGAGCAGCCCCATCAGAGAAACGCCGATGGCACTCAGCACGCGGCTGTTAGCATGGCTCTCACTCGTTTGCGGCAGCTTACCCTTGGTGTTAGCGGAATTGGTTGCCGTTCCCGCACCAGTGGTACCATTCGTGGTTCCGCTCGTGCCAGGGTGCTTGCCAGATGGTGTATTCGACCCATCCGGATTGTTGTCCGAGGAACCAGGATTGGTTTCCGGTTTACCAGGTTTACCCGGTTGATCGGGATTACCACCGGATTCGTCCGGGTTACCACCTGGCTGATCGGGATTGCCGCCTGGTTGGTCAGGATCCTTCACTTTCGTATACACAATTGTGTCGGTGGTAGTAATCGTGCCATCCGCGTTGACATGGGCGGTGAAGTACGGCTTGTCGGCGGTATATCCCAGTACGACCGGTGTCGGCACCTGGATATCGCTGCCCACTAGGCCGCTGACATTATGGACCGTTTTGTCGCCAAGGTTGGTCTTAATCGTCACATCACCAGTGACCATATTCGGTGTGTACTTGATTGTATCCGTCGTGGTGATCGAGCCATCCGCGTTAATGTGCGCGGTGAAATGGTCCTTGTCGGGGGTATAACCTTGAACTGGCGGCGTTGGTACTTGCACATCGCTGTTCACACTACCGGTAATACCTGAGACTGTTTTATCACCGAGATTCGTGTGGATGGTCACGGAACCGCTGATGGTGTTGGGAGAATAGGTGACGAATCCCTTTCCACCTTGTTGACCATCAATGACGGTAATTGTGCCGTCGGCGTTCACGATGGCGTCCACCGTGGTCTTGTTCGGGGTATAGCCCGTAATACCGGGGACCGGTACCTTCACGATATCCCCGGTCTTGCCAGTGATACCTTTAACAATTTGATCCCCCAGGTTGGAGTGAATGACCACTTCATTGGTGACGGCGTTGGCCGTGTAATTAAGGGTGTCTTTGGTTGTGATCGTACCATCAGGATTAATATGGGCGGTGAAATGATCTTTGTCCGGTGTGTAGCCCTGAATATATGGACTCGCCACGGATACATCATCGCCTACTTTACCGCTGATGCCGGGCACAGTTTTGTTCCCGAGGTTTGTGGGAACTGTGACTGAGCCAGTGACGTCATTAGGTACATAGGTGACATATCCGGCACCGCCGGCTTTTTCACCGTCAATGACAGTGATGGTGCCGTCGGGATTAACCTTGGCATCCACAGTGGTCTTATCCGCAGTGTACCCTGTCTTAGGGGGAACAGGCACTTTGACCGTTTCGTCAGTTTTACCCGTGACGCCCTTAACGATTTGATCCCCCATGTTGGAATGAATCGTCACATCGGTGGAGACTTCTTTAGCGGTATAAGTGATGGTGTCGTTAGTTGTGGCAGTCTTGCCGTCATCGCTGATGTGCACGGTCACGTATTCTTTATCCGCATCATAGCCAGCCACTTCAGGGACCTTGCCCTGGACGGTTTCGCCACTATGACCGACGACCTCAATGGTCTTGGGACCCAAGTTACTTGGGACAGTGACGGGGAGTGTGACTTGATTAGCTGTATAGGTCACATACCCTTGACCGCCTTCGCCGCCGTCAATGACGGTGATGGTGCCATCCGCATTGACTTGGGCTTTGACAGTCTGTTTGTCCTCAGTATAGCCATCCAGTTTCGGCACGGTGACGTCCACGATGGTGCCGACTTTACCCGTCACACCGTTTACCACTTGACCGCCCTTATTTGACGGAATGGTCACATTAGCCGTCACGTCGTTGGCTGTGTAAACGATTGTGTCCGTCGTGGTAATCGTGCCATCCGCATTGATGTGGGCAGTGAATTCCTTCTTATCCGGTGTGTAACCTGGCACGGCCGGCGTGTCGACTGTGACGTTATCGCCGACAGTGCCTTTGACACCTGTCACGGTTTTAGGCCCGTGATTGGTAGAAATGGTCACTGATCCCGTAATATTTTTCGGAGTGTAAGTGACATACCCTTGGCCGTCTTTCTCGCCATCGATGACCTTAATCGTGCCATCGGGGTTGACTTGGGCTTTGACTGTTTGCTTATCCGCAGTGTAGCCTTCAACTGACGGCACGGGCACGTCCACTTGGGTATCGACAGTACCTTTAATGTCGGGAACAACCTTGTCGCCCAGATTGGTATGAATTAACACATCATTCGTGACTTCGTTAGGCGTGTAAGTGATTTTATCCTTGGTGGTAATCGTCCCGTCCGCATTGATGTGGGCGGTGAAGTGATCCTGATCAGGCGTGTAGCCCTGAACTGGCGGTGTATCGACTTGGACGTCACTGTCTGCTTTACCAGTAACTGGGACTGTCTTGTTGCCCTGGTTGGTGGGCAACGTCACGGTGCCAGTGATTTCCTTCGGTGAATAAGTGACATAACCAGCGCCACCCTTGTCCCCGTCGAGTACGGTAATGGTGCCGTCCGCATTGACCATGGCATCCACGGTCGTTTTATCCGGTTCATAACCCGTTACGTCAGGCACGTTAACTGCAACGATATCGCCTGTATTGCCAGTGACATCCTTGACCACCTGGTCGCCCTTATTAGAATGAATGGTGACATCACTCGTGAAGGAACTCGGGGCATAGGTGATCGTTTGGCTTTGATTAGTCGGTTCCGTGGTGCTGGCAGTGAGGGCGTCTTTAAAGGCAACCGCCTGATTTGGGGTATAACCAGCCACAGTCGGTGCCGTCATCGATACATCCGTCGTGTTGGGGGTCCAAGTTTGCGTGCCGTGGACATTGTCGATCGTATGGGTCCAAGTCACCGTCTTGGTCACAGATTGAGGTGTCGCATCACCAGCACCGACAAAATTGACGGTATATGTCACATCTTTAGTGGTGGTTTCACTAGTTGGCGCCACCACGACGTAATATGTCGCACCAACGGGATTACCTTGGGCATCCTTGCTGGTATCGGTGTACTGCAAAGTCGTCGGATCTATTGGGTTGCCAGCTGCATCGACAATCTGGGTCACATAATGATCCGTCCCAATAGTCTGGCCAGTCTTGAAGGGGGCGGCAGTGTATTGATCACCCACCATGCCGGTAGTGGTCTGGTCGGACTTGCCGTCATTGTAACTGACAAACTTACCGTCGGGGTCTTTAGTGACGACCTGCCACTGTTCGTTGACTTGGCGGACCAGAGTAGCCGTTAAAGGAATTTCTTCGTCTGTCTTGATGGGCGTGCCGTCTGCGCCGTAAACCGTGGCACTGGCCGGGAAAGAATAGCTCTTGCCGACGATGGAGTCTTTGAGCTGGTCATCGTCTAACTTTATGTTAGAGGTGACGGTCACGGCAGACTTAGCGCCCACTGCAATCCGCTCAATTTGGATGCTCGCGGCTTTGTCATAGGTCGTGGTCACGCCAGCGGCATCCAGATAAGTGATTTTCGCAGTACTGGTGATGTCGTTTTTGGTTGCGTCATCAACGATCTTAATTGGCCCTGTTAAATGCATATGCTGACTGTTTTTATCACCCAGGGTCAGGGATGAGTCAATCGTGACTGTGTTCGTAGTCCCGTTGTAAAGATTATGTGTGACTACCGCGGTGGGCTTGGCTGTATTGATTTTGCCTGTATGCGAGAATGCGTTATCCGCAGAGCCTTGGATACCAGCACTCTGGACGAAGTCTGAGGTGGCTACGGTTTTGATGCTGAAGGTTGGGTTATCTTTGGAGTTGTAGTAAACATTACCGTTGTTCCAGTCGTCCTGGAAGGAAGCGCCACGGGTTAACTGGGTCCCGTTGAAGCGGAAAATTGAAGCATCCGGTCGAAAGCCAAAGTCCCAGGCAGAGAATGAAATCAGGGTGTTGGGGGCTAACCCACTATTCACAATGACTGGAATACCGCGTGCAGTGGTCCCACTACCTGTAAATGTCAGATGGTTGATATAGAGGACGGTATCCCCATTCTTATCGACAAAGGTTTGGGCTTGTAGGTTTTGGTTATCCCAGGCGTTACGCAATGCGGCCACGCCAGCAAAGGTCGTATATTTTGGAATGCGCACATAGACACCGAATGCATCCGGATTGGCGGCTAAATACGTATTGTATGCAGCAGCGTTTTGGCCGCCCACTAGAGCGGATGTTTGGCCAGGATTCCCGGCGCTAATGGCTAGACTTTGCAGGTTATTGCGGAACGAAATCGTATCACCGGCATTGGTGACACCGGCAGACAAATTATCCCAGCCCATGAAGCCGACACCCGTATAGTATTTCTCTTGGATGAGTATGCGGGGTACGGAGTCATAGTTGATGGTCTGCCAATCACCAGCTGGAGTACTGAGGACTTGATCGCCGTTTTTTTGGGTAGTCTGGAATCGGTAGTGGACTGCCTGGGGTTGATTGGAGTAAAACTCAGCATGGAATGAAAGCCGATGGGCAACATCCATACCTGTGACTGTTCCTACTGAACCGGTTGGCCGTACTTCGTCCACACTTCGGACCACGACATTAAGGACTGGATCAGCCTGTGAACCGATTGTCGTCACGTAATTTGTTTTGCCAGAGACGACCTTCTGGACGTCTGTTTTACCGCTTGCTGTGGTAAAGATAAGCTCCACATTGTCAGTAAAACCGATGCTCTTCCAATAACTAGGGTCGCTCACGTTAGTGACGCTAGTCAAATTCATACTGTTTTTAAGCGTTGGATTAATTGTCAGTTGCGCCTCGGGATGGCCTTGATAATCGTAGTTACTCTTATCAAGAACGCTGCCCCAGAAAACCGATGAGGTATCCGCTAATGGGTCTTTGGTAAATGACGGCAAGTAGGAATTACCGTTGCCAGCACTATCACGAGCGAAACTAGCCGACGAGTCCATGCTCAATTTTCCAACAAAAGGTTGGTAAGAAAACGCATTTTTAGAGTTGACCGCATACTGGTAAGTCTGACCGTTGATTGCAGTACTAACCGCGGCTGTCAACGTCAATGATTTGCCTGTCCCCACATCGCCATCGTATTCGCTCACAATTTTAAAGAAGCCGCTCTTGAAAATTGAGCCAGCCCCGTCTCTTAATGGTGTACCAGCCGCAAACGTGAAGGTATACTGATTACCCGATTGGGAGACTGTATACGGCGCATCGGCGATTGTCTTTTCAGCACTGATGACTTTTACTCCGGCCGGTAGCGTGATCGTCACGGTGGTTGGCGCGGTGAAGACATCGTAGCCTTGCCAGTTTTTGAGGTAATCTTTGGTATATGAAAAACGATCCGCAAAAGTCTGCCAATTAATCTTTGTAACGGCTTGTTGTTTATAGGTGCCGGTTGAAGGATCCACGATTGCGCCTATATTTTGATTATCAAAAATTGCCCAACCATTTGAAGGTATGGCCGGCTGATTTGGCTTCTTATTGAAGGTGGTGGTCATTTGGCTGGCGGTTTTCCCATTTACCTGTAAAAGAACGGGAATGTCTGTTGACGGCTTACCATCGCTAAGAAACTTAGAGCTGGCACCTGTTGAGTAGGGGCTCGCATTCACTGAATAGTAAACGGAAGTGCTCACCGTAGAATCGCTGGTCATGTTGATTGTCAAGGCATCGTACGCGACACCATTCACAGTGGTTGAAGTGGTCCCGGTAGGAATTGTGCCAGATGATATTGATCCCATTTTTAGAAACTTCAAGGTGCCCGCTGGAATGAGCAGCTGAATTTTGTCCCCCTTCTTAAAAGAGCCAGAGAGGCTGTAAACGAGTGGATCGTTTAAGTTGCTGTCATCTGTAACCGTGGGCCCGGTCACCGTGGCCGAAGAAGTGGGCGCCGGTTGATCATTTGCTGTCGGTGTCTGGCTGGGCGTGACGGCAGTCTTTTGAGTGACCGTCGGCGCAGCTGGACTGGTTGTCTTTGCAGCGGCTTGGATCGGATTGCCAGCGGTGGTATTTTGCGTGTTAGCGACTGGTGTTGCAGCCGTATCTGCGTCGACCTTTTGTTGACTATTGCTCGTGCCCGTCAGCAATAACAGGCCCGCACCCGCGGCCACCCAAAACTTTCCCGCTTTGTACAGTCTTTTGAGTCCTCGACGATCTTTTGACATATGCACATTTCCCCCTACAAAATGTATCGATCTTTTATCATATGTTAAGCTCCTGTAAAAGACCGGTGTCCCCACTAACACCGAGTAGCCGAAAATCAAGCAGATAATCGACCGATAGCAACGTGTTAGTCCGACTGGCTCGGAAAAGACCGGCAAGCGCTCATTTCCACTCTGTCATCGGCACGTTAGATAGTGTCTGGAGCTATTAGCGGGCGATGTTCTGATACGTATGCCGCCAACTGCTCTATACATAATTACACTATAGCATAGGCAAAACATTGTGCACGCGCTAAATGCTTATTAAGTAGGAAAGTTTTGACATGGGTAGGAACACAAAGTCGTGACGAGAACCATAAAAATCCTAATCCCGACCAGTAATCAGATTAGATTTTCGTATATTTTTTCAGAAAAAAAAGCCACCAAATCAATGCTGCTTTCTGAGTGCATATCGACAACTACGGTATTAACCGGCGTAACCGTGCATGTTTGGCGATGAGATATCATTTGCTGTTTCTGAATTTTGTATAATCATAGGGATTTGCAACGACAAAAATAGCCGCTGCCATTATCGGCAACGGCCACCTGCCCGCAAGTTGCTTCTGCTAAATTTGTTTGTTTTCTGTGGTGCACTCTATGGTGCCCTTTTCTCGTAAAGTTGTCAGTCTCGAATCGATTATCAGTAATAAAAAAACCGGTAGTGCCAAGGGTTTACCCCCGTGACGACTACCGGTGAATTTCTGCTAGTGGGTGGTCAGGGGATCGAACCCTGGACCCACGGATTAAGAGTCCGTTGCTCTGCCAGCTGAGCTAACCACCCATAAATAAGTACTTGCTTGCCTCAACGACTTAAATATAATAGCACGCAAGACTAGGCGGACGCAACCCCTAATTCAGAAAAAGTTCGGAAATGTGTTAGGACTGACGATGTCCCATTGGCCCACATCGCGGAATTAATTACCTTTGACGATGGCCTCCGTTTGCTTTTGCAAAGTCGTCAACGCTGTTTTGGCGGATTGACCCTTGCTAATCGTGGCATCTACCGCCGCATACAGATCATTGCGATATTCGTTGTAGCCCACAAACGGGGTGGAAGAGAAGCCGTCCTTGTAAGCATCAACCGCTGCCTGGTACTCTGGGTTCTTCTTCAAGAAGCTCTGATAACTCGCGCTGGCGACTGCGGATTTCACCACGGGCACATAACCGGTCTTTTGGCCCCAGTCGGATTGCACCTTGCTGCTCATTAAATATTTCATGAACTGCCACGCGCCTTGCTGCTGTTTAGTGGAGGCTCCCTTGAAAATACTCAAGCCATTGTTCCCTAGAACGTTACTTTCTTTACCCTGGAAGGCAGGCATTAAAGCCGTGCCCCAGTGCATGCCCTTGGGTGCGGTGTTCTTCAACTGTTGGATCGTAGCTGATGACCCGAAGCCGGCAAACATTTTGCCTTGGATAAAGGGAACGTTGAAGTAGACATCGGTCCCGGCCGATGTGGCGGTTTTGTTGTGGAGCATGGAAACAATGGCATTGCCGGCGGCGAGGGAAGCGGGCGTGGTCAAATTGACCTGCAACTTCGGGGTGACGAGCCGGTTCCCAGCATCGTACGCTAAAGTTTCAAACTCAAAGTCGTAGGACTTATTGAAGCCCACAGTGGTGATGCCAGTACCCTTGAGCTTGTTACTGATGGCCGCAAAATCTTCCCAATTCTTTGGTACACTCAGATGATACTTGTCCAGGATGTCCTTGTTATAGAACATAATCCGGGTCCCCGTCGCAAAGGGCATCGTGTAGTACTGGCCCTTATACTTTAAGTTCTGGCGGATACCGGGATAAATATCATTGAGTTCGCTGCTGGATAACTTGTCGGATCCTTTTAAAGCCACATCATCCAGCGGTAAGATGAAGCCGTTTTTGATATACTCTGGCACTGTAATATCCGTGACCTGACTCATGGTCGGTAAGGTCCGCGACTTAGCCGAAGCCAACAGCTTTTTCTGTAAATCGTCGTAACTGCCCTGGGAAGTACCGACAACTTCGTACTGTTTTTGACGCTTATTGAAGTCGTTAATGTAGGATTTTAGCGCTTTTTCGTAAACCCCATTCATCCGGTACCAGAACGTAATTTTTGTCCGCCCGCTTGAACTGGCACCGCTATTGGTACTGGTGCTTGAACTGTTTCCGCAACCGGCCATAATTAATGCCGTCGCCGCTACAGCGACCACTGCTAACCATCGATGAAGCTTCACGATCAATGCCCCCTGTGATATGTATTTGGTGTACATCACCGTTTTCAGTATAAAATCTTCCCGGATTAATGCAACAAAGAAGCTCAGATAATGCCAGAGAAGAGTGCATTGGCATCGTTTTCCCATTACTTTTGTAATATAGCGGAGAATTGTTATAATTGTTACAGGTCACGCACCTCAACTTTAAGGAGGAATTTTCTGTAATGGCCAAAAAAATTCTCGTAGTAGACGATGAAAAACCAATTTCCGATATTTTAAAATTTAACCTGACTCAAGAAGGATACGAAGTGGAAACCGCCGCAGATGGCGAGGAAGCTTTGGAGAAAGTGAAGAGCGGCAACCCAGATTTGATTCTGCTGGATTTGATGCTGCCAAAGATTGATGGGCTCGAAGTCGCGCGTCAAGTGCGGAAAGACCGAGATACTCCGATTATCATGCTGACGGCGAAGGATTCTGAAATCGACAAGGTTCTTGGCCTTGAACTAGGTGCCGATGATTATGTTACGAAACCCTTCTCCAACCGTGAGCTGATTGCCCGAGTAAAAGCCAATTTACGCCGCATGGACGCTTCTAACACCGCCCAGGAGGCAGAAAACGAAGGCCCTCAAGAAATCACAGTAGGCGACCTGCAGATCCTGCCCGATGCCTATATTGCCAAGAAACGCGGTGAAAAGATCGAACTCACCCATCGCGAATTTGAACTGCTCTATTACCTGGCCCAGCATCTCGGCCAAGTCATGACCCGCGAGCACTTACTACAGACCGTCTGGGGGTACGACTACTTCGGCGATGTTCGCACCGTCGACGTTACCGTCCGCCGGTTACGTGAAAAAATCGAAGACAACCCCAGCAAACCAGAATGGCTAGTCACCCGCCGCGGCGTCGGCTATTTCCTGCGCAAGCCAGGGGAAGAATAAAAAGGGCACAGCCGACCGGTTAGAGACGTCGACATAAAGACAGGCGTCTGGTCGGCTGCGCCCGTTTACAGACGTAACTGATATAACTGCGGGAGCCGGAGACTAGTGCCAATGCGGAGCAAGCGTAGGTGGCAGGTGGCTCAGCTGTGGAAACCACACAGGGCGCTTTTTGCCCTGATGTGGTTAGGCGTGTTTGAGACCGCGCACTTTGCGGGCTCAAACCGCCGTCACAGCGTTCCAGCCACCTGCCACCGAAGCTTGCGCAGCTTTGGCACGGCACTGTTCCCACTCACGAAAGAACCGGCTGGAGTAGGTACAGCAAACTATGAACAAACGAATTAAACTTTTCCAATCGATTCACTTCAAAATCGCCCTGGTGTTTGTGCTGCTATTAGTCGTCACGCTAGAAGTCATCGGGGCTTATTTTGTCGGCCAATTGCAAGAACAAAACATTTCCACTTTCGAAGACTCCATTCAGTTAGAGTCTTACGTCACCAGTCAACTTTCCACCGCCCTGGTGAATAAAGACACCACCCAGGCCAACCAAACCATCAAAGACATCATCGCCAACGTCAACAAGAGCAATATCTCGGAGATCCAGGTCATCGACAACCGCGGGATCATTCGTGGTACCAGTAACGTCAACGACCAAGATGCCGTTGGCCGCCGCTCCACCGACCAGGATGTAAAAAAGGGTATTTACAACAACCGTAAGCTGGAACGGATCAGCCAGGACAACCGCAACCAAAATTACTACATCTCCATTACACCATTGTCCAATCCCACTGCCGAGAGTAATGCCACAGTGGGGGTGGTGTATGTCCGAGCCAATATGGAACCCGTCTTTGACAACATCACGAAGATCGTCCAAATCTTCTTAGCCGCGTCGCTAGTCGCCGCCGTGATGGGCACTTTGATTGCCATCTTGATTTCTCGGGCGATCACCAAACCCATCGACGATATGAAGAAACAGGCCATCCGTATGGCCCGGGGCGATTACTCTGGTCAAGTGCGGATTTATGGGAACGATGAACTGGGTCAACTGGCTGTCGCCGTCAACAACCTGTCTGTGCGGGTGGAAGAAGCCCAGGAAGCCTCGGAAGCCGAGCGGCGACGTTTGGATAGTGTCCTTAGTTACATGACAGATGGCGTCATCGCCACCGATCGCCGGGGCAATGTCGTGATCATCAACGACACCGCCCAGGACTATTTGGGGAAGACCGAAGAAGAAACCATTGGCCGCTCCATCCTGGATGTTTTGGCTATCAGTGAAGATTACACATTACGGGATCTGCTGGAGAAGCAACAAGAAATCATCCTGGATATGTCCGATCGCAGCGACAAGGATTTGATCTTGCATGCTTACTTCTCCTTGATTCAACGAGAGACTGGGTTTATTTCCGGCCTAGTCTGTGTGCTCCATGATGTCACGGAACAAGAAAAGAATGAACGGGAGCAGCAGCAGTTCGTATCCAATGTCTCCCATGAATTACGGACGCCTTTGACCAGTTTGCGCAGCTACATTGAAGCGTTGAACGACGGCGCCTGGAAAGATCCGAAGATTGCCCCGAAGTTTTTGAAAGTGACCCAGGAAGAAACCGAGCGGATGATCCGAATGATCAACGATCTGCTCAGCCTTTCCCGGATCGACCGGGGCACGGCTAAGCTGGATTTGGAATACGTTAACCTGAACGAATTTCTGGTGTACATCATCAATCGCTTCGACATGATGATCCATTCCGATGAGGAACATGCCGAAGACTCAGGTGCGCCGAAGAAACATTACGTGATCAAACGCGATCTGACTAAACAGGATATTTGGTTAGAAATCGACACGGATAAAATGACTCAGGTGATCGACAATATTATGAACAATGCCATCAAGTATTCCCCCGATGGCGGTACCATCACCGTCCGGTTGTTCCGTTCCCGGGAGCACGTGTTGATTAGTATTGCCGACCAAGGGCTGGGCATACCCCGGGCTGATTTGGCTAAAGTATTCGATCGCTTCTATCGGGTGGACAAAGCCCGGTCGCGTAAACAGGGCGGTACTGGTTTAGGTTTGGCCATTTCTAAAGAAGTGGTGGAGGCCCACCACGGCCGAATTTGGGTCAACAGTACTGAAGGGAAGGGTTCCACCTTCTACATTTCGCTGCCCTATCAACCATACGATCCAGGAGGTGACTGGGATGACGAAACTGTCTAGTGTTCTGCTGCGGGTGACATTGATCATTGCCGTCGCCATCAGCTTTGTGCTGACGTATTTGATCATGACCCATAACACGGTCTTCAACCGCCCCACCCAGGATGTCAACAGCAATGCCGACGCTGTCCAAACGGATACGATGCAGAGTTTGGGCGACGTCTATTTGCCGATTCGGGTGATTTATCACAACGATGACACGGAAAAACTAGTTTACAACCGTAAAAACAATCTCATGTCGAATCTGCAAAAACAGATGGCAAAATGGTCATTGGCCAAGATTGGTGATCCCACCAAGTTGAATACCAAGGATTATGTGGAACGAATCAATCAGAAGAACACCATCATGATGATTTATCCTGACCGCATCACCTGGCAGTTATTTGCGGACACCTTTAAACAAAAGGTCAAACAATCTGCTAGTGACTTTGTTTTTGATCGGCTCAGTGTAGCGCAGGGTAAGGATCAACTTACCCTGACGTTTATGAACGACAAAACAGATACCATTCGCCAGGCAAAGGTGAAGGGCAATTATAGTACTTTGACCAAATTGGTAAAGGGCGCTGATTTTACTGTCCCGGTGAAATACATTGCGATGAACAAAACCGTCCAAATGCTGTTCACGGAATCATTCAGAATGAATCCCTATAGCTATTTGGTCGCCTACACGCCGGACAATGAATTTGTGAATAACTTGATGGGCAAAGTCGATTCCAGCAGCATCAAGTCCCGTTCAGACAGCGATGGCACAGAATATACTTCTGGCAGTCAAAAACTCAACGTCGCTAAGAGCGGTCATTTGGTGACCTATTCAGAGTATGGTAAGAAGCAAGCCAAGACGATGACGGAGAAACTGGAGAACAGTTTCCAGACATTGAAACAAGTCGGCATCACACTGCGCAATATTCGGTATTTTTCCTACGATGACAACACGGGGTCGATTTCTTTCCGGAACTATGTAGAAGGCTTCCCCGTCTTTCAACAAACCACTCGGGGCGCCGTACAAATCACTCCCGGCGATTCCACGGGTTTACTGGAGGCCAGTTTTGCCAACAGTAATTTGCAGGTACCAGTGCCCTCCGATCAAACGGCGATCGCTGTCCAGCCGACTCAAAATGTGATCGATACGTTGGTGAAACAGGGTTACCACCGCAATCGAATTGAGCGGATTCAGTTGGGGTATCGTTGGCAAATGGATAAACAAACCGACCAAGTGGTGGATCTAATCCCCACATACTATGTCCGTTACTACGGTCAGTGGCAGTCCTATGCGACTTGGTTAAAGACTGACCCCAACACAGTGACAGATGCCGACGATAGTGCCCAGAAGCACGCGCTCTCCAATGCCCAAGCCAATGCCGTGGATCGCGTCCAGCAAGAAGCAGACACCTCGGGGGTGAAATAAATGGATTTTCGCAAAATCGAAGGAATTTTCCTCATTGTATTCATTGCGCTGGATTTCTTCCTGTTCTTCTCGTGGCAATCCAATAAAACCCAAGTCTCCTCACGCACGGCCACGACGACACCGGCGAGTTTTGCCCAAGAACTGCGAGAGGACAACATCTCTATTGACAGTGATCAAGGGACCAAACGCGGGTCCGGCTATTACTTGGCCAGCCGTCCCAACACGGATCTGCAAGCCAATGCCCACAAGCTAATGGGCCAAACAGTCTCGCTGGATTCTTCGCAAATGACCTTGATTTCTAAACTCAACGATCCTTTTAAAGTGACTGCCAAAAACCGTAAAGCAGTCCTGCAAGACTGGATGAAAACCAGTGGCAACGTGCTCTTCGCCAATTCTTATCAATACGTTCCTGAGGTGTCCGACTCTAGCCGGGCCGTCTTTGCCCAGAAGGTGGACGGCAATCTCATAATGGACAGCCATGGTCAACTGGTCTTCCAAATCCGCAGCGGTTGGGTGACTGGCTATACCCAGACTTACATCAATGATCTGATCAAGCTGCAGGAAATGGACCAAACCAAGAGCGCCCAAGAGGCCGTCATGCTCCTTTATACCTACAGCGAAATTCCCACCAACTCCAAGATTCTTTGGGAAAAGCTCGCTTACGGCTGGCTCCTAGACGCCAAAGGCAGCACCATCTACATCCCGGTCTGGTACGTCGGCATCGAAAACCGCAACACCAAAGTTGTCAGCATCAAACGCGTCAACGCCTTCACCGGCGCCGTCCTCAAGAGCGACAACAGTAATGCCACTGCTTCGGATAGCGATGATTAAAATCCGTTTTATTAGGGTGAAAGCGGGAGCATCCTGACTTAGCTAGTGCCAATGCGGAGATTGCGCAGCATTGGCACGGCCCACCAAGCTGTCAGATACGAAACCCGCACCAAAAATATGTTACGCTATAACTGAAAATTCGATATAAGGGGTCGGCAAAAAGTGACGCAAGTGTTACACAGTTTAGATTATTTCCGGGTCAGTCCACTCGCCAGCAGTTCCACCGGCAATGTGACCTACATTGAAACACCACAACACAAAGTACTCGTCGATGCCGGTCTATCCGGCAAAAAAGTGGAACTATTGATGGAAAGCATTGGCCGCACCCTTAAAGAGGTGGACAGCCTTTTTGTCACCCATGAACACAGCGACCACATCCGCGGCGTAGGTGTATTAGCCCGCCGTTACCCGCAGATCAATGTCTATGCCAACGAACCCACATGGCAGGCTATGGGGCATAAAATAGGTAACGTCCCCGTCGGTCAACGCCAGCTGTTCCCCATGGGCACGACGCTGTCTCTGGGCGATTTAGATGTGGTCAGTTTCGGTGTTTCCCATGACGCAGCCGCGGCCCAGTTCTACGAATTCCATCACCATGGCCGGTCCTTCGTGATTATTACGGACACTGGCTATGTTTCGGAACAAGTCGAAGGCGTCATCAAGGATGCTAGCTGTTACTTATTTGAAGCCAACCACGACACCGAAATGTTGCGAGAAGGTGGCTATCCGTGGCCGTTGAAGCAACGTATCATGAGTGATACCGGACATTTATCCAATATGGACGGTGCGCAGGCGTTGATCGATGTGGTGGGCAACGACACCAAAAACATTTTCTTGGGTCATCTGAGTCAAGAAAACAATATGAAGTCCTTGGCCCATATGACAGTGGCCGAGACCATGGCGAAACACGATTTTGCGGTGGAACACGACTTTCACATTCACGATACAGATCCATTAGTGGCGGTGCCTTTGCTCACAATTTAAGATATGGGTAAAAAGCCGCGGCAACATCACATTTCTATCAAAAATTTGCACAGACTAACAACACATTGTTCGTAATTTTTTCAAATATGAACGATATACTGGATTTGTAAAATGATATGAGAGAAGGAGGGGTTAGGTCTTGGTGTCTGACAAGGCCTGTGACGATCATGGATAATAACCAATTTAATAATAGTAACGAACAACCGAATCAATCACCGGATCAACGCCCAATGCGGCCAGTGAATAATAATAATGGCAACGGTCAGCCGCCGCGGAAGAGACGGGGTAATGGCCTTTGGAAAACAGCGGTCATTGCGTTGGTATCGGCGTTAGTCGGTGGTGGTATTGCTTATGGCGGGATCAGTTACCAGCTGCATAATCAAAATACGGATACTTCCAGTGCGGTGACCAATTCTTCTACTGCGGGGACAACCCAAGTCAGCAATGTCACGATGAAGAATACAACTACCATGTCCAAGGCGTTTTCTAAGAATAAAAATGCCGTGGTTTCCGTGGTGAATTTACAAAAACAAAGCAGTAGCAGTAGTTCTGATCCGTTTGCTGGTCTTTTCGGGGATGACAGCAGTTCCAGTTCCAGCAAGTCCAATGATAGCCTAGAAGAGTACGGCGAAGGTTCTGGCGTCATTTATGCCAATCAAAACGGTAAGGGCTACATCGTCACGAACTATCACGTTGTTAAGGGCTCCGATTCCTTACAAGTCATCATGAGTGACGGCACGAAGGTCACGGCAAAACTAGTTGGGACCGATGAACTGACCGATTTGGCCGTACTGACCATCGATGCGAAGTATGTCAAGGGCACCGCTACATTTGGCAACTCGGACGCTGTCACCCCTGGCGAACCAGTCATTGCCATTGGCTCGCCACTGGGCAGCGAATACGCGACTTCAGTGACCCAAGGGATCATCTCTGCTAAGAGTCGGACCGTGGACATTACCAATTCCAGCGGTCAGACGACAGGTCAAGCAACGGTGATTCAAACTGATGCCGCCATCAATCCTGGTAATTCTGGTGGTCCGCTCGTGAACGCGGAGGGTCAAGTCGTCGGGATCAATTCCATGAAGCTGGCTCAAAGCAACGATGGCACAGCCGTTGAAGGCATGGGCTTCGCCATTCCCAGTAACGAAGTGGTGAAGATTATCAACCAGTTAGTGAAGAATGGTAAAGTCGTTCGGCCAGCCTTGGGTGTGCGGGTCATTGATCTGAGTACTGTCGATAATTCTAAGATCCGCAGTCAGCTGAAGATTCCAGCCAGCCTGACTGAAGGGGTCGTCATCGGCAGCGTGGATAAGAATACACCGGCTTCCGCCGCTGGTTTGAAAGCTTATGATGTAATTACCGCCCTGAACGGTAAGGCCATCAGCTCCGTGGCCCAATTGCATACGGCACTGTACAACTTCAGTGTGGGCGATAAGGTGACGGTCACGTACTACCGCGGCAGTAACAAACAGACTGCCACAGTCACGTTGAGCGAGACGCAGAGTCAAGTCGAGAAGAACAGTAGCAGCAGTAGTTCATCCGCCCGTAATTAAGCGGTAAGCGGATAAGGGGAGAACCGGTTATCATCATGATAGCCGGTTCTTTTTTGCGTCTTCTCCTTTGATCGAATCAAATAGGCGAGGTCGGTGCTCCCGACTGAATAGACAGTTTTGCACAGGTTTAGCCCAGGCGAGAATTGTCTGGGAAATATTTCCCGGGAATACCGGTGCTTGTGCACAACTATTTCCAGAATTCTTCATGTCGTGAAACATAGGAAATATCCGTGTTCCACGGGAAAACGGTCGCAAGACGGCCATCTTACAGGCGAACGTTCGTTTATTACGTAATAATATTGTAAATATCGCGTTAATGTTAAGAAGTGGCAATGTCAAGGGTCAAAAGACCGGTGGAGGATAAATTGGTCAACCTGTGGATAAGTCTGTGGATTGTGTGTATAACTTGGTTTTGCGGGGTTGTGAGTAAGTTATCCACAGTGTGCATAACTTGTCGATAACTGTGGAAAACATTTGTTCGAAATCTCGTGAAACATACGGCCCCAACGAGTGTGGAACGCAACAAAAAAATTGAATCGAACGATTTTTACCATGTGGAAAATGGTTAGCGAAAAAAATTGGCTCGATTTTAGCCAACACACATATAGGGGACAAACATAATACCGCCCCCATATATGGACATTGCCCAAATACTTATCCACAGGAACAGGGGATAAGTGCATTTGAGTTGTGGATAAGGTTGGGCTAAACTGGTTTATTGAAGAAAAGAGGGCGCTGGGGTTGTTTTGATTCTTCGGTCAATTGAGGAATCAAGACGATGCTGGTTACCCTCTCTCTATCTAAATATGCGAAGAGGTAAGATCACCGTCATGGATTGGGTACAACAACTCGAATTAATTTTACGATTGCTCGTGGCGAGTCTTTGCGGCTTCGCCATCGGCTATGAACGAACCAACCGGTTGAAAGAGGCCGGCATTCGGACGCACATGATCGTCGCTGTGGGTTCTGCCCTGGTGATGATTGTGTCTAAATATGGGTTCTTCGATTTAATGCGGACGCAAAACATTACGCTGGACCCCTCGCGGATCGCGGCCCAAATTGTGACTGGGATTGGCTTTCTAGGTGCCGGCACAATCTTGGTCCGGCGTTCCGGCATTAATGGGTTAACCACCGCCGCTGGGCTATGGGCGACCGCTGCGGTCGGGATGGCGATCGGCGCCAAGCTTTACATCGTTGGTGTGGCGACGACCGCCATTGTGCTGCTGATTCAGATCATCTTGCACCGCCAGCTGCCATTTGTGCCAAAGATGGACACACAGCATGTGACCATTGTCATGGTGCAAAACGAACTGGAAATCAAAGCGATTCGTGCCCAGCTGCATGATTTTCATATTCATGTGACTAACCTGGATATGCGTCGTGATGAGGAGAAAAACGAGGTCAAATTAAGCCTGTGGCTGGAAACATCCCACCCACATAACATCGACCGGTTTTTGACAATGTTTGCAGAGCGATCAGGAATTAAGTCGTTGCAATATTAAAAACAGAAAAACGAGGGGTTGGGACAAAATCCTTCCTGATGGGCAGCTTTGGCACAGGCGCATCCGGGAAGATTTGGCCTCAACCCCTCGTTTTTGATATACGCGGAGTGAGTTAATATTGCGTGATTTGCAGCTGATTATCTTGATATATTGCCATGTACACATGGGACATTTCTATATGGTGGGATTCTAGCTGGGTATCTAACCAGTCCCGGTCGCGGTGGATGATGTCTAAGGCATCTTCGTCTACCTGGCCGTCTAGGATCACAGGATAGTACGCTGTTGGGTCGTTTTGTAAGGTCACGGTCAAAGTGCCGTTGGTCTCCAAGACGGCCCTTTTGACTTTCTCCAAGTTACTAGCCCCATGCTGGCGCAACTGAAAGGCCAGTTCTTGGGCCGAAATACCAGCCCGGGTGGCAAAGTCGGTATCGATTTTGCCATTATGCACAATCGTGTGGGGCTGACCGATCAAGATGCGGCGGGCGAGGTTGTTGTGGTTGGCGAGGAAACGGGCGCCAAAGACGATGGTGCTCCAAATCAGCAGCACGATGAAAAATTGCAGCGTGGTGATACTCGGATTGTAAAGAATTCCCCCGATGATTCCGCCCAAGACAAAGTTTTGCAGTTGATCAATAGCGTTAGAGGGCGCTAAGTTGCCGCGCCCGGCCAATGAAATTTGTAAAACGAAGGCCGCAAATCCCAGGGCCAATTTAACAAACAGTTCAAAATAATCGATATCCATAATGGCGTCCCCTTATTCCTTGATTAATTGTATTTTGCGATTCAGTAACTTTGTTTTTGTCAGCGTGTAGCTGGTAATGGCGTTATCGTTGTTGAAGGTCACCTGATAATAATCACTGGCGACTTTGACCACCAATCCGGCTCCCAGTGAAGTCTGATTGGCCGCAACTTGACTGGCCGTTACCTTCTTATCCTTGGCCACATGGCGCATGAATTCCATCATAACCAGGGAATTATTATTGTTGCTATTGGTCAACTGGTAGTTATATTGCAGATCGCTGATCTGGATAGTGACGGACAATGCTGCAACCAGCAAGGACAGAATTAATAAATCCCGATTCCGAGCGTTATTCCGGTGGCGCAGATAGTTCAGTAACAGAATAATCGTGATGACTAAAACAATTCCGGTGATGATATAACCCACCCAGTCGAACTGGTTGCTGGTATGGTGGCCAAAATATCCATAGGTCCACATTTGTGTCATGTTTTACTTCCTCCAAACCTTAAGATAAGACTATTGTCGCCAATCTGATGGTGGAGTGCAAATAACATGTCAGGATTTTGTTTCGTATTCGCAAACGTTTCCTTGTGGGAATAAGAAATGATATAATAACAGTGAAATTGTTAATAAGTGAGCATAACAATATTGACATTTGGCCTTTCAGCAAGGGGGTAGAAGGCCGTGAGACGTAAACATACATACTTTTTACATTTCTTTGCGCTGTTATTGGTATTCGGGGGAATGCTTTTTGGTGTGTTACAAAATAACACAGTGCACGCCGATTCAGTGGCGCCAGAGTGGGCCCAGCAGGCAGTGGTGGGAACAGCGTATACCGCGGATGAGTTTATTGGGTTGCCGTCAAACAGTGCACCCGGAGATGGACGCCGGTGCACTGATGCAGGCGGTTAACGGGAGTCAATTCAGTCAAAACAACTTGGCCGCGCCAGCAGCGCCGTTAGCTGTGACGCCAGCAGCCACGCCAGGCGTCACATATTTGGATATTGCGCCCTCGGATAGTGGTAAGGCGTTTGCTTATTTTGATACCGGCAGTACGGCGGTGCCAATCATTCCCGCGGGGGTGGCGTTTGATGGGGTAGCACCAGGAGGCCTTTTACCCACGAAAATCGCGGGGGATGTTTACAATCTGACTAGCCCGGCGCGAACCATTGATCGGGGCAGTTTTACCGCCAATGAGTTAACCGGGCTTTCACTGAGTGATTTTGTTTGGCAGGCCTCATCGGATCTGAAACCGACGGATTTTAAACTCAGCTACAGTTGGGGGAGTGGGCAAACGCCTCCCAGTCTGACCCTGACTGTTGTCAATCCCGCCGCCTTGCCATATAACGGTAAAAAAGTGATTTTTAATGTCGCAAAAAATCAGAAGACGATGCAGATTACTTTTAATTTATGGCGACCAGAGATTACCCGAGCTTCCGCCGAATTGCCATTGGGTAACGATTTAAGTCTACGCTACATGTATGGTGTGTATCGATCAAATCAGGCAACGACCCACAGTAACTATGATTTGACCCAGTTAACCAACTCTATTGATGTACCTAATTTCAATTTGCTCAAGAATGGCTCTGCGGTTAATTCACTTTGGGAATCAGACTCGATGTTCCCAACCAACGCACCGGCAAGAAACAGCGTGACTGATTTTACCAACCTATATAGTTCTGGGGGCCTGGCAATCGGTTTTGCGCGCGCACCATGGCTTCCTTGGACGGGTAGTTCCAGCGGTTCTAAGCCACCGAGCGATAAATATTCACCGTTAATCCAGTTTGACGATATTAAACACATCCGAATGTATCCAGACAGTACCGATTCAAAGATTATTCATCTAGAGTATGATGGCTACATCAAAAATACGTATTATCTGCAAATGCTTGGCATAAAAAACGGCCCTCTGGCTGTACATGTTCAAAGCCAGTTGCAGCCGAGTAGTGATGGTCGTCAGATGATGATGGGGGAACGCGTGACTAATATCAGTGGACAAGATTTAACTGGTATTTATTTTGGCCGTCAATTTGATGTAAAAATAGGGACCACGGACAATGCACCTTTGTATTATTCAGCTATTGCGCAGGACGGTCCCCGTCAAGGCAAACCTCAAGGCGTGTATTTCCGCTCCCCGACTCTGGAATCACCCTATTCCATGCAATTTAACTTCAATAGCATCAACGGACCGGATAGTTGGAGCGGTACTCACTGGATGCAACTTTTCCAGCCAACCGTGGCAACATCTCCAGGTGATACATCCGCCCGGATAAATATGTATGTCACAGAAAATGGGCTCAACACGTATCAGTCAATGATTGGTGATATAGACGGTACCGGCGGCAACTATCCCGATGGCTATCCCGTCTTTGCCGGCCCAGAGGGTAAAGGTGACGCCGGCAAGGCCGATGCCAAGGCGGATGAAGTGATTTTTGGTAGTGGCGCTGTCACCGGCAGCGGCGTCCCGCCGGATGATTCTGCCATCATCATGAAGTGGTCTCCCAGCCAGGTAGGCTCATTCAAAGATGGCGAATCCTTCGACATGTCTTTCAACTCGGCGCTCAATATGGGAACGGCCCCCACCGTTCGGGCGGACAGCGATTACCAGCACATCCCGGCAGGATCATCCACCGCGGCCATTCCGGGTGGTGTGTTTGACCTCAATAGTAATCGAGCGACGGTTTATTATCAGGTGGACGGCACTCCTGTGACCACCGGTAATGCCGCTAATATTGCCAATAAGAAAGTCCTGTTCAATGCCCAGTATGCCACTAAGCCGCCGCATACGGACTATCTGGACTTTGCTGGGCAAATTACCGATCCCGCTGATCTTAAGCTGCTTACCGATGGCGGCCAGCACACCGTGTACATTTACGCCATTGATACCCCTGACAACAGTACGGTTGACGATCCGTACAAACAGGATGTGCCCTTAGTGTCCAACGTGGTGCAAGTCGCGGTAAATAAGCCGGCGAAAGCCAACATTCACTTGCTGGACGATACTGGCCAACTGCTTAGCTTGCAAAATACTGCGGGTGCGGCAGTGGCTAACCCGGTGGTAAAAACCGGTATTATGCCGGATCCATATAACTTTAACAATTTCGCCACCGGCAGTCCCAGCATTCTGGATACGGCGGCGGATAATCTCCAAGGGCACCCGCCCTTAACCGTCATCAGCGGCGCGACCCGGTACGATTTGGACCAATCTCGACTGCCCGGTAATGGTCAAGGAGAGCTGAGGTCTTCATCGGATACAATCGATATCAAGTACTATTACAAAAAGCATGCCGCCGGGCTAATCGCTATCACAGTGCCCCAGATTGATTTTGGCGAGCAGCCCCTCACCGTGCTTAGCGGAAACTATCCAATTGCCAAGATGACTGGGGAATTAACGGTCACTAATCAAACGACGACGAATAAGAACTTCCAAGTGGCGGCCCAGGCCACCAAGCCACTGACCAGCAGTACCGGTAAGATCTTAACCGATGCCCTCGGGTATCAGCGCACCAACGGCACCATTGATTCGCTGGCCGCTGGTACGATCGTTTACGTCAACATAGATAACAGCACCAACACTTTCAATATTTCTAATACCTGGTGGAAAACCGGCAGCCCGCAGACGGGGGCCAACCAAATTGCTGGGCCGCGGTTGTTGATTACTGATGCCAACCGGTCTGCCATCAGTGTGGGCCAGTATACGGGTGAAATTACGTGGTTGGTGACTAACGGGCTGTAACAAAAGAGCGATTCAATCAATTTTCCATAAAGGAAGTGATTGAATCGCTCTATTATTTTAATTGTTAGTGGATATAGACAGTTACCACGGTCACCAAGCCAAAGACGATGCCGGGCAAGTTGGAAATAATGACCGGCCAATCCTTGTACGTCTTAAACCAGCCATAAGCCACCCACAAGCAGGCGTTGATCATAGCCACGAGGGGTTGGATTGGAGAGACGGGATTACCCGAAAAGTTGGCAATAATCTGAGGAATGTAAGAGACATACATGGAAATACAAGTGATGGTCGCAACCTTACTCAAAAGTTTGAGCCGTTTGACTCGTTTGGGATCAACATTCTTAGGATATTCACCGGTATCGTAGCGCATAAACAAAACTCCTTTCCTTTAAGGGTATCATTGATGGAAAAATGGCACAAGGAAAGCGTTGACGCAAAAAGCAGGACCATCAAGCCCTGCTTTTTGCAATTAAATTATGAGGGATATTTTAAAGAGAAATCGTGACCTTGCCCAATTTATTGATTAGTTTCATGTTTTCACGATAGTCGACCGGCGCGATGATGACATTCACACCGTTATCCTTGGTCATGCTGTCGCGCAGAGATGAAACCAGATCGCTGCGGCTTGTCACCTGATGAGCGTTGGCGCCAAATGAAGATACGTATTGGATGAAATCAGGATTATTGAAATCGACCTCAGAATGGTGGCCCATTTCCATATCCATCTTCCACTTGATCAACCCATAGGCCTTATCGACCCATAACAGGATGGTCATCGGTACATGGTAGCGAACGGCGGTTTCCAGTTCCTGTGAGTTCATCATGAAGCTGCCATCGCCCATAACAGATAGAATATGCTTATTCGGTTCAGCCAACTTGGCACCAATCGCTCCGGGTAAAGTCCAGGACATAGTGGACAAGCCGTTGTCGATCAGACAAGTGTTTGGCGCGTAAGTGGGATACAGGCGAGCCATCCACATCTTCAAGGCGCCGGTATCGACTAAGACGACCCCTTGATCATCGACGGCTTCACGGGTCGCACTGACGATTTGTTGCGGGGTCAAAGGCGCATCACTGTCTGCAGCACCCTGAGCCAGTTCATTAGTGACGGCTTGCTTGATTGCGGGTTGTAAGGCAGGTGCCTGATAACCTGCTAAAGCCTTAGTCAATGCGGGAATACTTTCCTTTAATGTCGCCACAATATTAATCTTCACGGGATAATGTTCATCAGTATCCTCAGTGAAAGTGTTCAAGTGGATAATCGGTGTTTTACCCTCTGGATTAATCTTGACGGGATTAAATTCAGACAGACCATAACCAATCGAAATAATCAGATCTGCTTGGTCAAATGCAAAGTTTTCATAGTCATGCGCCATGAAGCCGACGACACCCAAGGCATAAGGGGAACGGTCGTCCACGACGCCTTTCCCCATGAAGGTGGTGGCGACGGGGAGATGGGTCGCATCCATTAACTGGCGCATGGCGTCACAGGCATGGCCGCGGATAATCCCGTTACCGGCCAATACCACCGGGTGTTTAGCTTGGCGAATGGCCTGAGCCGCGGCATTGATTTCTTCGGTGCGGGGCGCATTATTTTCAGCAGGCATCGGATTGGCAATCAATTGTTTGCCGGTATCCTGTTCTTCCACATCCTGAGGAATTCCCACATAAACCGGCCCCGGCCGACCATTGACGGCCTTATCATAGGCCTTGGTAATCACTTCAGAAGTAGATTGGGCAGTGTAAATGTTGGTGGACCACTTGGTGATCGGTTGGAACATGGCGCGCAGATCGATCACTTGATGGGATTCCTTATAAATGCGGTTCAAACCACCCTGAGCGGTAATGGCAATCAGCGGGGTAGAGTTAGTTTGGGCATCGGCCACCCCTAATAGCAGGTTGATGGCGCCTGGTCCCAATGTGGCAGTGGCCACACCGGGTTGGCCAGTCAAGCGACCGTAAACTTCCGCCATGAAGGAAGCCCCTTGTTCGTGACGGACCAAAATGAATTGAATTTTATCAGATTGATTGATGGCATCCACGAGATGGATGTTTTCTTCGCCGGGAATACCGAAGACGTATTTGACGTTCCGGTTCTCCAGTACTTTAACGATTTGTTTCGCAGTTTCCATTTAAAGACCTCCAAAAACTTAAATACTGCGGACGACGATTATGAAGCCCATCGTGACCACGGAAAGAATGGTGCTCAGAAACAAAGTGGACGCCATTTCTTGCTCGGCCGTATGATATTGGCTGGCAAAAATCGTGGCAATGGCGGCGGTGGGGATACTAATCGCCATGAGGGACATGTTCAAAATTGATGTAGGCGTATGCGCCGCTAACATAATGACGAACATGACTGCGGGTAAGACGATGTCCTTAGCCAAAGAGTTGACCCAGACGGGCAGAGACAGTTTTGGCTGTTTGGTGAATAAAATGATCCCGGAAGAGAAGAGGGCCAAACCGCCGGTTGCACTGCCGAGGACGGTGAAGTTCTTGGCCCACGCCGGTGACAACTGACCACCGCACAATACGATGATAAAGGCTAGGATTGGCGCCCAGACCACCGGTTTCTTGATAGCGCCTAACAGATTTGCTCCCACGGAAGTATGCTGCTGACTGGCCGTGGAAAGCATGATCACAGTAACGGGGACTTGCACAATATTCATGATCAAGCCGCCCAATGAGATCAGCAAGGCACTTTCACTGGGGAAAAGTGACCCCAGAATGGTCGGCCCCACGAATGGGATGGCCGGCCCGGCAATCGCCATTGCCCGCAGCGCGGCTAAAGCCGTGGATTGATGTAACAGAAACCGGGCAATGAGCACGACGACCAGATAGCCGCCAACCATGGCGACTAAGAGCCAACCAGCCACGGCTAAGTGGGAAAAGATAGACGCCCGCTGGGTGGTCATAATGCCGCCGAATAAACTTAACGGCAAGGTGTAGTTCATAACTAATTTATTTAAACTGCCCGCCTGCTGCTCCCCGAAGTCTTTCCGCCAACCGGCGAAGAATCCAAGAAACAGAGTGACCACAATGGGCAGCAAAGAGCTGATTAATGCCTCAGCCAATGGATCAGGTCATCTCCTAAAAATTAATGTCCTATAGAACACTTAATGTTGACAATACAACAATAGAACAGAGACGTTGCATTGTCAACACCCATCAGTTAAACTTGCTCAATAAAGCGGTTAATGCCTACAATAAAGGTGAGATTGAGATGATGGGAGTGAAAGCAATGGCACGTAACACATTTCCGGGCGATATTGCCCAGGCGTTTTCGGTGATTCACCGAGCGTTTTTACGGGACACCAAGCAGCAGTATGACCAACTGGGCTTGAATCCCACCAGTGCGTACATTTTGTTATACCTGGCTCAACATGGTCCCAGCACCCAATCTACCTTGGCCCATGCTTTGATTATTGATAAAGGCCAAATTACCCGGGAAACTAAAAAATTGGCGTCTCTTGGCTTTCTGACCAAAGCCGTATCGCCCACGAACCGCACTGCCAATATTGTGACTATCACGGCGACAGGGAAGAAGTTACTGCCCACTATCATCGCTATTCGGAATCACTGGTGGGAAGAGCGGCTAGCTCAAAATAACTTGGAACCCACCGCACCTTTTGTGACTAGTATCCAGAAAATTCAAGACGAACTCACGCAGCACTAAAAAAAACGAGAGACACAAGCCTCTCGTTTTTTTTAGTGCTGCGGATTAGATATTGCGCATGATAATAATGAAGCCCATGGTGAAGACCGACAGCACTGTGCTCAGGAACAGGCTCGACGCCATCTCCTGCTCAGCCTTGTGGTACTGACTAGCTAAAATCGTGCCAATCGCGCCGGTGGGAATACTAATTGCCATCAACGACATATTGAGAATATGGGTCGGTGTATGGGCCCACACCATCAAGCCGAACATAATGAGCGGTAAAAAGATATTTTTACTCAGCGTATTGATCCAAACCGGCAAGGAGAGAATCGGTTTTCTAGAGAACAGAATGACCCCAGAAGCGAAGAGGGCCAGGCCGCCGGTGGCGCTGCCCAAGACAGTGAAGTTCTTGGCCCAGGCAGGGGAAAGTTGACCGCCGCACAGAACAATGATGAAGGCTAGAATCGGGGCCCACACCACCGGTTTCTTGACGGCTGCCAGTAAATTCTCCCCAATCGACGCCTGCTCATGCGCACTGCCGCTGAGCAAAATAACACTGATCGGAACTTGGATCACATTGATAATTAGCGCACCCAGGGAAATGAGTAGGGCACTTTGCGTGGGAAATAGCGATCCGAGAATCGTGGGGCCGACAAACGGCACGGCCGAACTGGCCACCGCCAGGGAACGCAGCGTCGAGATGGCGATGTCCTGGTGCAGGATGAAATGAGCGATGAATAGAGCAGCCAGATAACCGCCCACCATGGCCAACAACAGCCACCCGGCGACGGCTAAATGGGAAAAGATAGTAGCCCGCGGAGTAGTCATGATCCCGCCAAACAAACTTAACGGTAAGGTGTAGGTCATGACCAGTTTGTTGATGCCGTCCGCCTGTTGTTCTGTAAAGTCCTTGTGCCACGCCGCAAAGCAACCGATGAATAATGTGACCACAATCGGCAGCAGGGCGCTGATCAGTGTTTCTGCCATGTTCTCTGAGCATCTCCCAAAATTTTTTCAGCAAATGAGTGCAAAAATATGTAACACCCTGACTTTAGGAGTAAAACGTTGCTCTGTCAACATTGGCGGCTAATCCACCCGGGTCAATTCGTCTAACGTTTGGCCCCGGTCATTGATCAATTCCAGCCAGCCGTTGGTGTCGCCAAAATATAGGAACAGACCCACTTCGTTGACACTGCGCAAATGGACGTCTGCTGTGGTGCGATGATCGGCAATGGCTGCGGCGTGATCGTCCCGTAATTTTTGACCGTATTTCGTGCCATAGCGCAATGAGCCATCCCGATTCAGCGGCAGCTCGGTGGTCAATGTGGCCCCCGTCTTGACTGTCATTTCGTTACGTTTCGTCCAGTAGACAGTGGCCCTGCTGCCGTTGCGGGCCACATGAAACGGCTCATTGACCAATGCTTTATCGAACCGGTGGCGGGCCTTCATCGGCTTTTTGGTCGTGGGCTTAGGTGTTGCAGCGGGCCCAGACTGAATGCCAAAGCGAGTCAGTAATTGATCCAGCAATTGCAAATAGTCGGCTAAGCCGGTTTCTTGATTGGCAGGGAGCGCCAACGCTGCACCTTCTGCCCGAGCCTGTAAAAAGCGTTCGACATACGTCGGCTCAGTGGCCCAGGGTAGGGTGATCGTGATGTATTCGGCGGCGGTTTCTGCCATTGGGGCTAAATGTCCAGCCTGCACCGGTATTTGGACGCCATGGGCGGGCAGAGCCAGTTTTTCTTTAGAAAAAACAATTTGACCCTGTTCAGCCGGCAGCGTCACGGTGGTTTGGGCGGCTGTCAAAGTGATTGTTAAAGTGGTCATACTACGCCTCCTGCAGTGCTTTTCTTTCATCCAAAAACAGCGAGGATACC
>NZ_AZEC01000018.1 GCF_001435585.1 Schleiferilactobacillus perolens DSM 12744
TCTAACAATTATGGGGCACTTCATTGGAAGATCTTTTTTGGTGTGCTTTTGGCACTGCTGATCATCGTGGTGACTGTGGTTGGCGTGGCTTGGGCCAAGTATGGCGGTCAGGTGAAGCAGGCGGTGACGGATGGATATACGATTGCGGCCACCGTGAAGAAGGAGGACTTTGCCCCGAAGCAGCCGACGGTGGTGAAGGATCGAAATGGTCAGGTGATTCGGACGCTGTCGCCCAATCAGCCGATTTATTTGGCGTATAAGGATATCAATCCGGGGATCGTCAAAGGGTTGGTGGCTGTGGAGGATCGCCGCTTTTATCAGCATCATGGGGTCGATCCCTATGCCGTGCTGCGTTCTGTATTCAGCTACGCCCGGGGTCGCCAGATTCAGGGCGGGTCCACTTTGACCCAGCAGTTGGTAAAGAACGATGTACTCCAGGACCAGAGCCAGTCACCGATGCGGAAGATTCGGGAAATGGTGATTGCCCAGGAGATCGAGAAGCGATTTACCAAGCAGAATATTCTGGAGTTCTATCTTAACGATACTTACTTTGGTCATGGTCAATTTGGAATCGGCAGTGCAGCCAAGTTTTATTTTAATAAGGATCAAAAACAACTGACACCAGCGGAAATCGCTCTGTTAGTGGGAATTCCTAATAATCCCACATTGTATGATCCGTTAGCCAATGCCACCGGTGCCCGTAATCGGCGCAATACGGTCCTGTATGTGTGGGAGCAGCAGGGACTGATTGGTAAAAAAGTATTCGATCAAGAATCGACCAAACCATTGGGCCTGAATATTACCAACACCAATCAAAACGCCAATATTACAGATAATTATGCCGTGTCTTATGCGTTGACCAATGCCACGGAGGCGTTGATGTCGGCCAGTGGGTTTACTTTTCAGTATGGTTTCAAGGATGCCAAGGCGCAACAAAATTACAATGCGCAATATAATAATCTGTATCAGCAAGACTATGCTCAGATTTTGAATGGCGGCTACGTGATCAATACCACCATTGACATGGGGATTCAGCAAAAGGTGGAGCAATTGGCCAACCAGTTGTATGCACCATACACTGCTAAAGATAGTCAGGGCCGGCTGCAGCCGCAATTGGCCAGTACCGTGGTGGATAATCAGACCGGTGACGTGATCGCCATTCTGGGGGGCCGCTCGACCCAAAACGACCAAGTCAATCGGGCCTTGTCTGCCCGGCCGTTTGGGTCCACAGCCAAGCCGATCGTGGCCTATGCCGAAGCGTTCAGTCGCGGTTATACGCCCATGAGCAACGTGGTGGACCGGGCGGTCACTAACGTCAACGGCCAGCCTTTGCAAAACTACTATGCCGGCTACCGGGGCAATATGACTGTTCGCCATGCCCTGGAGGATTCCGTGAATACGGTGGCCTATCAATTGGCCGCTCAGGATACTCAGAAGTCGTATTATGAGAAACTGGGGCAAATGCAGTTTTCCGCCATCACCCCGGCGGATCTGGCCAATGGTCCGGCAATGGCCTTGGGCAGTTTCCGGACCAATACCACTGAAATGGCAGGGGCTTATGCCACCTTTGCCCGCGGCGGCGAGTTCATTGCGCCCAGTAACTTGACGACCCTTTATGACAGCTACAATCGCCGGACTGTTTTCCAGAATGGACATGAAAAGAAGAGTGTCTTTTCGGCCAATGCCAGTTATATGATGATCAATACCATGCAAGGCGTCTTGAAGAATGGCCTGGGCAAGGCCGCCGCCTTGAACAATTATCCGTATACAGCGGGTAAAACGGGGACGACAGATAATTATCACGACATCAGTTTTGTCGGTCAAACACCGCGTTTCACCATCGCCAACTGGACGGGTTATGATACGAACAATAGCGGCAACAACGGTGAATTGACTGAATCGATGCAGATGCTGCCGATGCAGCTGTTTAAGTCTGAGGGCGAGTACTTGGTGGGGGCATTGAAGGAAGCCAAGACGGACTTCCCAATGCCCATTACGATCAAGAAAGTGGCCAATAACAACTTGGCAGCCTTACCGGAAAAGAAGAAGAAAACGGCCAATGACCGGATTGATGAAACACTGACGGCCTTAGCCAACCAGCGCAAACAGGCCAATGCAGCCCGGTTAGCCGACTTGGACTATCGGTTGATCTATCACCTTTCTAAAGCGGAAGAAATGCGGCGCGAGAAGGCCGTGACGAGCGCTGTCAACAGTTTTGCCAACCAGGGCGACCTGCCTAGCTTGAAGAAATACGATACCTATTTGCGCCAAATTCAGGATATTCGGTATAAGAATCAAAAAGTCCGCCGGCAATCCATCAAACGGGATTTTGACAACCAAATCAACCGGCTCGTGCAGAATTTGAACTTCCAGCAGGCCATGTTGCAAGAAGCGGATCAGGATGCCCAATTGGCCAAGTTTAATCAGCAAAAGGCCGCCATTGAGCAGCAGCGGGAAGCGGAGCGGCAATCGAAACTGGCCGATTTGCAGAACCAATATGATAGCCAACTGGCGGCGGTGCGCCAGGCCTATGCAACGAATGCCAGTGACAAGGAAACCCAGCGGCAGAAGCTGATATCGATTATGAATGAGATTCGAGCCTATGGTGGTAGTGCGCCGGATGTTAATTTGAATATTCCGGCTAGCAGTAGTAGTTCGTCGAGTAGTAGTGCCAGCAGCAGTAGTCATTAATATTGTGTCACGTGAAACACGCCCGATCCAGCCAGTCCTGATCAAGCGTGCTTTTTGGTTACTTTTGCCGGACTGATTGTTTTCCGAACGAAATATGATATGGTGATGGTGTGAGCAATCCGTCAATGGGAGGGAGATTCACGTGAAAAAATCAGTCGTATTATGGAGCATGGTCGCACTCAGCTTTATTGGTCTGGCAAGTGGCTGTCAGCCTCAGAATGATGCGTCCTCTGCGTCGAAGCAGAGCAGCTCATCAGTGGCGAAAAAGAAAAAAGAAGCGGTCCAACCGGCTTATCAAGAATTGGCCGATAAGAATCGGACCGCTTTAGCCGACAAGTATAAACAAGCGCCTCAAGTGACCTATGTGACTAATGAAGATGTTGTCTACTGGTTAGCGCCGACCATTAAAGAAATTATGAAGGACAGCACTGCCGATGATAATAAATCTTTCATCCAAGGCTATGTGACGGATTGGGAACAAGTCAATGACGCACAATTTAGTCCCACGACCAACCTTAAAGTGCGCGTGCAGAAAGTGCTTGCGGGTGACACCCAACTGACGGACAAAACGATTACGGTAAACTATACGGGTGGTTATGTACCATACAGCACCTATGACGCGATTACTGGCAAAGTCAATAAATTTGAATCCATCACGGATAAAAAAGGCGAGAACATTTCTCCGGAAACAACAGTATTGGCACAGTACAATGATTTGCCGACACCGAGCATTGGGACGACTGTGGTGATGCCGATTCACAATTACCAGTATAAGAAAGCATCGGCAGAATACCAGGATATGGTTAAAAAGGCCGGTCTTGATCAGACTTACTCAGTTATTTCAGAAATTTACACCACTTGGATGCTCAATCCGAAAACTGGGAAGCTGACAAACAATAATGCTGTCGTGACTGATAAGAAAGAAAACAGCGCTGATGTGGCAAAGGCCAACGCAATCAAGGTCCAAGCGGAATTGGAAAAGAAACTGGCCGAGGATAAATCATCGGATTCGTAGGTTTCGATTTTCTCTGCGGTTGAAGATGTGTGCACTGTTCCACGTGAAACGCCCCGTCGAGTGGTTATTCGGCGGGGCGTTTTTTCAATTCTTGAAATTAATACAACGAAGCCACATAAGGTTTCATGGCATTCACGACAGTATCGCTACCCGCGTCTTCCATCATCGCGACCATCAAATACGAATTGTTATCCGCATCCAAAGCCATGAGAAAACCGTTCGTCGGACCGTTGGTGTCCTGGGTGGCTTTCAATTCCGCCGTGCCTGTTTTGGCTGCAATGGTGTGGCCGCTGATTTGCAGGCTGTGCGCAGTACCGGCGGGATCGGAGACGACTTGCGTCAAGGCTGTTTTCACAGCGGCAGCGCTGTTTTCTTTCAGGACGGTTGTTTGCCCAGCTGTTTTGCTGAGCAGCAGGGTGGGCAACTGCATCTTCCCGCCATCGGCGATGGCGGAGTAGGCGACGGCTTGTTGCACCGGTGATAGCAGCAGTTGTCCCTGCCCGTAAGCTGTATCGGCCAGCAAGACTTCCCGGGATAACTTGCCGTCATTGGAGATTTGCGCTTTGGTCATGGTCAGTGGCAGATCGTCCTTTTGATTGACAAAAGGGGTCACGCCCTTCAAGAAGGCGGCACTGCCCATCTGCAGGGCGGTTTGGGCAAACCAGATGTTGTCGGAGTGAACCAGGGCCTGGGTCATATTTTCGGTGGCCACATTTTCCACTCGGGTGACTTGATAACTGCCCCAGGAGGAATCTTTTCGCCACTTGAGGCCAGCGATGGTGCGAGTGGTGTTCGGCGTGATCGTGCCATTATCTAGGGCGATACCGGCGGTGATCATTTTGAAGGTGGAACCGGGCGCGTAACCTTGGGCGAAGCGACTGACAAAGGGGTGATCGGCATTATTGGCATATTGGTTGTAGTCACTTTGACTAATACCGGCGACAAACTTGTTCGGATCGTAGCTGGGAGAACTCACCAGGGTGAGAATTTGACCGTTTTTCGGGTCCATCGTGACGACAGAACCTTTTTTGCCGTTCAGTTGCTGGTAGGCCTTGACCTGCTTGGCGCGGTCGATGGTCAGTTTGACGTTATGACCATCGGTGGCATCCCGCTGAATCAAGGAGTGCGCTTCAATGCCGTTATTATTGATGGTCAAATCACCGCCGGCCTGGCCTTGTAATTCTTTGTTGTAGTAACGCTCCAGACCGGTCTTGCCGATTTCATCGCCGACTGCCAACTCAGGGTGTTTCTTGAGATCTTCTGCAGTGACTGCGCCGACATAGCCAATTAACTGAGCACTGGCCTCACCGATGGGATAACTGCGCCGGGTAACGGCTTGATAGGCCACACCGGTGAGAGCGGTTTGGTTAGTGACCGTTTTGATGGGGACGAAATTATCGTCCGTGACCCAGGATTGATTCAGTAGCTTCTCTAAATCGGCCACACTGACGCCAAATGTGGTGCTGATCTTGTTCAAGTTATCTGTCCGGGTCTGACCAGTACCTAATTTACCCCGTACCATACCAGCTTCATTGGCCCCGCCGTTTTCAGCTAAAGGGTCACCGTTTCGATCGAGAATTTCCCCGCGCTTTGGGGTAATGCGGGAGAGTTGAACGGTGGATTTGCCAGTCATCTGAGGAAACAGCATGGCCGGTGACCAAACCACGCGCCAGTGGTTATTGACCAACCGGATCGCAGTTTCGTAGTTGGGCATATTAAGTTCACCGAGTGCGGTCTGCATGACGACGTTGAAGTGCAGCCGATAATTGGTATCCGACTTTTTGGTCACAGTCACACCGTTGATTTTGATCTGACTGGCCCCGACGCGGGTGAACACTGCTTCGTTACGGGCAATGACTTGGTTAGGCGTGTACTTGTAATCTTTGCCCGTCAAATGGGTGGTGTCGATGCTTTTTATCATTTGGGTATAGTTTCGTTTTTGGAAGGCACTGGTGTAGGCTTTGGCGGTGGTTTTCACAGCCGCCAGTTCGGCCTGTTGCTGGTGCCAGCGATAATAGAAGAAGCCCCCGCCAGCGATGCCAATCACAGCGATCAGGCCGATGAGACTCATGATGATGGTCTTTTTCTTCATTTGATTTCCCTCTTTTCGTGCATGTGCATAGTGTACCTGACTGAGTGGTGACGTCAAAGAGCGGGAAATGTATCATTCCACTAAATTACGAATCAGCATTTTCGCGACCATACTGGTGACCGCGGTCTTGCAGGCCTATTTGTCGATTGAATTGCGCAATTGTCTCGGGATCATCGTTCCAGATGTCAGGATATTTGATTTCGTGTGGTGTGAATTGAATGGTGCCATCAGATAATTGTTCGGGGTCAAAGACTGAATTTGGTTTCACGCCGAATTCTGACGGAATCGGAATAATGATGGACTTACCTTGTCGCCGTGATCGTACTGTCATCGGGGCACCTTCTTTCAATAGTTAAGCCAATTATGTGATGCATACAAGGCATCGTCAATGGAAAGGGATATATACTTACATCGGGTTCAGTATCATGACCATGCTAAACTCGTTTCCCTTAGTAGCTACTGGGTATGCCCTGGTTTCCTTTGGCAGTGTGTGGTCGCAGGCTAACTTTTTCACGATTATTCAGGCCCAAACACCAGACCAATACAAGGGCATGGTGACGACGGCATCGACGACTTTGACCCGGATCGCCGGGCCGGTGTTGGCGCTGTTGAGCGGTTTTTTGACGAAAATTGATGTGCATATTATTTTCTGGGCGGCGATTGGTTGCATGGTCGGGTCGATTTTGGTCATGGTCAAGAGCGGCTTGTTCAAAATGGTTAAACCGGCCTAACGGGCAAGAACGGTTGTACACTGGCTAAAATAAGTGCAAAATAGTAAAGTTCGGTTTATTTTTCTTTGGTGAAGGGAAATATTAATGGGAGTTTTAAAACGTATCGCTAGCGACCGGGTGCTGCAAATCACCGCTGTGATCGCTTGTTTTAGTCTGTTCCTGGCACGCCCGCGGTTGGCCGATATTCATTTTTCGACACTGTGGTCTGTGCTGGGCATGTTGACGTTGATCCAAGTTTTCGAGTATTTGCATGTGTTGGACATGGCGGCTTATCATTTGACCAGTCATGCCAAGGATAGCCGGCAGTTGACCTGGCTATTCATGGCTTTGGCGTTTTTCAGCGGCATGTTTTTAACCAATGATATTACGGTGCTGACTTTGGTGCCCTTGTATCTGCGGATTGCCCGGAAGCACACCTTGCCCCAGGTGCTGCCAGTGTCTTTGATCGGCATGACTGCGAATTTGGGCAGTGCGGCGACGCCCTTTGGTAATCCGCACAACATCTTTTTAGTATCCCATTTTGTGGTGGCACCGTTAACGTTTTTCCGCTGGTCGATTCCGTTAGCATTGGTGAGCATTCTATTTCTGTTTGCACTGTCGATGTTTGTTCGACCTCATCCAGTGCCCACAATTCCCGTGATGGATATCCGCATTGCACCGCGGCCCTTTATCTTTGCACTAAGTGTGGCATTACTGATCTTTTTGGGCGTATTCAAAATTGTCCCGCCTTATGTGGGAACTATTGCGGCGATCCTGTTGGCGTTGGGTGTTGAACCCCACATCATGGGACATGTTGACTACGCTTTGGTGCTGACGTTTGTCCTATTCTTCATCGTTGTCAGCAATATTTCCCAAGTCAACCTGATTTCCACAGTCTTGAGCAACTTAGAGGGCGACCATTTGTCAGTCTATCTCAGTGCGCTGGGGGTGAGCCAATTCATTAGCAATGTGCCCACGACGATTCTCTTAGCCCGTTTCACGGGCCATGCGCAGGCCCTGATTTATGGGTCGAATCTAGGTGGGTTGGGCACACTGGTGGCGTCTATGGCCAATTTGTTAACCTTCAAACAGTATTGTGCAGAGAGCAACGGCAATCCCCGACGTTTCCTAGTGGGCTTTTTATCAGTGAATAGTTTTGCCCTGGTGGTTATGGGTTCGATCGGTTGGGTGCTACTTAATTTGGTGGTTTAGATCCATGCTTACCAGGTGAAAGCCTCGTAATAAATTTGACCCCGGGGTACGCCATTGGCGGTTAATACTTTAATCCAATGACGGGCCATGCCGGCCGGACCGCCGATCACGACGGCGAGACCGCGGCGTTCAGCGGGTAGTTGATGCAAAATATCATCGTCTGAAAAACGACCGACTTGCCGATATGCGGTAAAGGACGGTCGTTTTTGCCAGGCCGCAAACAATTCGGGATACAGCAGATTGGCCGCAGTGTGCCCGTTGTAGAAAAAAGTGGTTGCTTGGGTCGTTTGTTGCGCAATCAGGGATAGTAACGGAACGACTCCTGTCCCACCGGCAATCACCACTAGCTGTTGGGGCTGCTGCTCGGTGACAAAATTTAAGTAACGACCAAATCCGCCGACCACAGCAACCCGTTGGGGCGGGACAATTTCTGCCAGGCGGCGAGTGAAGTCACCATCACCGCGGATGGCAAAGCGCAGCTGGTGGTGGTCTTGGCGAGGATCATTCACAATGGAAAAAGGGTGGCCCTCACGCATGCCGGGAATATCTGGAAAGGTCAAGAAGACAAAATCGCCGGCTTGCAAGGTGAGACGGTTTCTGGCAGGCAACTGGATCGTGAGTTCCTGCAAATTTGGCGCCAAAGTACGGTTCGCTACCAACTGAGCGGCCGTTTTTGGCTGGATTTTGAACCATAAATAACTGGCCGCCACAAAAATTGAGGCAGTCATGAAAACAATCATAAACGGCGTAATAGCGTGGATGTAAGAAATGAGGAGCACATGGATAAAAATAAATCCAGTGGCCACCAAATTTAGGCGATGCACCCAAATAGTCAGTTCTTGATGAAAGACCTTTTCTAGCCATGTCTTAATCTGCGCCAACACCGGCAGGCGACTGGTCAGCCAGCCGGCTAAAAAGATCAATGAATACAGCATGACAGCCAGAAAAAGATTGAAGGCCCAGTCGCCTAGCCGCTCGGTCCAACCATTCGAAGTTGTCCCAGTTTTATGCAAATAGGCCAATCCAATGGCGGCGATACTGAGAATGCCGTGGAGCATATACATTTCAGGCAGCCCAATTAAGCGATCCAGCCAGCGCGGACGCGTACTCAGGTAGATCGCCGCAAGCATCCAGCTATAGGCGATAGTGCCATACAGGATCGCCAAGCGTTCATCATTATAGATGGCCGGCAAACCGGTGGCGATAGTTTGGATGAAGGGCAGCGGGATGAGAAAAAAGATGCCCAACCAAGCCAGTCCTAAAGCGTAATTATGTCGTTTGAGCATCTCGAATCACTCCGTTCGCAAAGACGTGCAGGCGGTGGTCAGCAGTGACATAGAGGCCGTTCAAGGTATTGTCTTTGATTTGCTGATTGAATTTTTCTTCCCCCGCCGCCAGACCGGCAGTGGCCCAGACATCAGCATCGCTCAAATGGTGGGTCAGAATAGTGACTTGAATCAGGTCACTGGGGCCTTGGTGGACAATGTGCTCACCGCGCTTGCTGGTACCCGAAGTGGCCACGGCGCCGTTGGCAATATCGTAACTGGCAATGAGGGATAGATGGTCACGGGGGTCTTCAATTCCCACCGGCCACTTGAAGTCACCGTCCTCCTGAGCCAGCAATTGCATATCGCCGCCGCCGTTCAAAGAGGCCGCGACAACCCGGTCATCATGGAGCAGCGGGGCTAAGTAATGGCGGGCGGCCCGCTCGATGGCCCAACCCTTGATGTAGCCAGTGGGATCGAAAGGACCGTTGAAGAAAGGATCAAAGGCCCCCGCGGTGTAATGCGCGGCACTCATTGTCGCCGCATAGATCTGTTGAAATTCGGCATCTTGAATCAAAATGCGCTGATTGCCCCGCTGAAATTGGCGGAGTTGGGAATAGGACTTAAATGGGGAGTATTTGTCATCGACCTGCACTAACTCTTGATCAATGGCACTGGCCGCTTTCTTCAACAGCTGCCAGCCCGCCGTGGCATCAGTCACGGCTAAAGTAATCGTAAAGGGAATGTTCATCTGGTGTAGTACCTGATGGACCATAATCGGTTCCGTCATGAACTCGTCTCACTTTCCTGGGCTTGGTTAATCGCGTTTTGGAGAGAATCTTTGAAGCCGTCGCTGGTTTCCGTGGCGCCAGACACCTGTTGAATTTTGGCACTCTGGGCCGCCAGGGCTTCCTTTTGCAAAATGGGCAGTGCCTGCGCGTTAATTCGTTCAGATCGTTGCTCTCCATTGGGAAAGACTACCACATTAATCTTAGAAATCTTGCCACCGGCGACAGTCATTTGTAATTGCACCGGTCCGTGTTCGGTTTCTACCGACTTGCCGGTGTAAGTACCGTCTTTGAACTTGCTGCTGGTGGATGTGCTGCTGCTGGCGCTGTTGGTCGTATGACTACTTGCTGCCGTGGAGTTGGTCGTTGGACTCGTTTGTTTTTTAAAAAAGAGTAAATATGCGTCGATCACCATCGCTAGAGCAATGGCGAGACTCAGTAGAAGGGTGACAATACGCCGATACATGGAAGCCACCTCCGTTTTCTTGATGGCTGTATTATATCGGTTAAATGCGAATTTTTTGTTATTTTTGAGTTAATTGAGAAAGAACGTCCCGCGGACCTGTGGTCGGTTGTGAATGATTGACGGATACTACTCGATAGTATACTATTGAGTAGTATCCAGGAAGGCGGAAAGAAGATTGGCGACACGCTACCAGTTCATTCGATCTCGAAAGTTTCAAGAACACTGGTCAAATCTTGGTTTATCTGATGATGAGTATAAAGATTTAACGACCACATTAACTGATTATTTTCGTAACCCCCCTGCCAACAATTTTGGCCGACCATTTCCGGGGAATGTGATTGAAGGAACAGGTGGTGCAGTCAAGTACCGGTATGCTATCGAAGCGAGTAACGAAGGGAAAAGCAGTAGTTATCGTGTGATTTATCTGATCATTGCGAAGGATGCAGTATACTTTATCGATGTGTATGGTAAGCACACGCAAGAAACACTCAGCCGACGCGATAAGAATGCGATTCGAAAACTTTCTCGGGAGTTACGACAATAGGAGGAAGCAATATGGTCGAAAATACTAAAAAAACAGATATTGAACAGAGTGTAGACCAAATCATTGCGTACCTGCATGGTGACGCGAGTCAGGTTAAAGTGGATACAGTAGTACTCGAGGATCCGCCACAATACACGCCGGATGAGATCAAAAAAATACGGCATAAAGCAGGCGCAACACAACGGGTACTGGCTGAAATGCTGGCGGTTTCTCCCCGTACTGTGGAGGCTTGGGAAGTTGGCCGCACGAATCCGACAGGCAGTGCGCGGCGGTTATTACAACTTGTCGACAAGGATCCTAAGTTGTTACAACCATTGGGTTAATTGCAATCAGTCCAAAGGGTCGTCAATGTTAAGTTCAATCCGAAGATGATGACTGTCCACAAAGACAAACCGGGAGCCATATTGTGGGAAAACACCAATTTCACCATTGTCGTAAACACGGATATAAGCATTGACTTCGTCCCGCAGCTTTGTGGTAAAGAGCAATTCATTGTTATTATCTGCCTGAATGTAGGGAATCGAGCGTGTATCGTAATCGACAGTCACACCTTTGATCGAGAGCGTCTTGTATTGGGGTTTGGCCATTGTTCCAACCGCCTTTCAAATTCTTTTTTCTTGTACGTTGAGTATCAGAACGGAACAGGGGATTCCGCAGGATTGAACACATTATAAGGGACTTTCGCTTAGCAACTCAACACCTGGGAATCAATTGAAAAGTGTTGCCAATTTTGAGTACCTATTGCGCTCGCCGAGCCAAATCACTAACATGAATGGTAAACATTGTTCTCAGAAAGGATTATGACCATGCCGATTACGACCACGACTATTGCCGCTACGAAAGATTCGCTACAGGAAAAACTGGCTGACTACTTACAGGAAAACTACGCCGATAAAAAATTTGCCCGGGTGACCGATCGGGTGGAACAAGTGATTGAACTGCTCAGTGCTAATGGTGTGAAAGCCGAAATTGCAGAGATCATGGGCTATTATCCCGAAGAGAGTGAGATGCAGCTGAACGCCATTCACATCAGCACCACCAACCGCCTCACGTTGGTATTGACCGTGGTGTACCCGGTTTCCACCGGTGATGCGGATGAAACCATCACGTTGCCGCTTACGGTGACGGCACCAGTGGCTGAAACCGAAGCATAACTGAAAATATCAGTATTCTGATTATGACCGCACCGCCATCCCTGATAAGTTTTAGGGCATGGAGGTGCGTTTTTATGACAAGCGAAGCAATTATCCAAACTGATTTTTCGGGGATTGACGGACTGCAGATTGCTGCTAATCCGGTGAATCAAGTCCATGGATTGAGCACACTCATTCAAGCGGCTTATGTGCCTGTCTTGCCTTGGGACGTGTTAAGTGAAAACGGCGACTTGCCTGCGGGAGAACAACGGTCGCTTCCCCAAGTGATTGGGTTAGGCGGCAGTGGCTGGGTGCACCGGGCCAGTATGTTGGCACCGCAAGTGCATGCCGGTCAGAGAGTCTTGGCGCTGACTATCACTGGGAGTGCGGCCACGCAATTCAGTGCACCGGTGCCGTTCTACATTTTTCCCGTACCAGATCAAGTGAGTTTAGCCGCGGCGGCGACATTGGTCGGTGGCGGCGATGAGGCATGGCAATTACTGCATCAAATCCCCGAAGATCCGGCTGTCCGAGTGTTGGTGGCAGGTGCGTCCGGCGGTGTAGGCCTTTATCTTTTACAGCTATTGATGCAACGGCGACAATTTCCAGATGTCATTAGCAGTCCCCGCAGCCAGCAGTGGCTGCAAAGCAGGTTTCCGGAACTGCAAGTGTATACCAGTGACGGTTTGCCGGCGGACGCGCAGTATGATGTCGTCGTTGACTTAGCCAGTCGGACGCAGTTGTTGCAGCAGTTAGAGCCCCATTATTCCCACGGTCAGTTGATCGTTGCCGGACTGCCGGGGTATCAGCCTTTGGATAGTACGATCACTGCCCATTTTGAGAACGGGTTGGTATCGCCAGGTGTCTATCGCCGGTTGTTGGGGATGCTGGCAGAGGGTGTTATCCAGGCGGATATTGATTCGATTTATCCGTATCCGCAAGTCCAGATCGCGCAGAAGCAACTGCATGCCGCACCTTCCCGGGGCAGGATATTGCTGCAGTTTGAAAATGATTTTGATAAATGACAAAAATGACTCTGCCCAATTTTTTGAAGGCAGGGTCATTATTATTTCAAGAAATTGATTCAGACGACCAAGTTGAGTAATAGCACACCGCCCAACCCAACGACTGAAATGATTGATTCCAACAGTGTCCACGTCAACAACGTTTGCTTAATCGTTAAGTCGAAATACTCCCGGAACATCCAGAAACCGGCATCGTTCACGTGGCTGGCGGCTAATGAACCAGCCCCAATGGCCAGGACCATGAGGGCGGGATTAACCCCCGCACTTTGCATCAACGGCAACACTAGCCCGGAAGCGGTCATGGCGGCCACGGTGGCGGAGCCCAGGGCGATTCGCAACACCACCGCAATCAGCCAGCCAAGAATCAGCGGTGAAATATTGCTGCCCATGAAGAGATTCTTCACGGAATCACCCACCCCGCCATCAATCAGGACTTGTTTGAAGGCACCGCCCCCACCGATGACGAGGAGCAGCATGGCGATGGATTTCACGGCTTCTTCCAGTGTGTTCATGATTTGCTTGGACGCAATCCGGCGGTGCCAGCCCATTGCCCACATGGCAAACAGGAGAGAAATGAGCATTGCAATGCTGGGTGCGCCGATAAAGGCAATCACATTATCCATCAGCCCGGGCACTTTGGGGACTTTGCCGCCGTGGACCACGAGTTGATACACCGTGGCGATGGCCATCAGGATGACTGGGAAAAGTGAAGTTAACACAGATAGGCCGAAACTGGGTGTTTCATCCAATTTGAATTTTTTTGGTGTGCCTAAGGCGGAAAGATTACCGCGTCGCTTGAACGCGTCTGGTGCGAGTTTTTTAGCCAGCCGGGTAAACAATGGGCCTGCAATATAAACCGCCGGAATGGCAATGATAATCCCATAGGCCAGGACCATTCCAGCTTGTGCGCCCAAGGCGGTGGCAATTGCGGTCGGCGCTGGATGAGGCGGCAGGAAACCGTGGGTGACGGACAAAGCGGCCGCCATTGGAATTCCCAAGGTCAAAATCGGTACGCCGGCTTCCGCGGCAATGGCGAAGATAATCGGTACCAACAAGACGATTCCAACTTCAAAGAAGAGGGCAATCCCGATGATGAAGGATGCCAGTACCACTGCGATTTGGATACGTTTCTTACCGAATGCATTGATTAAGGTGTGGGCGATGCGGTAGGCACCGCCGGCATCGGCGACTAACCGACCGAGCATCGCACCGAAACCAAAGACCAGCGCCAGTTCCCCTAACTGGCCGCCGATCCCGTTTTGGATACTGGTCGCAATTTTTGCCGGCGGCATGCCTAACCCCAAGGCAACGGCGACGGCGGTGATGATTAATGCGACGTAGGTGTTCATTTTGAATTTGATGATTAACAGGAGCAACAGAGCGATCCCGATCACCAGTACCAATAACTCCATTTATACTCACTCCTCTGGCCGTGCCAATGCTGCGCAAGCTGCGGCTGAATGGCGCTGGAACGTGGTGACGGCGCTTTGAGCCCGCTGAGAAGCGCGGTCTCAAAGTCGCCTAACAGCATATAAACTTGGCCAGGACCGGGCCAAGTTTATTGCTGTTTCCACCACTGAGCGCCATTCAGCCTCCGCTTGCTCCGCATTGGCACTAGTTTTGCGTTCTAACCTCATTGCTTTTCTAATCCTCAGCCGCAATATGCGCGTTCGGGTCCGGGTGGGCGCGTTGGAAGTCGGCGATGGCGGCGTATTCGGTGCCCAGTTCCCGAGTTAGGCGGATCCAGATGGGCAGCAGTTCCCGGTATACCCGGAAGTTATCTGGATTCGGATGATGGGTGCGGGTGACGCCGACCATGTCTTTGACCGCACTCAGGTCATCGATTAAGCCTAAGCTGTCCATACCCAGGACGGCAGCACCCAGGGCAGAACTTTCAAAACTTTCCGGAATGTTGACATCTTGCTCAAAAATGTCGGCCAACATCTGCCGCCACAGCGCACTGCGGGCAAAACCGCCAGTCGCTTGGATGGCCTGTGGTTTGCCGGTGATCCCCTCGATCATCAGCATCACCATGTACAGGTTATAAACGATTCCCTCCAAAGCGGCCCGGACCATGTGGGCGCGGGTATGCTGGCGGGTCAAGCCGAAGAAGCTGCCCCGAGCGTTGGCGTCCCAGATCGGCGCCCGTTCCCCGCCCAGATAGGGATGAAATAATAATCCGTCGGCCCCGGCCGGAATTTTCGCTGCGATATCGGTGAGCAATTCATAGGAATCGATCTGGAGCTGCTCAGCGGTCAGCTTTTCTGGTGCAAAAAGCTGATCCCGGACCCAGCGGAAGACGATCCCGCCGTTATTCACCGGCCCGCCGACTACCCAGCGGTCCTTGGCCAGATAATAGGTAAACAGCCGCCCTTGCGGATCGACTACGGGTTTGTCCGTGACGACCCGCACGGCGCCAGAAGTCCCAATGGTGACGGCCAGTACCCCGGGGTCGATGGCGTTAACGCCCAGATTACTCAGGGTCCCGTCACTAGCACCGATAATGAACGGCGTGTTTGGATCAATCCCGATTACATCGGCGTAAGCGGATTTCATTCCCCTTAGTTGATAGGTGGTATCGACTAATTCTGGTAACTGTGCGCGCTGCACATGGGTCAAGCTGAGTGCCTGCTCGTCCCAGTCCATCGTGTGGATGTTAAACAAGCCAGTGGCATTGGCCAGGGAGTCGTCTTCGACATACCGGCCAAATAGGCGGAACAAGATATAGTCTTTAATACCGACAAAGTGCGTGGTTTGGGCCACCAGATCCGAGTGTTCCGCATTGAGCCAGAGTAATTTCACCATGGGCGACATGGGATGGGTGGGCACGCCAGTGTTTTTAAAAAGGGCCATGCCGAGATCGTTGTCTTTCAACTGTTCGGCATACTTGGCGGCGCGGTTATCGGCCCAGGTAATCACCCGAGTCAGCGGCGCATTATCCTTATCCATCAGAATTAAGCTGTGCATGGCGGCGGAGAAAGAAACTCCCTGCAGTTCACTGGGCCGCACATGGCCCCGCCGTAAGACCTCGGTCAGTCCTGTGATGGTGGCATCAAAAATTTCCGCTGGATCTTCCTCAGCCATATCAGGCGTATCTTGATATAGCGGATACGGATTATTGGCGCTGGCCACTGCCTGTCCGTGAAGATCAAATAAGACGACCTTGGTACTGGTGGTGCCCAGATCGACGCCAATCATATATTGAGTCATATTCATTCCTCATTTCTGTTGACTATCCACGGCATGACCGCCAAACTGATTGCGCAGGGCAGCGACGACCTTCCCCGTCATGGCATCCGGTTTTTCTGAGCGATAGCGGGCCAACAGAGCGCTGCTGATGACGGGGGTGGGGACATGGAGCCGGATAGCCTCTTCGACCGTCCAGGCCCCTTCACCGGAGCTGTGCATGACGCCCTTAATTGCGGCTAGGCCTGGATCGGCGGCAAAAGCGTTTTGGGCCAATTCCATCAACCAGCCGCGAATCACGGAGCCGTGATTCCACATCTTTGCCACTGCCGCATTATCATAGTCAAACGGACCAGCATCTAGAACTTCGAAGCCTTCGCCAATGGCCTGCATCATGCCGTATTCAATACCGTTATGGACCATCTTCAGATAATGGCCGCTGCCGGCGGGACCGGTATAGAGGTAGCCGTCTGGTGCGGCAATGGCTTGGAAGAGCGGCTCAATCCGGCTGAACAACGCTTGTTCCCCGCCGATCATGAAGTTGCCGTTGCGGCGAGCACCGGCCATCCCGCCGGAAGTGCCGACATCGAAGAAATGGATGCCCTGTTCACTCAGTTGTTCACCATGGCGGATCGAATCCTTGTAAAAAGAATTGCCGCCATCGATCACGATGTCGTCAACGGTTAATAAATTTGTCAGTTGATCAATGGTGCTTTGGGTGGGCTTCCCAGCAGGCACCATCACCCAGACTAACCGCGGTAAGCTGAGCGCATTCACGAGTCCAGCCACACTGGTCACCGTTTTAGCGCCGCTGGCTGTTGCTTCCGTCAGGGCCGCTTCGTTTAAGTCGAAGGCCACCACCTCGATATCGTGGTCGCGCATATTGCGGACCAGATTTTGTCCCATTTTCCCTAATCCAATCATTCCGACTTGCATATTTTTACATTCTCCTTTGCTTTTCTGAACCGCTTACCTTTATGCCCGTATTGTATGAAAATAATTTTCCAAAATCAAGTGTTGAGATTGTAAATAATTTCAGTGGGTCTTTATTTGTGCTAAACTGTGGGAAAGAAAGGCAGAATGGATACACACCGTGTTTGGAGGCGCTGAGGATGCACAATTTTGCGTTACAGTTGCAGAGTTATAAACCGCATTTGAGCGGGCAAGAACAAAAACTGGCCGATTACCTGATGGCGAATCAGGAAACCGCCAGTCAATTGTCGATTCTCGAATTAAGTGAACGGACCGGGGTCTCCACGGCGACGATCTCGCGGTTTGCTAAAACGTTAGGGTACGATAACTTTCAAGCACTGCGGTTGGCTCTCGTGCCTCGCCACCCGGCGCAGGATCAGTCGCTATTCGCAGAATTAAGTCCCGCCGATGATACGGTGACGCTGGCAAAAAAAATCTTTAACGCCAACAACGAGGCACTGCAGGCAACGGCGGCAAATTTGAGTGAAGCGACTCTGGACGCCGCTGTGGGTTTAATCATGCGGGCCCGTTACTTAGGTTTCTACGGTCTAGGCGCCAGCAACATTGTCGCTTTGGACGGATATCATAAATTCTTGCGCACCGCCATTCCGGTGGTGTACGCCATGGATTATCACATGCAACTGATGAGTATTACCCATTTGAAAAAAGAGGACGCCGCCATCCTGGTGTCCCATTCCGGTGAAGACCGTAATGCGTTGGCCTTGGCAGCAATTGCCCAGAAGAACCAAGTGCCGTTGATCGTGATCACTGGAGCGCCGGGTTCGCGGCTAGCTAAGCAGGCAGACGTGACACTAGTGGCGGTGGCGGCTGAATCTGCCTATCGGCCTGAAGCATTGCACGCCTTGATTGCAGAGATGTCTTTGATGGATACATTGTTCATGATTACGGCGTTACGGACGGACAGCCGAACAAAATCCACCTTTCAAAAAGTGCGGAAAGTGATCGATGAGACTCGCAAGTAGTTGACGGTAAACGGCTGTTGTCAATTTCAATAACTGCTGTTATTGAAACGTCAAAATGACAGTCATTTTTGGGTAAAAAAACAGCGTCGTCATCCAAAAAGGATCACGGCGCTGTCTTTGCGCGGAAAGCTGCTGCCTAGCGAGTTCGTTTCGATACCACGGCTTTCCCGAGAAGGGGGGTCATCTCTCCAGTCGAAGGAACATAAGAGCAGGTACTGCTAGGTAGGGCGGCCACCGCTTCTCTGTGGAGAGTGTGGTCTTAAACTACGGTGGCCGCGTGGGGGTAAGGCGAAGGTTTTGCTGCTAAGTGGGACAATTGAAACGTTGTTCCGTGGGATTTTTCCGGTAAGTATCCTCTTGTGGGGAAATGTCGGGAGAGGGCGGTTTTGTGTATACGGGTTGCATACGGTTTGGGCTTGGAAGCCTAAGAAATACAGGTTGGTTCGATCACCCGACGTAAACGGGCTCCGCGCCCCAGGCCCCTCGCGCTAAGCCCATCCTGGTCAAAATCCCCAAGACCAGGGGATTTATGCCCAGGCTGTTCTTAGCGGTCGGGGCCTGAGCGGGGCGCTCCGCCCTCTCGACAAAAGCGCCTCGTAGTAGTGGGGCTACTACGAGGCTAGGGGTTTGGGAGGATTTGGGATAAATTGCTCCTCGGAACAATGTTATTGTATCAAATAAAGTGGGCTTTTGAATTCCATAATTCCACTTGCAATTTGCAAAATTTGGTGGGAAGGTGGGAATTTTACCAGCCACCCGAGAATCCGCCGCCCCCGGAGGAGCCGCCGCCGAAGCCGCCGCCAAAACTCCCGCCGCCACCGGAACCGCCGGTGCCGCCAGACGAACCGCCGCCCCAAAATCCGCCAAAGGGACCAGAATCGTCGTGGTGGTGATCATTATTTGACATTAACATCGCCAAAATGGCGTAGAACTCCAAATCGCTAGCCCGATCCAGGCGGTTTAAATTACCGGCAGACAATCCGCCCAGGCGCGACAGAAACATATCGCGATCCGGTACTTTTTCGGGATGCTCATAGGCTAATCGTTGGAATCGTTTCTCCACATTCAGGCGGGTCGCACTTTCTTTGATCACATTTGTCAGGCGACGGGCAACCACATCGCTGGGTTTATCCAAGTCGACCGCATCAGCCACGGCCTTAGTGATCTCGCTCGCAGAGACTTGCAAGTCTGGATTGGCCTGCATATATTGATCCACTGCTTGCGCGATCATATGCTGGTTGTTCGCCCGCTGCTGTTCAAGTTGAGCCAAGTGCTCCTGAATGGCCGTTAATAAATTGGCCATTGTAAAGTGGGGAATAAGCGGAGCCAAGTCCATGTCAGTGATGATGTTGTCATAGTCGATGGCTTGGCGATCCCCGGGTCGCCGCCCAGGGGCCGCGATATTCAGATAATTCAAGACCACGTTTTGATCGGCGTACTCCAGAATCTCGTCGTCATCAGCCCGGGAACTCAACCCGCTGTTCCGAATGGCCCGCCAGGTATCAGCACCATGGAAGTAAGGCGCCAAGACATTGTTGTAACGATTGGCAGTGAGGGCCAAGAAATGCCGCTTGCGGCGCCATTGTTTGAATAGGTAGTAAAGAATCCCCAACACGATCGGCACGATGACCAGAGCGATGGCGCCGATCATGACCGCCCGCCAGAATCGACTCTTAGCGGCATCTTCTTTGCGCCGGGCTGCAATTTGGGCGGGGGTGTCTAACGTCGATGTTTGCAGCTTCTTTGTGATCCGGTCAGAGATTTTGGTAATGGCCGCATCAAAGTCACCGGCCTTCAGATCCCGGGTGACGTCACTGGTGATGAGCTCATCCTTGATACTGTCGGTGATTACCGGCTCCAGACCGTAACCGACTTCCAGATGATATTTGTGGTCATCCGTGGCGATTAGGAAGAGCAGCCCATTATCCCAGCCCTTGGTCCCAATCCCCCATTTCTGGAAGAGGTCCGCGGCCTGGTCCTCAATGTCAGTATCCTCTGGAATATGTTTTTCGGTGATTACCGCAAACTGGGGTTTACCGTTGAGTTTGGCTAATTTATTGTTTGAAATGTCATTAATATGGTCCTTCGTCGTCGTACTCAATACACCGGCGTTATCCTGCACGTAAATTTGATCGGCCGCGTGGACCGGTTGGGTCAAAGCAATGCCGGTGATTAAGCACAATAAGAAAGTTATCAGTAACCAAGGGCCAAATCTGCGCCTGCGGTGCGTCCTGATCATCATATCTATCACTCTCGCGTTCTCCTTGTCATTATTAATTCCACCGTACCACGGAAAAAGCATTGCGGCGTCGGGCGCGGGACTGACTCTGGGCGCCATTGACGGAGATATTTACCAACCGCCGGAGAAACCACCCCCGCCGGAAGCACCGCCGCCAAAGCCACCACCAAAACCGCCGCCAAAGCCGCCGTTGTCGTCATTACTGTCATCACCAAATCCGCCAAATCCGCCAGCGTACGATGGACGCACACCGCCGCCAGACCGTCGTCCCCGGTGACTCTTAGCCACTTTCACCAACATGGTGAGCAGTTCCCAGAAATGGGCCTCATCGCGTTCGTTGAGTTTGCGTAAATCGCCTTTGGTGGCGTTATCGATTACTGCCAAAAAATCGGTGGTCGTATAAGGCTTTAGCTTCTTAGAATCTGCTTTGACCAGCTGATCAAAACGGTTATGCGCACCGGCCCAAAGTACCGCTTTTTCAATATGACGACCCACTTTCCGTTTCATCCGACTAGAGGGTATGCGCCAATCGATCTCCGCATCAACTTTTTGCTCGATCATTGCCAAATCCGCATGTGCTTTTGGATGATCACGCAAATATTGGGCGGCAGCTTGATCCACGATTTCTTTGTTGCGCTGCCACTGGGGCACAAGCTGGTCGAGCTGGTGCTGAACAGCTGTCAAGACATCCTGTTTGCGGAATTTTGGCATAAACGGAGATAAGTCCATTTCGGCGACAATCGATTTGAAGATTTTTAAGTAATTTTGCGTGGGTCCTAGTGTTTTAGTGACCATTCTTTTGCGTAAGGCAGAAGACGCTCTGAGACGCAAAAAGTAAGTGGCCACCTCATGATCGACATACCAGTAGACTGCCGCGTCGGATACCCATGGGCGAATTTTGGCGTGATGCCAAACCTTGGTCAGAAGGGGTGTTTGAAAGGTAGGTTGCAACGTATAACTGTAGCGATTTTTGGTCAAGCGCATGAAGCGCCGGTAGAGCCAGTAATTGCGGGCAAAGTAATACCCAATCGCAAGCAGGATTACACCAATGATGGTTAACCAGCGTTTGATGCGCGCATATTTTTGTTCCTGGCGACGCTGGATCACGATGGCGGGAGTATCTAGTTTTGCATGCGCCAGTATCGTCGCCACGTGATCAGAAATATCCCGAATAGCCCCGTCGTAATCACCAGCGCGCATTTTGGTCACGATCTCTGGCGTGACAATTTCGTCCTGGGTACTATCCGTGATCACAGATTCCAGGCCATACCCCACTTCCAACCGATATTCTCGATTTCCCACGGCCACCAACAGCAGAATTCCGTTATCCCACCCGGCGTGGCCGATGCCCCATTTGTTAAACAGACTAGCTGCCTGCGAATTAATTGTCGACATGGATGGAATATGGCTTTCAGTAATCACCGCATATTGCGGCTGACCGTTCACTTTCGCCAGTTGATTATTCGTGATGTCATTAATGTAGTCAATGGTGTCGTCGTCCAGTACCCCCGCGTTATCCTGGACATAAATGGCGGCGTCCGCCTGGGCGGGGTGCATGAACGCCAGCCCGATGGTGATGAAAAAGAATAACCCCAGTAATGGCCGCCAACAGCCGCTTTTCTTCCCCATGTGTATTTCCCCTTACCCCTGGGCTGACTAAGTCAGTACCAGCGGGTCAGACAAATTCGTCGTAGATAATTTCTACCAATTGTTTCCGGCGGGCAATATTGAGTCCGCTGACGGGTTGATCTAGAATCTTGTGGTATTCATCCAAGACGTCATCGCGCAGCGGCGTCGAGTTGTGTAAGTCCTCAATCACAGCTTCCGCATCAGGCGAGTCAGCCAAGTTCACAAACAGCTCCATTTTGTTTAACACATCATGGAGTAAATCAGTCAGGACGGCATTGGGTTTCCCCGTCACGTCGGTCATGACCACGACCGGGGCCGTAAGTGGCTGGTGATCAATTTGAATCATTTTTAACATATCAAAGACTGTCATCGAATTCTCTTCTTTCTGGTCAGCAGGAACAAGTTTAACAGGACCAATCCATTATTCTGATCCTTGTATCATTTGCCTTCATTCTATCAAAAAACGCCGCCAATTGGTTAGAATTAGCGACGGAGAAATGAGAAAGCGTCACAAAACGCCATGGGTGGTCTTGGCCCAGTGGTTGTCGTGGCGTAAATACTGCCAGATGGCGCCCAGGGAAATAGGCAATATCAGCAAGGCGGTGACGGGCAAGGACCAGAATAAGCCCCACGCCGTTCGCCAGCTGCCTTGGCTCATACGGGTATAGAGGATGATGTAAAAGAGATACTCTAGCAGCAATAAGAAAAAGATGAAGATCACTGCACTGTTGGGCGTGCCCGTCGCGGCCCAGTTGGCAACTTGCCAGGCGATAGCGCCTAGACTGAGCAGGACCATCAACGGCCCGGTGAGGGGCAGCCAAGTAAACAAGGTCATTTCTAACCGGGCGATCAGGGACAAGCGGTCGGCATGGCGGATATCTTGACCAAAACGGTGAGCGACCTGTAAGCCGCCAGTGGCCCAGCGGATCCGTTGGCGCAAATACGTTTGGATGGCTAACGTCGGTTCTTGTTTGACCCGCGCGGTCATCAGATAAGCAGTACGGAATCCAGCCAGCAACAAGCGGGTGGAGATTTCGAAGTCTTCCAGCAAGGTATTGCCCCATTGGATCTGATGCAGAGCAGACAGCCGGAAGAACTGGCCATTGCCGCTGCCAGCCACATTGCCCAGATGACTGCGGAGGTTTTGGACTAACGCATTCAGGACGGCAAACTCAAAGTCCTGGACCCGGGCCAGCCAGTGATCAGTACCCAGCACGCGGACGCCGGTTTGAACCATGGCGAGAGTGGGATCATTGGCAAAATAGTCAGCTACGGTGCGCAGGTCGTGGCGGCTTATTTGCCCATCGGCATCCAGTACGCCCACCACTGTGTCGGCTGGGCCATGCTTGGCCCAGCGGCGGACTGCAATCAGTGCGGTGTTCAAAGCCGCGCCCTTGCCATGGCCGCCGACATCTTGCCGCCGATAAAGCACATGGATGGTGGGATAGCGTTTGGCAGCCTGAGTCAACAGATCATTGGTATGGTCTTGACTGCCGTCCTCGATCACCACCAAATGCAGCTGACCATACGCCAAAGGCCATTGCAGGCGGGTGAAGCGGTCCACCGCGGCCTGGACAATGGCCTCTTCATCATGCATGGGCATGAGTAAAAAGATCTCTTTGGGTAACCGCGGCCGGGGCGTCACCGGGGGTGCGGGCACTTTGACCAGTAATAAGACCACATTCATGATCATGCCCCACATTGCGATGACCCAGAAGAGAACGACGAAAATCAGTAATGCAGTCATTGGGCCTCTTGATCCGTGGCAGTCAGCGTCAAAGCCTGGGGCAAGGTGTCCGCATCAGCCGTGGCCACATAATCGACGGCCAAGTCACGATCAGCAATTTTACTCAAGGCCTGTTGATCGGTCGGAGTGGCCACTAACATTTGGTTCCAGCGGTGCTGCTTCAATTGCTTTTGCACAGCATCTGGCGCGCTAGTCACATGGGGGAAATAGGGCAATTGCTGGGAGGCAAAATCAGGAGCCAGTTGTTGGAAAATGGTGTCTTCCGGCCGGCCAATCACCATCAATTCCGGATGCTGCTTCCAGAAGGCATTCAACCACCAATAAGCCAAGTCATCCAGATCGTTGAAGACGGTGTAAAGCAGGCCGTTGGTATCCAACATCTGAATGTTGTCGACCTGTTTATCCACATAATGGAAGCTCAATACTAAGGTGCCTTCGATCCGGTAATAGTCAATTTGTTGAACATTACCGTCTTCACTGTAGGTCAGGGTGCGACTGAGCTGGCCGTGTTCATTGAACTCAGAACGCTTGGACAACTTGTTTTCTGAGTAATAATCGATCCGAGCAATGTGATCGGCATCCTGATAAACCACATGCATCAGGCGTTTGTTGCCATCGTAAATATCCCGCGCGGAACGGTCCTTATTCCACTCACTGCGCCAGTGATCGTTGTCGGGAATGGTCATTTGTTGGGCCGTGTTGGGTGCACTCTTCTGTAATTCCGTGAAGAGGTTAAAGACGGTCGGTGTATGCAGTTGATTCTTCACCGCCCAGTCCTGGACATGGTTAGCCAGGTGCGGATCGTAGGCATAACTAATAAAGATGGCTGGCTGCTGAGCGTGGTCTTCTAAATACCGGAAGATCGCTACCATGTCACTGGATTCATCCCGGGAAAAGTCGGGGGTTAAAACGCCATACTGATGATCTTTTTGTAATTGAAACAGCCGAATTAGGTGATCGGTATTAAACACGTGTTGAATATCATCTTGAATCGCGGCTAGGGCCTTTTGCTGCGCGGCATACTGGGTCTGGATATCCTGTTGCTGCTGGGTGGCTTCTTTTTGCCGAGTCTTTAAGGCATTCAACTGGGCGTGGCGTTCCCGCTTGGCTTGTTCCAGGCGCTGTACGACTTGGCGGCTGTCTTTGGTGTTAGCGTCCATCTTGTGATTGGTTTCGTTCAACGAATCTTGCGTGTTGGTCAACTCGTCATTGAGACGCGCCCCCTTTTCTTGGAACGCGGTGGCCTCTTTGATCAGTTGATCATGTTGCTGACGCAGAGAAAAGACTTGGTCCTTGTTCTTCTCAATGAGTTGAACGACAGCGACTAGGTCGGCTTCATCCTTGATTTCTTTGGCTAATTCGGCGTTTTTGGCTTCGTTTTGTTCTTGCGCCTGCTTGTTTTGAGCAATGGCGTCGTCGTTTTCACTGATGCTCTTCTTGATGTTGGCCACTTGTTGTTCCAAGTTGGCGATTTGTTTTTGCAAGGTATCTTTTTCGTGGCTCAACTGGTCTTGTTGGGCCGTTAAATCGGCATCGTTGGTGCCGGTGAGTTGTTTTTGTTCAGCTTCAATGGCGGCCAGTTGTTTGTTGATCCGTTTTTCATTGGCACTGATTTCCCGCAACTGCTGCTTGATGGCATCCCGGCGGGCAAACATCTTCGTCTGCAATTGTTCCCGCAGGCTCTGATATTGTTTTGCCAAATCCTTCATTTGCTGCTTCAACGGCGCGATGCCAGTGGTGTCTGCCGAATCGTCAGTGACGGGCGCAGCGACCGGTGTTGCGGGGGCCGCCGGTGCCGTGTTCACAGGCAAATCAGCCGCTTGCGGCGCCTCGGTGGGTGCAGGCGCAACAGCAGTTGCTGTCGATGTATCGGTCGAATGGGTATCTGAATCGTCGGATTCTTGTTGGTTACTGGATAACAGTGTGGTCAAAGCAGAATGCTCAGACTTATCCTTACTTTTGAATAATCTCATGGTTAGCCCCCCGTGGCAGAAGATGGTTTCTCTTATATTGTACTAGAAATAGTTAAGATTTGGGAAAAGAATTGAGAGGGCGCAGCCGACCGTTTAGGGGAGGCTGAGTCCACCCCCGCCGTGCCAATGCTGCGCAATCTCCGGTGGCAGGGGGCTGGAACGCTGTGACGGCGCTTGAAGCCCGCAAAGTGCGCGGTCTTCAAGACGCCTAACCACATCCGTGCGCAAAAACCGCGCGCGGTGTGGTTTCCACAGCTGAGCCCCCCTGCCACCTCCGATTGCTCCGCATTGGCACTACCTATAGCGTCCATCAAATGCTTCGGTATCAGCTGAATACTCATTTATTTCTGCATCGCCGCCCACTCCGGTTGCCACAGCGTATACATATTCCCATTCCGAAACGCCCCACGAATAAACTGGGCCGCCCGCACTGGTTCGCCAAAATAGGAAAACACCCAATCCCTCCCCGTGAAAAATATTTTTGTTGTCAGCGTATCACGAATGGTCATCTGTGACGTTGGAATGACTGGATTAGTCGCAAAAAAACGCTGCAAACACGATAAGTGGCGTGCTTGACAGCACACAGTGAGGTGTTAAAATTGGACTAGACCAGTAAGAATGGATACGAACGATGAAAAGGGGATTGATCATGAATATTATCACTGTTAAGGATGCCCAAGAGGGTGGCCACAAGGCGTTTGAAATTTTTAAGGATGAACTCGCAAATAATGCGCAAGTTTTCGGCTTAGCCACAGGCAGCACACCGATCACGCTTTACGAAGACTTAGTGGCTTCTGATTTGGACTTCTCCCACAAGATTTCGATCAACTTGGATGAATATGTTGGCCTGGCACCGGATAATCCGCAATCCTACCACTACTTTATGCAACAACACTTGTTTAATAAAAAGCCGTTTGCGGTCAGCTATTTACCAGACGGCTTAGCCAAAGATGCCGATGCAGAAACAGCTCGTTATGATGAAGTCATTGCCGGCAATCCAATCGATTTGCAAATCTTGGGTATCGGCCGTAATGGTCACATCGGTTTCAACGAACCTGGTTCACCATTAGCTGGTAAGACCCACAAAGTACCGTTGACCCAATCGACGATTGATGCCAATGCTCGCTTCTTCGAAAACGGAGAAGACGTACCACGCTTTGCATACTCCATGGGGATCGGCTCCATCTTGACCGCTAAGCACATTCTGCTAATGGCATACGGCGAAAACAAAGCCGACGCCATCAAGGCCATGATCGAAGGCCCAGTCACTACCCATGTGCCCGCTAGCGCCTTACAAAACCACAACAACGTTACCGTCATCGTCGACGAAGCTGCTGCCAGCAAACTGAGCAACAAGTAACTAATTTCACGTAGAAGACGAAAAGAGCTGGGGCAAATTTTGCCTCAGCTCTTTTCGTCTTCTTGACAGTCCGCGGATAATAAGAGACGTAAACAAGTCTCGATCTAAGTCAATTGGAGGAATACATATGGCAGAGCAAGTTAAAATTGGTAAAAGCGATGTCGTTTCGACACCGTTGGGTCTCGGCACAAACAAAGTCGGCGGACACAACCTGTTCCCTGACTTAGTCGACGCTCAAGGCGCAGAAGTTGTGCGGACCGCCCTGGATCACGGCATTGAAATGCTCGATACTGCGTACATGTATGGATTGGGCCGCTCTGAAGAGATCATTGGTCAAGTGATCAAAGACTATGACCGGCACAAAATTGTGTTGGCCACTAAAGCCGCCCACGATCCAGCGCAAAAATTGGCCCCGAATAACCGTCCAGAGTTCTTAAAAAAGTCCGTGGATGATGCTTTAAAGCGTCTGCAAACTGACTATATTGACGTCTTTTACATTCATTTTCCAGACAAGGACACCCTCAAGTATGAAGCTGTCGGAGCACTGGAAGAGGAAAAGAAAGCCGGCAAGATTCGGGCCATTGGCGTTTCTAACTTCTCGCTCGATCAGGTCAAGGAGGCTAACCAAGACGGGTATGTCGATATCGTCGAGGGCAAGTACAGCCTTGTTCAGCGCGAGGCAGAACAGGGATTATGGCCGTATCTGCAGGATAATCACATCTCTTTTGTCCCTTATGAGCCACTGGCATTGGGCTTGCTGACGGGTAAGTACAAGGACGCTAAGGGATTTGGCGACGGTGATTGGCAGTTTGATCACGATCCGATCAACTTCGGCACCCGCTTCCAGGCCAATCAAGCCTCTGTCGAAAAGATCCGGCCGATCGCGGAGAAACATCATACACAATTAGCGGATGTTTTCTTGGCGTGGTATCTGGCCAATCCCAATATCAGCGTGGTGATTCCTGGTGCCCGCAAACCAGAACAGGTTGTTCAAAATGTGCAGGCGTTGGATCTGCAATTGAGTCAAGACGAATACCAGCTGATCGATCAAACATTTCAAAATTTAGACAAGTAAGCTGAATAAAAAAGCTAACGGATATTCCTGAATTCAGGAGTATCCGTTAGCTTTTTTGACAGTGGAACAATATTAACGTCGTTTGGCCTCAGCCCGCTGATGCCGTACATTCAGTACCATACTAATTGCCAGAAGCACCGCACCCACCGCGAACAATCCTTGGGCCAGCAGACTCAAGAAAGACCGTTGGCCGGTAAGATTCAACACAATGACACCACTGCAAGTGATTAACAACCAGACCAGATTGCCAATTTGAGTATTCTTCTTCGCCATAATACAAGGCTCTCCTTAGTCCGTTTCAGACAGGACAAAAACTCGGCATCACAAGTTATCTATAGTATATTCCCGGTTGAAGGAACGCAGCAATTATTTTTGATAGAATTACTGCACCCCGATCGGTTCGGATTGTTCTTTCAAGTGGCTCTTCACCGCGGCCGCCTTGTACTGCGAAATCTCGTCTTCTGCCGCAAAAACGAAGTGGTCTGGATAGACCTCCGTCATCTTCCGCGGCCGTTCATCTTCCGCGCGACTGGCGTCGTAAGGAATCGGTACCCGTTTTCGTTCAATATCTGGATCCGGAATGGGGATCGCGGACAGTAAACTCTGGGTGTACGGATGCAGTGGATGGTTGTACACTTCGTCCGCGCTGGCCAGTTCCACCAGACGGCCATAATGCATGACGGCAATCCGGTCAGAAATGTATTTCACCATGGACAAATCATGGGCGATGAACAAGAAGGTCAAGTCTTGTTTCTCCTGAATGTCCTTCAATAGATTGACCACTTGGGCCTGAATCGACACATCCAGTGCGGAAATTGGCTCGTCCGCAATGATGAATTCCGGTTCCACCGCCAGTGCTCGGGCAATCCCGATCCGTTGGCGCTGACCACCGGAGAATTCATGGGGATACCGGGTGGCGTGGTCTTTGTTTAAGCCAACTTCTTCTAGCAGCTCGTTAACCCGCTTGTCCCGGTCGGCATCGTTTTTGGCCAAATGGTGAATGTCGATTCCTTCGGCAATAATATCTTTGACCTTCATCCGGGGATTCAGGGAAGCATAAGGATCCTGGAAAATCATTTGGACTTTGCGCCGGAAGGCCAGCATCTTCTTGGAGCCATTGCGCAGCTTGGCGATATTGTCACCTTCGAAGAGCACATCGCCGCTGGTGGGTTGATAAAGCCGAATAATGGAGCGGCCTGTGGTGGTTTTACCCGAACCGGACTCGCCCACTAACCCCAAGGTTTCGCCTTTGTAAATGTTGAACGAAATGTCCTGAATGGCTTTGACTTCATCTTTTTTACCCTGGTTGAAGGTCTGGACTAAGTGTTCGACTTTGACCAGGATCTCCCGTTCAGGGGCAGTGGTTTTTTCATCACTCATGGCTAGGCCTCCTTTGTGGCGTATTTACTGTTCCAAATTTCGCGTCGTCGCTTAATTTCAGGCGGCAGTTCTACTTTTGGCGCACCGGGATACAGGAGCCAAGTGGCCGCTGCGTGAGTTGGCGAGACTTGGAAGAAAGGCGGTTGCTGTTCCAAATCAATTTGCATGGCAAACGGATTCCGCGGGGCAAAGGCATCGCCCTTGGGCGGGTCCAGCAGATCCGGCGGCGTACCGGGAATGGCATACAATCGGTCTGTGTCGGTTTCCAATGTCGGCATGGCTTCCAATAAGCCCCAGGTATAAGGATGTTGGGCATTGTAGAAAATCTCGTCCACCGTGCCGTATTCAATGATCTTACCGGCATACATCACGGCCACCCGATCGGCAATTCCCGCCACCACACCGAGGTCATGGGTGATGAAAATGATCGAGGTATCGATTTTTTGCTGGATTTCTTTGAGCAAGTGAATGATTTGCGCTTGAATGGTCACGTCCAGTGCGGTGGTCGGTTCATCCGCCAACAGAATCTGGGGATGATTGATGATTGCGATGGCAATAACGATCCGCTGCCGCTGGCCGCCAGAGAATTGATGGGGGTAGTCCTTCAACCGTTCTTCAGCATCCTGAATACCCACCAATTTCAATACCCGAACCGCTTCGGCCAGGGCCTTTTTCTTAGAAATCTTGGTATGCAGCAGCAACGGTTCAGCGACCTGCTTGCCAATCGGCATGGTTGGATCCAGGCTGGTCATCGGGTCCTGGAAGATCATGGCCACGTCGTTACCGCGCATGGCGTTGAGTTGGCGCTTGGTTTTTTTCAAAATGTCCGCACCGTTATACATAATTTCACCGGTGACAATTTTTGAATTGTTGGCCAGCAGGCCCATGATGGAGCGGACAGTAACGGACTTACCGGAACCAGATTCGCCCACAATGGCTAAAGTTTCGCCGCGTTTCAAATCAAAGCTGACATCCCGAATCGCGTGGACGGGGCCGGCAAAAGTCTTGAAGTCGATTTGTAAATCTTTCACGGACAAAATCGTATCTGTCATATGGCACCCCTCCTATCGATTGTTGCTGCGGGGATCAAAGGCATCCCGCAGTCCGTCGGCTAACAAGTTGAACGCCAGCATCAATACCACGATGATGATGGCTGGAAAGACCAGTTCACTGGGATAGATCTGCAGCACTTTTTGTCCATCTGAGAGCAGGGTCCCCAGACTGGCTGTTGGCGCCGGCAAACCAATCCCGATGTAACTCAGGAAGGCTTCAAAGAAGATTGCCGTGGGAATTGTGAACATGGTCTGAATGATGATCGTAGAGCTCAAATTCGGGATCAGGTGCTTGAAGGCAATCTTACTGCCGCTTTCACCCAATGTCCGGGCGGCCAAGATGAATTCTTGATCCTTCAGTTGCAGCGTTTGTGCCCGTACCAACCGGGCCATGGTCACCCAACCGGTCATGGCAATGGCTAAAATGATGGAAGTCAAACCGGGTTTGAAGACCAGCAGCATCAAAATCACGACGACCAAGTTCGGTACGGACGAAATGATTTCGATGACCCGTTGCATGATGGTATCGGTGAGGCCGCCTTTCCAACCAGAGATAATGCCGTAAAAGACACCGATCGTGAGGTCAAAGAAGGTGGCCAAGAAGGCGATGAATAAAGAAACCCGCGTCCCCACCAAGATCCGAGACAGCATATCGCGGCCTAAGTAGTCTGTCCCCAACAGGAAGTAAGTGCCCTTGGGGACGTGGTTGGTGGCGTAAAGATCCACACCCTTGCGCACGCCGTTCACAAACGGGATATCCAGGCCACCCCATTTTGGCGGAAGATGTTGATATGCTAGGTGTTGGGCGTTGGGATCGGCCGGGGAGAACCAGATCGTCACGATGGCGACCACCGCGATGACGACTAGGACCCAAAACGAGATCAACGCCGCTTTATTTTGCTTTAATCGGCGAATGGCATCCTGTGTGAAAGTGAGGGATGGGGCCGCAATCTTTTCTTGTTCTGCGGTGTTCACTTGCACATGCTTGAAGGCATCCGCACCGAGTTTAATATTGTCAGCCATTAGTTACCCTCCCCACTCAGACGAATACGCGGATCGATGATGCCGTACAGCACATCGACCACCAGAATGACGACTGTTAACATGACGGAATACAGGATCGTCAACCCCATGATGACGGGGTAGTCGTTGGTCGTGATGGACTGGACGAATTGTTGACCAATCCCAGGAATGGCAAAGACGTTTTCTACAACTAGGGAACCCAGCATTAAGTCTACTGCCATCGGGCCAATAATGGTGACGATGGGAATCATGGAATTACGCATGGCGTGCTTGGCAACCACTTGCCACTGGGATTCGCCCTTGGACTTGGCTAACTCAATGTAGTCGGAGTTCAAGACGTCCACCATTTCCGTCCGCATAAACCGGGCGGTGTTGGCCAGCGGCGCCATGGCTAAAGCCAAGGTCGGCAAGATACTGGAAGAGAAGCCATCCCACAAAGCGATGGGGAAGAGATTCATCTTATAGGCCAGCCAGAATTGCAGTAAGGCGGCAAAGACGAAGTTGGGAATGGACCGGCCGATGATGGCAAAGATCGTCGCCACTGCGTCCACCCAAGTGTTTTTACGAATCGCGGCGATGGCACCGAGCAAGATACCCAGCAGGGTGCCGACGATCATGGCTTGGACCCCTAATTGCAGAGATGGCCCAATCCGAGTGGAAATCAGATAGGAAACGGTTTGCCCGGCAAATTGATAGGATTCACCGAAGTTACCGTGGACGATACCGACCATGTAGTTCACATATTGCTGCCACAGGGGTAAATCCAGGCCGTATTGTTTGGCCAAAATCGCCTGTTGGGCGGCCGGAATTTTCGGGTTATTAAACGGCGTTCCAGGCAGCAGCTTCATTAAGAAGAACGTGATACTGGCCACCAAAAACAGTGTCAGCAAAAGGAAGCCGATCCTTTTTAAAATGTACTTGACCATTGTGTCGCTCCTTTATATTCGTTGGCAAGACGCGGATTGCAGACATTAGCAAGGAACACAACGAGGGGCCGGGAGCCACCTTGGCTCGCAGCCCCTCATGTGTTGGGCAAAATCAGGTAGTGGTACGTCCTGCTATTTTGCCGGTAATTTGTGATGAATGCAAGGCCCGTGCTTACTTCTTGACGGTAGCACCAACAAAGTCGTATGCGCCGCCTGGGGTCGTCTTCAGGCCAGAGATCTTACCCTGTTTCACTAAGTGAGCTTGCACCCGTTGATAGATCGGGATAACCCCTTGTTCCTTGGTCAACAGTTCTTGTGCTTGCAGCAGTACGTCCCAACGCTTTTCAGCATTATTGGCGTAAGTCGTCTTACTTTCGTCAATCAGTTTGTCGTATTCTGCATTGGACCACTTGCCGCGGTTGTAACTGTTATTGGAAGTGAACAGATCCAGGAAGGTGATCGGGTCAGGGAAGTCGGCACTCCAGCCGCCCATGACCATATCGAATTGACCAGCGGTACTCCGGGCTAACCGTGTCTTGAACGGCACTGTGGAGATGGAGACCTTCAAACCAGGTAAGTTCTTTTCGAAGGTGTTTTGCAGATATTCGCCAGTCTTCTTGGAGTTCTCACCATCGTCGGTCAGTAATTCAATGTTCAGATCCTTCAAGCCAGCTTCTTTCAAACCTTCTGTCCAAAGCTTAGTGGCTTCCTTCGGGTTGTACTTGGTGTATTGAGAACCAGTCTTGGCTGCTTCTGCAGAGAAGTCCTTCTTAGTAGCAGGATCAGTGGCCAAGCCGCTTGGTGTTAAGTTCGGCGCCACAATGGAACCATCCTGTAAGACTTTCTTGATGTATTCTTCCCGGTTGATCGTCATGGAAATTGCTTGACGAATCTTAGTGTTCTTGAAGGCCGGAATCTTCTTCTCGTTCATTTCCAAGTAGAAGGTGGAAGCCTGCTTAACCCCTTGGTAACTTGGATCAGACTTCGCTTGGGCAGCTTGATCGCCAGTCAAGGAAGCATCATCCAGCTTGCCGGACTTGAACAGGTTATAGGCCGTGGAGGGATCTTTGATGGCTGTCACATTGATTTGATCAATGTGGACGTTCTTCTTATCCCAGTAGGAATCGTTCTTGGTTTCTTTCCAGGAGTTGTTGGTCCCGTTCCAACCAACCAGTTTGTATGGGCCGCTGAAGACTAAATATTTCGATTGCGTACCATATTTCGAACCGTATTGATCCACTGCTTTTTCACTTTGTGGGAAGAACGCGGGGTTGACCAGCATGGTTTCAAAGTAAGGAATGGCATGTTCCAAAGTCACTTCAACAGTCGACTTGTTCACTGCCTTGATGCCCAAAGTGCTGGCTTTTTTCTTGCCAGCCATGATGGCATCGGCATTTTCAATACCCGAATAAAGATAAGCGTATTGAGATTTGGTAGCCGGGTCAACAGTGCGGCGCCAGCCAAAGACAAAGTCGTTGGCGGTGATGGCGTCGCCGTTGCTCCATTTGGCATTGCGGATTTTAAATGTATAGGTTTTACCAGAATTGGTGGGTTTAACGACTGCCGTGGCCAAGTCCGGTTGTAAGTCGCTCCCGTCGTAACGATAAAGGCCGGCCATGGTATCAGTGGCGGCTTGGCCAGAAATTGCGTCTGTGATCAGAGATGGGTCCATGGTGGAAATAATGTCGCCTTCCATTCGGGACCAGGTGGTTTTGGCGCCGGTGCTGCCGGTGCTGCTGGATTTGTTTCCGCTACAGGCGGAGAGCAAAGCGACAGCAACGGTGGCTGCGGCGGCAATTTTAACGCCGTAAGTCTTTTTCATGATAATGACCTCCTCGATAATTAATGTCATTTTACCCTAATCAGAAACTAATGCAAGAGATTTTTTTGAAGTTAATGTCAAAGCACCCACGTTATTCTCATATAAAAAAGCGTCAGACGGGGATTTGTGCGGGCAAAAAAATAAATAGGGAGTCAGACGAAAATCTGGGTTACCGGCCGTGCCACCGAAGCTTGCGCAGCATTGGCACTGGTTTCTCGGGGATTCAGACTTTTGTGCTGACACTCTATCTATTTGTTGACTTGGTGAGGAACTCTCTTACGTTGTCCTCATAAGTAGTGTATTACTTGATCGTTGCGCCGACGAAGTTGTAGGCGCCGCCGGGGCCGGTTTTTAGGTTTTGCATTTTGGGGTTGACGAGGTGGGCTTGGACCATTTGGTACAAGGGGATGACGCCCATTTCTTTGGTCAGAATGTGTTGGGCATCCAGCAGGTCCTGCCAGCGTTTGTTGGTGTCTAACACATCGGTGGTCTTGCTGGCTTCAATCAGTTTGTCAAACTTGGTGTTGGACCATTTGCCCAGGTTGTAGGTGGCCCCGGTAGTGAAGAGGTCGAGGAAGTTGACAGGGTCGGGGAATGTAGCCGCCCAACCACCCAGGGAAATATCGAAATCACCGCCCAAGGTACGACTGAGCCGGGTCTTGAAGGGAACACTGGTGATATTGACGTGCAATCCGGGCAGTTTTTCTAGGGTGTTTTGGAAGTATTCTGCGGATTTTTTAGAATTATCCGTATCGTCGATTAATAATGTGAGCGTCAAGTCCTTTAATCCGGCTTCTTTCATACCGGCGCTCCAAAGCGTCTTGGCTTCTTTCGGTGAATAAGTCGTGTACTGGGTATATCCCTTGGCCGCTGCTTTGGCGAAATCTTGTTTCGTGGCTGGAATATCCGCCATGTTCGTCGGGGTGACACCGGTGGCGTTGAGCGATCCGTCTTGCAGTACCTTTTTGATAAACTCTGGCCGGTTGATCATCATTGAGAAGGATTGGCGAATCTTGGCGTTCTTCAACGCGGGGACCTTCTTCACATTCAAGTACATGAAGTAGCTGCTGGCTTGTTTGATACCTTTGTAATCTTTATTGGTCTTGGCCTGCGCTGCCTGGTCACCGCTAAGGGTAGCATCGTCCAGCTTGCCAGATTGGAAGAGGTTCATGGCCGTGGCGGAGTCTTTAATCGCCGTGACACTGATTTGATCAATGTGGACGTTTTTGGCGTTCCAGTAATTCTTGGCTTTATTTTCTTTCCAGGCGGTACCAGTGCCGTTCCAGTCGCCGAGGACGAAAGCACCGTTGCCCATAATGTCTTTGGATGTGGAGCCATACTTGGCACCAGCGGCCTTGACTGTTTTCTCATTTTGCGGGAAGAAGGGCGGATTAACCAACATGGTTGGGAAATACGGAATCGGTTGGGCCAAGGTGACCTGCAGAGTGTGGGCATCTAGGGCCTTGACGCCCAAGGCGGAGGCCTTCTTTTTGCCGGCGATAATATCATTGGCATTCTTGATGCCGGCATACTCATAGGCAGATTCAGACTTAGTGGCCGGGTCTACTGTTCGCTGCCAGGCATAGACGAAATCCTTCGCTGTCACGGGTGTGCCGTCGTGCCACTTGGCATTGCGTAATTTGAATGTGTAGGTTTTACCATTATTGGTCGGTTTGACGATCTTAGTGGCCATGGCCGGGACCAGCTTCTTGCCGCTGTAAGAATAGAGACCATCCATGGTATCTTTCAGGGCCTGGTAAGAAATCGTGTCCGTGGCTCGGGATGGATCCATAGTGGTGATGTTATCCTTTTCCATCCGGGACCAGGTGACCTTGGCGGTACTCGATTGAGTACTTGATGTGGATTTGCTGTTGCAGGCGGTCAGTAGAACGGCCGTGGCCGCCACCGTCATGACCAACGTTTGCTTCATTGCTTTTCTCATAATTACACCCTCTTCGATAATGATTAATGCATACTCTAATCAAGTTGGATAATAAAGTAAAGGGCGTTTATTAAATGAGAACCGAAAATGTTTTACAAATCATTTTGATTTAGAACGAATGCACGTTCGTTTTTGCTTGGGGGACTTGGTATAATATGGCTAGCAATCAATTTCACGGAATACGGTGCTCAAAATAGAGGAAAGCAGGGAACCTAATGCGCTTTTTACACACCGCCGATTGGCATATCGGCAAACGGTTGAATGGATTTGATTTATTAGAAGAACAAGAACACGCTTTTCGCCAGATTCGGCAAATTGCCCAGGCCGAAAAGGTGGACGCCGTCGTGCTGGCTGGCGATGTGTATGATCGGGCGCTGGCCAATGAAGAGTCTGTGGCCACTGTCGACCACATGATTCAGACGTTGAACCTGACCGATCATTTACCGTTGCTGGTGATTAGCGGCAATCATGATAGTCCGGTCCGGTTGGGCACGGGGGCACCGTGGTTTAGTGCGACCCAATACTATTTGCATACCCAGCTGGCGCAGGCACTGGACGAGCCCGTTGTTTTGGGCGATACGCAATTCTTCCTATTACCTTTTTGGCAGCCGTTTGCGGCCCGGGAATATTTCCAAGACGACAGCTTGGCGGATGTGCCCAAGGGAATGGCGGCCATCGTCCAGGCCATGCAGGCCCAGTTTGCACCGGACAAGAAGCATGTTTTAGTGGCCCATTTCTTTGCCGCTGGTTCCAGCCAGACGGATTCCGAGACGACCAGCACGGTAGGGGGCTTAGACGCAGTGCCCGTCGATTTATTAACACCCTTCGATTATGTGGCCCTGGGGCATTTGCACAGCCATCACGCGTTGAATGAGGAAAGAATCAAATACAGCGGTTCGCCGGTGAAGTTTTCCACTTCGGAAGCCAGCGATGAAAAAGGGGTTTGGATCGTGGATACGACCGCTGCGACGGTGACGTGGCGAGCCATCACGCCGCTCCATGATTTGCAGGTGGTGACGGCCAGCTTTGCGGACCTGACCCAACCGGACTTTTTACCGGTCAGCGCCCAAAATGATTTCTTGGCCATTCAGTTGACCGACACCCAGGTGATCCCGAATGTGATGCAGATTCTGCGGCAACAGTATCCGCATATTCTCAGTATCAGCCGGGCTCATGGGCGGGACCGCGCCGATGACACGCCCACCTGGCAAAGCCAACGGAAGTTAGATCCGTTGACTTTGGCGACGGATTTTTATACCGATATGAAAGACGATGCCCCGACGAAACGGCAACAGCAGTGGCTGGCTCAAACCTGGCAAGAGATGGAGGACGCACAATGATTCCGGAAACCCTGACATTAGAGAATTTTGGGCCGTATGTCCAAGAAACGTTGGATTTTCGCCGATTCGCTGAAGTGCCGTTGTTTTTGATTAGCGGTAAGACCGGCAGCGGTAAATCGACCATGTTTGACGCCATGCGTTTCGCTCTTTACGGTGACGGCGGTAGTGACCAAGGCGAGCGGGACGGTTCTTCTCTGCGCAGCAACTTTGCTGGCGCCAGCGATCCTACGGTGGTAACTTTCACCTTTACCCAGGGGGAAAAACGCTACGTCGTGAAACGTCAACCCAAACAGGTCCTGAAAAAAAAGCGGGGCAAGGGTAATAAAATTGTCAACGCTGATGCTGTATTGAGTATTTACGAAGACGGTAAAGAAGTGAATGAGTTCACCAAGACCCGTGATGTGGATACTCGATTGCAGGCGCTGCTTGGTCTCACCGCGGAGCAGTTTACCCAAATCGTACTGCTGCCCCAGGGCGAGTTTCGCCGCTTTTTGAATGCAGATAGTAACGAAAAGGAAGCGGTGCTGCGTCAGTTGTTTGGTACCGGTAAATACCAGCGGTGGGGCGACATTATTCACCGGCATGCAGCCGCGGCCCAGGGCAATGTGGTGAAACTGGAACAGCAGTTGAGTCAGACACTGAGCGGCTTGCCTTGGCCAGCAGAGATGAGCAATCAAGTGACGCCATTTTTGACCAATCCATTGGTGTATTTCAACCAATTGTTCGCGGCCCTCACTGAATTGGTGGCTGCCCAAGCGGCCCAAGTCACGAGCGACCAAACCCAGCAGCAGACGGCACAAAAAGCGCTGACCGCGGCCCAAAATCAATGGCATGCTGGCCAAGAGTTGACGAAGCAACAGCAGGAAGCGGCGCAGCTATTGCAGCAGCAAGCGGCTTTGGACGAACAAAAAGACGATATGGCGGCGTTGGCCAGCCATATTCAGCAGCTGGAATTTGCCCAGACCCTGCAATCTGTCCAGCAGCAACAGATAGATGGGCAGACCCATTTAGCCCAAGCCCAAAGTGGGGAAAAGGCGGCGCAGACACAATTGCAGACTGCTGATGGTGAACTCACAGCGATCAATGCGCAGCTCACCAAGCTCAATGACGCCCAGAAAACGATTGACCAGGCCAAGCGCCAGGCGGATCAGCTGACGGGACTATTGCCGCAGTTTGCCAAAGTGGCCCAGGCAAAAGCAGCGGCGGACCAGGCTGAACGAGCCGCCAAACAAGCGGCTGCGGCTGTGACTGAGCAAAAAACAGCCTTGACGGTCCAGCAAGAAGAATTGGCGAAAGAAAAGGCCGCTGCTGAACAGCTGCCGACTTTAACAGAAGCCAAGGCTGAATTGATTCAACAGGCCGGTGTGTTGGCTGCCAGTCAGGAGCACTTAACCCGGGTGCAGCAGCAGTTAAGTGCCTGGCAGGCTAGTCAGGCTAAACGGCATCAGGCCCACCAGGCCTTGACGGCGGCTCAAGCTGACGAAGAACAAGCCGCTGCGGCTTATCGGCAGACGAAGAGCGACTGGGCGGCGGGACAAATTGCCCGGCTCAGCCAGGATTTGGTACCCGGCACTCCTTGCCCAGTATGCGGCAGCCCGGATCATCCGCACCCCGCGCCGGTGGACGTGGCGGTGCTGGTCAGCGATGCCCAGCTCAAAAAAGCCGAGACCCGGTGGCAAAAGCAAAGCCGGCAAAGCACTCAGTGGGCGACTCAGGTACAGGAGTACACAACCCAGGTGGAAACTGCAGCCGAGCAGTTGCAAAACGCATGGGCGGCTTTTACCAGTGTGCCAGCTCCTGCTGAAGAGGCCTGGACGACGGCCCTAGCCACTGCTCAACAGCATCTCACTGCCCAGCAAGTCGCATTGCGTACCCAGCAGCAGGCCAATGCTGCAGCGTTAAAAACGGCACAAACGGCGCAAAACCAAGTCACTCAGTTACAGAACGGTGTGACACAACTCACCACAGCCGTGGAAACTGCCCAAACCGCAGCCCAAACTGCTAACCAACAAGCCATCGCCGCTAAAACCACCTGGCAGGACGCCCAGGAACAATTGCCTGCAGAATATCCCAATGAAACGGCGCTAAAGCAGGTCATTGCGCAATTAACGGCGCAAATTGACGCTCACACTCAAGCGCTGGCCGCTGCCCAACAGAATAAAGAGACGGCGCAAAACCAAGTGACCCGCCTGACCGCTCAAATTGGCCAACTCCAGCAGGAACAGTCCGATTGGCAGCAGCGCTTAGCCACGTACCAACAAAAAATCACGGCGGCGCTGGCTGCTCACCAGCCAGCCGTGAGCCAGGGCGAATTGGCTGAATTATTAACCGAACTACCGCAACTCGTCACTTTACGTCATCAGTTAACGGACTACCAGAACAGTCAAACGACGGTGACGGCTCAGCTCGCCCAGGTGCAAAAAAATATTGCCGGCCGGCCCCAACCGGATGTGGCCGCACTGCAAGCGGCGGTCACCACGGCCCAGCAAACAGCCGATGCTGCCAGCCAGGCCCTGTATGCCGCCCAAACTGCTCAACAGCAAAGCATGGCAGCCAAAGACCAAATGAAGAAAATGCAGGCGGCTCAAACGGAGCAGCTGCAGGTGGCAGCGGAATGGAATAGCCTGGACGAAACAGTGAATGGGAAGGGTACAATCAAGCTCAGCCTGGAACGATATGTACTCCGGGCGTACCTCAAAGAAGTATTGACCGTAGCCAACCAGCGTCTGGCCCATCTCACTGGCGGCCGGTACGAATTACAACTGCATCGAGAGAATGGGGCGTACGCCACCAACACCGGTCTGGAACTGGATGTCTACGATGACAACGTGGGCGCCACCCGCAGTGTGCATACATTGTCTGGCGGGGAAAGCTTCCTCACCGCCCTTAGTCTGGCTCTGGCGCTGGGCGAAGTGGTGCAAAACGAAAGCGGCGGCATTCAAATTAACGCCCTCTTTGTGGATGAAGGCTTTGGTTCACTGGATGAAGATGCGCTGAACAGCGCCATTGACGCGTTGCAATCCATTGAAGGCAGACAGCGTCTGATCGGCATCATTTCCCATGTCCGTGAACTGCGCCAACAAATTCCCGACCAGTTATGGGTGGAAACAGAGGGCGACGGTCGCAGCCGGCTGCATTATCCCACATCCGCAGAAATCGAGGCGAAGGCCCTATGAAACTTGTTTGTGCCCACTGTACCTTGCGCTGGCCTGTGGCGGATTACATCACCGACGCAGCCGTTCAAAGCGTATGCGTCCTTTGTCGCCGCCACGGGGTCGCGGCGGCGGACTTCGCCAACTCGGCGGCTCAGTTATTTGCGCAAAGTACAGCCCTGACTTATCAAGGTGCAGCGAAAACAACTGGGACACCCTGGCAATTCACTAAAACCGCCCGACGCCAAGCGGAGGGGATCGTGGACAGCTACATGGCGGCCCCGCCAGCGGTCCTAGAAAATATCACCCCAGAGATATTTGGTAATCGCCTGTGGCGGATGCTGCAAACCGAGCATGAAACTTGGCCTCAGGGCGACCTGCGAGTCGTTTTAGCTAGCTGGGGTTATCCTGTGGAGACTTTATTCAATCAAAACACACTGGATTTGACCACCCGCCAATATATTCGGGAAAAGTACCGCCACATCTGCCAATATTGCGGCCGTTACGGCAACAGTGTGGACCACATGGACCCTGTCAGCCACAGCGGCAATAACAATATCGCCAACCTGACGCTGGCCTGCGCAGAATGCAACCAGCTAAAGGGCGACATGCCCTATGCCGATTTCATGCGGATCGATCAGACCACCGCACCGCTGAAAGCCGACTTGCGTCGATTGGAAAAGACACAAAAAGCGCTCAAACAGCACCTGCTGGATTTGCAAGGCCAATTAGCCGCACTGACCCACCAAGCTGCCGATCCGACGGCCCCGGGAGCAGATGCTTTGCGGCAAAAGATTAAGGAGAACCAGGATTTGGTGGATCAATCCCGAGCGGATAGCATGAAGATCAGCCAACTGCGTGGCCGGTATGTGCAAAGCCAGTGGACGGTGGCGCAGTATCGGGAAGAGACGCGTGGTTGGTAATTGATAGTCAGGTGCAACATTAAAATGCCTCTGTAAAAACAAACGCAATATTGTTTTTACAGAGGCGTTTTTTGCTGCAGTGGCGCAAGTCAATTGTACTGAGTCTGGAGAGTGGTAGTATAAAAAGAGTTGAGAGCATTACTTTATTAGCTTTCATGTGATTGATCGAAATTCGTGGAGGGAGTTTTAACGACAAATTGAATAAAATTATTCATTCAGAATGGCTTTACTTTACATATATTGGGATGGCTTTGATAATTTACCGACTGACTTTTGCCACAATTGCGACAACTCACGTTACGATGTATCTTGTCGCGGAAGTTATCGCCACCATTGTATTGGTGGGACTGCTAATGCTCAATCAGAATAATCGCGGTGCATTGCGCCACGCACCGAAAAAGAAAAGCCTCACTGCAATCTCTGCAAAACAATTTCTAGGCTGGCTTGCGGTGATTACTTTTCTGCAGTTTCTCTTCGACCCTTATATGTTTGGCATTTTGAGCCGCCTGTACAAAATGCTTGGGCCATCCCAAGTACAAGACGTGAGTCAATATTTTGCTTTGCCAAACCTGACAGATACTGGCAATTTGCTAATTACATGTATAATTGCCCCGATTTTCGAAGAGATATTGTTTCGGGGCTTATTATTAAATGCCATGGTGCGATATGGTGAATACTTTTCCGTTGTTTCGTCCAGTATTGCATTCGGCGTTGCCCATGGGAGCTTTATTCAGGGCACATTCGCTTTTCTTTGCGGAGTCCTGTTTGGGACCGTGTACCTGCAATATGGGCTAAAAGCCACGATACCCTTACATATGTTAACGAATATATTGTTCGGTACGTTATTGGACAATGTGTTCTACGCGTCAGGTATTTTGAATAATCAAATTATCCTCGTTCTGGTTGTTGCTTTTTGTATTACTTTTGCAATTGGCATTCTATACCGCTGGTTTACGCGACAAGCTAAAGTGGCAGTTAATTATAAAACTATGGCTTGGCTGCTGCTGTCTCCGTCATGGTGGTTGTACGTTGTATTTTCCATGTAGTGTTTGCAAACCGGTTTCTGGCAAGCATATTGTCACAATGAGCCACTGAGGCTATTTTTGATGACTGGCGTGTTTAAACAACCGCCAATAAATCACCTGGGCAATGATAAATATGGCGATACCCGCGGGCCAGATTATTTTGGCAGTCAAGTCCCACTTACCGTTGGTTGCCACTAACACCAGCAGTATAGTGGCGATAAATTGATACAGTGTCTGCCAGACGAATTCTTTTGTGGTTGCTGCACGTTTGTTGATGACCGCCAGCTTGCCAGTTAGTCCAAGCAACAGCTCAATTCCAATAAAGATGACCAAGGCCCCGATACTAATCAACGAATTTGCTCCTCCCTTTTTGTTTGTCGTGTCGTTTTTGAAGTATCCATATTATCACCTGATATTTACCCTTTTTGCAATCAATTGTTAAAGTGCATAAGTAAGAGATTTCTCAGGCACAGTCTGTATGCCCTTACAGCACAATGCAGTATAATATGCGCATGGAGAGACAGAGCGGGATGGGGGTGAACGCGATGAGCGGAAGGCCACATGGGCACCGGATTCTACACATTGTCCTGATTGTAATCGCTGCAATTATTGTGTTGACTGGAATTCTCACCTACATTGCATTTCATAGTTAGTCAGCCCGAGTCATGGAGGAAATCACACCGATGAAGAGACAACCAAAAGCAGCGCAAAAGAAAAACGACGAAAGCTTTGCCCGGTGGTTATGGCAAACGTTGGCCCTGACGATTGTCTTTATTGGGGTGGTCTTCACGCTGTTCACCTTCATACTGTCCAACAATCAAGTGTCCGGGATATCGATGCAACCCACCTTTGAATCCGGTGACCGGTTGATTGCCCTGCGCCACACTCAAGTCCACCGTGGCGACATCGTTGTTTTAAAAGCACCGGATCGCGCCAATACCTTGTACATTAAACGGGTGATTGGTATGCCGGGTGATACATTGGCCTCCAAAGACGATGTGATGTACATCAACGGCAAAGAATATGCCCAACCATTTTTGGACGATTACAAGGCACAGTTGCCCACGGGGATCCTTTACACTGATGACTTCTCGCTGCAGTCGCGCCAACTGGGGGATAAAGTCTCTGCAGGAAGCTATTTCGTAATGGGCGATCACCGCAATTCTTCCAGAGACAGCCGCGTGTTTGGCTACGTCAAAAAGTCCGCCATTGTGGGTGTGGTCAAATGGCGTTATTGGCCGATCAACCAGATGCGGGGATTTTGACAACTCAGGCACGAAATTAGCGACTAAGTCCAGTATTACCACAGGCGGTGCTCTCTATTTGGGGCATCGCTTTTGGATTCGTAATGACTTTCGGTTGTTAAAGAGAAATAGTCCCTGTGCCCAAAAAGCCCTTGGCGATGACTGTCAAAGGCTTTTTGGGTTATGAGGAAGCTGTAGATTCGGCTATGATCGGCATTGATTTTAACTTGGAAACTGTCGGTGATCCGATGTGGAAACTAAGACAAAGGGTGCCGGCCAATTGTTATTCCAGTGCTATTTTTTTGGTTCGATCATTCGTGAATTCCAATATTGCTTGTGGGTTATCGGATCGTGGCATTATGGTGCCATTGGGGCGCTTGATCTGGCCAGACGATAGTGTTTGATAACGCAGTTTGATACCTCTGTTCGTCATCTTGCTCCACGGAATTACTTTTTTAGTGTAGATCGCATAGCTATCCGAATCAGATACTTCGGTGCTAAAGTACATCCCGTCGTTTTTTGGCGTGATAGTGATGGTGGTCCCATTGTGCGTCGATGTCACCGAGACTTTGGCGTCGTCAAGCGCCGCTGGATTAACTTGAGAATTACCGCGTATCCAGAAGAATCCGGCGGTGACTAAAATTGCAGCGACAAGTAAAAATATGACTCTTTTTTTCATTGATTTCGCTCCTATTTCAAACTGTCGATCAGTTTCTTTTTCTTCACTGCTGAAACACCCCAAAGCGTGGAAATGGCGATGGTGATGAGCAGGACGCCAATGATGATGAGCTGATTGGACAAGGTGTAGAGATTGTCAAAGTATCTACCGTAAGCTGTGCGATCCAATACGAACCGCTTCAGTACAAAGGTGACGACCATTGCACCGGCATAGATCGCGACGAATTGATTGAATATTTCTAGCGCAATAATTTTCTTGACGTCTTTTTTCTGATAGCCAAGGCTGAATAAAATACCCAATTCTTTCCGGCGCTGGGCAATCGATTGTTTGTTCAAGAAGACAAAAATCAGCGTGAGCAAAGCCGCCACAATCGCAATTCCCGCGACCAACGAAAGCACTAACTGACGATAGGTGACAGCAAATTCACCGTGGGTCAATGCATAGCGAGATTGTTGTTGATAATAAGGAAATAGGCGGCGCACCGCTTTTGAAATTTTAGGAACATCTTCCTTGCGATTGGCAACAATTAACATACCGGGTTTCCCCAGACCGACACTTTTTCGATATGATGCGTACGATCCAATAATATTGGCGACATACTTCTTAGTCGCCTCGTTTTCCGTCATGAACTCCTTATCTTCGTTGTATGATTTACGCGAGCGCAGCATGGCCAGATCGGTTAGGTCCTGATACTTGGTATAGAGTCCAAACGCTCGTTCAGAGCCAATTCGGACACCGGGTGCTAAGCTGTTTTGGTAATCAGTTCGATAAACGCCAGAGATTCGATATTGCTTTTTCTGAAACTGGTTATGAGAATCTTTGACATGAAGTTTTACCAGCGACGTCTGGTTTCCGGTAAGCGATAAATATTTGTGATAAAAATCGGGAACCAAAATTTCGTTATTTTTCTCGGGGTAGCGCCCACCCACAACTTCCAAGCGTCGCGGGTTATAGTATTTTGTGTTTTCCGGCGACAAAAACATGCTTTGAAAGGTTAATTGAATCTTTTCTGGCGCAGTGCTGTAACTTCGAAACTTCTTAAATTCTTCTGGTAAGTCCTGCTTTTGCAATGCCTCCTGTAGTTCGTTGCGGTCAGGATCCAGGATGAGGTTGCCAGAACTGAACAGGACAACTTTGGCCACACTGTTCACTTGGCTAACGGCCTGAACATCGTCTTTTGAGAAGTATATTCGATGGCCATCCGTAGAAGATTGCACTCCCCGTTGGTTTAGCTTCTTCTGGTAATCAACGGTAAATTTTTCAGTATCAATATAGACGACATTCTCGCCCAATCCTTTAAATACATCAGTGAAACTATCCACGGAGGCTTGTTTGTACCCGGAAAGAATAAGGATAAACACTGACAGAATGAGCATCAGCGGAATACTGGTCAGCACCAGCGCCTTCCAGTTATTAAACAAGTCCAGCCGGATATAATTACCCAGTGTGGCCCAGGGGGTATGGCTGTTCCTCATCCGGGCGGCACTTCTTGTCGCAGAGCTTGGGGCTGATGGATTTGATACCTGTCTTTCGGTGATCAGTTGGCCGTGTTGCAGACGGAGGATGTTGTCCGAGAATGGTAGGATGCGTTCATCATGGGTAATGATGTAAATACTGATGCCGCTAGTTTTAATTTTCTCCAGATAATGCATCAATTCCGCGGTGTTATTGGCATCCAGGTTTCCTGTCGGTTCGTCCATCAGCAACACTTCAGGTTTGTTGAGGAGTGCGCGGGCGATGGCTACCCGTTGTTTTTGACCACCACTAATATCCCGTACCTTGGTTTGCACAATATCCGTCAATCCCAGTAGTTGAATTAATGGCGCCGCGCGCTTGCTATACGAGTCAGCGTAATCTCGATTTGAGAAGGTCAAGTTTTCTGCCACCGTAAAGTTCTCGAGTAGTTTAAAGTCTTGGTAAACCATCTGAATTTTTCGGCTGCGCAAGTAATCCCACTCTTGGTCTGAATAGGCATGGGCTTCCCGGCCGTTAATGAGATAGCGGCCTTCATACTTTTGGTCAATCCCAAAGAGAATATTCAGCAAGGTCGATTTCCCAGCACCGCTATCACCAATAATTGACGTAATTTGAGATTTGGCATCAAAGCGTTGACTAATTTGCTTCAGCACAACTTTTGATCCATATTTTTTAGTCAGTTTTTCAAACTTCAGCTCCACTTAAATCCTCCTTTAGTACGCAGCCGCTGCGCTTGTCCGCTGGCTAGATGGTCCAGATCGATATCACTCAAACAGCCCAGGATACAAATTTCCGTACCTAGGCTGCATAAAAGGTGGCACATCGAACCAGGGATCATGACGCGTACTGGCGGTCTTCTCATACGTGTATTTATTCGGGCACGGTGGCCCAGCGGCTGTTTCGTTATTGCTCATCTTTACACGCTTAATTCTAGCAGTGTACAATAAGCGCATACATTAATGTATGCTATTTTGACATAGAAGAGGGATAAAGCTTGAAGCAATCGGCGCTGTTGCGGAAAATAAGGCTTGATAAACAGGTCACCCAGAAGCAATTGACCCAAGGAATTTGTTCGAGAAGTTCCTTGGCCACTTTTGAGTCAAGCAAGACAGCGAATTGCCTGTCTTCTGAATTCTTACTCCTGTTTCTCGACCGGTTAAATGTGCCAGTTGATGAGTTTGTCTTCCATATGCAGATGAATAGTGAAAAGAACGCCTGCCTTGATCAGCTGTCTAGTTATATCAAGCAACGGCCTATGGGGGAGGAGTTGCGGCTGCTCGCGGAACGTTGTTATGAAAAATATGACCAATCCGGCGATGTTTTTTGGCTGTGCTACGGATTCAAGGCGTCCGAAATGTATCAGCAGCAACACCGGGATCCTTTTTGCTATCAAGAATTCAAAGCGGAAATGGCCGCTGACCTGCAGGTGTTGCAAGATTATTTGATTAGCGTGCAAAACTGGGGCAGTTTTGAGTTTCGCGTATTTGGCAATATCATTCAGTACTTGCCAACGACTTACATCACCACCATATTCGAATCATTGCCTGAAAAAATCGATCTGGCGTATCCACCAAACCGAACGCTTTTTTTGAACCTAATTGTGAATATGGAGATTCACTTTATTGAAATAGGCGATTTCATAGCCATCCGAAAGATCCTTCATGAATCGTCACCCTATTTTTCCTACAAAAATCTCCACTTCAAAATTATCAGTCGGTTTATTGGCGACTTGTTGGTCGAGTTAGAGACAGACCAGCATACCATCAAGCGGTATCGATATCTGAAAATATACCAAGAAATGGGATTTGATGGGTATTACGAAACCCTGATGAACTTCCGCCAGCGGCAGCTTAAACACCATAGTGACTGAAGTTAGAGCTGCCGCCAGGTGACCGCGATCGAATGTACGGGGTTATTGTCAAAGTGAAGTCAACGTTTCCGCTTGTCGTACAGGATATACCAAATCCCCAGTACAATAATGCCCAGTAGTGACCAAATAATCGTCCAAAACCACGCGTCGTGCCGATCGGCGTAAGGCAAGGCGACATTCATCCCGTAGAAACCAGTGATCACTGGCGGAATCATCAGCACAATGCTCCATACGGTCAAGAAACGCATGGTGTCGTTCAAATTATTGTTGAGGACATTGCTGAAGCCGCTGGTGACCCGGTCGATGATGTCGGCGGCAATCTGGGCCATTTCGCGACCCTGTTGAATTTCCACCAGGACATCATTGAGCCGATCGGTTTCGGTGGCGTCCAGATCCAGTGGGTCTGTGGATGAATTGGTGGCCAGACGGAACCGTTCGACGGCAATGAGATTGTTGTTTTCGGCCGTGGTTAAATACACCGTTTGCTGGGACAGCTGGGTCAACGCTTCAACTTGATCGTTTGAAGGCCGCCGGTGCCATGTTTCTAATTTATCGCGGTGATCGTTGATGGCGTCAATGACGTCGAAATAGTCGGTGGCCAGGCTGAAGAGTAAATCGAACAAGACTAAGAAAATGGACCGATCCAACTGCGCTGCATTTTGAATCACGTCTTTCAACTCGTCGGTGACTTGATTGCCCGCTGGATTTTGGATAAAACTGATCAGTCGTTCGTCGTTAAAGACAAAGGTGATCGGCAGGGTGATGAAGCCGCCGTCCACCGCCGCTTGTTTATTGGCAAACCGAAAAACCAGCAGCCAATATTTGTTTCCGGCGTCATATTCCAGGCGGGCCCGTTCCCGGACATCTTCTAAATAAGGAATGAACTTCTTAGGCAAACCGCAGTCGGTGTGCAATTTTTGGTAGTCACTGGGTGTCGGTGCCGTGACGGCGATCCACTCCTGCTGGTGGGGTAATGTGTGTTTTTCGATCATGACGGGGAAACCTCCAAAAAAATTTCTATGGTTCCATTATACCGATACCACGCGGATTGCGGAGAATTGTTCTGGCGGGTTCGTGAAAAAGTTGGTGAAGAGGGGTTGACAGTGAATAGTGGGGCAGTGTAAGCTATGAAGCATATTAAATATATGAGTTTTTCCTCATTTAGGAGTGTGTTACTATGCAAGACACGATAACAACACAACTCAATAACCGATTTTATTACGGCTATTTTAGATAGCTGGTTTGTACCCATCAGGGATGCAAACCTAGCGTTTGTATCTATGATGGCCGTACGAGTTTTCGTGCACTGCCACATGGATCGAGATAATCGATGTGGCCGGTGCTAAAAAGAGAAATTTTTTGGGCCGTTTCCATCGATTGTCAAAGTCGATGGAAACGGCATTTTTTATGCCTTCGGCCGTGCCGCCAGGGAAAAGCTGATTGTTGGAAAAGAAAATGGAGGTTCGGCATGAAAAAACGATATTGGTATCTAGGGCTCGTGAGTATGGCGTTACTGTTGGTATTAGGCGCATGCGGTAAGGCCCAAGGCACGAGCGATAAAAAAATCAAAATTGGCATTTTGCAATTAATGAACCAAACGGCACTGGATGATGCCCGTAAAGGATTCATCGCTGAGCTGGCCAAGGAAGGTTACAAGGACGGCAAAAACATCACCATTCATTATGTGAACGCCCAAAACGATCAGGCCAATCTCAAGAGCATGAGCGAACAATTGGCGAAGGATAAGAATACGGTGAACCTGGCCATTGCGACCCCGGCTGCCCAAGCCTTACTGCAAGCAGACAAGGATACGCCGCAACTGTTCACCGCCATCACTGATCCGGTGGCCGCCAAACTAGTGAAAAGCATGAAGAACCCTGGCAGCAACGTCACGGGCACCAGCGATCTAGTGCCAGTTTCTGGACAAATCAAGCTGCTGCACGAACTGTTCCCCAAGGCCAAGACCATCGGCTTGTTGTACAACGCGGCTGAACCGAACTCGCTAGTCCAAGTGAAGATGGCCAAAGCCGCCATCGCCAAGCTGGGGTTGAAGAGCACGGCGACCACCGTAGCCAGCACCAACGATGTGTCCCAGGCAATGACCGCCTTGGCGGGCAAAGCTGATGCCATCTATGTTCCGGCCGACAATGTCGTGGCCGCGTCCATGGCCACTGTCGGTAAGATTTCTGCAGAACAAAAGGTGCCGGTTATTCCGGCTGCCAGCACCATGGTCCCGGCCGGTGGTGTCGCTACCAATGGGATTGATTACAAAAAGCTCGGTGCTCAAACTGCCCAGATGGCCATTAAGATCATCAAGGGCAAGAAGGCCAAAGATTTACCTGTTGAACTGCCAAAAGACATCAGCTTGGTTGTGAACCAGAAGCTGGCAAAGACATTCGACATTGATCCAGACAAAATTGTGAACGACGCAAAATAAAAACAAAACGGACCCGGATAAGAGTCCCTGGGAGGATTTTTGATGATGAAAAAGCATAAGCGTTTATGGTTAGTCTTTACGTTGGCGTTGGCCCTATTGGTCAGTGCATGCGGCAATAAGCAGAGCAATGCCAGTGGGAAAGACGCCAAAGTCAAAGTCGGCATTTTACAATTGATGGATCAAAGTGCGCTGGATCAGGCCCGTAAAGGATTCATCGCCGAACTGAAAAAGGAAGGCTACACCGAGGGCAAGAACTTGACCATTGATTACGTCAATGCCCAAAACGACCAATCGAACTTGAAGAGCATGAGTGAGAAGCTGGCTAAGGATAAAAACACTGTCAATGTGGCCATTGCGACACCAGCCGCCCAGGCGTTGATGCAAGCGGATAAAGATACGCCGCAGCTGTTCACGGCCATCACCGATCCCGTTTCCGCCGGTTTGACCACCAGCATGAAGAAGCCCAGCGGTAACGTCACTGGAACCAGTGATATGGTGCCAGTAGCGGGTCAAATCAAGCTGCTGCATCAATTGTTCCCGAAGGCGAAAAAGATCGGCCTGCTCTACAATGCGGCTGAGCCCAATTCGGTTTACGCCATTAAGCTTGCCCAGGCGGCGATTAAGAAATTAGGCCTGCAGGCGGTTTCGAAGACTGTGGCCACCACAGCGGATGTTCAACAAACCGCCACGGCCCTGGCCAGCCAAGTCGACGCCATCTACATTCCGGCGGATAATGTCTTAACAGCCGCCATGGCCACTGTCGGCAAGGTGTCTGAAGATAAGAAAGTCCCCGTCATCCCCGCCACTGGCCCCATGGTCCAACTTGGCGGCGTGGCCACCAACGGGATCGACTACACGAAACTGGGCGCCCAAACCGCCCAGATGGCTGTGAAGATCATCAAGGGTAAAAAAGTTGCCGACATGCCAGTGGAAACACCCAAGGATGTGAGCCTGGTCGTGAACCAAAAGTTGGCGAAACTGTTCAAAGTGGACCCCGCTAAAGTCGCTGGCGATAAGTAAAAAATAGGAGGTTGGGAATGATTGTCGATTTAGTAGTCAAACATCATTATCAGTGATCAAATACGATTATTAACGTCACTTGCGCTGATCCGTTGCCGGTTCCTGGGAGAGACAAAAAAGGTTGAGCACAGAAGGAGACAAACGTACATTCGATCCGGTATCCTTGAATTATGAGGAGGTGAATCGAATGCCCATCAAAACTCACAAGCTTCGTATCTACCCCAACGCGGAAATGAAGACTATCATCACTGAATTAATGGATTACAACCGCTTCTGCTGGAATCGTGGTTTAGAAACTTGGTATGACATGTACAACACATCTCTACTTCTGGTAGACAAGAAAATGCGGCCCAGTGAACGCAAAGTCCGTGATGAACTGGTGGAAAACAAAGCGCGCTGGCAGCGCCGGCTATCTGCGCGGGTGCTTCAAACTGCGATTCATCGTCTGCACCAAGCCTGGCAAAACTTCTTTAATCCCAACATGCCGGATGCTCACAAGCCCAAGTTCCACAGTAAGCGGGACCCCAAGCAAAGTTTTACGACTGATCGGGCCAAAGTGGCGGGGAAATTTCTCAAGCTGGATCGACCCCAGAAGACCATGCATCACTTCACCAAGATCAAAATGGCTGAAGCACTGCGTTTTACTGGCCAGATCAAAACCGTGACGATAACCAAGCGCGGCAACAAGTTCTATGCCAGTATCAACGTATTGGTTGAGGATGCGCCCAGACCGACTTTTTCTGAGAGTTGGGATATTGGCGGAATTGATCTCAATGTCGGCCATATTAACTGGAATGGCGGTGTGGTGAACACTTTCACCGCGCGGGTGGCCGCTCTTCATCAGCGGATAAAGGTGTATCAAAAACAACTGAATC
>NZ_AZEC01000019.1 GCF_001435585.1 Schleiferilactobacillus perolens DSM 12744
ACAGTGAGTTGCCGCACATCATTGATGATCAACAGGATGCCTGGGCAAACTACGAGAAATCCAGTGAAGAACTCACTAAAAATGCCGATTTGTTACTGCAGGACATCGGGCATGTCATCAGCCAGTACATGGGACAACCCGCAGTGCGGATGAATGGGTATGTGGCGGGCAGCTTTCGACAGATGCTGGGCGCGAAGTTGTTGGCAGATACAGCGCAGGTCAGTCAAGTAGACCAAGACAACGTCCATTTGATGGGTCAATATGCCAAGCTGTTGAAGGACCAATGGAAATCCCATGTGGCCTATGTCAAAAAAGTGTTGCAGGCCAAGAAAGAAGAAATGAAAAAGCAGGGATGGGTGAACCTGCTTTTTGAAGCGGTGGTTACTGCCGTTGCGGTGGGTGCGGCGGTTGCAGCAGCTGTCGCGATGGGACCATTAGTTGCCGGAATAGCGGTTGCGGCAACGGCATTATTTCCTGTGAGCAGAATGATTGGTGAATATCATCAGGCTACGACTGGTGAAGATGGAGACAGATACGACTTCATAAAGAACGGATTTGTTTATGCTTTTGGAAAAAGTAATGGAGAAATTGCCTATCAGGTAGCGGATATTGGGTTATCGATAGTAGGCAGTACCAGTGCGTTAAATGAGTTTTCCAAGGTATTTGGGGTGGCCAGCGCGAAAGAACTCAAAATCGGCGGACTTAGTTTCGTCAAGTCTGTGTTATCTGCAGAGACCTCTGGGGAGGTTAAAAGTATCGTGATCTCAAAGAGCAAAGATATTTTGAGCAATGCGCGCAATAATATTAAGGCCACATGGACAAGCAAAGTGACGGTGCATAGCCTATTTGAAGGAGCAGACCAGACGACAGTGTTGAACAATGCATCCAAATCGATGGCGGATAATTTCAAGTTGGTTACTGCTGCGAAAGGAGATTTTTCTCAGATGGGTGAGGTGTTTAAATCGATCCGGAGTGCAAATTCCATTTTGCATAATCCAGTGATTAAAGAACACGCTGCCCGTAAGGAAGTAATTCAGACAATAACGAAGAGCTTTGGTGAAGCCTATGGCAAAGAAACACTGAAAAAGGGTGCAGAAAAAGCAGCGGACCAATATGTCATTGATCCGCTCTTAGAAAAAGGCCTGGGGATTCCTGAAGAACCGACTTCTGTGTCAGGTAAATTTGTTCAGTACGCAGGCGAGAAGTGGGGCAAGAAGTTTGGAGAGGGTGTTTTTAATCTCGGTAAGACCGATATCATCACACACAATCCCTTTGTTCGCAGCGTACTTGAGGGGGCGCACTAATGAATATGGCATGGTTAGCCAGCGCAGCCCACTCGCCAGTGTATTACTATTCGATCGCGGCTCTGATTTATCTGGGTGTACTGATACTTGTGGGGTATTACTGCCGAACCTGTATTTTGACACCAGGTAACGATAAGAAGATTATCATACTGCTTGTTGGGGGTATCCTTACGTTCGTTGTTTCTCAGTTGTTTGTCGGTGCGATGATCTTAAATGGATATGAGACTCAATATGGTAAATTTCAAGGCGCCATTGGTTCCGCCCTTGAGGCAACACTTGGCTTGCTATTGATTGGTTTGGCTGGTTGGCTGGTACCAGTAATGGTCAATTACTTTTATTTCAAAAGGGAAGTGATGACAGATACTAAATTGAAAACGCAGCAGCATTTCTATGCGACTAATCGGTCGTGGCTAATGGTCCGAACGGGTGGTGTTTTTATCACAATGTCGTTCATGTCTCTCGGCTTTTTCATTCTTCTGTTGTTTGCTCAATACACAGACAATAATGACCTTCGGATAAAGTCATTGGCAATTTCTCAACTACTTGTTCTTTCGCTGCTGGGAGCGTACATCGGGAAGACAATATTGCGGAGTAACGATTTGGTTTTTAAATGGAAGCCACAAATTGTGTAGGATGAGGGCAATCAGACCTGAAGGCCTTTGTGCTAGTACGTGCAAAAACGTGCTGAACTGATGCGTTATTAGAATGCCACTCTGAGCGATCTAAAAACTGACCGTTTATCAAGAAGTCATGAAGGTCTTTAGTGAAGCCTATGGCAAGGAAACACTGAAAAAGGGTGTAGAAAGAATTGCGGACAAATATGTCATTGATCCGTTCTTAGAAAAAAACCTGGAGATTCCTGAAAAACCGACTTCTGTGTCGGGCAAGTTTATTCAGTATGGAGGCGAGAAGTGGGGTGAGAAGATTGGGAAAGGTGTGTTTAATCTCGGTAAGACCGATATTGTTAAACACAATCCTTTTGTTCGCAGCGTACTTGAGGAGGCGCACTAATGAGTGTGACTTTAGCAATTGAGTCAACACATTCGGCATTGACTTACTATTCGGTTGCAGCACTGAGTTATCTGAGTGTACTTTTACTTTTGGGGTATTATTCCCGTACGTGTATTTTAACGCCGAATAAGGACAAAAAAATTTTCATTTTGCTGGGGGTAATTATCCTTGCGTTCGTTGCCGCCATAATTCTCGTAGGAATGATGATTATGTCTGGGTATGAAGCACATCTTGCAAGACAATTGAGTATCGCTGAGCAAGCAATAGACTCTGCATGGGGTGGTGCTCTGGGTGTGTTTTTGGTTGGCTTTGCAGGTTGGCAAGTACCTGTATTGGTTAATTATTATTACTTCAAGCGGGAATTAATGTTGGAGGCTAATTTACAAGCACGGCAACACTTTTATGCAACCAATCGTTCCTGGTTAGTTATTCGGCTCGGTTGTATCTTTATTATTGTGGGCTTTATCTTTCTAGCACTATTCATTGACCAGTTGTTTGTAAAATACACAAACTGGTCAACGCTTTGGAAGACAATTTCAGCACTAATTGAATTGGTGGTAGTGATTGTTGGCGGCATCATTGGTTGGCGTTTGTTGCAAAGCAATGATTGGGTATTTTGGTGGAAACCACAACTTGCAAAAAGCGTGAGGAAAACCCGAGGGAACGAATCGCAATAAAAAAGTTACAACCGTGGGAACCAATGGATGCAATTGAAAATTGACGAAGAAAAACACTATCAAGAGGAAAAAGGGGAGAGAACAATGGAAACAACATCGAATGTACTGTATTGGCTCGGACGTCTGGAAGGAGCAGCATTCTTCATTCTGCTTATTTTTTACCTGAACGCTTACCGCAACTACAAGCGTTCTTTGCAAAAGCCTTTTGGACAGGGAGGCTTAGAGCCGATTTCGAAAGGTTCTGAACAGGAGAAACAATTGAAGCAGGTTGCTGGAGCAAATTGGAAGTGGGTAGTGGCGTGGTTTGTCGTACGAATTGCAAATGTTGCCTACTATAACTGGTTAAACAACATGGAGGTGACAACTGCACAAGTATTCACGTTTTATAATCTCATACTGGGATACTATGCGTTTGCAATGGGTAGTGTGATTGTATTCGGCTACTTTGTTTGGCGTAAGACAAATCGAATTAAACAGGCTACACACCAATCAACGGTGGCCATTAAATAAGCGGAAGAAATTTAAAAGCAATACAGTGAAGAATACATCTGGATTATTTTCATCAATTGGTCAGAGTATTGATCACGTTAAAAATGCTTAAAACTCTGTCAATCAATGGATTGGAGCGGAATGATGAAGGAAGATATGTTGTGGCTGGATAAGTCCTATGCTTCAAACGCCAAAGCCATACTGCAAATCTCTAAACTACGTTGGGTTGTCGTGGTATCTGAGTTTATTTGTGGGATTATACTGTATTCTTTCGCTCAGGAAAAGTATGGCCAAACAGCCGCCATTCCAGTGTTGATGTACCTTGTTTTGGTTGCTCTCATTTGCCTTGTGGGCCAAAGCATCACCATGGCAAGGGTCAGTCAAGCTATCCAATTGCTTAGCTTTTCACTCACTACTGGTGCAATTGGCGGGTTAGTTATTTCTGTAGAGTTGGCGACCGGCTCATTATTTAAACAAATGCCATATTGCGTTTTTATTGGAAGCCTTTTTATTTGGTTAGTGATTGCAGCTGTTGTCTTTGCAATCCTGTATAGGAAAATGCTAAGAGGTGATTTTAAAAAGCAGATGTCGGCTGCAAAAACGAAACGAATTGTTCGACAGAGTAAAACATACTCAGGTATATTGGTGATGCTTATTGGCGGTTCATCATTATTTTTGCACATGGCTGAAAAGTCACAAGTCGGTCAGGCTATTCTTTGGGTGATGGGAACAATTAGTAGTATTTTCATTGCCGGAATGAGTGGTGGACTGATTCTCCTAGTACTTGCTAAGGCAAAGTTCCCGAGTTTTAACATTAAGATTCCGTCACGGCGGGAATTGCGAGAGGCGCGACGAGAAAATGCTGCGGCAAATACTGAGTTTAAGCAAAGAAAGCAAAATGGCGTTTTTTTTCAAGTGAACGATGTTAGCCCCAGCGAGAGTCATGATTCTCTTCAGATCCCACGACAGCATGTCAGCGAGTGGTTGAAAAACGAATAAAACCTAGAGGGAGGAAGAAAAATATGTCAATTATTCAGGAACACCCTTTGTACATGCCGTATTTGATGTCTACTGAAAAAGATGGCAGTCCCAATCAGTGGATTGATGGGCTGAATGAAATAGGTTCCAATCCGATGGCGGAAGGATTCTATCAAGTGGCGCCGATTATCGTCAAAGTGAGAGAGGTAACAAGCAGTCAGTTTCATTTCACCTATTATATGCCGGTGATTGCTGAACCGTCAGACCTCTCCTTATCTCAAAGTGGGCTTCAGTATGTGGATAAGATCGCAGTACCACATGCATTAATGATTCGTCAGGCTAATCATACCGACGATTACACGGCCGCAATTCGTGATTTAGAACTCTATGCCAATGAGAACAATTACCCTCTGACCGGAGATTTTTATATGGTGGTGACCGAGGTTTATGACACACATATTTTCGATATTTTTGGCGAGTTAGAAGCGGGGCGGTCGGAATGATTGCTACAGATCAATTTTTTTCATTTCCCAATTTTGTGGCCAAAATGTTTGCTGACGATAGCAAGACCATGCTCGCTGATCATTATGCTGAGTTGTATCAACAAATTGAAGAAGCGGGGTTAACGACGACGAATCGTTATGTATTCACCATTCTCAACATGTTTCGTGATGAATTGCCAATCTACGAGGTGGGTATTCCGGTGGTGGAGGACACCGCCAACTTCACGGATGCCAGTGTTTCTTTCCGCAGTGTTTTTTTCCAGAGGGATCTATTGATGACCCGGATTACGACGGATTTTGATCGGCAAGCGGTGCTGGCATACACCAACTTGAAGAAGTTTGCTGAGGAGTCTGGTTGCCAAATCATGGCCCCTTTTTTCAATGTGATGACTCTCCATGATGATGGCACGCCCTGGTATCTTGATGTGAGTTGCCGTGCTAAAACACAGATGGCACATACGCAAAAGAACCGGTTTTAACAATCGGCATTACGGAATTGAATTAGTGAAGGAAATGATCAGTATGGCACCCACCATTCAAGAACAACCGCTTTACATGCAGTATTTGATCTCGACACAGCATACGGCCAGTCCCGATGAATGGGCCACTGGTCTCAATGAATTGCAGGAAGTCATTGTGGATAAGGAATTCTATCAGGTGGCCCCTGTGGTCGTGAAGATGGCACGGTTAAGTGACGACCGGTTTCAGTTTATCTACTATGTTCCTATATCGTTACCCCTGACTGGTAATAGTCAATTCTCCGAGCAGTTTCACTATGTCGATAAGCTAGCGGTAGACCACGCGCTGGTTTTGCGTCAGGCCAATAATACGGCTAGTTATCGCGATGCCATTAAGATTCTTGAAGAGTATGCTAACCAAAACGGGTATACTTTATCCGGCGACTACTATATGGTCGTCACAGAGATCTACGATACTTACGTTCTTGATATCTTTGCTAAATTGGAATCGGGTTGGCACGCATAGCTGCTTTTTCATGTCACTTACCTCTCAAGTCATCGTCCATTCGCCGATTTGCGTATTGCGGTACAATGGTACTAGTAGAGTTGAGCAGTTTTGAAAGGAAGTGGCGTTGTGGCTCTTGAATCGGCAGTCCCGATTAGTATTCATTTGGAAACCCGTATTCAACGCAAGGACGAAGAGGAGCATCATGTGTACGACGAAGAGGGGACCATTGCCCAAGTCGGTGACAATCTCTATATTCGGTATGAAGAGACCAACCCGGAGAATGACGATAATCAACCGGTGACGGTGAAGATTGTGCCCAATGGGGATGTTCAAGTGACCCGGGGGCGCTCGGCCGGGAATACTTTTTCCCGGTTATTCTTCAGTAATGGTAAACGGGTGATTGCCAGTTATCGGACACCGTATGGGATGTTATCGATTGAGACGGTGACCCAGGCCCTGCAAGTGCGCATTCGGCAGGCGCCGCTGGCTGGGCGGATCAATATTGCTTATCAATTGATGGCCGCCGGGGAGTATCTTGGTGACTACCAACTTCAATTGCTTTTTGGTGCATGAGAGCGTAAGATGTGCTATAAGACTGTGAAAGGACGTGTACCCGCTTGAATCTGGACGTTTTTAAGGGTGAAAATAAAGACGAATTGTCAATGATCGAAGTCGCCCATGCTATTTTGAAGCAACGTGGCGAGACCATTCCATTCGCCGATTTAGTCAACGAGATCCAAACCTATCTCGGCAAGAGTGATGAGGAGATCCGTGATCGCTTATCGCAATTCTATACGGACCTGAACGTTGACGGCAGCTTTATCTCCCTTGGGGATAACGTATGGGGCCTGCGTTCCTGGTATCCGTTCGATTCTGTGGATGAGGCGGTCAACCACGGTGACGAGGACGAAGAAGATCGGCCGCGCCGCAAGAAGCGGAAGAAGGTCAATGCCTTCTTGGCCGATGTGGACAGTGACGATGACGTCATTGACTACAACGATGATGATCCGGAAGATGATGACTTCGATGATGATGACGACGACGACGATGATGATACGGACGATACCGATGATCATACGCCGTTGAGCAAGATCGCGAAGGATATTCCGGCGGATGATGATTCTGATGATGACGCGACAGACGATAGTCTGGACGATGGTATTGAAGGCCAGTTGCAGGAATTCTCTGACGACGACACGGACGATGATGATGCCGATGACGGTCCTGACTTCTCTGGCGACGATGATTCAAATGATGATGACTCGGATGAAGCCGACGAAGACAAGTAAAATACTTGACGACGTTGTTATTTTTTAGTAGGATACTTTTTGGGCACTCTCTAAGATTTTAGAGAGTACGGTCGCAAGCTCCCTGTTCGAAGGAATGGGGAGCTTGCTTTGTTTTTAATTATTTCCCCCACAAAATAATGGATGAAGGAGTTAATTTATGACCAAGTATGTATTCATTACCGGCGGGGTTGTTTCTTCGCTGGGCAAGGGCATTGTTGCTGCGTCACTGGGTCGTTTACTGAAGAATCGCGGTCTGAAGGTGACCTTACAGAAGTTTGATCCCTACATCAACGTGGATCCCGGCACGATGAATCCTTATCAACACGGTGAGGTATTTGTCACCGAGGACGGCGCAGAAACCGATCTGGATCTTGGTCACTACGAACGCTTCATCGACAGTAATTTGAACCAATATTCAAACGTCACCACCGGGAAGATTTATTCCGAAGTGTTGGCAAAAGAACGGAAGGGCGAATACTTGGGCGCGACTGTTCAAGTCATTCCCCACATTACCGATATGATCAAGGATAAGATCATGCGGGCAGCCACCACCACTGACTCTGATGTGGTTATTACTGAAATCGGCGGGACTGTCGGGGATATTGAATCCCTGCCATTCTTGGAAGCTTTACGGCAGATGAAGTCGGAAGTCGGCGCGGAGAATGTCACTTATATCCATGTGACCCTGGTACCGTACTTGCGGGCAGCAGGCGAAATGAAGACCAAGCCGACCCAGCATAGTGTCAAAGAGCTGCGCGGTTTGGGAATTCAGCCTAACGTTTTGGTATTGCGGACAGAGAAGCCGATTACTCAGGATATGCGTAACAAGATTGCGACACTGTGTGATGTGGCTCCGGATGCAATTATCGAATCCAGGGATGTGCCGGTGTTGTACACCTTGCCCTTGATGCTGCAAAAGCAGGGCATGGACCAGATTGTGTGCGATCAGCTCCATATTGATGCTCCGAAGGCTGATATGACTGCTTGGCGCGCATTGGAACAACGGGTGAAGCACTTGAAGCACAAGACCAAGATCACGCTGGTCGGCAAGTATGTGGAGTTGCAGGATGCCTATATTTCTGTCACTGAAGCATTGAAGCATGCGGGCTTTGCCTATGATTCCGATATTGAACTGACTAAGGTGCAATCTGAGAATGTCACGAAAGAAAATGTGGCAGACTTGATGGCCGGTGCGCAAGGGATCATCGTCCCTGGTGGTTTTGGTAATCGTGGTGTCGAAGGCAAGATTCTGGCCATTCAATATGCCCGGGAACACAATGTGCCGTTCCTTGGCGTCTGCCTAGGGATGCAAATGGCCACAGTAGAATTTGCCCGGCATGTGGCCAATTTACCGGAAGCCAACTCCACCGAAGTGGATCCCGAAACGCCGGATAACGTCATTGACTTGATGCCGGATCAAAAGGATGTCACTGATATCGGCGGCACTTTGCGGTTGGGTTCTTACCCGGCTAAGCTGAAGCAAGGCACACTGGTCGCTAAGGCGTATGGCAACCAGTCCGTCATTATGGAACGCCACCGTCACCGTTACGAATTCAATAACAAGTACCGGGAGCTCTTTGAGAAGAAGGGCATGGTTTATGCGGGGGTTTCTCCAGATAATCGCCTGGTCGAAATTATTGAATTACCGAAATTGAAGTTCTTTGTGGGTGTCCAATACCATCCTGAATTCCAATCTCGGCCGAATCGCCCAGAACCAATTTATAAGGCGTTTATCGGGGCCGCTTCCGATTTACCAGAAATTACACCGGTGCAAGCAGACCGGGCCAAACAAGAGAAGTAGTCCGATTCACGAAAGTCAGCCTGACAAGGGCTGGCTTTTTTTCTCGCAATTCTTTATCATAGTGTAGTATGCCTGTTTTCAAGTTTTTCGCAGGCCCTTCTAGTGAACGCATTTTTACGATAAAGGATTTTACACGAAATGAAAAAAATGATAATTCATGGTGGGAAACCGCTGGCCGGTTCGGTGACGATTGGCGGTGCTAAGAATAGTACTGTCGCGTTAATTCCGGCGGCCATTCTTTCCGAAACACCAGTGGTGCTCGACAGCGTACCGCATATTCAAGACGTGACCAATCTCATGTCTATTCTTGGCGAGATGAACGTGGAATGCAGCATGACGGGCGATACATTGACGATCGACCCGACGAAAATTGAATTTAAGCCCTTACCCAACGGTAAAATCAAGAGTCTTCGCGCCAGTTATTACTTCATGGGCGCGCTATTAGGGCGCTTTGGCAAAGCTGTGGTGGGACTACCTGGGGGCGATGATATTGGCCCCAGGCCGATTGATCAGCACGTGAAGGGGTTTGAGTCCCTCGGTGCAGTGGTGACCAACGACAAGGGCGTTGTGGTGATTGAATCCCCCACAGAGGGCCTGCACGGGGCGCGGATTCATTTTGATATGGTTTCCGTTGGGGCGACCATTAACGTGATCCTGGCTGCAGTCCGGGCGCATGGCCGCACGGTCATTGAGAATGCCGCCAAGGAACCAGAGATTATTGATCTTGCCACCTATTTGAACAACATGGGGGCGGTGATTCGGGGCGCTGGGACCGATGTGATCCGGATTGAAGGGGTGCCGCATTTGCGTGCTAAGAACGCGCACACCATCATTCCTGACCGGATTGAGGCCGGTACTTATTTGGCGATCGCGGCAGCAGTAGGCGAAGGCATCATCATCAAGAACATTATTAGTGAACATTTAGACGCTTATCTGGCCAAGCTGGAAGAAATGGGCGTCAAGATGAAGATCGATGAGGACAGCATCTTCGTCTACCCGTCTGGCGAGTTGAACACGGTCCAAATTCAGACAGGCACTTATCCAGGTTTTGCGACGGATTTACAGCAGCCCATTACGCCTCTTTTGTTGCGGGCAAATGGCGAAAGTATCGTCACAGATACCATTTATCCCAAGCGCGTGCGCCACATTCCGGAATTGCGGCGGATGGGCGCGGACATCTATACGGACCACGACGTGATTATTGTCCATCACGCCGACCATTTGCATGGCGCCACCGTGTCAGCCGATGAAATCCGCGCCGGGGCGTGTTTAATGCTGGCCGGTTTGATGGCCGATGGCACGACAACGATTATTAACGTGGAAAATATTTTGCGGGGATACGATCGCGTGGTCGACAAACTCCGCGGTATCGGCGCTGATGTGACGATGGTGGACAATTGAAAATGAGTCATTGACGAATGGCCAATGCACGTGGTAGCATACAGTATTGTGCGTAGTAATCTCTATTTCAGCAAATGATTTAGGGCAAAGGAGAGTATTAATAATGAAGCAAGGAATTCATCCAGATTACCATAAAGTCGTATTTCAAGATTCGTCGACTGGTTTTAAGTTCGTATCCGGCTCAACTGCCACTTCTAATGAAACCGTTGAATTTGAAGGCGAAACTTACCCATTGATCCGGGTCGAAGTGACTTCTGATTCCCACCCGTTCTACACTGGGAAGCAAAAGTTCACCCAAGCCGACGGCCAAATCGATCGGTTCAACAAGAAGTATGGTTTTACCGACAAGAACAAGAAGCCCGAAGAAGAAGAAAGCGCAAAGTAGTTCGGCGTTTTTGGTGGGGATTTTCCAGGAGACTGGGAAGTCCTCTTTTTTTGTGGAGAGGGCGCAGCGGACCGTTTAGGGGCGTAGGCAGAAGGCAGGGCAGGCAGAAAACCCGCACTTAGGTTTTATGCCTGCCCTGCCTTCTGCCCTAGCCCCTGGTCCGCGGAGCCCGTTTCTGGAGACTATGCCCAGTGAACCCCGTCATCCCTCTCTTCAAACAAGCTCCTCCAACCGCCCCACAAACTCCCCATAATCCCCAAACCGCCAATCCGCCTGACTTTGATCAATCACATAATCCTTCGGCCGTAACGCCCAAGTCGTCAACCCGGCACGCTTCGCTGCCGTAATACCGGGGATACTGTCTTCAATCACCAGGCAATTAGCCGGATCGAGTTGCAGGCGGGCTACGGTTTCGTGGTAGATTTGCGGATCGGGTTTGTTCCGGGTCATGGTGTCGCCACTAATCACGACTGAGAAATAATCAGTGAGGCCACAAGCCACTAGCATTCGCTGGATTTCATCTGGCGAACCGGCAGAGGCCAAAGCGGTTTGTATATGCCAGTCCTGGAGTTGTTGCAACGCCTGGGGGACACCATCGATCAAGTAGTCTGCATAGGGAATTCTGTGCGTCCGCCGATAATTGTCGAATTGAGCCCGAATTTTCGCCCGTTCTGCGGGATAGGGTAAGGCAATTTCCCAACCGGCCGCCGCCGATTTGCCTAAATAGTCTTGAATGTTACGGGAGCGCGGTGTGACTTGATGGCGGTCAAAGTAACGCATCCGTCGTTCAAAGTAGAATTTCTCACTATTAACTAAAACACCGTCCATATCAAAAATTACAGCTTGGGGCAATGTAGATTCATTCTTCACTTTCGTTGGCCTCTTTCTTCACGTGCTCGGATTGTCGAATATCTTTGGTGTTGAAATTAACCCAGATCAGGTTCACGAGGACTAGCAGGCTGGTGCTCAGAAATACAGCGGAGTAACTGAACATTCCGGAGATTGTGGAGCCGATCAGCGGCCCAGCCACATTGCCCACTGCTTGGAACGACTGGTTATAACTGAAAATTCGACCGGCGGCATAATGGGGACTGTATTTCGCCAGCAGCGTCTGGACTTGCGGAATCAAAGCCGCGTCAGAAATGCCGACGAGAAAACGCAGAAAACCAAGTTGCCAGATGTTTGTGACAAAGGCTTGGGGAATATACACGAGGATGGCGAAGATCAAACCGATCAATAATATTTTTTCGGTACCGATCCGGTCCCCCAATGCACCGAAGCGGGGCGCCACGAGTAATGTGGCCACCCCGGGCAGTGAGGCAATAATTCCGGATACCAGTGCAATGCCGCCGTGCCCGCCCATCAATTGCCGAACATACAGACTGAGAATCGGGCTGATGGAGTTATTGGAAGCTTGAATGATCATCGTGGTGACAAACATACCGATCACGACGTGGGGATACTTTAACTCATGGAAGACTTGTTTCATTGGGACGGATTCTGACCGTTTGACTGGGACAAAATGCTCGTGCACGAAAAACAGACTCAGGAAGAACACCAGCAATAATAGGGTGCCGGTCACAAAGAAGGTCGTCCGGTAACCCACCACCTCGGCGATAGCGCCGCCGAGCAGTGGTCCCAGTAGCATCCCAGATACATTTCCCGTAGTCAAAGTGCCCAGTGCTTTACCGGATTGGGAACGTGGGGCCGTCGTCGCAATCAGGGCGTTGGCGTTGGATATGTATCCGGCAAAGATGCCTTGAAGGAAGCGCAGCAAGACCAGCTGATAGACGTTGGTCACCAGTCCCATACAGGCAATCACCACGGCCATACCAAGGCTGGCCCGCAGCAGCATCAATTTACGGCCGCGCTCGTCGGCCATCTTGCCCCAGATGGGCGAGATGACGGCGGTGACTAAGAAGGTCGCCGCAAAGGTGAGGCCGCTCCAAAAGCTGAGTTGGGTGCGGGTGAAATCGCCTAGAGTGTCAATGTAAAGCGACATGAAGGGCATGATTAGGGAAAAGCCGATACCGGCCATGAAGTTGCCGAACCATAATACTCTGAGGTTTTGCTGCCACTCGGGAAGTTTCCTGCGTTGCTTTGCCAAGTTGATCGAGTCCTTTCGGTGGGGTGTGGGGGTAACTTTTAGTTTAGCATAGTGGGGGTGCGGGGCTGGGTGCGCTACTCGTAAACGGGCTGCGCGTCCCAGGCCCCTCGCGCTAAGCCCTCTCATCAGAAACGGGCTGCGCCCCTAACCGGTCGGCTCCGCCCTCTGTTCTTCTTGCACCATCCTCTCTAATAAAGTAGAGTATTTAAGGATAAGAAAAGCTTTGTCAAGTGAAGGAGCAGCGCTTTTTTATGGCGAATGCAGTGCTATACGTTCATTTAGAAACGGTGTCGAATTTGACCGTTTCGTATGGTATGAATGCGGATGATTTTTTGGCTGGTATTCCAGATATGCCGCACCATTTATTATTGTTGACCCCTGTGAACAGTCAGGAAATGGTTGATCCGCACACTGGGTTCAACGTGATTTCTGGTGTCGAAGATGTGGAGCGGTATTTGCGGGATACGAAGATCACACCCAAGAAGTGGATCGATTATCAGCACACGCTTTATCTAGACCAGATCACTCCCCAAGAAGTTGCGGAGATGCTCTATTTGGGGCACGCTTATAATCACTTAACACCGCCTTTCTACTATAAATTAGGTAATCAGTATGTGTATCTGGATCGACCGGACGGCACGCAAAAGATTTATTACCGCAACCTGGATCAGTTCTTTGTGAGTCTGGATCATGCCATTGCGCGGCATATCCGGGAACGGGAAGTGGAACAACGTTTTTGGCGGATGCTGCGTAATGATACGGTGGCGCCGCTGCCCGATCATTTGTGGGTGACCTTGCGCCCGTTCCTGATCGATGGCGTCCTCTTTAGCTTCGATGAAATTCGGATGCACCAAAAAGATTATCAAATTCCGCTTTACCGACTCCGACGTAAATTACTAATTACCGATCAAACATGGTTGCGGGGCGAGGACGACTTAGTGGGTCATCTGACCTATTCCCGCAAGCAGCACACCTGGCGGTTCGAATCGCCAACGACAGAAAGGAACGGGGAAGATGTCGATGCATAACACAGTCTTTTTACTATACGGCGGGGTGAGTTCGGAGCATGACATATCTGTGCTCAGTGCCCGGTCGGTGGTCGAAAATATTTATTACGAATACCACGATTTAGTACCGGTTTATATCACCAAGCAGGGCGAGTTTCTCAGCGGTGCATCCCTGACGGCACCTTTGTCAGATAAAACATCCTTGTACTTAGAAGCGGGCAGCACTGCCCAATGGCGGGAGGCCAAAACGTCGGTGGGCGTACCCCTGGACTGGCGGCGGCTGCAGGCCGACAACGTGCTGGTTTTCCCGATGCTTCATGGGACGAACGGAGAAGATGGCACGATTCAAGGATGGCTGGAAACAGTCGGGGTGCCTTATGTCGGCAATGGCGTGCGGGCCAGTGCCAGCGCCATGGATAAGATCATTTCCAAACAAATCTTTGCGGATGCTGATTTGCCCCAGGTGCCTTATGAATGGATCGACGATACGGCTTGGCAAATGAATGCAGCCCGGACTGATTTTCTGAACCGCGTATCCGGCGGCCTGCTTTTTCCACTTTACGTGAAGCCGGCCAATGCAGGTTCGAGTATTGGGATTACCCGGGTGACGGAAGAAAGCAAGCTGGTGGAAGCTATGGAATTTGCCTTCCACTATGACGATCGGGTTCTGGTCGAACAGGGTGTGCCCAATGCCCGGGAAATCGAGTTGGCGCTGCTGGGCAATCGGGACGATTTGAACATTTCTGTCCCTGGTGAGATCGGTAAGACCCGCTCGTTTTACGATTTCAATGCGAAATTCGTGGAGGGTGAAACCAAGCTGATCATTCCTGCTCAGATACCAGAGGAAACCACTTCGCAGTTGGAGGGTATTGCTCAAACGGCCTTCATGGAATTGTCTGCTTCCGGCTTAGCCCGGATCGACTTTTTACTCAGTGATGGCGGCGATGTCTATATCAACGAAGTCCAAACCATGCCGGGCTTCACCCAGTATTCAATGTATCCCTACCTGTGGCAGCATACGGGCATTAATTACGGGGACTTGTTAGAGGAATTGATGACGTTGGGGCAAAAGCAGTATACCCATCGCCAAAATATTGAGAAAAATTACTGATTAGAAAGCAGTTGGCATAAACATGCATTTTAAAGTGTCCGAAATTGTGGCGGCATTGAACGCGCCGGCGGTTCCGAAGAAGTTTGCAGATAATGAAGTGGATAGTGTCAGTTTTGATACCCGAGAAATTAAGCCCGGAGCCCTTTTTGTGCCGCTCATCGGTGAACGCGACGGTCACGACTTTGTCCCCGCCGCCATTACCGCGGGGGCCACTGCCACTTTTTGGCAAAAGGACCATACTGTGGATATTCCCACAGACATTGCCGTCATTATTGTGGATGATCCCCTCCAAGCCATGTGGCAGTTGGCGCAACATTATTTGCGCAAGATTAATCCCAAGGTAGTAGCAGTAACCGGTTCCAATGGTAAGACCACAACCAAGGATATGATTGCCACAATTTTAGCGACCCAATATAATGTGGCCAAAACCTACGCTAATTATAATAATGAAATTGGCTTGCCGTTCACGATTCTCAATGCGCCGACTAATACGGAAGTGCTCGTATTAGAAATGGGCATGGATCGGCCCGGCCAAATTTCCCATATGACTCAGTTGGCCCGGCCGGATGTGGCCGTGATCACGATGATCGGGGAGGCCCATATTGAATTCTTCGGCACCCGGGATAAAATTGCGGACGCCAAGATGGAAATCGTTCAGGGCCTATCTGCCGATGGCACCTTTGTCTTCAACGGTGATGAACCTTTGTTGCAAGAACGAGCGGCCAAGGTGACCCAAAAGCAAAAGACATTCGGCACCCAATCGACGGATGATCTCTATCCAGTATCCGTCAGTGCTGGCACCCATCACACCACTTTTGTGACCAATAAGTGGGCGGATGTGACCTTCACGATTCCCATGATGGGGGAGTACAACGTCCAAAACGCATTGGCCGCCATTCAAGCCGCCCGCGTTTTCCATGTTCTGCCGGAGAAATGTGCCCAAGCCCTGCGCAAATTTGTCCCGACGAAGAATCGGGCGCAGTGGCTAGAAGGCGACGCCGGTGAACAAATTTTGTCTGATGTCTACAATTCTAACCCCACCGCTGTCCGGGAAGTCCTCCACGATTTCGTCCAGGTTCCCACTGACGGTCAACGGATCATCGTACTGGGCGACATGTTGGAATTAGGCGACCAATCTGCCCAATTACATGCCAGCTTGGCGACGGATATTGATCCGGCCAAGATTGCCCAGGTATTCCTCTATGGCCACGACATTAAATCCCTCGCCGACGCACTGAGCGAAAAATACCCCACCACCGCTCTCCACTACTACCCCGTCGGCGACCAAACCACCCTCATCCACGACCTCCAAAACACCGCCCATTCCAGCGACCTTGTATTACTCAAGGGCAGTCACGGGATGCATTTAGAGAATGTGCTGGCGCGGTTAATGTAGCTCTAAACTTCAATTGTCCATGATATTAATGGGTTAAGACAAAAGTAGTGCCAATGCGCAGCATTGGCACTACTTTTGCCTTAACCTTTTTTATATCTTCCAATCACGTCATAATCTATACTCTCCCACCCACTTTTCGGTATACTTAACCCGAGGCAGGTGAGCAATTACGAATAATTACACAACAATAATCGTCGTCTTCATCGGCGCGGTCGCAGCGCTCTTCGCATGGTCCAAGTCGCGCGAACAACGACTGATCCAACGACTCCAACGCGAATGGGGCCAGTTTCCCCAATCGTACCGCAACGATTCAGAAGCCAGCCTAGAAGAGGCCTATGCGGCCCAAAAGAAACTGACAAAATATGACAGCCGCATTGACGATCTGACCTGGCATGACCTGGACATGTTCCGCGTGTTCAACCAAATCAACGCTACCCACTCCAGTGTGGGATCAGAACGACTTTTTGGCCAACTCCACAGCTTTAACTTCGGCGACGCAGCCAAACGAGAACCGCTGATTGACTTCTTTACCCAGCATCCCCAGGAGCGGCTAAAGATTCAAACCGATTTTGCCCACTTAGGACGCGTCGATCATAACCAGAGTCAAAATTACTTGCTCCACACTACGGAGAGTAATCTGCAGGGGATCGCTAAATACGTCGTGATGGCAGCTATTCCCTTGGTATCCTTGATCACTTTAGGCGTCTCCTGGCTGTTGCGGGCAACCCCCGTCATTGTGGCATTTCCTTTCGCCGGGATCATTCTTTTGATTAGTGCACTGTTTAATATCATTTATTATCAAAAGCAAAAGACGGTCTTGGAAGCTGAAATGATTTCCATGAGTTATCTAGTCCGCACCATCGTCACCTCCAAAAAACTGGCTAAAGTGGCGACGCCGTCCCAGGCACAGATCAAAAAGAATCTGGGACCTTTGGCAGCGATCACCCAATTTGCTTTTGCATTTCGGACCACAGATGCCAGCGACATGGGGTTCTTGATGGACTACTTGAACGGTTTGTTCATGCTGCCGTTTATCGCATACAACTTCGTGTTGAAACGACTCCAGAATCAACACGCCGCGGCGTTAGATTTATGGACGACGGTGGGAGACTTGGAGGCAGCCATTGCCATCGCCAACTATCGGTTAGCGGCTGGCAACACGTGTATCCCCGTATTTCGCAAGGGCAGTGTGACCGCTGAAGGACTCATTCACCCGTTATTGCCAAATGCCGTCGACAATCCAGTGAACTGGCGGCGCAATACCATCATCACCGGTTCCAATGCATCCGGTAAATCAACCTATGTGAAGAGTGTCGCAGTCAACTGTATTTTGGCGCAAACCATTAACACCTGCACGGCCAAATCATTCACGCTGCAGGCCGGCCATGTTATCACTGCCATGGCGGTTCAGGACAACCTGGCAGAAGGGGACAGTTACTTTGTTTCTGAAATCAAAGCAATCAAACGTCTGCTCGACCTGGTCGCCACCGGGCAGCATTGTTACGGGTTTGTGGATGAAATCTTGAAAGGCACCAACACGGTCGAACGAATTGCCGCGTCGGCCAGCGTCGTCGCCTGGCTCAATCAATTCCCGAGTCTCGTCATGATCGCCACCCACGACAACGAACTCACCGAAATGCTCGCCGATTCTTGCGACAACTGGCACTTCCAAGAAACAGTCACCAAGGACCACGGCGTCGAATTCGACTACCAACTCCACCAAGGTCCGGCGACATCCCACAATGCCATCGCTTTACTCGGCACCATGGACTACCCTGAATCCCTCATCCACGAAGCCAATCAACTCGCTGATGAATTCGAGCAAACCAAGAGCTGGCCGAAAGTACCAGTTGCCCAACCAGAGTAATTATTGTCAGCTTTGATACTGTGTGGTGACGGAACTACCGCCGCAGCTTGCGCAGCACTGGCACGGCAGGCATAGACTTTCTACCTGGTTTTCCGAAAACGAGCTTCCAGGAATGCTTCGCGTTTGCACCCACCGCACACTTGTGCTAGTATTGTAAGAATGCAAATTGTCATGTACCTATGTTGAGGTACAAATAAAGGAGCCAGTTCCGCGCACACACAGTGCGGCGTCTATTAGCGGGGCAGGGTCCTTTGTGTTTTCTACAAGGAGGAACTTATTTGAATTTTGACGAACTAGGTTTAGAACCCAAATTGCTGCAAGCTGTTTCCGAAGCGGGCTTTGAAGAAGCCACACCGATCCAGTCCGGGACGATCCCACTGGTATTGGCAGGTAAAGACGTGATCGGACAAGCCCAGACGGGTACCGGTAAGACAGCCGCTTTCGGACTGCCCTTACTGCAAAAGCTTGATCCCAGCAAGAAGGGTGTCCAAGCCATCGTTATCTCGCCAACGCGGGAACTGGCCGTCCAGACCCAAGAAGAACTCTATCGCTTGGGCAAAGATAAACATGCAAAAGTGACGGTCGTATACGGTGGTGCTGATATTCGGCGCCAGATCCGCAATCTGAAGGAGAATCCCCAAATCGTTGTCGGGACTCCCGGTCGGTTACTGGATCATTTAAACCGGAAGACTGTGAAACTGGAGAATGTCCACACTGTCGTCTTAGACGAAGCGGACGAAATGCTCGATATGGGCTTCATTGAAGACATCGAGAAGATTCTCAGTTATGTCCCAAATGAACATCAAACACTGCTCTTCTCCGCCACCATGCCTGGCCCGATCATGCGCATTGCAGATCGCTTCATGCATGACCCTGAAGTGGTAAAAATTAAGTCCCAGGAATTAACTGCTGACTTGATTGATCAATATTATGTCCGCGCTCGGGAATACGAGAAGTTTGACGTGATGACCAGCCTCATTGATGTCCAAGATCCAGATCTGGCACTGATCTTTGGCCGGACCAAGCGTCGGGTTGATGAATTAACCCGCGGCTTGCAAGCACGAGGCTATAACGCCGAGGGGATCCATGGTGATCTTTCTCAGCAAAAGCGGATGGCTGTTTTGCGTCAGTTCAAGAACGGCCAACTGGATATCCTGGTGGCTACTGATGTGGCAGCGCGTGGTTTGGATATTTCTGGGGTAACCCATGTATTCAACTACGACATCCCCCAAGATCCAGACAGTTATGTGCACCGGATCGGCCGGACTGGCCGGGCCGGTAAACACGGGGTATCGATTACTTTCGTGACTCCGAACGAAATGGGCTACTTGCGGACAATCGAAGAATTGACCAAGAAGCGTATGTTGCCGTTGAAGCCGCCGACGGAAGAAGAAGCCTTAGCTGGTCAATTGGCCAGTGCTAAGGAAACAGTGGTCCAAACCATTGCGGACGACGACTTGGAAAAATATGAACCGATGGCAGAAGAATTGTTGGAGCAATATACGCCATTACAATTGGTGTCTGCTTACCTCAAGTCCATCAGTAAAGATGGCTCTGACGTCAAGGTGACGATCACACCGGAACGGCCTCTGCCTTTCCGCAAAGCATCGCACCATCGCTCTGACAAGCGCGGCAGCAGCAACCAGCGTCATTACAGCAAGAACCGGAATAACAGCAGCAATCGCCGCAACCGTGACGACAAGCACAGCTATTCCCGGGATCACCGCTCTAAGGACAAGAAAAATTTCAAAGTACATTCACGCGCTTAATCATTAAACACAAATTGGGACTGGAGCAAGATCCTCCCTGATGAGCCGTGCCAAAGCTCCGCAATCTCCGGCTGAATGGGCTGGAACGCTGTGACGGCGGTTTGAGCCCGCAAAAACCGCGGTCTCAAACACGCCTAACCGCATCCGCGCAAAAAGCGCGCGGTGCGGTTTCCACAGCTGAGCCCATTCAGCCTCCGATTGCTACGCATTGGCACTACATCCATCAGGGTCAGGATTTTGTCCCAGTCCCTTTCTTTTTTGGAGACTGATTCACTTCCGGCAACGTTTTCTTGTAAAACGCGGAGTGTGATCGGCACCAGTTCGTGCTAAAATTAACCCAGAATTGGAGGTGCCGCCAGTGATCGCAGGTATCGGCGTCGATATCACCGACATTGACCGAGTACAAAAAGCAGCCGCGGGCAGCAAAGCTTTTGCCCAGCGCATCTTAACGGCCGCAGAATACACTGTGTATCAAACACTGACAGAGAAACGCCAAGCTGAATACCTGGCCGGTCGTTTCTCCGCCAAGGAGTCCTATAGCAAGGCATACGGCACGGGCCTCGGGCCTGTGACCTTCCAGGATGTTGAGATTCTGGACAACGAAAAGGGTCGTCCTGTGGTGACTAAGCACCCCTTTACCGGTATTGCTCACGTGTCTATTTCCCATACAGATACGGTGGCTATGACCGAAGTAATCTTAGAGAGAAGTGACACGTAATGGTTGTGGGTAATTTAAGACCAGCGACAGTGACCGTGGACCTCGCGGCAATTCGGCATAACGTATCCGAAGAAATCGCCCGGTTGGATGGCCATACTGAAATGTTTGCCGTAGTAAAGGCTGATGGGTACGGTCATGGGGCGGTCCCCGTGGCGCAAGCCTGTGCAGAGGCAGGGGCGACTGGTTTTTGTGTGGCATTACTAGACGAAGCCTTGGAATTACGGGCAGCTCATTTTACCCAACCCATTCTAGTCCTTGGTATCACGCCGGCCAATGAAGCGGCCATTGCGGCGGCCAACGATGTTTCCTTGACCTTTGGTACATTGGATTGGTTAAAGGATGCCCAGGCAGATTTGGCGGCGCATGCGCATCGGAACCTGAAGGTGCACATTGCCTTGGATACCGGTATGGGTCGGATTGGTTTTCGAGAGGAAGACGATCTGGCCGCTGCTGCGCAATATTTAACAGCGCATGCGGACAGCTTCACCACAGAGGGGGTCTTTACCCACTTTGCGACGGCGGATGAAAAAGACACCACGTATTTCCACGCCCAGGCCAAGCGCTTCAATGAGTTAGTGGCCGTATTACCGAAACGACCGCGGTATGTGCATGTCTCCAATTCGGCCACCAGTTTGTGGCACGCGGCCTGTAATGGCAACATGATCCGGTTTGGGGTGGCTATCTATGGGTTGAACCCCTCTGGTCGAGGAATTCCAGAAGTACCTTATCCGTTGCAGCCGGCCTTGAGTTTGACCAGTGAACTCACCTTTGTGAAACAACTGCATCAGGGCGACGCTGTGAGCTATGGCGCCACCTACCATGCATCCGGCGACGAATGGATCGGGACGATTCCGCTGGGCTATGCCGATGGTTGGCTGCGTCGGTTGCAGGGATTCCACGTGTTAGTGAATGGTGCGTTATGTGAAATTGTCGGACGGGTATGTATGGATCAATTCATGGTCCGCTTACCGAATAAAGTACCTGTGGGCACCAAGGTCACACTTGTGGGCAGTGATCAAGGGACGACTATCAGCATGCAAGATGTCGCCGATTATTCCCGGACCATTCATTATGAGTTATGCTGCATCTTGACACAACGCTTGCCGCGCCGGTATATTAACCAATGAGCTGTATTTTAGCTTAGGGGATATTTGGGAACTGAAGCAGAACAGTCAATTGTCGGAGTTGCGATCATCAGCAATTAGGAAGAGCGGTTCGCCGCTCAATTAGAAATGGGTTTCTCGTGTGGGAAACTTGTCTGAAGTAAACAGCACGACCGGTCAGTATGGGAACTGATTGGTACGGCTTTTCGACGTAAACGCGCGGTGCCTGGCAGAGAACCATGAGCTAAGGACCGCCAAGCAACAATTCTTAAGTGCGAGGATTGTCGCTTGGCGGACGCTTAGCTCGGGTTCTCTGGGCGTCAGGCACCGCGCTCTGTGGGGGTTAACTGATATGGGATACGATACGATCCAGATCCATTTGGATGCGTTGCTTAAGGAACAATTGAGTACTTACAGCCATACCAATATGGTGGATGAAAGTGCCGTTGTTTCAGCTGCACTTCGCCAGTACTTAGAGTCGGATCAGCCCACCTCAAGTGAGCTGGCGGCGGGGTACAAAGAAATGGCGACAATTAATCGGGCGATTGCGGCCGATTTTGCCGCCACGGAGGATCATGACGAACGTCGGATCGTTTAAGCCGACGGTATACTAAGAGGGGGCCAAAGTTTGGCGCAGGAAGTGAATCGCGGCGATATCTATTATGCAGATCTTTCCCCGGTGGTGGGATCTGAGCAGGGCGGCTCGCGGCCGGTGTTAGTGGTGCAAAACGACGTGGGCAATCATTTTAGCCCGACTGTCATTGTGGCGGCAATTACGGCGAAGATCCAGAAGCCGAAGATGCCGACGCATGTCGCCCTGACACCCCCTGAGGACGATATTGACCGTCCTTCTGTTGTATTGTTGGAACAAATTCGGACCATCGATAAGCAACGTTTGAAATACAAAGTCACGCATCTGCGGCGCCAGAAAATGGTTGCCGTTAATCGGGCATTAGCGATCAGTGTGGGTTTACAACCCATCAAAAACGATCGCTGAAGCAAGTTGAGCGTGAGCAATCACGCCGTTTGTGCTATACTACATGGGCTGCCTTGTGCAGTCTATTTTTTTTGCAGAGGCCGCAGCCGACCGGTTAGAAGCGTAAGGATAAGAGCTTCTGGTCGGTGGATCCCGCTTATGCAAGCCCGTTTATTGTGGCGATTGCCACCGTGGTTCGTAACCATCCCACGAAAACAAAACTATTGGAGGAATTTATTATTATGTCTCGAGCACATAGCGCGTATTCTTTACGCGCAATTTTAGTTAACGCGGTCATTGCTGCGTTGTACGTCGCCTTAACTTTAGTGGCGGCGGCGTTTCACTTATCCGGTCTGCAAATTCAATTCCGGGTTTCTGAAGGATTGAATCACTTGGTTGTTTTTGACAAACGGTATATCTGGGGTGTAACCCTAGGCGTCTTGGTCGCCAATCTGTTAGATACAACTACCCCAGTAATTTTGAATGTGCCATTCGGTGTGGCCCAAACGTTACTCAGTTTATTGTTAGTCGGTTATGTGGCGCCGAAATTACCGAAACTATGGATGCGAATGGTGCTTAACATCATCGTCTTTACAATTTCCATGTGCATGATTGCCTGGATGCTTCATTTGGCATACAAGTTGCCGTTCTGGATCACTTACTTGTCGACAGGTGTCTCTGAAGCCATTATCATGACGATCACCGCACCAATCATGGCTGCAGTTGATCAGGCTGTGCACTTCTCCAAAGTACTCGACTAAAAATGGTACGCCTTATCCGCGTTTTTCGTCATCATCAATAACCCATCCCCCAGCGGTATCAAGGTCGCAGTCAGGTCTGGTTCAGCAAATACGCTGTCTAGCAGTTGACGCAAGTTGCGATGAATTCCCTTGAGCCGATGGGGGATTTCTGTCTCTGGCGAAAAGACGGTACCGCCTTGCAAGACATCATCAATGAACACTGTGCCGCCCACTTTTACCCGGGCGAGCACTGCGGGCAATTGATGGATGTATTGAGCTTTGGCGCTATCCATGAAGGCGACGTCATACGTGTCGGTGAGCGTCGATAAAATGTCTGTGGCATCACCGGTCAACATGGTAATCTGATGATGGTGATCATATTGAGCCAGATTGGCGCGGGCATGGTCAATCATCGTTGGTGCCCGCTCAATGGTGGACACCTTGCCCTGGCTGCCCATGAGGTGGGAAAATAAAAGGGCAGAGAAGCCGATCGCTGTGCCCAGCTCCAACACACTGGTCGGGTGGACTTGGCGAAACCAGGTCTGAAAATAATCGACGGTTTCATGGGGGATGATAGGCACATCCCGGTCCCGTGCACTAGTCTCTAGTTCTGCCAAGGGTGCAGGTAAGGGCTGACCATGACTGCGCAGGAAGTTGCGCAGCGGCACTGGGATGGCTGGGTGATGGAGCATTTCATTATGCATAAGAAATCAACCTTTCGTGAAAGTGCCTTTCTACTGTAGCATAGAAAAGCTTATATTTTTGTGTCAGATGGCGCATTGTTTCTCATTAAAACGTTAGATTTCTGTTTCGCCAAATCCTGGATTTATGGTATCATGAAACAAAGCAAGGGCATATTTTCATGCCGCAGGAGGACAGTCACATGATTATTAAATCGTTGGTATTGAAGAAAGAGTTTCTCACTACCGTGAAAGAAACGGCGACTTTAGCGGAAGCGTTACAAGTGCTTGAAGAGTCCGGCTTCCGGTGTGTGCCGATCTTGGATGAGTCGGGTAAGATTTTCCGCGGCAATATTTATAAGATGCATATTTATCGGCATAAATCCCAGGGCGGCGACATGAACTTACCCGTGACGTACCTGCTCAAGAACGCGACGAAGACCGTACCGGTTAACTCGCCGTTCTTTAAGGTCTTCTTTAATATTAAAGACCTGCCATATATCGCGGTACTGGATTCTGATGGCACGTTCTATGGCATCTTAACCCACGCAAAGTTGTTATCCATGTTGTCTGAAGCGTGGAACGTAGATGTCGGTTCATACGTATTGACGGTATTGTCTGCTGGGGAGCAGGGCGATCTGGCGGACATGGCGAAGATCATTGCCAAAGATGCGTCAATTGCGGGTTGTATCACCTTGGATGCCCATCGGGAACAATTCGTGCGGCGGACATTATTCACGTTGCCGGCCGGCATGGATGGTGCCACGATGGAACACATCGTTCGTCGTTTGGAACGCAAGAACTTCCGGGTCGCTGAAATTGATGACCTGCAACAAGGTATCACCATCCGCAATGATGAGATCAGTCCAGATTATTAATTAATTAAATGCAGTAAAAAAGCACAGCCGCGGCTGTGCTTTTTGTGTGCATCCGATTAGTAAATGAATACTGGTGTGCCAGCTGGGATCAAGTTATACAACTTGGCCATTACATCCGGCGGGGTGTTCACACACCCGTGACTGCCGTGTTCCTTATACCAATCACCGCCGTATTTCGGTTGCCACGGGGAGTCATGTAAACCGACCCCGGTGTAATCAATATAAGTCTTGGGGATTTCGTTCCCGGAGTAATTTTGACCAGAACCACTCACCAGTGGATGACGGGTAAAGTCGCTGCCCTTCTTGATTGTGGCGGCTAACTCTGTGGCTTCACTGGATTGCTGAATGCTCCAGCCCCAGGTGCCAGCCGGAATGGAAACCGTGCTGCCGCTGTGAGTCTTGAACGTTCGCGTCTTGTCAATTGTATTGTACTTCGTTGCCAGTTCGGCCAGGAAGTTTTGGAAGACGCTGGGGTTCACAGACACTTCGCCATCTTTATAATAGATACTGCTGCGGATCAACGACTCTGGAATCGTCACAGTATCACCACTGATGGAATAATGGCCCTTGACTGTGCTGAGCTGTTTAAGCGTGCTCAAATCTTTTTGCAGTTTCTCTGAGTTGGCTTTGACCGTCGGTTGCACGTAGGTATTTTGCAAGTTCCCCGTGGTTTGACCAGTAGCCACCATCTTTTTGACCAGCTTTTCGACCTTGCCAGTATCTAAATTATTGCCATAAACTTCTTTGGTGACCACGAATTGGCCATCCTTTTTGGCAATCGATGCATTGGTCGTTTGACTGCGATTGGCATTCAACTTATTCACAGTCGTCGTGACAAAGCTATTGATCTTTTTCTGATTCAGTTTAAGTGAAGTGGAGCTGTCTGTCGCTGCAGCATCGGCCTGACCCCCGACCATCGCTGCCGGCCAGCTCCAGGGATTCTGTGCACTCTTGAGCTGTGCCAAATCCGTCCCGACATCTTGGGCACTGCCCACGACATGACCGGTAAATTGAGCGACGACTTTACCCTTGTCGTCTAACTTGTATTCTCTGTCCAAGGCCGTTTTCTTGATCGTCTTCTTAGCTGTCTGGACATCCATGCCACCAATGGAAACACCAGCGAAAGTGGTGTGGGGGAGCATGGTGTTTTGATAGTGGAGCGCAAACCCCATATAGATGCCCAGAAGCGTTAGCAGGACCAAGCTGCCAACGATGATGACACCTTTCTTTATACGCACGTAAACCGGCTCCTTTTGTTGAATTACTTGCTAAAGTATACCATGCCTGGGATGGGATATAAACGATTTGTTACCAAATTGTTTCTGCCACATTGCAAATGAGTTACACTTACGAAAATCCCCCAAATCCCACCCCCACTGACATCTTTCACACTATCGAGGCCTTAATCGTCTCAAATGGACACAAAATACCGCAGTACGTCACTAATTCGATATATTACATTGCAAACAACCGGTCTTATGTCAACCAAAGATGTGGAGAAAGAACTGTGATCCACGACGGAAGTAGTGCCAATGCGAAGCAATCGGAGGAAAAATGAGGGGCTCAGCTGTGGAAACAGCAATAATCTTGGCCCGGTTTTGGCCAAGATTATATGCTGTTAGGCGACTTTGAAACCGCGTTCCTCAGCGGGTTCAAAGCGCCGTCACAGCGTTCCAGCCCCTCATTTTTCCGTAGATTGCGCATCATTGGCACGGCAACAAACCACATTTTTGACCACAACAAAAAAACTCCCGCCAGATTCAATCCGGCAGGAGCGATAAATCAGTCACGCCTAACGCAACCAATTAAATTAAATTACTGACGAGTCTCAATGTCGTTCTTAGAAAATGCGTCAGTCAAAACCTTCTTCAACTGAGAAGCAGAAGAATGCATTGATTGCATCTCGTGGTCAGTCAAAGGCAGTTCCAAGATGTTGGTAATCCCCTCACGGTTGACAACCGCAGGCGTACCAATGTAGATGTCGTGCAAGTCGTATTGACCGTCCATATATACAGATAACGGTAATACTGCATTCTCATCGTCCAAGATAGCGCGGGTAATCCGTGCCAGGGCAGTAGCGATACCATAGAAGGTCGCACCCTTCAAGTCGATGATCTTGTAAGCTGCATCACGGACATCTTCGAACATGGTAACCAGTTCGCTTTCATCCACTTCAGGGTGAGCCTTAACCCAGTCAGCGATCTTGATGCCGCCGATGTTGGCATGTGACCAAACAGGGAATTCAGTATCCCCGTGTTCACCCATGATGTAAGCGTGGACGGAACGAGCATCGACGTGCACTAATTCAGCAATGGATTGACGCAGACGCGCAGTATCCAAAGAAGTACCAGAACCGATGACCCGTGCCTTCGGGAAGCCAGATAACTTCCAAGTAGCATAAGTTAAGATATCAACAGGGTTAGCAGCAACCAGGAAGATACCATTGAATCCAGATTCAACAACTGGATCAACGATGGACTTCAAAATCTTGAGGTTCTTGTTAACCAAGTCCAGACGAGTTTCGCCTGGCTTTTGCGGAGCACCAGCAGTGATTACAACCACGTCGGCATCCTTCGCGTCGGAATATTCAGCAGAGTAGATCGTCTTAGGAGAAGTGAAAGGTAAGGCGTTGGACAAGTCAATCGCGTCACCTTTTGTTTTATCCTTCGCAATATCAACAATGCCGATTTCTTGGGCAATGCCTTGCAGAACCATAGCATATGCGTAGCTGGAACCAACCGCGCCGTCACCAACAAGAATTACTTTTTGGTGGTCTTTTTCAGTTGTAGAAGCCAAGATCTTCATTCCTTTCAATTGTTAAAACATTCATGCACCACCAGTATAGCACACCTTTCGTGAAAATTTGATCCCAAACCGAACGATTTTCAAGGGAACGCTTCCATGTCGCAGTTTCCTGGCCTGCAAGGTGTTTTCCAAACATGTTATAATACAGCTATTGTACATGAAAACAGATGTCTGGCCGGCCCTGTGCTGGCCTTTTGGCGTCTCGTGACCCTGTAGACGGAAGGAAATGGCAGACACAGTGAAATTGATTGTTGGGCTTGGCAACCCAGGGAGCAAGTATGCCCGTACTAAACACAATATCGGCTTTATGGCCGCCGATCGGTTATTAGATGAAATGAGCAACACCCAGCAGCACCAGCAATTCGAGGCAGAGACCTGGTCAGGCTTGCTCAATGGGGAAAAGGTGATCGTCGCTAAGCCCCTCACTTATATGAATGATTCTGGTCGCGCCGTGGGTCCACTGCTGCATTACTATAAGTTGACGCTCGATGATCTGCTAGTTATTCAGGATGATTTGGACATGCCCGTGGGCAAGGTCCGGATTCGGACCCATGGCGCTTCTGGCGGTCATAATGGTATCAAGAGTATTATTCGGGCAGTTGGCGGTGATGCCTTTCCCCGCATTAAAGTGGGGATCGATCATCCGCCGGTGGGAACCGTAGTGGACTGGGTATTAACGCCCTTTGTGGGGGACAATGCAGTGGCGGTGGCCGCGGCGTTAGATGATGTCGCCAAGGCTGCCACAGATTGGGCCGGTGGTGCTAGTCCAGCCGATTTGATGAACACGTATAACTGAAAAAACGGGAACGAGTGACGAACGAATGAATTTAGTGGAATGGATGGGGCAAGAGCCGCAACTGAACAAATGGTTGGCGGAGCAGCAGGCCGGTGATCGGACATTGGTCATTGGTTTAGGGCCCAGTGCGAAGGCATTGGCGCTGACGACCTATTTTGAACAGACTAAAGCGCCAGTGCTGGTGGTTGAACCTACGACGCTGGGGGTTGAACAGTTAATACCGGATTTACAAAGTTTAACGAGCAGTGCCACGGTCTATCCGTTTCCTGTGGATGAAGTGCTGGCCACCGAGGTGGCTACCGCCTCACCCGAATCATTGGCCGCACGAGTGGCAGCACTGACCGCATTGGCGAACGACGAACCAGGCATTTTTGTGGTATCTGTGGCTGCTTTGAGTCATTTGCTGCCTAGTCCTGAAATTTGGCAACAGCAAGCTTTCACAATTAAGATTGACGGCGAAGTGGATCCCCAAAAGCTGCCCGATCGGCTCGTCACGATGGGTTATCGCCGGGACACGCTGGTATCTCGGCCGGGCGAGTTTGCCATCCGCGGGGATTTGATCGATATCTTCCCATTAACCGCTGACCATCCTATCCGGGTCGAATTATTCGATACCGCGGTGGACTCTTTGCGGGTATTTGACGAGGGCGATCAACGCAGTATGGACAATATTGACGCGGTCACCATTCCGCCGGCGACGGACCTCATTGTGCCCCGACCACAGCTAAAGAAAGTGGCCGCTGCCCTGCAAAAGCAGCTGCCCCAATTGCAGGCCAAAGCCACGGAATCGGTACAGGATGCGTTAGCCACCAATTTGGCGAATACCATCACAGACTTTGCTCAAGGGGAACTGGGCGACAAGGCCAATTTATTTAGAGAACAACTATTTGGCGGCAAGTTCTCCCTATTAAATTACTTAACCGCCAAAGGCACAGTTTTCTTGGATGATTATGCCCGGATTAACGAAACTGCGGCGAGTGCTGAACAGGACACGGCTGAATGGCAAACCGACTTGCTGGCCCGGGGGGAGATTTTACCCAATGCCGAATTACAGGCCGATTGGCGCGGAGACTTGCGCCGTGATCCCCATACGCGGGTGTATTTATCTGTGTTTCAAAAAGGGATGGCCCATGTGAAGCTGGATCATTTGTATCATGTGACCAGTCATGACGTCCCTCAATTCTTTAGCCAAATGCCGATGCTCAAAACAGAGATTGATCGGTATCAGAAATTGAACCAGACGGTAGTGATTTTGATTCAATCCCAGCACCGGATTGAGAAGCTGCAGCAAACCCTGCAAGACTTTGAAATTCATACCCGGGTGACCAGTCCGGATGAGATCGTCCCCGGCGCGGTGCAGCTCGTCCATGGCAATCTGTCTGCCGGATTCAGTTTGCCTGAGGCCAATTTAGTCGTGCTCACGGAACATGAACTGTTCAATCGAGTACGCCAAGCTCGGCCGCGGCCGGCTCACTTTAGTAACGCCGAACGGATCAAGAGCTATAACGAATTAAAGCCCGGCGATTATGTGGTCCATGTCAATCATGGGATCGGGAAATACATGGGCATTCAGACCCTGACGGTGGACGGCAAGCACCAGGATTACATCACGATTCAATATGCCGATGACGGGAAGCTCTTTATCCCCGTGACGCAGATGAAAATGGTGCAAAAATACGTCGGCAGCGAAGGCAAGACACCTCATCTGAATAAATTGGGCGGCAGTGAGTGGCAAAAGACTAAGCGCCGCGTGGCTAAGAAAATTGAAGATATTGCTGATGATTTAATCGCCCTCTATGCAGAGCGGGCCTCGCAAAAAGGGTACGCTTTTTCTCCAGATAATGACCATCAGCGGGAGTTTGAAGCGGCCTTTGCTTATCCGGAAACACCGGACCAGCTGCGCAGCACCACCGAAATCAAGCGGGATATGGAGAAGCCCATTCCCATGGATCGGCTGCTGGTCGGTGATGTCGGCTTTGGTAAAACCGAAGTGGCATTGCGGGCGGCGTTCAAGGCCATTCAGGATGGCAAACAGGTGGCCTTTTTGGTACCCACCACGATTTTGGCTCAGCAGCATTATGACACGATGCTGGATCGGTTCTCCGATTTTCCTGTTAGCGTGGGGATGCTGTCTCGCTTTGTCACAGCAGCGGATGCGAAGAAGACCCTTGCGGGGTTAAAGAACGGCAAGGTGGACATTGTGGTCGGTACCCACCGTCTGCTTTCCAATGATGTCCAGTTCAAAGATCTCGGTTTGCTGATCATTGACGAAGAGCAGCGCTTCGGCGTGAAGCATAAGGAAAAAATCAAGTCCCTCAAGTCCAATGTGGACGTTTTGACCCTCACGGCGACGCCGATTCCCCGCACGTTGAACATGTCCATGTTGGGGGTGCGAGATCTGTCGGTGATCGAAACACCACCAGCAAATCGCTATCCCATTCAAACTTATGTGTTGGAACAAAATGCAGGCACGATTAAAAATGCCATTGAACGGGAAATGGCCCGTAATGGCCAGGTGTTTTACATGCATAACCGGGTCCACGATATTGAACGGACCGTTGCTCAGCTGCAAGAACTGGTTCCCGAGGCGACCATTGCATACGCCCATGGCCAAATGACCGAAAGTCAGCTGGAACGGGTGATTTATGACTTCGTGCACGGTCAATACGATGTCTTGGTCACGACGACGATTATCGAAACCGGAGTCGATATGCCCAACGCCAACACTTTGATCGTGGAGAATGCTGATCGGTATGGCCTCTCTCAACTCTATCAGTTGCGGGGACGGATCGGGCGGTCATCACGGATCGCTTATGCCTACTTTATGTATCAGCAAAACAAGGTCCTCACCGAAGTGGGGGAAAAGCGGCTGGCGGCGATTCGAGATTTCACCGAACTTGGTAGCGGCTTCAAGATTGCCATGCGGGATCTGTCCATTCGCGGGGCCGGCAATCTGTTGGGTAAACAGCAGCACGGCTTCATTGATTCCGTCGGGTATGATATGTACACCCAGATGCTCCATGACGCCGTAGCGGCGAAGAAGGGCCAAAAGACCCAGGAGCGCACTGACGCCGAGATTGATCTGGATGTGGAGGCCTACCTCCCGCCAGACTATATCGGCGATCCCCGGCAAAAGATTGAGATTTATAAACGAATCCAGCATCTGACTAGTACCGATGGGATGGAAGAATTACAATCAGACTTAATTGATCGATTTGGGGAGTATGATGCTCCCGTCGCCCGATTATTGAAGGTAGGTTTATTGAAGAATCAAGCGGACGCAGCCCTGTTGACAAAAATAGAGCGAAAGGACGCGCATTGGACAATGAGTATTGGTCCGGCCGGTCGCGCCAAACTGGGCGGTGAAGATCTATTTGCGTTATTGAGCAATACCTCTTTACAGGCCCAAGTGACAGACCGCGACGGCGGGTTTCAGATTACGTTGATTCAACGCAAGGGAATCACGGATGACGCGATGATCGACACCTTCATGACGCTGACCGCCGCCTTGCCTAAGATTGAGAAACACACAGTCCATGCCGGGAGTGATAATGAGTAAACGCACCCAACGCACGGTCTTTGGTTCTGCAGCGCTGCTGAGTATCGCAGCACTCATTGCCAAAGTGCTATCGGCATTTTACCGAGTACCCCTGCAAAACTTGGCCGGGGATTTGGGGTTCTATGTCTATCAACAAGTTTATCCGCTATACGGGATCGGCATGACGTTTGCCTTAAACGGGCTGCCGGTTTTTATTTCGCGTCTTGTGGCAGAAAAGTCGGCGGCCGATCGACCCGGCTTGATTAAGCAATTACGGATGATTCTGGTCGCTGTAAGTTTACTGGCATTCGTCGGGTTTCAATTGACCGCGGGCTGGATTGCCCAGGCTATGGGTGATCCAGGATTGACCCCGATGATTCAAGCAGTGGCTTGGATGTACCTTTTCATGCCCACCTTGGCCCTAGGTCGCGGCTACTATCAAGGGGTACTGGACATGTCACCCACGGCAGTGTCGCAAGTGGTAGAGCAAATTCTGCGGGTGGCCGTGATTATTTGGGCGGCCTGGTACTATCACAGCCATCCCGGGATGGACTATTACCAAATGGGTACTTTTGCTATGATGGGGGCCACGGCCGGAGCAATTGGCGCTGCCATAACCCTTTATCGGTATCGGCATCGGGACCCGTTCTGGCATACGGTCAAAATGGCAACGCCGGATAATTCATGGTCGCTGTTGACCCGCCGTCTTGTGTTGCAGGGCGGTTCAATCTGTTTGTTCGCCGCTGCGTTGATTTTGTTCCAATTAGTGGATTCCTTCACCGTGGCGCGTTCTTTGCAAAGTATTGGGACGATGCCTATTGAAGCCCGAGCTTTGAAGGGCATCTACGACCGGGGCCAACCATTAGTGCAGTTGGGGCTGGTCCTTTCCAGCGCGTTTGGCACGACCCTGGTGCCCAACTTGACCCATGCACTGCAAACCGGCAACCGATTGCGCATCCAACGGCTGGCTACCCAAGTCACCCACATCAGTTTAATGTTCTCCGTCGCTGCCACGGCGGGTTTAATTGCCCTATTACCCTGGATCAACCAGTTTCTCTTCGGCGATCGCGAACAGCTGATTACGTTGGGACTGTACCTGGTAGCAATCGTCCTAGTGGCGATGATCAATACGTATAACAGTATTTTGCAAAGTGTTGGTAACTACCGGGCAGCGACATATGGATTATTGATCGGTTTGGCATTGAAAATTGTGCTGACCGGTCCGCTGATTCGAATATTTGGACTGGCGGGCGGTTCAATTTCCACCCTCATCGGTCTAGGGGTGGTCTGGTGGATCATTTTTGAACAACTCCCGCCGATGATCCGCGTCGCCGTTTCCACCAAACTGTTCGGTACACGGCTACTGGGAATCACCATACCGATGATGGCTTTTACGTATCTGATTGCTGTCTTCGCCCAAGGCATTATTGGCACCAGCCGCGGCGACAGTATTATCGTCACCCTCATCGGTATCCTCGCCGGCGTCGCCATTTTCCTAATCGCCGCACTCCGCTCCAAACTACTGACGACCCGAGAGTGGTTGGTTTTACCGTTTGGCAGTGCTATGCTACATGTGGTGCAGCGGTTTCAAAGAAAATAGAGGGCGGAGGCCACCGGTTAGAAGCGTAGGCACAAGGACGGGCAGGCAGAAAACCCGCACTTAGGTTTTATGCCTGCCCGTCCTTGTGCCCTAGCTTCTGGTGGCCGCAGCCCGTTTCCACGAGAGGAAAAAAAGGGCGAAAAACCCGCACTTAGGTTTTGCGTCCGCCCTGCCTTATCCCCTAGCTTCTGGGGCGCGGAGCCCGTTTCCACGAGAGGAAGAAAAGGGCAGAAAACCCGCACTTAGGTTTTATGTGCCCCGGCCTTTGTGCCCTAGCCTCTGGGGCGCAGCGCCCGTCTCGGGGAACAAGCCCCGAAAATTTTAAAACTCACCATAATTGCCAAAAATAAAAGGAGCAAACAAATGAGATTAGACAAATTTCTAAAAGTATCTCGCTTAGTCAAACGCCGTTCCGTTGCCAAAGAGATCGCCGATAAGGGCCGTATCTTAATCAACGGCAAACCCGGCAAATCAGCCAGCAGCGTCGACATCGGCGACCAATTAACATTACTGTTCGGCAACCGCACTTTAGTTGTGACGATCACCGATGTGCGCGACACCACCAAAAAAGATGATGCCGCCTCACTGTACAAGATTGACAGTGACGAAAAAACGAAAACAGATTCACCATTCTAAGTCGACAGGGTGGAGAACAGCTTGCTATACTAAATAGGTAAGCCTGTTAGAACTTGCCTAGAATTTTTCTAAACAGGCCTGTGACGATCCGTCAGTAGAATTGGAACAGCACAGTATTGGGGGTAGTACGCGTGCAGAAACCAAAGCAAGAATCACCAACCAGTAAAATCATCCAATTAAAGAAGAAAACAAGCTCACCAGCACCCAAGCCAGTCAAAAATATTCGGGCAGTTCATTGCCACCGGGCACTGGCTTTGGTGGCGGCATTAGCGTTGTTGCTCTGTCTATTCGGCTTCAACATCTACCGCGCGGCTTCCGCCCAGGCCGAAGTTCAGGGCAACCTGCATCGCAGCCGCCAGGAAATGGCCACGGTAAAAGCTCAGAATGACAAGCTCAAGACAAGCGTCCAACAACTGAATGATCCCAACTATCTTGAAAAATATATCCGCGAGAAATATTATTTCTCCAAACCAGGAGAGATCATCTTCAGCCTGCCCGGGGATAAGGGCAAAGACGTGACTGCAAAATAAGTTACCTAGCTTGAATCGAGTATGCAGCACGTGTAGTAATTAGGGACCGGACAAAAGTGTGAATTTTGACGTATCCAGTGCCAATGCGGAGCAATCGGAGGTGAAATGGGGCTCAGTGGTGGAAACCACACAGCGCGGTGGTTTTCCGCGCTGATGTGGTTAGGCGTCTTGAAGACCGCGTACTTTGCGGGCTTCAAGCGCCGTCACCACGTTCCAGCCCCATTTCACCGCAGATTGCGCAGCATTGGCACGGCCGCCAAACGCAACTTTTGCGCAGCTCCTATTTTTTAACGACGAATTACAAATGGTCCAAACCACTTGTCAAAAGTAAATATGGTATACTAACAGTACATTCAGTACAATTTTTTAGGAGGATTTTTCCATTTATGGCGATTGAAGTTGGCGCGAAGGTCAAGGGTAAAGTCACGGGCATCACGAATTTCGGGGCGTTCGTTGACATTGGTGAACATAAGACCGGCCTGGTCCATATCAGTGAGGTGTCCGACAAATACATTAAAGACATCCACGACGTGCTCAGTGTAGGGGATGAAGTCACAGTGAAGGTCATCAGTGAACACGATGGCAAGATTTCGCTCTCCATCCGGAAGGCTGTGGATAATCCCCATCCGCGGCCACAGCACAGTGATTCCCGGCCAAATCAACATGGTGGCAGCAATTTCCATCACAGTAGTAACGACCGGGGCGAGCGCAGTGAACGCGGCGGCCGGCCAGAATATAACAACCGGCGCAGCAATGATCGGCGCGGGGGCGGCGATCGCCGCGGCGGCGGTCACGGTCCCAACGACTTTGACAGTATGCTGTCAGGGTTCTTAAAGGAAAGCGACGATCGGTTGACGACGTTAAAGCGCAGTACCGAAGGCAAGCGCGGCGGCCGTGGTGGTCGGCGCAGCTAAGGGGACATACCGATACGTTTTGATTGGTATTAAAGCACAACGGGCAAAAAGTCGACTGACTTTTGCCCGTTATTTAATTTCCACAAGGAGGAAATCGACATGTTGACGCGGGCTGACTTTTGGCAATTCGTGCGCCGCTTTAAACTGGCCCCGCCCAATGAGACGATTGTTTTAGGCGTCTCCACTGGCGTGGACTCGATGGTGTTGCTGGATTTGGTCCGACACGCGCCCGTTGGGTGGCAACGTGCGATGCAAGTGGTGTATATCGATCACCAGTTACGGTCGCAAAGCCGGGAAGAAACGGATTTTATTCAGACATACTGCCACCAACGAAATATCCCCTTAACAGTCGCGACTTGGCATCATGGGCAATTGACCAGTGGAGTGGAAGAAGCGGCGCGGATTTTCCGGTATCAGACATTCGATGCGGTTGTACAATCCGCCCGCCCCGCCACACTGTGGCTCGCCCATCATAATGATGATGCTGTCGAGACGATGACGATGAAGCTGGCCCGCTCTGGGGCATTTTTTGAACAACCTGGATTGCAGGTGCAAACGATTCGCCACCAAAATACCCAAGCCGCCTTTTCGCTGGTACGGCCCCTTTTGCCATACACGAAATCGGACATCCGCGAATATGCCAATCGTCATCATGTACCCCATTATGAGGACGTCACCAATCAGGACGAGCGGTTTTTACGCAATCGCGTACGCCAGCAAATCGTCCCCGCTTTTCGCGATATGAATGCGGCCACTGCCGCCCACGTTCTTCGATATACTGAGGAACTTGCGGCCGCTCAAAGTTTGGTGGAAGACCGGCTTAGCCAGCTGATGGAACAAGTCGTGATCCGGCATCAGCCTGACCAATGGACGATGGATCGCACTCAGTGGCGGGCACTGCCGCGGGGACAGCAGTCGTTATTATTGCAATATGTCAGTCAGCCGAGCGGGCAAACGCTGACGGGTCGGCAAATTACTCAGTGTCTGGATCTTATCAACAGTTCACGGGCGTCTGGCGAAGTACAAATTACCCAGCAATGGCAGTTGCGAATTTCCTATTACACCATTCTATTTGGTCAAAATCAGACCAAAGTATGGGGGAAAAAGCTTCCTGTTGGCTTATCATGCAATAGTATTGTTTTTTTTCCGACTGGCGAAAGTTGGCAGTTACGCAAGATGGGGCCAGGAGTTGCCATTGCGGTACCCCGATCGGCGCCCGCCGTCGTGTTGCGTCAGCGCCAGCCGGGCGATGAGATTCAATTAACCAATGGCCAGCATCAATCGCTGCGCCGCTTTCTGATCAACCGTAAAGTGCCGCAAACTGAGCGGGATCAACTGGTGCTCGCTGCTGTGGGCCAGGCGGTCTGGTACATTCCCAATCTGTACACCCGTCAATTGTCTGAGCATGAGCAACCTGATACAATAAAGGTCATGTTACAGTATACGAAATAGCTTATGGAGGATTTGTTTTGCAGGAAGATATAAAAAAGGTGCTGTATAGCCAGGAAGATATCCATAATGTTGTGGTGCGTCTAGGCAAGCAATTGGCCGTTGATTACGCGGGTAAGAATCCGTTGTTCATTTGCGTTCTCAAAGGCGCAATCGTTTTCATGACGGACCTCATTCGCCAAATTGATGAATTCGTGGAGATTGATTTCATGGATGTATCCAGTTACGGCAATGCCACAGTCAGTTCCGGTGAAGTCAAGATTTTGAAAGACTTGGACACCTCTGTGCAGGGGCGGGATGTCGTGATTGTGGAAGACATTGTGGATACTGGCGCCACACTGCACTACTTAATTAAACTGCTGTCCACGCGCCAAGCGGCTTCAATTAAAGTCGTGGCTCTCATGGATAAACAAGCCGGACGGACGATTCCGGTTAAAGCGGACTATGTTGGGTTCGATGTACCCAATGAGTTCGTGGTCGGGTACGGTTTGGACTATGCGGAACGATACCGTAACTTGCCGTATATTGGCGTCTTAGATGAGCACGTTTATACCCACTAGCTACTTTGTGAAGGGCATTTTTCGTGCTATGATTACCCAAGTAAAGCCTTTTTGCGCGTCAATTTCGCGTAAAGTATAAGGAGAGAAATAATGAAAAATCGCAGAAATGGCCTGTTCCGCAGCACACTGCTGTATTTCTTTGTCTTCGTAGTGTTGATTGCGCTGGTCTCGACTGTCTTCAATCAGAATGGCAATAGTGGCGGTACTCAAGACATCAAGTCGAGTACGTTCATTACCGAGCTGCAAGACAAGAAGATCAAAGATTTCAATATTCAGCCGTCGGGCAGTGTCTATAAGGTTTCCGGTACTTACCGCGAAGCACAGACGGTAACCAATAAAAACACGGGTGGCTTTGGCTTGTTCCAAAATGGGGGCAGCACCACCACATCCGTGACGCACTTTACTTCCACGGTCTTGCCGAATGATGCGACATTGAATCAAATTCGGCTGACGGCCAAGAATGCCGATGTCGACTATTCCACAAGTGCGGAATCGCAGTCGGGATTCTGGTTGCAAATGCTGTTTTATTTAGTCCCCACGATCTTAGTCGTCCTCTTCTTCTGGTTCATGATGAATTCAGCGAATCAGGGAGGTGGCGGTAATGGCCGGGTGATGAGCTTTGGCAAATCCAAGGCCAAACCAGAGGATCCCAAGAAGAACAAAGTGCGGTTCTCTGATGTCGCCGGGGCCGAAGAAGAAAAGCAGGAACTGGTCGAAGTTGTCGAGTTCCTGAAAGATCCTCGGAAGTATTCTGCTTTAGGGGCCCACATTCCGCATGGTGTCTTACTGGAGGGACCTCCGGGTACTGGTAAAACTTTACTTGCCCGAGCAGTGGCCGGTGAAGCTGGGGTACCGTTCTTCTCTATCTCTGGTTCAGACTTCGTCGAAATGTTCGTCGGGGTTGGTGCCAGTCGTGTTCGGGACCTGTTTGAAAATGCTAAGAAGGCTGCGCCTTCCATCATCTTCATCGATGAAATCGATGCCGTTGGTCGTCAACGGGGTGCTGGTTTAGGCGGCGGCCATGATGAACGGGAACAGACATTGAACCAATTGTTGGTTGAAATGGATGGGTTCACAGGCAACGAGGGCGTTATCGTCATTGCTGCGACGAACCGGGCCGATGTATTGGATCCCGCATTGTTACGGCCCGGCCGTTTTGACCGGAAAGTATTGGTTGGCCGACCGGACGTGAAGGGCCGGGAAGCCATCTTACGGGTTCATGCAAAGAACAAACCCTTAGCGCCAGATGTTGATTTGAAAGTCGTTGCCCAGCAAACCCCGGGCTTTGTCGGGGCAGATCTGGAAAACCTGCTGAACGAAGCAGCGTTGGTTGCCGCGCGACGCAATAAGACCCAAATCGACTCATCGGATATTGATGAAGCCACCGATCGAGTGATCGCCGGACCAGCGAAACACGATCGGGTCATCAGTCCCAAAGAGCGTAACATGGTCGCCTACCACGAAGCGGGTCACGCCATCATTGGCTTGGTCTTGAACGATTCGCGGACCGTGCGCAAAGTCACCATTGTGCCCCGGGGTCAAGCAGGCGGTTATGCCATCATGCTGCCCAAGGACGATCAGTTCTTACTGACTAAGAAAGAATTGAACGAACAAATTGTTGGGATGATGGGTGGCCGGACTGCTGAAGAAATCATCTTCGGTACGCAGTCCACTGGCGCCTCCAACGACTTTGAACAAGCGACTCAAATTGCCCGCGGCATGGTCACCAAATATGGGATGACCGAACGCTTGGGCACCGTGACTCTGGAATCCGACAGTCAGCCATTTGTGGGTGCGGAATACGGCCAAGCACCGATTTATTCCCAAGCCACTGCGGCCGCCATTGATGATGAGATCCGTCAAATTATCGATGCCGCCCATAAACAGGCCTATGACATCATCCAAAGCCATCGTGAACAACACAAGGCGATTGCCGAAGCACTGTTGAAGTATGAGACATTGAACGAGAAACAAATTCTCAGCCTCTTCAACACGGGCAAGATGCCTTCTGATGAAAGTGATGAGTATCCGTCTGAAAAATCCGGCACGTTTGAAGAAGCCAAGAAGGCCTTAGAAGAACGCGACCACGAAAAGGCGGAACACGAAGGCGCAGAGCACCAAGAACAATCTGCCGATACGACGACCACCACACCGTCAAGCACCGCGGTAGAAAACAAGCCGATCGAAGGCACCCAAGGCTCCGAAGGCGATCAAGGCTGGCACTCCGCCGGCGAAGCACCCCACGATGCTTCCCAATCCGAACAAAGCGGATCAGCCACCAATTCGGACGACCACAAGCCGGAAGATTCTAACGCTTAATATGAATCAAGAACCGATCGGACAAATGTCTGGTCGGTTTTTTGATAATCAAGTGTAATTTTCGGATCGTGATGAAGGTAGTGCCAATGCGGAGCAAGCGAAGGTGGTAGGTGAACCGACTCATCCACAGAAACGGGCTCCGCCGACCAGAAGCTATGTCAGAAGGCAAGGCCGGCAAAAAACCTAAGACCGGGTTTTCTGCCGGCCTTGCCTTCTGACGCCGCTTCTAACCGGTCGGCTCCGCCCTCTTGTCGAAACTTCTCCCGCCCTCTATAATGTAGTATCGATTGCACACTTTTTCAGAAAAGTATATACAAATCAAAAAAGGAGACCTTTCACTTGCCAGATTATCTCGTACGCGCCGTCACCAAAGACGGCCATCTCCGGGCAATCGGCCTGGATGCCACCGATACAGTCGGTGAAGCACAACAACGCCATGACACTTACGGCGCTGCCAGTGCCGCATTGGGCCGGACCCTCATCGGCACCATCCTATTAAGTAACGCCTTACTCAAAGACGATGCCAAAGAAACATTGACCACCCGCGTCTTAGGCGATGGTCCAGTCGGTGCCATCGTTGCAGTGGGGACACCCAAGGGCACAGTCAAAGGATACATTCAACATCCCCATGTCCAATTACCGTTGAATACAGTAGGCAAAATCGACGTGCGCCGGGCAGTCGGCAAGGGCCTGCTGGCAGTGACGAAGGACCTGGGCTTGAAACAGCCTTTCACCGGTCAAGTCCCCATTGTTTCTGGTGAATTGGCTGAAGACTTCAGCTACTATTTGGCCAAGTCGGAACAAATTCCGTCCGCTGTCGGCCTTTCCGTTTTCGTCCAAGCCAACAATACTATCGGGGCGGCCGGCGGCTTTATGGTTCAAGCCATGCCCGGTGCCAGCGATGCCGAATTAGCTGCAATTGAAAAGAAAATCAAGGCATTGCCGCTGATTTCTGAAATGATGCGCGCGGGCGACACGCCAGAGGATATTTTGGCCAAAATTTTTGGCGCAGATAACATCAAATTCTTGGATACCCAGGCAGTTTCGTTCAAGTGTGATTGCTCTAAGGCACGGTTTGGCAAATCTATTCAAGCGTTGGGCCACCACGATATCCAAGAAATGATTGATGAAGATCATGGTGCGGAAGCGGTCTGCAAGTTTTGCGGTAACCAGTATCATTTTTCAGAGAACGAATTAAAAGAAATGCTCGCCAAATAATCGCATTTTGCTATGCCGATTGATTATTTGATATGATGGCAACGCTGAGTGCAAACGGAGGAACACATTATGGAATGGAAAATTGGTTCAGTGACGATCCCCAATCAGATCGTCGTCGCCCCCATGGCGGGCATCACGAATGCCGCTTTCCGGGTGACCTGTAAAGAATTCGGTGCCGGGTTGGTGGTCTGTGAAATGATCAGTGACCGGGGCATCATGTATGGCAACAAGAAGACTTTGTCGATGCTCTTTGTCGACCCCCGTGAGCATCCGATCAGCATTCAGATCTTTGGCGGGTCCAAAGAGACATTGGTGCAAGCCGCTAAGTTCGTGGACCAGAATACTGCCGCCGACATTATTGATATTAATATGGGCTGCCCTGTGAATAAGGTCGTCAAGACCGATGCCGGGGCTAAGTGGCTGTTGGATCCAAACAAGGTTTATGAAATGGTCTCTGCCGTGACCGATGCAGTGTCTAAACCGGTTACCGTGAAGATGCGGACGGGTTGGGATGAAGACCATGTCTATGCGGTCCAAAACGCTCTGGCGGCTGAGAAGGCCGGTGCAGCTGCATTAGCTATGCACGGTCGGACCCGGAAACAAATGTATCGGGGCAAAGCAGACTGGAATATTCTGGCTGATGTCGCCGATCATTTAACCATTCCGTTCATGGCCAACGGGGATATTCGGACGCCACAGGATGCCAAGTATGTCTTGGATCATGTGGGCGCCACCGCCGTGATGGTCGGCCGGGCTGCCTTGGGTGATCCATGGGTCTTAGGACAGATGAAGACATATATTGAGACTGGTGAACTAGTGCCTGACCCCACTCCCCAGGAGAAACTGACCACAGCCAAACTACAGCTGCATCGGTTAGTCGAACTCAAGGGCGAAAAGATTGCCGTCCCTGAATTCCGCCAGCAGGCGGCGTATTATTTAAAGGGAATTCCTCGGGCCGCCCAAGCCCGGGCATCATTGAATGAAAAGTGGACGGAAGATGAAGTGGATGCTGTCTTGACCCACTTTGAAGATGAAGTCGCTGAATATCTGGCGCACAAGGCCCAGCGTCAAGCAGAACGTGCCCAACGTGCTGGGTAAAATATTGGTATAGGAGGAACAACAGTAGTGGCTAAGCAAAAAGGAACGCAGATGAACGATCAGCTGATCGTTCGTCGACAGAAGATGGAAGAGTTGCGCGAACTGGGAATCGATCCCTTCGGCAAGCGGTTTGATCCCACGACTAACGCCCAGGAGTTGCATACCAAGTATGATGAGGAAGATAAGGATGTCTTGAATGGCCACGAAGTCCATGTGGTTATCGCTGGGCGCATGATGAGTAAACGCGGCAGCGGCAAGGTTGGTTTTGCAGATATTCAAGATCGGACCGGTCGGATTCAGATCTATGTACGCAAGGATGTCGTGGGCGAAGATAACTACCACATCTTTAAACGCTCAGATTTGGGTGACTTCCTTGGAATCAACGGCACAATGATGAAAACCGACTCTGGTGAACTCACTGTCCGGGCAGATCACGTGACTTTCTTAACCAAAGCGTTACGGCCGCTGCCGGATAAATTCCATGGCTTGACGAATGTCGAACAACGTTATCGTCAACGTTATTTGGATCTGATCACCAATCGGGAGAGTTATGACCGTTTTGTTAAACGCAGCCGTATTATCTCTGCCGTGCGGGAATTTTTAGATGCCAATGGGTTTATCGAGGTTGAGACCCCTGTTCTGCACACCCAGGCTGGTGGTGCGTCTGCCCGGCCGTTTATTACCCATCACAATGCACTGGATATTGATCTGTATCTGCGGATTGCGCTGGAATTACATTTGAAGCGCCTGATTGTCGGTGGTATGGAACGGGTTTATGAAATTGGCCGGGTATTCCGGAATGAAGGACTCGATACCAAGCACAACCCAGAATTTACCGAGCTAGAATCATACGCTGCGTACTTTGACTTTACGGATGTCATGGATGAGACGGAAGGTATTTTTCGCTATGCCGCCAACAAGGTTTTAGGCACTGGGACAGTCACCTATCAGGGTGAAACCGTCGATCTGGATAAGCCTTTCAAGCGGGTGCATATGGTGGACGCCATTAAGGACCGTACCGGCGTTGATTTTTGGCCAGCAATGAGTTTGGCAGACGCGCAGAAGCTGGCAGACGACCATGGCGTAAAATACGAATCCTATTGGAAAGTCGGTCACATCATTAATGCTTTCTTCGAACAATTTGTCGAAGACACTTTGAAAGAACCGACGTTCATCTATGGTCATCCAATTGAAATTTCTCCGTTAGCCAAGAAGAACAGTGAAGATCCCCGGTTTACTGACCGGTTCGAACTCTATATTTTAGGCAATGAATATGGGAATGCCTTCACGGAATTGAATGACCCCATTGATCAACGGTCCCGGTTTGAAGCCCAAGCGGCCGAACGGGCGGCTGGTAACGATGAGGCGCAACCGATTGATGAGGACTTCATTGCGGCTTTGGAATACGGTATGCCGCCGACCGGTGGGTTGGGTATCGGCATTGATCGGTTGGTCATGTTATTGACGGACGCGCCTTCTATTCGGGATGTTCTGTTATTCCCACCCATGCGGCCAGATACGACAGATGAAGCAGAAGCCGATAAGATTGCATCGCCTGATCCGCTGAATAAGAAAAAATAATGCAAAAAAAGTCGCCGCGGGGCGGCTTTTTTTTACACGTTTTTTGCATTCTATTCACACAAAGTTCGTTGTGACTCTATCTGGTAGGGACCAAGCAGGGCAGACAGTCGTTTGATACACCCAATTACCCGAACAATCATGTGTACCAATTGATATTTCGTTATGAATTTTCACATAAATATTAGTTCTTGCATTTTAGGTCTATGGTTGGTAATATAGTTAAGTCATGTGATGCGGATGCGTCACCAAGCGCCGCGCCAAGCGGTTTTGAAAAATAACTTGTTGACAACATCAACTAAACATGATATATTATCAAAGTTGCTTTTTAAGAGATTTGAAAGCAGCAGGCCTTTGAAAACTGAA
>NZ_AZEC01000002.1 GCF_001435585.1 Schleiferilactobacillus perolens DSM 12744
GTCTAACAATTATGGGGCACTTCAAACTGACTAATGTCAGTTTGGGATCTTTTGACCTTGACCGCTGCCGTTGAAGTCCCACTGAGCGGTCATTGAGGGGGAACGCTTAATTGCTGTTCATGTATTCCCGCAACTTCTTTTCTTCATCTGGTGTGGGATTAACTTCACCAGACTTGAAATCGTGGATCTTTTCAACGGAGAAATGACTGGAAAAAGCCATTTCGCCATCCGTCATGTCATGGGTCTTTTGAAAACGGATAATTTGCTCTGCAAACTTTGATAACGCCATGTTTTTGGTCCTCCTCAACATTCGATAACTTAAGCATAGCGAATTGACCGGTATTCGTCAAAGATTACACAGGCTGGTATACTTGGCTATGAAGGGAGTTTTACAGTATGGCGGATGACACATTATCAGAATTTCCGAAGAGCGAATTTGAGGCGTTTTCAACGGCCAAAATGTCCCATTTTTTACCCTATCGGAAGGGAATGGATCCAGCTGCTGTCGAACAATTTTTCGGCGCGGATTTGGGTACCAAAGCCGATTTTGATTCCACCCATTTAGTGGTATTTGATCACGGCCGGATGTTGAAAGTGAACCCAGGCGAGATTGTCGCTAAATTTCCCAATGGCAAATATAAGGTGATTACTGTGGAGTACTATCAAAAAAATTTCAATGAGCCCATTGTCGTGGATGATGTGGCTACAACCGAGGAGTCTTAGTGGTGAACAAAGAAGAATCTGTCGCTTTAATTCGTGATTTAAGCAACGCTAATGGTGTGTCTGGTTTTGAAGATGAAGTCGTGCGTGTGGCCACTGACTATGTGCAGCCCTATGCTCAGGTCACTGAAGACCATATGCGTAACTTACGCATCGATCGGCATGGTAACACTCAGATTAAACCCCAGTTGCAATTGGACGCGCATAGTGATGAAGTCGGGTATATGATTCAAGCCATTAAACCCAACGGCACAATGCGGTTTGTGACCGTAGGCGGCCAAGCCGCCGTGACCTTACCAGCGCACAAGGTGCGGATCCGCAACAACCAAGGCGACTATATCCCAGGTATTATCACTAGCACGCCGCCGCACTTTATGACTGCCGAAGAACGTCGCACCCTGCCGCCAGTCAGCGCACTCACTATTGATGTTGGCGCCACTTCTGCGGATGAAGTCCGTGATAAATTTGGGATTGATATCGGTGCTCCGGCAGTCCCTGCGGTGGACTTTGAGTATATTGCACAAAGCGATGTCATGATGGGCAAAGCTTTTGATAATCGGATTGGTACCGCGCTGCTTTTGCAGACCATTAAAGAACTGGCCGAAAAAGAACTGGCCGTGGATGTCGTCGGTTCGTTGTCTTCCCAAGAAGAAGTTGGGGAGCGCGGTGCCCAAGTCATGGTTCGCAAGATTAAACCGGATTTGGCCATTGTCTTTGAAGGTGCCCCCGCCGATGACACGGTTATGCCGGATTATATGATTCAAACCGGGATGCATCGCGGACCGATGCTGCGCGATTTTGATACCTCAATTATTGCCAGTCCGCGATTCCAAGCATTGGCCTTGAAGACTGCAAAGGATAACGGGATTAAAGTTCAACGGTCCGTCCGTACTGGCGGTGGTAACGATGGTGCAGTGATCAATCTGTATGCTGGCGCTCCGACTATCGTCATTAGTGTGCCGGTCCGGTTCGCCCATACTGCATACTGTTATGTGGCTTACGACGATTATGCAGCGGCTAAGAAACTGGCTGTTGCCTTGATCGAAGGATTAACTCCGGAGACAATCGCTGCGCTATAACGATTGCATGCGCGTCAAAAAAACGAGGTTCAGAATCTATTGAATAGATTCCGAACCTCGTTTGTTGTTTTTGGTTAAAAGCCACGCCATTGATTTAACGGCCAATAACGTAGTTTCACCACCCCGACGATGGCATCCTTCTGGATGAAGCCTAATGCCCGGCTGTCTTTAGAGACATTGCGATGATCACCCATCACAAAGTAACTATCTTTGGGTACCCGTTTACCCAGTGATAACGACTCTAAAGAAAAATTCTCGGTGTACAAAGTACCGTTGGTCAACTCGTTTTCATACTGTTTCAAAAACGGCTGATTGTATTTTTTACCATTGATGTACATGACGTCGTTTTTGGATTCAACGGTATTGCCGGGCATGCCGATGACCCGTTTGATATAGAGTGTGTTAGGCTCATCGGGGGCTTTGAGAATGACAATGTCACCGCGTTGAACGCTGGCATGGCGCAAGGCGATGATCCGATCGCCGGATTCAAAGGTTGGCTGCATCGACGGACCGGAGACTTGGTCGTTGGCTAAGACAAAGGTGAAAAGGAGAGCGATGATGCCGACAAAGACGGCGGCCATAATGAAGGTTTGCAACATCCATTGGCCAAATCTCTCTTCTTCTTGTTGTTGTGCTCTGGCTTCACGCCGATTGTTCGGTTCGTTCAATACCCGCCACACCTTCCAGTTGGATTCTTAAACATCATACCGCATTACGTTGGAAAGGGGCTAAAGTTTGTCCAGCCAGTCATTCCATGCACTAGGAGTCAGGAAAGGGAGCGGTTCTGGCTTGGCGCGGCGCATTTTGCGGAAGAGGCGGGGTTGCGGCAGGGCAATAATGTTGCCTAAAATTTGGGCGGCAGCGAAGGCGTCATGGGGATGTTCACGATTGGTGACGGCGGATAACACCACATCAGCGGTGCAATATGGATGGCGATTGGCCAGGACCACAGCTTGGGGTTGATGCTCCGCAGTGGCTAATGAAACGGCAGCATCCGCTCCCAGTGTATAATTTTGTTCTACTTGGACGTGGCGCAGCCATTGTTCGATGGTGGCTTCGTCGTAACGGGGATCGGCCATCAAGGTGTGCCAAGGATAACCGTTGGCACGCCCCCATTCAACAGCCTGACTAATCGCGGGGACATCAATGGCGGTCACAAAGGTAAGCGAATTTGGGCGCCCCTGGGTATGCCAAATATAGGCTAGAGTGGTGTACCAACCTAATGCTGGCAATGATCGGTTGGCTGGATCAGCAGTACCAGTGGGATCAATTTGGGCGCCCTGAGCATCCGGCTGCCAAGCGATCCGCTGGTTGTCTTGGGTGACCGTCAGGAGCCTTTGGGCCACCGGCTCACCACTGCGGGCGGTGCGCACAGCAGCGGGTACTTTCAATGCCGTCGCGGCACTCAGAATGGCCGCACTTTCCCACCAATCAATCCCCGTCGTAAACCATGGGGACTTGGTCAGGGGATACCAGATTGTTGAGAAATCAGCACTGCTGAGCGTTGCGCCATTGAACAATTCCCACACTGGGGTTTCGTTCACGGTGGTTCCCAACTTGAGCGGCGGTAGTGCGGAAATAAGGTCAGTTTCATCGGGCAACCAGGCCTGTTGACATGATTGGACAAAATCCGGCCAGGCGATATCGGTGGCCATTTCGGGCAGCACGATTGAGTCGGGAATAATTGTTTGCCGCTCTTCCACTGTTTGTGGACCAGCTCCGCCCTGTGTGAGACTGCTATCTTGTTTCCATTTGATTGACATGAATATCCTTCTTTCTGTGAAACGCTTCCTTAATTAGTTTACCACCGATAATTCTTGGCGGCGATCACGTTTCGTTAAAGCCTTGGCGGTGGGCCTTTGCGGGAAGCCTTTGGTCGCATATAATAGGGACATTAAGATTCCATATTACGGAGGGGATAATGTTGACACCAGGATGGCAGACGGCGTATTGGCGCCGCTTAGATACGCTGATGACCCAATTTGCCCCCGTTGTGCCGGCACTCCTCCCCCGCTACCGGATTATGACCCAGTGGGCGGCGGCCCTGAGTGTCCACACTGTTCCGCCAGTGGCTTTACCTAATTTGCAGTTGTCCACAGAGATGATCGCGATACTGCTTTGGCATTATCCGGCACAGCAAGCCAATATTCGCATGTTAGATCATCTGCTGGGTGAATTTCGTCATGTGGTTCAACGCCAATTTGGCGAATGGGCGATGGTATCTGCCCCGTTTGTCACGGCGTTGGCCGGCGCCTGGCAGGGTAAACGGGTAGTGGAATTGATGGCCGGCAATGCCTTGCTTTCCGCTGGATTAGCAAAGCAGCAGGTGGCTGTGACCGCGACGGACGATCTATCCTGGCAGGCCGCCAATGGGACAGGGCGTACCCCTTGGTATCCAGTCATCAATTTAGATGGTCAAAGTGCTGTCAAGCAAACTATGGCCACTACGGATGCCTATTTACTGGCTTGGAGTCCAGACGGCGACCCAGTGGATTGGCAGATTCTGCAAACATTACGAGCCGCTCATTGGCCGGGTGACTTATTAGTTATTGGGGAGTACAAAGGGGCCACAAATTCCGCGGTATTTTGGCAGCAGGCGCATTTGCGTACCACCCATTTGACACGGACTTTAAATCGATTACTGCCCCGTTTTGACTTAATTAATGAACGGGTGTTTCTGGCGCAATGATGATCTGGACGAAATGAGGTTTTTAAAATCAAACAGAAGTTGATCCTTTTAGTGGGAAATTTAGTGGCCTTTTTCTTAATTGTGTGGGCATTTAGTATTTCTGATCAACAAACGTATCAAAATCGACTCAATCGTAATGGCCTCTCTGCGTCGGCTTTACGGGTCAAAACAAACTCCAAAGAACGGGTAGCTACACTGATTCAAAAACTCGCCGACAGTCATTTGAAAAACTATCAGGTTCAATTGACGGATGCCGCCCATCCCACCGTCACGTATGTTTTTGCCCAAGGTGATTACACTCAGTTGCCCATTAGTTCCGGCCGGATGCTGACGGATTCGGACTTTTCTGCCCCCGTGCCTTTTGTGGTGGCGGGTGATGCCGTGAAAGATCGCCTCTACCAACCGGCTAATCAGGCCTATTACTACGACGGCAGCCGCTATCTTTCTGTTGTGGGAACAGTTGGGGCGGCCAATTCGACAGCCATCAATGACCATATTTTTATTTCATTATCCACTGCGCAAACCACGCTAAAAGGGCGGTTGCGGCATTATACAATCAATATTGACGGCACATTAGCCACTACCAAGCAAAAAGTGGCAAAACAGATCTTTAAAGTCAAGTCGTTTGCCAAGCCCAAGTATAAAAATAGCAACCAGACTGCTTGGGCCATTCCACCCATCGCTCTTACCACGGGCATTTTGCTGGTTGCCTTGGTATTGACCATTGGCATAGCTCGTTTCTTTGCGTTGGCAGAAATCAAGCAATTGAATGACACCCGGTTGGATCGTACACTGTATCGACATTTAACCTATGGCTATGTCCGCCAGTATTTCTTTTATGCTTTAGTGGGCATTGGTGCCGGATATTTTCTGGGCAGTTCCAGGCTCTATTTACTCAGTTACCAACAAATTTTCCTCACCGTGGCCCTCTATGGTATTTTACAGGCGGCTATGGTGGTCGTTAAAATTGTCCGGACAAAACAAAAACATGTGTTGACCGAAGAGGAAGAAGATCGCGCATACGAAAAGGAGCATCAAGGATGACATTAGCCACCGGCTTTGCCGAGAAATACACACAGTTACTGGGGTCCGACGCCCCCGCTTTTTTGAACAGTTTTAACCAACCTTTTGAAAAAGGGTATCGGCTGGATCCACTGCATCCCAGTGGCCGCTCTTTGGTCGCCGCGGATGCAGTGGCGGTACCGTGGGCAAATGATGGCTTTTTTGGCACCGTTCACGGCGCTGACCCTGCATTTTGGACCGGAGCAGTGTATTCGCAGGAACCCAGTGCCATGGCCGTGGGTCCTCAACTTCATGCCCAGCCAGGTGAACGGGTACTCGATGTGGCTGCGGCACCGGGGGGTAAAACCACCGACATCATTGGTCAAATGAATGACCAGGGGATGCTGGTCAGCAACGATATTGATCGCTCCCGGGCGAAAATTTTAGCGGAAAACGTGGAACGGTGGGGCGCTGCGCACACCGTGGTGACTAGCGCGACACCCAGCCAACTGCGCCAATCTTTTCCTGGCTTTTTTGATCGTATTTTACTAGACGCCCCTTGTTCCGGTGAAGGAATGTTTCGTAAGGATCCCAGTGCGATGCAGTATTGGCATCCCGACTATCCAGCTGAATGCGCCCATCGCCAGCGAGAAATTCTTCGGGATGTTCTACCGATGCTCAAAACTGGTGGAGACTTGGTCTATTCCACCTGCACATTCGCACCCGAAGAAGACGAGCAGATCATCGCTTGGCTGCTGCAGACTTATCCCGGTCTCTCCGTGGTCCCGATCCCTTTGGTTGGCGGAATGGTCGCCGGTCGGCCAGAATGGGCGGACGGCAACCCGGACTTGGCCGGTTGTGCACGGCTGTTTCCCAATTTAGTCCGGGGAGAGGGGCATTTTGTCGCCCATTTGCATTTTAGCGGTGTGAGTGAACCTGACGCTCAGCCGGCTAAACGGCATGAAAAAAACCGGCACGCAGCCGGTTTTACTCACTCTTTGACGAAGGCAGAACAGTCATTATTGGCAGCGTTTTGGGAGGACACTTTCAACACCCCCGTGCCAGTTGCGGCCAGTCGGTGGGGAAACCAAATCATCGCTTTGCCACCGGCGTATCCCGCTAGTGCAGCCAAGCTCAAGATTATGCGGCCAGGTTTGATCATCGCCGATATTAAGGGTCATCGTTTGGTGCCCAATCATGCGTTGGCATTGGCGATTCCGCGAGACCAGTGGCGATTTGAAGAACCAGTGGATTTAGGCGCAGCAAATCAGTATCGTCACGGGGAAACATTACCCACGACGATGACTGGGCGCCACTGGGTATTGATGACTTATGCCGCCTCCGGTTTTGCGGTGGGGCACGCCGTCAATGGGACGATTAAGAACTTTTATCCGAAAGGGTTGCGTATCTAAGGCAGAGACAAGTGGCGCTGCTGGGCATAATTGCTCATCTCTGGCTCCCACCACAAGGGTTGGCGGCGCAATTCGGTAATGTCGCGGGCATTGACGAGAGCAAAGAGCGCAGGCAATTGATCAAGCCAAGTGGATACTAGGTCGCTGGTGCCGTTCAGTCCGACGTGCATTAAACTTCTTAACAGGAAACCGGCCACACCCACACCGGCAGCACCTAATCGGAGGGCAGTGAGGACGTCCAGTGGATTCGTGATTCCACCGGAAGCCAGCACTGTTCCTTTTTTTTGGAAAGATTGACTTTCTAAGAGGCTCTGTGCAGTGGTGAGTCCCCAATCGGCCAGATAATCGTAAGTGTGGCCGGGGCGGCGGGCATTCTCAATGGCGGCAAAATTGGTCCCGCCGCGGCCGCTTATATCGACTGTGGTGACCCCCACCGCCGCCAACTGCAGCAGTGTTTCTTGGCTCATCCCGAAGCCGACCTCTTTCACCACCACCGGCACGGCACTCTCTTGCACAATGGCTGCGATGTGTGTCAACCAATCGGTGGCGACATGGCCCTCAGGCATCACGGTTTCCTGGACGGTATTGACATGAATTTGTAAGGCATCAGCGGCCAGCAGTGCAACCGCGCGGCGTGCTTCAGCAGGGGACTTATCGGCCCCAATATTGGCCAGGATAAAACCGTCTGGGTTCTTTTCGCGCACGATGGTAAAACTGTCCGTCAAGGCGGGAATGCTGAGGGCGGCCGACAATGAGCCCACAGCCATGGGTAAGTGGAAACGCCCCGCAATTTGCGCTAATTGGCCATTGATTTCCTTACCCTTCGCTGAGCCCCCGGTCATGGCGTTGATATATAACGGCGTGGGGAACTGGCGGCCCAAAAAGTGTGTGCTTAGGTCCACTTGAGTCGCCGCCACAGTGGGAATGCTTTGGTGGACAAAATGCACGTCGGTCAATCCATTCCCATTGCCCGTAAACCGGGTCGCCAGCGCGATATGTTCATCTTTCCGCCGGGAATAGGGATTATTGGGGTAGGGGTGTTTCGTATCAGGCATGGGTATTTTCCTCCTTCCGGGTTTGGTGGTAACTCATTTCCGGACCGGCATGGGTAATGGTCACCTGGGCGGTGGGAAATTCCGTCTGCAGCCAAAGTTGCAACTGAGTGACATAAGGTGCCAGCGTCAATAATTTAACATTTGGGCCTGCATCCACTGTGGCATAAACCGGGATACCGGTACGTTCACGCAATTGACCGACTTGCTGAATCAATGCCAATGTACTGGGCAAGAAGTAGGTAAAGGGCGGCCGAGCCGCCAGGGTAGCAGCGTGCATCGCCAGCGCGTTGCCCTCCGCAATGGTGCCGACCGCACGAAAGTCGCCTTGGCGCAATGCAGGTAACAACAGGGTCAGATCTTCATCGGCGCGCTCCGTCCAAGCGGCAAAATAACTGGACGTGGCGGCGGTTCGCGCCATGCCGTCCGTACTGCCAATCGATTTGGGCTGATCTGAGAAAACAACAGCAACGACCCGAATGCTAGCCAGTAATTCTGGCGCTGCGGCCACCGGCATCGCAAAAGAACTGTCGTCATCATGACCCGCAAACCAGCGGACAAAGCCACCGTCGATGGAGCGTGTGGCCGAACCTGACCCTCTGCGCGCTAACCGGCTTAACTGGCGATGGTCCAAGGTCAGCCCCGCTGCCTTTGCCGCCGCTCCGGCCAATGCGGCCATGCCTGAAGCTGAACTGGCCAGCCCCGCGGCCGTGGGCACGTGATTGTAACTTTCAATCAAGGCAGCACTTTGAATGTGGGCCAAAGAACGGACCTGGTCCACCACTTTGACGGCTTTTGTTAATGCCGGCCCCGTCAAGGTCTGATCATCTAAACGGAGCGTATCTTTGGCTGCGCCGCCAAAAGTCACCCGAGTCTCGGTATAAAAATCGGCTAGGGTGAGAGAAAGGGAGTCGTTGGCGGGGAGCATTAATTCTGAGTCTTTTTTCCCCCAATATTTAATGAAGGCAATATTCGTGTGAGCCCGTGCCCAAAGTGCGTTAGTCATGATTGTTTTCCTCCGTATCCAAAGGGTCGATCCACGTGGCTGAAGCGTGGGCATCTTGTAAGGCTTTGTTCACGCGGCCGGCTGTGGCCAAGTCAGGACAAAGGGCAATCATGCAGCCGCCGCGGCCGCCGCCAGTCAATTTGGCTCCCAAGGCCCCCGCTTGGCGGGCAACAGCAATCAAGTGGTCAAGGGCGGGATCACTCACTGTCAGTTGCTGTAATAGGCTTTGATCCTGGTTTAGTAAGGACCCCAATGTCTCTAAATCTCCAGTATGAATAACGCGGCGGCCTTGTTCGGCAATATCCCCCAGCTCGGTTAAGGCAGTATTCGTGGCCTGCGGCTGGGTCTGCCGTAATTGACGGACCGCCGCCACCGCCGGACCTGTTTCACCTTGTTTGCCAGAATCAGCAATGACTAACACCCCCCGTAACGGGTCCGTTAATGGGACAATTGGCGCATTCTTGACGAACCACAGAGGGACCGCACTGGCCGTGGTGGCCGCATCAATCCCACTGGGAGTGCCGTGGATAATATCTTCTGAGACCGCGGCCCAGCGTTGTAATAAGGCATCGCTGAGGGGCACAGCTGCATAATCATAGAAAGCCCGGGTTAAAGCAATGGCAGTGGCCGCGCTGGAGCCCATTCCCCGGGCCGTGGGAACTTGAGAGTCGATAGTGATGGCCAGCGGCACGGTAATCGCTAAACGATCGGCCAAATCTCGCCAGAGCGCCAGCGGACCGTGCAGGGAACGGGGCGCCGTGGCCACCGGTCCAGTAAAAAACGATGTTGTCAGCCAATCCGGTTGCCCGCTGACTTGTGGCTTGATTGTCACCACACAGGGGACCGCCTTTAAGGGTAAACAAATGGCCGGGAAGCCATACACCACTGAATGATCCCCAATTAAAATAATCTTGGCATGGCTTTTTCCCATCCCAACTTGCATAAAATACACCTCGTCCTTTCGCAAAAATATCTTCTTCAATTGTGCCGTCAAATGGCGCAAAGCGCAACAGATAAGCAGGCAAATACGTGTTTGCCTAACAGCCGGGAATGTGGCAAAATTTAAGTATTAGATTCGTTACGGAGAAAAGGAGCTGTGTCGCCATGCAGGAGCAAACAGCAAATAGTAAGGTTACCATACTGACGGGTCCATTGACCAAGGACCATCATCGCGAATTGGTCAAACGGATTGCCGATGACTTGGCCCGCCATCCCACAGGCCAAGTCTTTTATTTAGTGCCCAACCATATTGCGTTTGAAATCGAACGGAGTACTTATCAAGCACTCAGCCAGGACCCGCGTTTTGCTAATCCGTTGGCTCCCGATGTCCATGCATTCGGGAATATTCAGATTTCCGCATTTGATCGGCTGCTCTGGTATTTCCTGCAAAAAGATCCCAAATATACCGCTTTGACTGCCACAGACACCGCTCAAACGATGGTTTTATCTAAAATTTTGGTGGAATACGGCGACGATCTCCAACTTTATCGGGGGGAAGTCCACAATCCGGGATTCTTAGAGCAATTGCGCTTGCAGCTGGGCGAGTTAGCCAATGCCGGAATTGATGCGGATATCTTGACGCTGCTCCAAGATGCGGAAGGGACCCAGGAATTTCATGCAAAAATGCACGACTTGACGATTATTGCGCGCGCTTTTCCAGAAGAATTGGGACGTTATTTTGTCTCTCCTGAGGAACGATTTGCCTATGCCATCAAACAATTTCAGGCCCATCCAGAATGGTTCGCCGATACTCGGATTTATGTCAGCGGGTTCGATCGCCTCGATGCCAGCTTTTTAAGTATTCTCCAAGTGTTGATGCGGCTGAGCGTGCACACCACTGTCGATCTTATCGGTGATGAGGGTGATCTGACAGGCCAAACTGACCAAGACGCGGCACCATTTTTTGCACCGACTAAACGGCTCTATACCCAGTTAACGGAGAGTGCTCCGGGGGCAATCAATTTGGTCGCTGTGTCAGAAGAGGCGGCGTATACACCTACCATGGCGAAATTGGCCGATTATTGGGTCGCCAGTGCGCGGGGACTGCCGGTGACTGACAATGCGACCAACAAGGGAGTGAAGATCTGGCAAGCAGCCACTCGGCAGGACGAATTGACTGCTGTCACTGCAGAAATTAAACGCCTGGTGGCGAGTGGCCACTATCGTTACGGCGACATGCGTATTTTGACGCCTGATCTGGCCCAATACGAAACCATCATTCGTCCAACATTCCAACAAGCCGGCGTGCCATACTTTTACGATCGGGCGGTACAGATGACGGATCATCCATTGGTTCAAGTCATCTCGGCCATCGGCGAATTGATCAATGGCAATGTGACTTACGCTAATCTTTTCAGTTTGTTGCGGACTGAATTGGTTTTACCCAAGGAGATAGCCGCTCAAGCGGCGGCAACCACATTGACAGGCGGGCAAACGCCCGTGTATTTGGCCACTTTCCGCAATCAAGTGGATGCGGCCGAAAACTATACATTGGGGCACGGCCTGCAGGGCAGTCAATTTGCCAAAAAGGATCCTTGGCAGGAGGCCAATGCGCCAGTATCTGAGGAGGATGATGAGGTGAGTGCGATTTCCACCCATCTTTCTGCTGGCGAACCGATTCATCTGTTTATCCGGAATGAATTATTGCCATTTGTGAACAAATTGAAAAAGGCCGCCGATGGGAAGAGCGCGTTGACATTGTTATATCACTTCTTGACCCAGCACGGACTAATCAGTCAATTCACGTTTTTCCGCAACACAACTCAGCAATCCGGTGATCCAGTCGGGGCAGATCGCCCGCGTCAGGCCTTTGCCGTGTTTACCCGTTTGCTGGATGAATATGTGCAAATTCTAGGGGACCAACCTTTTTCCACAGACGATTTCACTGCAATATTTTCCGCCGGGTTCAATGCCGCCAGTTACAAACAAATTCCGGCGGTCATTGATACGGTTCAAATTGCTGATTTGGGGGTCACCACAGCAGCGAACGCCAAAGTGACCTTTATTATTGGTGGTACCGCCAATTCTTTGCCGGCACCTGTGGAATCAACCAGTTTACTCAGTGATCGTGACCGAGAATCGATTCTGGCTTTGCAGGATCAATTAAGCGCCAAAGATCCCGACCAGGCGGCGGCGCTGTCTACCTTGAGTGGAGGGACTGAGGATCGCCTGGCGGCTAGCGAATATATTGCGTACAAGGCCTTTTTCAGTGCCACTGAGCGACTGTATTTGTGCTATCCGCAACTGCAGGCAGAAGAAAGCCAACGGATTTCGCCCTATTACGACCGGATTCAACGGCATCTCAATTTAATTCCGATTTATGTGGATTTTTCCGGCGAGGGTTTAGTCCGTGCCCAAACTCAGCAATATATTGGTCACTGGTTGGCCACGCCGTCGCTGGCGGGAAGCTGGGTCGTCAAGGCACTGCGGGTGGATCAACAAAATTTATTTTGGCAAACGGTCGCGTGGCATCTGCAGCATAGTGACACCAAGCCACGCCAAAACTATTATCAATTTATTTTATCTGCCCTCAACTATGAGAATCGAGTCGGTCAGTTGTCCCCGGATATTGTTCAAGACTTGTACGGCAATCATTTAAATGTGTCCGTGTCCCGACTGGAACAATACTATCAAAACCCGTACGAATACTTTCTACAATATGGACTGCGGTTGACTGAGCGGGACACATACGATCTGACGCCAGCGGAAACGGGCAGTTATTATCATTGGGTGCTGGATCACTTAATCAAAACGATCCACGCTCAACAGCAAGACATCGCGCATTTAGATGATCAAACGTTGGCTGATATGGTCCAAGAGATTGCTGGTGCTGCAGTGCATGAACCATTTTTTGCGATTCTGAACGGTTCCGGCCGGATGAAGTTTTTGCGGCAATTGTTGGCGCGAACATTGCAGTACATGGCGTGGCTGCTTAAGGAACAGGCTGAAAGATCCGCGTTGCGGCCACTGGCGACGGAAGTTCTTTTTGGTCAAGCCGGGATGCCTGGCGGTTTGCCCGCTCTAGAGTATCCGTTAGGCCGGGAGCATTCCGTGCGAATACGCGGAAAAATCGATCGGATCGACGGCTTTCACGATCAAGAAACTAATCAAGATTTCTTAACAGTGATTGATTACAAGTCGTCTAGTCACCAATTCGAGTACGGCCAAGCACTCTATGGTTTGTCTTTACAGTTGCAAACCTATCTGCAAGCCCTATTGAATGCGCTGGGCAAACCTGGCGATTTGGCCCTGCCGGGTCGAGCTACCGTCGCGGGCGGCTTCTATTTGCATATTAATGAACCGTTGCTGCCCATGGCCGATGCGTTGAAAAAGAAGGATAGTGCTGAGCAAATTTTCACTGAAACGATGTTAAAAAAGAACCAATTCAAAGGTATTGTCCTCGCAGATGATGCGTTCTTGACCCAGGCTGATACGAGTCCGCAACGCACAATTCTATTAGCAGGGACCTCGAATACGAAAAAGAGCGGTTACCGCAATAAAAATGCCCTCACTCAAACCGATATGGATACGATTTTAACGTACAACGAATATATGATTCGGCGGGCGGCGGCCAGTATCTTAGCGGGGGACATTGCCTTGCGCCCAGCCCGCTTTGCGGACGGCCGGACATTACTGTCATATTCACCGTATCAAAACGTGATGTACTTTGACCACATGTTGAAGGAAAACCAATACATGCCAATCCCCAAATTGGATGACCCGCAAAGTGCAATTCGGCAAATGCAAGAAAGGATGGCTGACAACCATGAGTAATACCAAGTTTACTGCCAATCAACAAGCTGCCATTGCCCATGCCGGCCATAATATTCTCGTGTCTGCGAGTGCCGGGTCCGGAAAAACCACTGTCTTGGTGGAGCGGGTGATTCAAAAACTCATTCATGGCGAGGACATTGATCGCTTATTGATCGTGACGTTTACCCAGGCAGCGGCGGCGGAGATGCGGGAACGGATCCGTGCGGCCTTGGCCGCCAAGGCAAATGAAACGACTGACCGGACACTGCGCTTACATTTGCGCAAACAATTGGCCCATATCGGTTCTGCTGATGTTTCTACACTGGATGCGTTTTGCGCGCGCGTGGTTCGTCGCTTTTATTACGTGATCAATTATGATCCGGCTGTGCGGACCCTGGGTGATGATAATGAACGACTGCTATTGTGGCAGCAAGTCTGGGAACGCGTCCGGGACCAATACTATGAAGACGACGATCAGGATTTTCTCGATTTAGTCAGCAACTTTACGACTGGCCGCAGTGATGATGGATTGACCAAGTTGGTCTTTCGATTATTGACGAATGCCATGGCCAGTCCTGATCCGTTGGGATGGATTGACCAAGTGCCGGCACTTTATGATTTCCCGCAAACCACCGCCGGTCTTGACCACTCGCCATTATTGGCGGAAAACCAGCCAGGTAATTTACGCGCCCAGATTGTATTGACCTATCAAGATTTGCTGCAGCAATATACGCAGCAAGTGACCGGTGTCGCCGAAATCGCAGATTTAAGTAAGTTGTATACGTTTGGTATGGAGGAAACGGACACGCTGGCGGATGTTTTGCCAGTCATCCAACACGGTGATTTTGATGGTATTCGACAGGGCTTGCTCGATGCGCAAAATGTCTTGAAAAACCGATTCCCAGTTTTCACGAAGCGGAACACTGAGGAATCTTTATTGGCTGTCAAAGACCAAGTCAAAGCCGCCCGAGACGATATTAAGGCATTTGTGACAGAACAATTAACGGGTCCGTTTCTATTAACCGCCAGCGACTGGCTGCCTATCATGGCGCAAGCGCAAAAACTCACTGATAAACTTACCCAAGTACTCCATGATTTCGCCGAAGCACTCACGCAGACAAAAAAGCGGCGCGGAATTGCTGAGTTTGCCGATATTGAGTTGGCAGCATTACAGATCTTGCAAACTAAAACTGAAACAGGGATTCAACCCAAGGTGTTCTTTGCGGAGAAGTATCATGAAATTATGGTCGATGAATATCAAGACACCAATCCGTTACAGGAGGCGATTTTGACCACCATCGCCGCTTCTCATCCGGGGAATATGTTCATGGTCGGGGACATTAAACAGTCCATCTACGGATTCCGTCAGGCAGACCCCACTTTGTTTGCCAAAAAATATGTGCAGTATGGCCAAGCTGATACGAGCAGTGAACGAATCGTCTTAGCAGAAAACTTTCGTTCGGCGAAAGCAGTCGATGATATGGTGAATTATGTTTTTAAGCAGCTGATGGATACGGCTGTCGGGGATGTCGTGTACGATGACAATGCCCAGTTACAATTTGGTGCCAGTTACTATCCCCAAGAAACTGCTGAGAAAACAGCTGTCATGTTGGTCCCGGATGAAGTGCCTGATGAGGACGCCACTGCTAACCGGATCCCGTTAACAGGGATTGCGGCCCAAACAGCCGCAGTGGGGGCGAAGATCCAGTCTTTGGTGACTCAGCAGACGGCTATTTTTGATAAACAGTCGGGTCAGTTGCGGCCACTGCAGTATTCTGATATTGCGATTATTGTGCCCACCAGAGGTGCTAATCTGGATATTTTGGATGGTTTAGATGCCTTCGGGGTGCCAGTGGTGATGAACGATGCCAAAGAATACTTCCAAACCACGGAAATCACTGTCATGCTGAACTACTTGAGTGTCATTGACAATCCTCGCCAAGACATCCCGCTGGCAGGCCTCTTACGCTCGCCAATCGTTGGCTTCACTGCCGATGAGTTGGCCACTATTCGGATCCATCATCAAGCCGGGCCTTATTATGCGGCTTGGCAGCATTTCGTGGCTGACCCAGCCGCGCCTGGGCAGGAGACACTGCACCAAAAGGCAGTCGCCTTGGCCCACCAAATTGAGCAATATCGTACATTAAGCAAACAAGTACGGATCGCCGATTTAATTTGGCAAATTTATTTGGATACCGGCTTTTTGGATTATGCCGGCGGGATGCCTTCAGGAAAACAACGCCAGGCTAATTTGCACGCCCTGTATGAACGAGCTAATGATTACGAAAATAGTGGTTTTAAGGGTATTTTCAACTTCATCCGCTTCATTCACCAAGTTCAAGAAAACGATCAGGATTTGGCGATGTCACCGGTTACCAGTACAGATGATAATGCAGTGACCGTAATGACGATTCATGGCAGCAAAGGTTTGGAATTTCCGGTCGTCTTTTTGCTAAATGCGCAACATAATTTCAACCGGACAGATGAACGCGGAGCGGCCATTGCGTTGCGAAATGGTGGCATTGGCATCAAAATCAACGATTATCACCAACACATTGCCTTTGCCACCCCTCAGCATTATTACGCCCAAACCGTGCTCCATCAGGTTTCTCAATCTGAAGAACTGCGTAAGCTATACGTGGCTTTGACTCGGGCCCGGCAGCTGTTGTATGTCGTGGGATCAATCAAGAATGACGCGGCCGCCATGGTGAGCAAATGGGCCAGCGCGGTACGGACAGACACACCGTTGCTGGCGGTCACTAAGCGGGAGAGTGCCAGCAACTTCTTGGATTTGATTATGCCCGCACTCTTGCGGTTGCCCGCCGTGAATACTGTGCTCGATGCAGATGGTTTGGTGCAGACTGACCAAAGTTTGGGCGAACCTGCCATAAGTGTGGCGGTGAGTCCACCAACCTCGGCTCCCCAGCGAGCGCAGAGTCGCAAAAAATCAATTCAAGTGGAAGTGTCCCAATTTCCAGAGCTGCAGGATCAAAGTCAGCGCTGGCGGACAACCTATCGCTACACCGTGGCCACGCGGACAACGGCTTTCCAATCTGTGACCGAAATCAAGCGCCAAATGGATGATCCAGCCAACGACGAACTCACCGTGAGTCGCGCCGTGGCTGCCCACTATACGGCTACTCCGGCCAATCGCTATGCAAAAGACGATGAATTCAGTGCGCCAGAGTTTGTCACGGCTCAGGCCAAACCAATGGCCACAGCAGTGGGGACGGCCACCCACCTGGTGTTTCAATCGATTGATCTACATCATCCCGTGACTGAAGCCACCGTCCAGGACAAAATAGGCAAATTGGTGGCGGATGGCAAATTAACTGCCATCGTGGCCGATCAAATCGATGTGGCTGGCATCGCGGCTTTTTATGCCACTGATTTAGGCCAGCAAATATTGGCGCAACCAGCCGCCGTCCAACGGGAAGTGCCGTTTTCTTTAATGCTTCCACCCACCCGGGTCTTTCCTGGTACCAAAGTGACGGACTTCCCACCAGACAGCGATGTTCTGATTCATGGTATTATAGACGGGTATTTGGCGCCGCTAGACGGTGGCGACATTATTCTGTTTGATTACAAGACAGACCGGCTAGCCACATTGCCCAACGGTGCCGCAAAACTGCGACAAGAATATGCTGTGCAATTGCAGTTGTACGCTGCGGCGCTCACTGGCATGCTGCATCGGCCAGTGGCCAAGCGTTACCTTTACGCTGTGTTGAGTGGGGCACTCATTGCGGTGCCGCCAGCAGATTTCTAATTTATTGATTGTGACAGAGAAGGGAAGGGTCAAACGATGCGCACAGGGCGCCTTTACGCCGTCGTGGATCTAGAGACCACAGGGACTGATTATGCACAGGGTGACCGGATCATCCAGTTCGGTTGTGCATTAGTGAAGAATGGTAAAATCGTCGATACCGTGTCCCAAAACATCGACCCGCATCAGGCGCTGCTGCCTGCAATTCGGAATCTCACAGGGATTCATGACAAGGAATTGGCGCAGTCGCCAGACTTCCAAGAAATCGGAGAAACGCTGCATGGTTTGTTAACCGATGCTGTTTTTGTTGCCCACAATGTGAACTTTGATTTGCCCTTCATTAATTCGGAATTTGCTGGGTTGGGTTTGCCGCCAGTGGGGCAGGAGGCTTTGGACACGGTCCAACTGGCGCAAATTTTGCTGCCGGAGGCACCGAGCTATAAATTGTCTGATTTGACTAAGTTCTTGGGAATTACCCATGACAACCCCCATCGAGCAGACAGTGATGCCATCGCCACTGCTAAGTTGTTTATTTTGCTGGACCATCGTCTCAGCGCACTACCGCTAGTCACCCGGGTCCAATTAGGCAAAATGGGCACCCATTTGCTGCGGCAAACTGGTGATTATCTTTACGCTGCTGGTCAGCAAACTAATCAGTCCGCGGACAGCGATCGTTTTGTGGTGGTCAATGGCTTGGCGTTGCGCCAAGTGACAGAGACGGTGCCAGTACCGGCGCCCTATGTTCCGTATCCCACTACCCAAAAAGAAATGACCGCTTTATTACGGCCGCGTTTCACTGCTCGTAAGCGACAGATCAAAATGATGAATGCCGTGTATCGCCATGCCCAAAACGGTCAGGTGCCGTTGCTTATTGAAGCCGCCACCGGGTCGGGGAAATCTTTAGGATATCTGTTGCCATTGATTTTGCGGCAGCAGGATACTCAACAGCAAATTATTGTGACGACATCGACGATTGCGTTGCAGGAACAATTGGCGCAGCAAACCCTGCCAGCCATCGCGGCGGTGCTGCAAACGACATTACGGGTGGAAATCGTTAAGAGTGATACCCACTATATTGATTTAGCTCAATATCAGGAGTTATTGCACCGTCAAGACTTGAATGAGGGCAGCCAAATCCTCATGATGAAGATTTTGGTGTGGCTGACCCAAACGACCACGGGTGATTTGCAGGAATTGCAGTTGACTACATACCGTTCACCGTTGTTCAGTGAAATCGTGAGTGGGCAAGAGGATGACGCCGATTCGCCCTGGTATGCTGTGGACTTTTTACGGCGGGCCCACGCTCGCCAAGATGCCGCGCAAATATTAATCACGAACCATGCTTACTTCACCCGGCACTATGCCGAGCAACCCTTTGCCCGACATGCCTTGGTCGTTGTGGACGAAGCACAGCATGTGGCCGATAGTGCGGTGGATGCATTAATGGCAAAGGGTAATTTGCCGACGATTTTACGTTATTTACACCGCATTAAAGCGGTGGTGGACAGCGTGGTGCGGCAGGAACAATGGGGTAATGGTGATTTGTTTCGGTACCAGGTCGTTTCTGTGACCCAAGCCATTGATGGTTTAACCGCTCGCACCAATGCCTTACAGGGAATGCTCTATGAACAGGCTATTCAGGGCAATGTTGTGCGCGCCGAGCGCAATCAAACCATTCAACGCCTGTGGCAGCCGGATGAGAGTAATGCCGACATGTTGGGTCGGCAATTGGAACAGTTGGATGATCTCTTGAATCAGCTCTTCCATAACTTGCACCAATTGACCACCGTCATCGCCGACCAGGCCGATCATTGGTCTAAACAGGTCATTGCAATGGGTGAAACCATCCAAACGACTTTGGAGGAACTGGCGCCGCTGACCGACGATCTTGCCCAATTGGCGCAAGTCCAGCAATACCATAGTGCCAGTGCCGGATATGTGGTTCAAATGCGTAATTACGGTGACCTGCATTCCGTCTCTTTGCATTGGTGCCAAGTGGACATTCAGGCATTGTGGTCGGCGGTGACCAAACGCTTTGCACCGTTTATCTATGTCGGTGCCACGCTGCGCATCATGGATAGCTGGCAACCGTTTTGTCAGCCTTTGGGCATTACGGACGCTACCAAAATGGTGTTGGCCAATGGGTTTGCCTATAAACGAATGGGCCGCGTGTTTATTGTGCCGGATGCCCCGGATATTAAGGAGACAGTTCCTGCAGAGTATGCCCACTATGTTGCCACCATGATCAATCAGTTGGCGATGGCCAACCATGAACGGATCCTCGTGTTGTTCAATTCTTTGAGCATGATCCAGAATGTGTATGATGATATTTCTGAAATACGTCTGGTTGGTTCGCGGGAGTTGTTAGCTCAAGGTGTCACTGGTTCTGTGGAAAAGGTCATGAAGCGCTTTAAATTGTCTGATGGTGCAATTCTATTGGGAGCAGCGACTTTTTGGGAAGGAATCGATTTGCCCAATGATACGCTCCAGATCTTGGTCGTGACCCGGTTGCCGTTTGAACCGCCGACTCGGCCGCTGACTCAACTTCGAGCAAATTTGATCACCCAGCGCGGCGGCAATCCTTTTCGCCAAGATGCCTTGCCCCGGGCTACCCAACGCCTGACCCAAGCGTTTGGCCGTTTGTTCCGATCGCGGCACGATCATGGCGTCATGATCGTGTTGGATCGGCGTATTATGAGTGAAAGCTGGGGCCATCAAATTCTGCATAATTTACCCCGTACAGTGCCCAAGGTGCAACTGGCCAGTCAAGAGGTGGCCAGCGCCACGGCAGATTTTTTGGCCGGTCGCGTCCCACAAATTGCAGAAACTAATCCGTTGCCCACAAGCGACCATTAATTGTTATAATGTTAGGCAGAGTTCGAAAGAGGAGGGATACAGTGCGGTCGAATTGGCAAAAATGGGCTTACTGGGGTGCGCTGATCATCATTGTCGCGGGTATCTTCAGCGTTTATTTGGTGGCCACAGCGCCTCGCCGGAATGCTGAAAGCCAAGCCATTAATGTGGCGGAAAAAACAGCATCACTCACCACACCGCAAACCTTCTTTATGTTTCAGCGCGACGAGACATACTACACCGTCGGCGGTAAAACCAAAGATGGGCAGTCGGTCTTCGTGATTATCAATGCTCGCAGCGGGCGCACGCATACCGTGAGTGCTGGCGCCGGTCTTTCTGCGACTCAAGCACAAAACCGTGCACGCCAAATCAGCGGCCAGCAACAAGTTGAGAAAACAGTGTTGGGTTGGTATCGCGGTGCTGCCACGTGGGAAGTCACCTTACGCAGCCACAGTGGCAATTATCAATACGTTTTACTTAATTATCGTACCGGTAAAACAGTTTAGGCTTCGCCATCATTGATGCGAAGACCAGGCGATCAGGATCGAGACGAGGATTAAGACCGATGGCTTTCCACCAGTCAAAGCCTGTCACGGCATCCCTGATCGTATCTTTTTTGGGAGGTTTAACATGGCAGAACCAGAACACATTAGTATTATTGATTCACCCCAGCACGTTGATGAAGAAGTCAGAATTGGGGCTTGGTTAACCGACAAGCGGTCCAGCGGCAAGATTTCATTTCTGCAGTTGCGGGACGGCACTGCCTTTTTCCAAGGTGTCGTCGTTAAAAATGCAGTTTCTGAATCAGTTTGGAATATTGCTAAGGATTTACACCAGGAGGCCAGTTTTTGGGTGACTGGGGTCATTCACGAAGACAAACGGTCCCACTTTGGTTATGAAATTGAAGTGAGCAATATTGAAGTCGTGGGAGAATCAGAAGGCTATCCCATCACCCCTAAGGAACACGGAATCGAATTCTTACTGGATCATCGGCATCTTTGGTTACGGTCTCGTCGGCCGTTTGCGATCATGCATATTCGAAACGAAATGATTCGCGCCACGTATGAGTTCTTCAATCAGGAAGGGTTCATTAAGATGGACCCGCCAGAAATCACGGACGCCGCACCGGAAGGCACCACGGAGTTGTTCCATATCGATTATTTCGATAATGATGCCTACTTGTCTCAATCAGGTCAGCTTTACATGGAGGCCGGCGCAATGGCCTATGATAAGGTCTTCTCATTTGGCCCGACCTTCCGGGCGGAAAAGTCGAAGACACGCCGCCATTTGACCGAATTCTGGATGATAGAACCAGAAATGGCCTTCATGCATCAAGAAGAGAGCTTGGAGATTCAGGAACGTTACATTGCGTTTCTCGTGCAAGGTGTCCTGGATCACTGCCAATATGACTTGAAGCTGCTGGATCGCGACCCCAAGATTTTGGAGCGCTACACAAAGACACCGTATCCGCGGATTACTTACGATAAGGCGATTGAAATGTTGCAAGGAGCCGACTTCAACACTAAATGGGGCGATGATTTTGGTTCGCCAGAAGAAACTTACTTGTCTGATCAATTTGAACAACCCGTGTTTGTTTTGAACTATCCCAAGTCGATCAAACCGTTCTATATGAAGAGTCATCCCACGCGCGATGATGTTTACCTGTGTGCGGACTTGTTAGCCCCCGAAGGTTATGGCGAAATTGTGGGCGGTTCTGAACGGGAAACAGACTATGCGAAGCTAGAGCAGAGTATTATTGATGCTGGTCTGGACGTGAATGAATACCAATGGTATTTGGATCTGCGTAAGTATGGTTCAGTACCGCATTCCGGCTTCGGTTTGGGCTTAGAGCGGGCCATTACCTGGATCTGCCACTTGGATCACCTGCGCGAAGCAATTCCATTCCCACGGATGATCAATCGGTTGAAACCTTAATTAAGTTACTGATGGAAAAGGGTGGGCGTAATGTCGACCCTTTTTTCAACGACACAATGTGCATCAGATCAGAAAGGAGCCGGTCTTGTGGAATTTTGGCAAGCGTTGGTACAAGCGCCGTTGATTACTATCTCCAACCTTGTATTGGCGCATTATCGGGCATTGGGAATGACCAATCGACAGTTGATCGTGTATTTGCAAATGGTCAGTTTTACGGCGGCTGGTCAACAATTCCCACCCATCAAAGAGATTGCGCAGCGTACAGGGTTGACCGAAGATGAAATATACGGCGCACTACACGAAATGTTGGATGCGGGGTTTATCGACCTCCGGACGCAGACGGATAGTGCCGGTAAGCAAATGGATTGGTATGATTTAACGCCGCTATATGCTCGACTGGCTGAAAAATATGGGCAATCGAACCCGATATCAGATTCTGGAGAACCAGAACAGGCGCCCGTGACCCGGCAACGCTTATTTGATGAAATCGAAGTCGAATTTGGTCGTCCTTTATCACCTATTGAACAGGAAACAATTAGCGCGTGGCTAGATGAAGATCACTATTCGCCAGAATTGGTCTCCTTGGCACTCCGCGAAGCGGTGTTGAATCAGGCCTATTCATTGAAGTACATGGATCGCATTTTGCTGAGTTGGGAAAAACGCAATATTCGGACGAAGGCCGATGTCGAGCGCGAACGCGCCAACCGTAATCGTTTCTGAGGAGGGACTTGTAATGTGGGACGATAACCGCATGCGCTGGGGAATGCACCAGTTGTTTCAATTAATTCCAGATGCGCAAGGGGCACTGCATGCCGAATCGGCGTATCAGTTACTGATTGCCGTTATTTTGAGTGCGCAAACGACGGACGCAGCGGTGAATAAAGTGACACCGGCTTTGTTTGCGGCGTATCCCACACCGGCCGCGCTGGCGGCAGCGACACCAACAGATATTGAAAATTACATTCATACGATCGGTTTGTTCCATACCAAGGCAAAGCACATTCAGGAAACCGCCCATCGGCTGGTCACCGACTTCGAAAGTACAGTCCCCCAGACCCATCAAGAGTTGGAGAGTTTACCTGGGGTGGGACGTAAAACGGCTAATGTAGTCCTGGGTGATGCGTTTGGGGTCCCTAGCTTTGCCGTGGATACTCATGTGACGCGTATTTCTAAACGATTGCCGGTGGTGCTGGCGAAGGCGAGTGTGACGGATATTGAGCGGCGGTGGACTGCCGCTTTACCAAAAGATGAGTGGGTGCAGGGGCATCATACGCTGATTTTGTTTGGGCGGCAGTATTGTATGGCGCGACGTCCGCGGTGTGCGGAATGTCCATTGGCAGCCTATTGTGCGACGGGGCAAAAGAATTTAGAGCGCCGCTAATAAGGCCGTGCCAATGTTGCACAAGCTTGATCGATAATCAAACTGAACATGACCACCTTTAAGACATAGAAAAAGCTGAACATTTTCTCCTCAGTTGTGACTGGGGGAAATGCTCAGCTTTTTTATTGTTACTCTGTTTGGCTAGAGCCTTGGTTGTTGGCATTATTGTTATTATTATTGTTGCCAGTTGGCGGGGCGGTATTGCCGCCTGTACCGCCGGTGTTATTGCTGGAAGAACTGGCGGAGCTGCCCTGGCTGGAGTTTGAGCTATTACCCCCTTGACCGCCTTCGCCACCGCTAGTATCCGTACTCGGTTGGCTTTCATTGGCGCTGCTGGACGAGGAAGATTCTGTTCCTGGACCAGAGCTGAATGAAGACGCACTGCTGCTGGAGCTGTTGTGCGTGGAACCATCCTCAGATGATGAGCCATCGTTGCGCGAGCTTTGCGAACTTGACGACGATGACCCAGGTGTAACTGCGGTGGCTGGTTGAGTGCCACGAAGGTAAAGTTCGGAACCAGAGCGGACGACGTTACTGGGTTTCTTCCAATCAGTGTTCGTTTGCTTTTCGGCCAAATAACTCATAATCTGCCGATAGAAAAGAATCGCTGTATTTTGTTCTGCCCCGGCAATCCCCCGCTTATTGGCGGCATCGTATCCGGTCCAAATGGCGACAGAGAAATGCTGCGTGTAACCAGCCATCCAGGAGTCGCGCACCGTATCATTCAAGGCCGGGTTATTGGCGAGGGTGGTGCTGTCATAATCCGTTGTCCCAGTTTTTCCGGCCTGATAGAGTCCCTGAATGTTAGCCGCTGTTGCTGTACCACTAGTGAAGACACCCTTCAGCATATCCGTGATCATGTACGCTGTACTGGCTTTCATCGCTTGCCGATGGGTCGTGGAATAAGTGTGGGCGACGCCGTCCGCCGTGATAATTTTGTTAATGTACTGTGGCTTGTAATAGGTCCCGCCGTTACTAAAGGCACTGTAAGCAGCGGCAAGTTGAAGCGGAGAGACATCACTGCCAATCCCGACTGACAGACCCGCCGAGCTGGGGATGGAAATGCCCAGACCACTGGCAAATGTGGATGCACGGGACAAACCCACTTTTTCCAATGTGCGAATGGCGGGCACATTGCGCGACTGAACCAAAGCTCGCCGCATGGTCATCTGCCCCATGTATTGGCGATCCCAATCGTAGAGTTGTATGTTGGTTCCTGGATAGGTGTAAGCCGTGTCGGACACTGGTTCACTGGTAGGCCAATTCAAGTATTCGATAGCTGGGCCATAATCCAGAATGGGTTTCATCGTCGAACCGTTACTACGGTCCGCAGTGACTGCACGATTCAACGCCAGCCTGACGTTACCCAGTTTTCGCCCACCGAGCATCGCCACCACTTGACCGTTATTGGGATTCGTGATTGCCACCCCAGTTTGCATCAGGTCGTTACTGAATACACCGTCCTCGGCATTAGCCAAATCATACAACCGCTTTTGGATGTCGTAATTCACATTGGTATAAATCTTCAAGTTATCAATGTACGGATTGTAGCCTTTGGCTTTGACATCGTCGATGACTTGTTTTAAATAGGGATCTAGGACCAAATCGGTTTCATCATTATTCTTGTGTGCGGATTGCGGCTGCAAACCATCGGTAATGGCCGTTCCTTTGGCCTGGGCTGCTTGGGCAGCGGTGATTTTTTTGTTTGCGACCATGGCGTTGAGGACTGTATCTCGCCGATCTTTGGCCTTCGCCGGATTCTTATAAGGGTCGTATGACTCGGGCGCCTGGGGCATTCCCGCCAACAAAGCGATTTGAGGCAAATCCAATTGGTTCAAGCTTTTCCCAAAATAGTATTGAGCAGCCGTGGCCATGCCATACACACCATTGCTCATGTATACTTTGTTGATGTAAAACTCCAAAACTTGATCCTTGGAGTAGTCGCGGGTTACTTTAAACGCCAACCAGGCTTCCTGGGCCTTGCGTCGTAAAGTTTGATCGGAAGCCTTCGTGGAGAATACGCTCAGTTTAACAAGCTGCTGAGTAATTGTACTGCCCCCCTGGAGTGTGTCATTGCGGGCATTTTGTACAGCTGCAGATAGAATCCGAATTGGATCAACGCCCAGGAATTCTTGATAGAAACGGCGATCCTCAATGGAAACTACCGCATTCTTGAGCGATCCTGGAATTTTATCACTCGTGACATAAGTCCGGTTCTCACTGCCCAGCTTCGTTAATTCTTGACCCTCAGCACTGTAAATGGTGGAAGCACCACCGCTCTGCAGTTTTTCTAAAGTAATTGCCGGAGCGTCTTTTGCATAGTATGCAAACAGTGCGGTTCCTGCCAGCAATACAGCCAGTAAAGCTAAAAATACCCATTTGAAAAATCGACGAATTGGATGTCGCTTTTTACTGGCTCGATTCCGTCGCGCTTTTCTTGAATCGTTTGTGTTCATTCAATCGTTCCTTTACTGTTTTGCGGGTGGGTGGCAGCAATCAGCGCATCCACCGCATCTAAATAGGGGATGGCCGGAGCAAATCCCACCGCAATTTTATAGCCGACACGGGCCACTTCTTTTAAAGGAATTGAGTGGCGCCCGGTGGTGTCGTCCCAATAACGCAAAAGTGCTGTTGCGGGAAATAAATAGACGCAATTTGGATCTGCAAATTGCATGAGGGTGAAGCAAATTCCCTGCTGAGCCAGACACCGACGAAAGTGATCGATTTGGTGCTGGTGATAATTCTTAAGTGGGAAAGAATGTTTGTTCTTAGTCTGTTTTGCTTCAAAGTCTAGATAATAGCCCTGATAAACACCGTTATAATCAGTGGTTGAGGGTTGACGGAAATAAGCCTCTTTGATTACCGCCTGCGACCGGGCAGGGTAATCGACATGGACAATTTGAACGGGTGTCGGTTTCTTGTAAACCACGGCTGAACCGTGTTCGCGATAGTATTCGTTACTTTCGTTAATGGCATCTTCCAAACGCATTCCGCGTTTACCGAAAATCACATTTTCAGTCTTCGGCGGTCGGGCCGTCACGGAAGAATCTTGCGCATCCGCGTGATATTTTCTACCATTAGGGTAAGAGATCGTCACAATTTTCACCTGCCTTTTGTTATTATACCAACTCTCGTCATAAAAATGTATCGAAGAAGGGAACGTTAGTTTTGGAACGTGTATGGATTACCGGCTATCGCAGCTATGAACTCGGCGTTTTCGGGACCACGGACCCCAAGCTGCAGGTCATTAAGTATCTTTTAAATCAGACTTTACAGCGCTATGTGGAAGATGGCTTGCGCTGGGTCATCACTGGCGGCCAGTTGGGCATCGAACAGTGGGCGTTGGAGAGTGCTCTTGCGCTAAAAAAAGAAAACGGTGTGCCGAAATCAGCGATGATGCTGCCGTTCACTGATTTTGGTCAAAAATGGAACGAAGACAACCAATCCCATCTGGCTGCGCTAAAGGAACAAGTCGACTTTAGCGCTAGCGTATCGGCTTCGCCATATCAAACACCGCAGCAACTCAAGGCATATCAAACTTTTATGTTAACCCATACGGACGGTGCAATTTTGGTTTACGATCCCGAAAAAGAGGGTAGACCGAAATACGATTACGACATAATTCAAAAATTCCAAGAAAGCCGGCCGTATCCGTTGGAAGTGATTGACTTTTATGCCCTCCAGGATGCGGCAGATGAGTATGCAGAGCAACAACGCCCAGACGAATGGTAGGTGGTAAATACTTTTATCAGTCCTCGGTCGGGTACCGCTCTGCCGGGCACTTTGCTATACTGGTTATGACAACATATTTGCTGTGAGTGAATGACGAGGTGGATAATGATGGATAATCGTAATAATCAAGCACAATCCGGTCAAAACACAAATAATGCACCCCAGGGGCATCGATTAAATTTAACCCCCACGGATATTGTGAATCAAGATTTTGGCCACAAGATGCGCGGATATGATTCAGAAGAAGTGGATAATTACTTGGATCTTGTAATCAAGGACTACGAGACCTACAACGAGCAAATTAAGGCCATACAACAAGAGAACAATCGTTTGAAGTCTCGAATTGACGAATTGACTAAACAGCTCAGCGCCCAGGGACCGGCCGTTGCGGGTAACAGCAGCGCCGGTTCAGGAAGTAGTGCTTCCAATTATGATATATTGAAGCGCCTGTCCAATCTAGAACGTCATGTGTTTGGCGTCAGTAAGGCCAACCCGGTACCGAGTGTGCAGCGCTCGTATGTTCCGCCCCGCTATAACAGTGCACCAGCACAAGGGCCGACAAATCGATTTGCGGGTCCAGGCATGCAAACTTCCCCGAATCCCGCAATGACTCATCGCGGCGAGGAAACCCCGCAATATTCTCAACCGGCTCAATATCAGGAACCGCAAACGCCCAATCAGCCTGCGAGTCGCCAGAATCCGGCGCCACAGCCACAAGTGAATCGTGGCCCACAACAGCCGCAGAGCACACCAGTGGCTGAACCGTCTGCAAAGAGCGATCCTTATCAAAATCAAGTGGGTGGCGGTACGCAGTATCGTAATTATGGACCGCAATCTCCAGAGAACCAAACAAATAATGGTTACGTGAATCCGAATCCCGCGCCTCAGCCATCTGGTGAAAACAACTATCGGCCGCAACAATAACCATTTTAGGGTCGCATTTTCAGGATAGATGGTGTATGCTATTTTATTGTGGTCTTGAGTAATCGCGGTCAAGTCAGCTTGACTGAGGAAAGTCCATGCTCGCACGGGCTGTGATGCCTGTAGTGTTCGTGCGTCGCCCAATAAGCGGCGGTACGCTTTTGCGTAACGGCGAAACCAAAGCTAAGGATGCAAATCTATGCGGCGGTTTCTGAAAAGTGCCACAGTGACGAACCTGTTTGGAAACATTCAGGATGGAACGGGTAAACCCCGCGAGCGAGTAACCCAAACTTTTTGGTAGGGGCGTCCCATGAGGGAAATGAACTGGACATGGGAGCACTTCGGTGCAGATAGATGATTACTGAAGAAATGCGTGACACACATTTTGGAACGGAACATGGCTTATAGAGACCACATGTCAGCGACTGGTTCAGAGCGATCTGCCAGTCGCTTTTTGTATAGAGAGAGGGCGCAGCCGACCGGTTAGAAGCGGCGTCATAAGGCAAGGGCGGCAGAAAAACCCGCACTTAGGTTTTTTTGCCGCCCTTGCCTTATGACATAGCTTCTGGTCGGCGGAGCCNTAAGGCAAGGGCGGCAGAAAAACCCGCACTTAGGTTTTTTTGCCGCCCTTGCCTTATGACATAGCTTCTGGTCGGCGGAGCCCGTTTACCCGAAAGTACATGTTAGGACCGGCTTAACGAATCTAAGTCAACAGTACGCACATACGGAGCGTATAATTTAACCCAGAACCCAAACCCCCAATTCAACTCAATCGCACCCTAAACAGGAAACAAAGGAGTCTCGAAATGGCAGCAAAACTACAATTAATGGCCGCAATGGCCGGCGGTTTCGAAGCAGTCACCGCTAAAGAATTACAATCAATGGGCTATGAAACCCATAACGAAACTGGCCGAGTCGCTTTTACAGGGGACATGACCGATGTATATAAGACTAACCTATGGCTGCGCAGTGCCGATCGCATTTTAATTGTCCTGCGAGAATTCAAGGCATTTTCCTTCGATGATTTATTCAATGTCGTTGCTGATTTTGCTTGGGAAGAATGGCTGCCGATGACCGCTAACTTTCCGATTACTGCCAAATCGGTCAAGTCCAAACTACACAGTGAACCGGACGTCCAAAGTATCGTAAAAAAGGCAATCGTCGAACGCTTAAGTGCGTATTACCACCGGCGGACACGTTTACCGGAAACTGGTGCCACCTATCACATTGACGTCCGGATCACGAAAGATGTGGTCCGCCTCACATTAGATACCACGGGCGAAAGTTTATTCAAACGGGGGTACCGGGCAGAATCCGCCGAAGCACCATTGAAGGAAAACTTTGCGGCGGCATTGATTCTTTTGACCAGTTGGCACCCTGCTGATATGCCATTTTTAGACCCAGTTTGTGGGAGTGGGACGATTCCCATTGAAGCGGCATTGATCGGTCGGAACATTGCCCCAGGACTGCAGCGGCATTTTGCCTTCGAGGGTTTCCAGGCCTTTGATCCCCCTGTCTTCAACGACATTAAGGCGCAAGCAATCGCTGCTCAAACGGACGAGCCCCTAATGATCTTCGGTCAGGATATTGATCAAAATATGATCGAACTTTCCCGGGTGAATGCCCACAAAGCCGGGGTCCTGCATGACATCCGCTTTAAGCAGCTGGCCGTCAAAGATTTCAAAACAACGGTTCCTAATGGGATCATCGTCGCCAATCCGCCATACGGGAAACGGTTGGCAGACAGCGATACAGTCCATCAGCTCTATGCGCAAATGGGAGATGCTTTCCGCCCGTTAACCACCTGGAGCAAATATATTTTAACCTCGGACTTGGAGTTTGAACGATACTTTGGTAATCGCGCCACGAAACGACGCAAATTGTATAATGGCGCGTTGCGGACAGATTACTTCCAATATTGGGGCCGGCCCAATTGGAAATTGCCTAAGCAGATTGTGACGTCCCTCAGTGATCCCGTTAAAGAAGACTAAAGAATACAAGTTGCTGTTCTCTCGACGGCCGCCTTTGTTATAATGAAGGTGTAGTGAATTCGGTTCCACACCGGCACTGCAAATTGCGTCGAAAGGATGAGATATTATGGCACATCGTCAAGATCTCCAAGAAATTTCAGCAATTCTCGACCAGTCAATGCAAAATGAGGCTCCAGTTAAAATTCGGACGATTGATCACCGAACTTTGATTGGTGCGGTATCTGGATTTGAAGAGGGTACCGTGAAACCATATTTTGAACGGCGCACCGTATTCTTGAACACGAAAAAAGGGGTCAAACGGATTAAGCAGTACGCGATTCAAAACGTCATGGCCCAGTAAATGATTTGTGCCGCTGTTTTTTAACATTAAAACTTAATCATGTCCAGACACAGAGACGCTTTGGCGCATTTGTGTCTGGACATATTCTTTTCCGCACTGGGGAATAGTGAAAACTGCGTTATAATTAAAAATGTAAACAAATGACGCCATTTGGCGGATTTTTGGAAAGTAGTGATTGTTGATGGCAAAGAAGAAGGAACGCGAGGCCCGACATAGCGCAATCGTGGACATGAATGATTTTCTGTTCAACTATGCCCACAAAACGTTGCCCGAAACCAAGTTGACAGATTTGGCCAGTACGTTGGTGAACGCAACTAAAGGCGGCATTCATGGGTTGGACGATCTTTTCCACGATAATGGGATTGGTCGGGAAGACAACTTTTATGCGATTGGTTTAGGATTCGTCAAAGATTTCTATGATCTGGACGGTGAACAAGCCAAACAAGAAACCGACAAACTGGCGCAAGAAGCGTTGGCATACTTAGCGAATCACGGCAACGACTTTGTCCGCTGGGAGCACTGACCGTTCTTTTCGCACATTAAAACCCGTCATCGGTATTCAATGCCGACGACGGGTTTTAGTTTGCTATTTCTGATATTGCTGGGCTAAGTCGTGATAATCTTGGGTCCAAATGATTGCCATCGCACCTTTGCCGGTATGCACTCCGATGACGGGTCCAATAATACTTTGATCCACGTGAACTTGGGGGAAGGAAGCCGTTAAATCCTTGACCCATTCTGCCTTCATCTTAGGTTCATCAGCATCAAAGACAGTAACCCGGACGGGATAATTCACGTCTTCAATAGCCTGTGCAAAATCACGTTTGATATGCTCATACGCTTTTTTGGCTTGGCGCTCTTTGGCAATCGCCTCAATCTTTCCTTTATCTTGGATATCCATGGATAGAATCGGTTTAACTTTCAATAATCCCCCAATTGTGGCACTTACCGAGCTCAGCCGGCCAGTCCGTCGCAGATGAGATAGATCATCCACCATAAAGCGCACGCCCATTCTGGCCCGCATGGTTTCTAACGCTTCCACGATTTCGTCGATGGTATTGTCTTGGCTGACCATGGTCGCCGCCAGCAGATCCATGTAACGTAAGCCCGCGCAAGTAATATGGGAATCATAGGTGACCACTCGGAGTGCATCGAAATGCTCACCGAAGGCTTTCAGATTCTCTGCATAAGACGAAATACCAGACGAAATTACCAAGCAAATGACACTGTCGTATCCTTCTTTGACCAATTGTTTAAAGACTTTTTCCATCTCGCCTAAGGACGGGAAAGAAGTGGTCGGTTGGACAGGTGCTGTCACGAGCCGGTCATAAAACTCGGTAAATGATATATCTACCAAATCGTGATACGTGTTTTCTCCCCAATGAATTGTTTGCGGGACCACAATAATGTGGTGCGCAGCCGCTTCCTCGGGGGTCAGGTAAGCGGTAGAATCAGTCACAATTGCTGTTTTCATAGTTTTGCCCCTTAATAATTGCTTACAATTTGATACTGCTTTCAGTTTACCACAATCACTGTTCAGAATTGGTCAGCAAGACCAATAACAAATTTTCAGAAAAGTGATTGACTTACTAAAAGTAAGTATGATAAAGTATCTTTAACGTTAAATCAAAGGTGGTTATCACACGTGCAAGATGAAGTATTGACAACAATGAAAAAGCGCCGTTCAATTTATCAATTAGGTAAAAATGTGACACAAAAGCCAGAAGAGATTGTCCAGTTGGTCGAAGACATTATTATGCATTCGCCCACTGCGTTCAATGGCCAAACCGTCCGGGCAGTTTTCCTCTTTGGCGACAATCACGATCGTCTCTGGGATCTCACTGGGGCACGATTAAAGAGTGAAGTGCCTACAGAAGAGGCCTATCAAAACACGTTGGCCAAGTTGGCTAACTTCAAGGCGGCCTTTGGTACCATTCTTTTCTTCCGCGACCAAGCCATCGTGACAGAAGAAGAAAACAACTTCCCGCTGTATCGGGATAATTTCCACGATTGGTCTGAACAAGGTCAGGGTGGTGCGCAACAGGCTATCTGGGTCGCCTTGGCTCAAAACGGGATTGGGGCCAACTTGCAGCACTACAATCCGTTAATTGATGCCGAAGTGGCAAAGACTTTTGACATTCCCGATAACTGGGTGCTGCGCGCACAAATGCCCTTCGGTTCCATCGAGGGCACTGCCAGCGAAAAAGAATTTTTACCTCGCGAAGACCGTTTTAAAACTTTCTTTTAATCACCCAAACTGAGTGACAATAGGACTAAACCAAGTGCCTGCAAGGCACTTGGTTTAGTCCTATTAATTTTGGTCACGTTGCCGTTGCAGGGCTTGTTGGGCCAATTCATGGACTTGATGGGTGGTTTTCTTTGGGACCCATTTTGGAAAGACTAAGCGAAATTGATCTGTGACTGCCAGCAATGCCGCGAGTTCAGGGGCGTAGCCATGGCTGTATCTTTTTTGCAGTGCAGTAACGACGGCTTTGGAGTCCGTAGTAAACTGAACGATTTCATTTTTCAATCCAGCATCGTTCAGCAATTCAAATCCAAGTTGTGCGGCCTTGAATTCAGCGGCATGATTGTCTTGAACAGTCAAAGGAACGCTCTGCGTATGCCTTTTTGCCCCCTGTTGCCACACAATTCCGGCCCCTGCCAAACCGTCGGGTGCAAATGCACCATCTGTTTGTAACCGAATCATTACGAATTCTTCCTTCTCGTAGGTTATACTATATTATGCTATTCTAACATGGACGGGGTGATGACTTGAAAAACAGACTTTTCTACCAACCCAGTGCACCGGTGGCGATGATTTATTGGTCATTGACGTTAACAACTATTTTAGCCGGCTGTATTTGGGAAATGGAATCGGCCAGTTTTCAGTTTTGGCCGTTGCTGCTGTGGGTGCCCGGGGTGCTCTTAGCCGTATATGGTATTTTGGGCAATACAGTCACATTGATTGACCCAAATACGATCCTTATTCATCGCATCTTTTGGTTGAAGCCCAAGCAGGCACAATTCGTGAATATTGCTACTGTACTGACGACCAAACGCGGTCGCACGTTGCAGTATAGGCACCCCCACTATTTGCAACTCGATTTTTTGTTTAGGAAATCTGATCGACAGACATTTGACCAATGGACAGCCACGATCAATCATGTCGCACAATCAACAGAAGGGAACGATCCAAGTGCAATCTGATTTGGCAATCGCACAGAACAACGAGAAGAATGATATTTTACCCATTACGACTATTGCGGCCAATATGGGTTTGAGTACGGATGAAATTGAAGTGTATGGTAAGTACAAGGCAAAGCTGAGTTACGAAGCAATGAATCGCCTGCAGCATGCGTCTCAAGGTAAGTTGGTACTGGTCACATCCATTAATCCCACACCCGCCGGTGAGGGTAAATCGACAGTCACGATTGGTCTGGCGGATGGGTTAAACCTGTTGGGTAAAAAGACCACCGTAGCCTTGCGTGAGCCAAGCCTTGGCCCCGTCATGGGGATCAAGGGTGGGGCGACAGGCGGAGGCTTCGCTCAGGTCGTGCCCATGGAAGACATTAATTTGCACTTCACTGGGGATATGCACGCACTCACCACAGCAAATGATACGCTGGCGGCATTGATTGATAATCATTTGCAACAGGGAAACGAACTGAATATCGATCCCCGCCGGATTCAATGGAAACGAGCCCTAGATATTAACGACCGGGCCTTGCGTAATGTCGTCATTGGCTTAGGCGGTCACGCCAATGGGATTCCGCGGGAAGATGGGTTTGACATCACGGTAGCCAGCGAGTTAATGGCTGTTCTCTGTCTAGCCGATTCCATTGCTGATTTAAAGGAACGAATTGCCCGTATTGTCGTCGCCTATACGTACGATCGCCAGCCGGTCACAGTGCGGGATCTGGGTGTTCAAGGGGCGATTGCCATGCTCTTGAAAGATGCCATCAAGCCTAATTTGGTCCAAACGCTGGCCCATACCCCGGCCTTCATTCATGGCGGCCCTTTTGCTAATATTGCCCACGGCGCCAATAGTATTTTGGCCACACGAGCAGCACTGGGTACAGGGGACATTGCCATCACAGAAGCCGGTTTCGGGGCTGATTTGGGCGGTGAAAAGTTCATGGATATTACTGCCCCAGCGATTGGGCATCTCCCTGATGCTGTGGTGATTGTGGCCACGGTCCGAGCATTGAAATATAACGGCGGAGTGAAGTTGGCTGACTTAAGCACCCCGGATGTCACTGCCCTTAAGTCTGGTTATGTTAACCTGCATAAACATATCGAAAACATGCAGCGTTATGGCCGGCCGGTTTTGGTGGCAATCAATGTATTCAGCCAAGATTCTGATGAAGAAATCAAGACGTTACAAAACCTGTGTGCCGCAGACGGTGTGACCGCGTATCGTACCACGGTCTGGGCGGATGGTGGTGCTGGCGCTGAAGATTTAGCCTCTGCAATTATCCAAGCAGTGGATCGCGGGGGTGATTTTAAGCCACTATATGATAACGAACGTACCAGTGTGACCGATAAACTCACGACCATTGCCCAAACGATTTATGGTGCCAAAGATGTCTCCTACAGTATTGAAGCCAAACGGGCCTTGCGTCAGATTGAACGTAATGGTTGGGGTCATTTGCCGATCTGTGTGGCCAAGACCCAATACTCCTTGTCCGATAATGCCAAGTCGTTGGGTGCACCAAGCGGCTTTACTTTGCATGTGCGGGACTTGATTCCGAAGCTTGGGGCAGGCTTCATTGTTGCGATGACCGGTAGTGTGTTGACCATGCCTGGGTTGCCTAAGCATCCTGCGGCATTAGATATGGATGTGGATGCAAATGGTAAAATCACCGGCCTTTTCTAGATTTTGGTGGCTCTATAGTCTCATTATTATTGGTGTGATCGTCGGTTTCGATCAGTGGCTCAAAGTCTGGATTGTGCAAAATGTGCCTTTTGGAGAAAGTCGTCCGGTGATCAAAGGCGTATTTTCCTTGGCCCATGTCCAAAACGATGGCGCCGCTTGGAGTATCCTTTCTGGCCGGCAGCCGTTCCTCATCGGAATTACGGTGGTTGCCTTGGTTGCGTTATTGTGGCTGGCATTTCATTATCGGACCAATGTGCTCTTGCTGACTGGTCTGAGTTTCATGTTGGCCGGGGCCATCGGCAACTTTATTGACCGGTTGCGCCAGGGGTATGTGGTGGATATGTTTCAATTGGATTTCATCAATTTTCCAGTTGCCAATGTGGCCGATATTGCGATGACCGTTGGTGTGGCGGTCCTGTTCATTTACCTATTATTCTTTGATCGGAGCGGTAGCCATGAGTGAGCCAATACAATGGATCGTCCCCGTCACAGCGGCCAGTGACCGGCTCGATAAGGCATTGGCCAAAGGCTTAGCTGATCAGGATATTACCCGATCTCAAATTCAGAAATGGATCAAAGAAGAACGGGTGACGGTGGCTGGTAAACCGGTGCGGGCAAAAGAAAAGGTGCCTGCGGGGACCGTGGTCATAATCACGCCGGCTGACCCAGAGCCGATTCAGGCTGAGCCAGAGGATATTCCCTTAGCCATCGTGTATGAAGACGACGACGTGATCGTCGTCAACAAGCCCCAGGGGATGGTAGTGCATCCTGCGCCAGGGCATTATCACGGTACCTTGGTGAACGCCCTACTGGCCCATGGTCAACTGGCCACCATCAATGGGGCTATTCGTCCGGGGATTGTCCACCGGATTGATAAAGACACTTCCGGCCTGCTGATGGTGGCAAAAAACGACCGAGCCCAGCAAAGTCTGACTGCTCAACTGAAAGCCCATAAAAATGAGCGCAAGTATTTGGCGATCGTGCATGGTGTCATTCAAGAAGATAGTGGGACGATTGATGCGCCGATTGCCCGCAATCCTAAGGACCGGAAAAAGATGGCCGTGGTGATTGGCGGCCGCCCGGCGGTTACCCATTTCAAAGTGTTGGCACGATTCCGACATTACACGTATATCCAAGCAATTCTGGAAACTGGTCGCACCCACCAGATTCGGGTCCATATGGCCTATATTGGCCATCCAGTGGCAGGGGACCCACTGTATGGTCCCACTAAGACCTTGCCCGGCCATGGTCAGTTTTTGCACGCGGCCACGCTTAGCTTGACTCAACCGACCACCGGAAAAGAACTGACTTTTTCAGTGGCGCCGCCCAAAATATTTCAAGATACTTTGAATAAATTAAAGACCGGTGACAATTGACATTATTTGCCAATTTCCGTATGCTGTATCTAGCATTCCTTTAAGCTAGCCCTGTGAGACTAGGAAGGTGATTCGGTCTTAGCCCTCTATTCTCACGCAGAATAGGGGGCTTTTCTCATTATGAAGGAAAGCAAAACGATCAGAAAGAGGGAATTTATTGTGGCAGAAACTAAAGAAATCGTCGATGCGCAGGCAATGACACGGGCATTAACCCGAATTACGTACGAAATCATCGAACAAAATCATGGCATCGATAATTTGGTCTTGGTCGGTATTAAGACGCGGGGGATCTATTTGGCCCAGCGGATCGCCTCACGCTTGCAACAATTGGAACACGGGACTGTCCCGGTGGGTGAATTAGATATCACGAATTATCGGGATGATTTAGGTCACCGGATCAAACCGGATCCAGATGTTGAAGCATCCCACGTCAGTTTTCCCATCGATAATCAGCATGTGATCTTGGTGGATGATGTGCTTTTTACCGGCCGGACAATTCGGGCTGCGTTGGATGCCTTAATGGATCTGGGTCGGCCAAAGAAGATCTCTTTAGCCGTATTGGTGGATCGCGGCCATCGAGAACTGCCAATTCGGGCGGATTTTGTCGGCAAAAATATTCCGACGTCCTTATCCGAACGTATTCAGGTACAGGTCAAAGAAATTGACGGTAGTGACGGCGTGGCCATTGGTCAACGCGAGGAATAAATAAATGGCAGAAAAAGAGGAATACCATAACGATGACGTGGTATTAGACATCCACGACAAGCCGCCCTTTGGTCACTGGGTCGGTCTCTCCATCCAGCATTTATTCGCCATGTTTGGCTCCACCGTCCTGGTGCCCATCCTAGTCGGACTCGACCCGGGCATCGCCCTGTTCTCTTCCGGTGTCGGTACACTCCTGCACATTATGATTACCAAGCGTCGCATTCCCGCCTACATGGGATCATCCTTCGCCTTTATCGTACCCATGGTGGCGCTCATGAAGACGGCCGGTTATCCCGCCATCGCCCAAGGGACAATCGCTGTGGGTCTGGTATACTTAGTGGTGGCCACAATCGTTTACTTCATGGGTTCCGCGTGGATTGACAAAGCACTGCCGCCCATTGTGGTGGGCCCCATCGTGATGGCTATTGGGCTTTCTTTAGCTGGAACTGCGGCCACGGATGCCACGATGAACAACAAGGTTTACGACTGGCGCTTCTTCGTCGTGGCGATGCTCACCGCCTTGATCACGGTGGCATTCAATATGTACCTAAAGGGCTTTGCCAATCAAATTGCTATTCTATTAGGAATTATTGCCGGTTATTTCATTGCGCTGGCGTTTGGAATTGTCGATCTTTCGGGGGTCATCAATGCACCGTGGCTCAAATTGCCGAACTTTGAAATTCCTTTCGTTCAATACCAACCCAGTTGGCACCCGGATGCTGTCCTGAGCATGGCGCCCATCGCTTTTGTCACGATGACGGAACATATGGGTCACATCATGGTACTGAATGGGTTGACCCATCGTAATTTCTTCAAGAATCCCGGACTGCACCGGACGCTTACTGGGGACGGGGTGGCGTCGATTGCGGCAGGGCTGTTGGGTGGTCCGCCAGTGACCAGTTATGGTGAAAACATCGGGGTCATGGCCATCACCCGGGTCCATAGTGTTTATGTGTTGATTGGCGCTGGGGTATTTGCCATTCTTTTTAGTTTCATTGGTAAACTAGCGGCATTAATTGAAAGTATTCCTTCACCTGTGATTGGTGGTATTTCCTTCCTGCTTTTCGGGGTCATTGCCTCCAGTGGATTGCGCGTACTGATTGATAATCACGTGAACTTTGATCAGAAACGTAATTTGATGATTGCCTCCCTGGTACTGGTCATTGGTATCGGTAATGCCCACTTGCAGTTAGGACAGCTTGATTTTTCAGGGATTGCCATTGCGACTGTGCTGGGCATTCTCTTGAACTTAATTTTACCGGCAAAGGCCCGTAGTGAAAGGACTGAGTCGGCGCAAAAAGAAGGTTGAAACGCATGAAACGGTATCTGGTACTGGAAGACGGCTCGTATTTTACAGGCGTCGGTTTTGGCGCGCCGGTGATCACCACTGGTGAAATCGTATTAAATAGCGGCAACGGCGACTACACGGCGACAATCACAGATGCGGCCAATTTCGGTCAAATTGTGGCGTTCACCGATCCGGTGATCGGTAATGTCGGCATTAACCAAGAAGATGCCCAGAGTCTGCTGCCTAAAATTCGCGGGGTCGTGGCCCGTAACGTCACAGAAACACCCCAATCATGGCACTCACAATACAGCTTGAGTGAATACCTGAAATTGTATAAAATTCCGGGAATCACCGGTCTGGATACCATGGCCCTCAGTCGCCTGTTATTGCAGAAGGGACCCATGAAAGCCAGTTTCATGGATACTGCGGATGAACATGCTTTCGACCAAATTCGGGCACTGGTACTGCCCCACGATCAAGTCAAGCAAGTGTCCACCAAACAACCCTACGCCAGTCCGAATATTGGTCAGGATATTCTGGTCGTGGATTTGGGAGTCCGCCATGCATTGTTACGAGAATTGTCGCGGCGGGATTGCAATTTAACGATCGTACCGTACAACACTCCGGCTGCCGATATCCTGGCTTTTGCGCCAGCCGCGGTGGTCTTTACCAGCGGTCCCGGCGATCCCAATGATGCGGCGGTGGTGGCTGAAACTATTCAAGGATTGCAGGGGCATGTCCCAATCTTGGGGATTGGTTTGGGGGCAGAGTTAATTGCCTTGGCTAATCATGCCCAAGTGGCACTGACTTTGACGAATCATCGCGGTGGTCCCTTTCCCGTTAGAGAAGTGGCCACCAGTCGCATCTGGCAAACGATGCAAAACCATAGCTACGGGATTGTACCAGAGAGCTTAGCCGCCACGCCGTTGATTGTGACGCATGAGGACTTGCGGGATCATAGTGTGGCCGGCATTCGGCATCGTCAGTATCCGGTGGCGGGGGTGCTATTTTATCCTGAAGCGGACCCGGAATCCACGGATGCGACGCAGTTAATTGATGAGTTCATGGAAATGGTGCAAGCCTATCAACATCGCCGCGGGAAGGAGCAGACCACAGATGCGTAAAGTGATGATTTTAGGCTCTGGCCCTAACGTTCTGGGGCAGGGGGCCGAGTTTGATAAAGCAGGCGCGGCGGCCTTGGCCGCATTGCGCAAAGATGGTTACGAAACAATTGTCGTGAACTCCAACCCGGCGACGGTCATGACCGACACAAACAGCGCCGATCGAGTCTATATTGAACCAGTCACAACACAATTTGTCAGTCAAATTATTCGCCAGGAAGTGCCGGATGCGATTCTCGCTACTTTTGGCGGCCAGACTGCGTTAAATTTGGTCATGGAATTGGCGAATAGCGGTATTCTCAGCGAACTGCATGTCAAGATGCTGGGAACGCCATTGAATGCTGTGGAGCAAACGGAGGACCGCGAGCTGTTCTACAATCTTTTACGTAATCTCAATGAGCCTGTTCCCCAAGCGATGGTGGTGGATGATCTGGCGAAAGGGCAAGAGTTTGTCCAGCGAGTGGGGTGGCCCGTCATTGTCCGCCCAGCCTATACACTCGGGGGGACTGGGGGCGGTATTGCCCGCAGTGAGAAAGCGTTAACGACCTATGTGCAAAATGGAATCACGTTGTCGCCCACGGGCCAAGTGGCGATTGAGCGCAGTATCGACGGTTATCGGGAAATCGAAATTGAGATTGTTCGGGATCATCACGACAACACGGCCATCGTGGCCACCCTGGAGAATATTGACCCGGTCGGCATTCACACCGGTGATTCCATGGTGGTCACCCCTGTCCAAACTTTGAGCCACACAGAACTCACTCGGTTGCGAGAAGCTGCAATTAAGATTGTGCGGGCACTAGAAATTGAAGGTGTCTGTGACGTCCAATTTGCTGTGGATCCAGCCACCGACAATTATTATGTCATTGAAGTGAATCCCCGGATGGGTCGTTCAGGCGTATTAGCAGAAACAGCCACAGGCTATCCTTTGGCAAAAGTGGCCGCGCTGTTAGGTGTCGGTAAAGACTTGGCCGACATCTCGTTGAGCAGTGATGGTCGAACCACGGCCGCCAGCGAACCAGTGCTGGATTATTTGGTGACCAAACTGCCCCGGTGGTCTTATCAAAGCATCGGTGCTGATCGGCGGATCGGCACTCAAATGAAGGCCAGCGGGGAGGTCGTGGCATTCGGCCGTAGTATTGAGGAAAGTGTCCTCAAAGCAATGCGCAGTTTAACCTGGGACACCGACGATGAGTACTGGCAACGGGTGAATAAATTTGATGACGATACCCTGGTTAGCCACCTCATCCATCCTGAAGATGATCGGTTGTTTGCGATTCTTGTGGCGTTAGCGCGGGGATACGATGTCCCAGAAGTCGCTGAGTTGACCAAAATTCATCCGTATTTCTTGGCGCGGATGGCCCACATTGTCCATATTGGGCAGCAATTGACCGATCACGCAGGGGACGTGGCTATTCTCAATGAGGCCAAGCGGTTTGGCTTTTCCGACATGCGGATCAGTGAGTTATGGGCATTACCTGTGGAGCAAGTCCGGGCACTGCGCCTGGAGGCAAAGATTGTCCCACATTTCAGCAATTCCGGGACGAATGACGGCAATTCTTTCGGTGCGCCTAAGCTCTTCTTTAGTACGTACGGTGAAGCGGGTCAGCAAACGCCCCTGGCCAAGGATTCTGTTCTGGTGATTGGCTCCGGTGCTTACCAGACCCGGCAAGGGCAGGAATTCGACTATGGCACGGTGCATGCGCTCAATGCGATTCATCGGTCTGGTTACGCGGCAATCTTGATCAACTGCAACGTCCAGGCCGTTTCCACCGCTCGTAATCACAGTGATCGGTTGTATCTTGAGCCATTAACGGTGGAAGACATTTTGAATGTGGTAGATGCCGAAAAGCCGGTGGGGGTCTTAACCCAATTTGGTGGTTCTACTGCCGCCCGGTTCACTAAAGCATTGAATCAAGCCGGGGTTAAACTATTCGATAGTCCATTGACCGAATTACCCAAACAATCTCTTAAAGAACCGCTCAAACTGCGGGGACGCATTCCCACCGATCAGGCGCACGTCGCCGAGCAGGCCGAACAAATTGGTTATCCCTTATGGGTGAGTCCTTCCAAGCGGCATTTCGCCGCGAATGCTCACTTCATTACGAGTGCGGAAATGCTGCGGACCTTTTTGCAGGGAGCACATTTGGCGGACGATCAAGTCATTCGTTTGCAGCCATACACGGATGGCGCCACTTACGAAGTATTCAGTTTGAAGGATGATACGGATGTTTATATCGCCGGCATCGTGGAACATTTATGGGCTCAAAACGCTAATGTGGACCACATGCTGTCGGTGTATCCGACTAATCATCTGACACCGAAGCAGCGGACCGCGTTGGCCCAAGTTGCCCAGCAGGATGTGGCGACGATGAATGCCCGGGGTATTGTTCAGGTGACCTATATTTGGCAGCGAGACCACTTCCGCCGCTTGTATGCCCAAACTATTGGCGGCGGATCGTTACCATTCTTTGCCAAGGCCAGCGGCATTCCTTTGGTGGAGTATGCAACCCGCATCTTTTTGGGCAATACGCTGGCGGAGCTTAATTTGCCGCAATTCAGCGAAACGAAACGACGGGTCGTATATGTCTGGGCCCCGGTTTATTCCGTGGCCAAGCTGACCCAACAGGCCAACGACTTGAATGTCACGACTTATCACACTGGCGAAGTCATGGGCAAGGCACAGACGTTTGCCAAGGCCTATTACAAGACGTTAGCGGCAGGAAACAACCCATTTCCGAGTTATGGCAATATTCTGTTCACTGTGGCGGACAGCGACAAAGCCCAAGCCTTGGCGCTGGCCCGCCGCTTCCGGGCAATTGGCTACCAAATTCAAGCCACCCCGCACACCGCAAACTATTTCCAGGATCATGGGCTGCCGATTCAGCGGATTCAAAATAAACATGCGGTGGCGTTGAGTATGACGCCACAAAACAATTTGGAGGGACCTCAGGCAATCGTGTACACCAATGATCCCATGGACGCGTCGTCTATTCGGGATACGGTGCTGATTCGTAACGTTACTTTGGTTCAGGGGATTCCCTTGTTAACAGAACTGGATACCTTGGGTGCTTTGCTCAACGTGTTGGAATCCCAGCGATTTGCGACTGTGCCTCAAGGTAGCGAAGAATAGGATATAAAAAATGGAGAAAGTCAGGCGGCTTTCTCCATTTTTGCGGCAATTATTCAGTGACACTCGGCTTCTTTTGTCGGGCGATAATATCACTTTCTTTTGGGGTGACATAAAGCGTCTGTTGGCCTTCATAAATCACAAAGCCCGGTTTCGCGCCGTTGGGTTTATGCACCTTCTTGACGACCACAGTGTCTACTGGGACATTTGCAGACCCCCGGGCCTTGGAGAAGTACGCGGCAATTTCAGCCGCCTCCGTGAGGGTTTGCGGGCTGGGATCAGCAGCCCGGACAATCACATGGGAACCGGGAATCTTTTGCACATGCAGCCAGTGGTCGGTTTTGGCGGCCTTGTGCAGGGTCAACTGATCGTTTTGTAAATTATTTTTACCAACCAAAATTTGGGTGCCGTCACTGGCATAGAATTTGTCCGGCTTGCCCAGGGGTGTTCGTTTGGCTTTTTTGCGACCGGTGGTTTTCTTCGGCCGTAAATAGCCCTGCTGCACCAATTCGGTTTTGATATCGGCTAAGTCACCGGGATCAGCCAATTGAATTTCACTCAGAATGTTCTCCAAGTAGTCGACTTCTTCTTTGGTTTCCTGAATCTGCGTATTGAGGAATTGTACTGCGTTCTTCAGTTTTTGATACTTGGTAAAATATTTTTGGGCATTACCAGAAGGGGACAGTTGATTGGACAAAGTGATTTTCAGCGGCGCGTTGTTGTTGTAGAAGTTAGGCAGCGTGATCGTGGTCATGCCCCGGTCCACCTTATTGAGATACGTCGTCAATACTTCACCCTTAATGCGGTAAGTATCGGCCTTTTCAGTGGCAGCTAATTCTTTTTCCTGTTTCCCCAGCTTGGTTTTCTCCTTATTTAATGTGTTATTCACCACCCGCAGTAAATCGCTGCCTTGCTGGCGGACGCGGTCGCGCTGGGCTTTGTCCCGATAGTAATGATCAAGCAGCGCGGACAGGCTGGGATAATGTTCTACCGGCGTCGTCGTTGCAGAATACGGAAACGGGGTAAAAATTGTTTTGTCGTTGGCCGTTTCGGCGATGGTCGGTTCCGGATTATTCGCCTCAATGGGAGCAAAGAAATTAGCCCAGATGATGGTCCATTGATCTTGAGGTTTGTCCTGCAGGCGTTTCACTAACTCACTGGCCGTATCGGCGCCCAGGCCTTGGAAAGTTTGTTGTAACGTCTTACGATCCATATCTCGAGTCAAACCGGATAAATCAACTGGGGTGGCCAACGGATTTCGCCGGTCCTCATGGGGCGGAGCGACATAGGTGGCCCCGGGCATTAACAACCGATAGCGATTTTGTTCCGGAGAAACGTGGCGAATCAGATCCAGGATCTTTCCAGATTCTTTTTCCACCAGCATGATGTTAGAATGGCGGCCCATTAATTCCACCACCAAAATAAGTTCCTGGGTATCGCCTAATTCGTCTCGGGAACGGAAATGAAAGTGAATTTGCCGGTCAGTTTCCACCTGGTCGACTTCGGTGATAATGGCCCCATCTAAATATTTACGCAGCGTCATGGCAAACTTTGTGGGGACATCGGGATTTACATAGGGAATGTCGGTCACTTGAATGCGGGCGTACGTGGGATGGGCGGATAGTAAAAGGGGATGATTGTGCCGATTCGCCCGAATCGTCAGCACGATTTCGTTTTCATAGGGTTGTTGAATTTTTGTAATTTTACCTGGGATAATCGTGCTGTTCAGTTCTTGCACCATTGCCCGCGTGAAGATTCCATCGAATGACATGATACACCTGCTTTCTCTTTTGTCGTCAACTAACCATTATATAGGTAGGGCGATACCCGGGCAAGAAGTTGGGCCAAGGATTCCGGTCAAGTGCTCACTAGGCATATGTTATAATATCCATCGAGGTGATTTTCGTGGGGAATCGTAAGCAAAAACTGGTCGTGGTATCGTTGGATGCCATGGGCGCGGCTGATCTGACACCCGCCGCATTAAAGGATTTACCGAATTTGGCGGCGCTGATCAAGGCTGGGACCCATGTCCAACAAGTGCGAGGGGTGTACCCGACGCTGACCTATCCGTCTCATACCAGTATCATTACCGGGATGTATCCCCGGCATCACGGCATTGTGAATAATACTAAGATCCAACCGGAGCGGTTGTCCCCTGACTGGTATTGGTACCGCAAAGATGTCCATGCCACGCCGCTGTACCAGGTGGCCAAGGAAGCGGGCATGACCACGGCGGCTTTTTTGTGGCCGGTCACTGCCCGCAGCGGTATCGATTACAACATCGCAGAAATTTTTCCCAACCGAATTTGGACCAACCAGGTGTTGATTTCGCTTTGGGCCAGTTCGCCGTTATTTATTCTGCGCTTAAATGCCAAATATGGCCACTTACGCAATGGAATTCACCAACCGCAACTCGATGATTTTGTCACGGCAGCGGCCGTGGACACCATTGTCCGGAAACAGCCGGATCTCACTTTGATTCATTTAGTTGATATGGACTCCCAGCGCCATGCTCACGGCGTGACATCGCCAGAGGCCATGGCTGCTCGCAAACGGCTGGATGCCCGCTTAGGAAAAATCATTCAGGCCACGAAGGATGCCCACATGTATACCCGCACTAGTTTTGCCGTCTTGGGTGACCATTATCAGATTAATGTCCACACCATGATTCGGCTCAATGCGCTTTTTCGTGCCAAAGGCTGGCAGCGGGCGATGCCGGATGGCATGATTGCCCCCGATTGGCGAGTATTGGCCAAGTCCGGCGACGGCTCCACCTATATTTACGTCCGGGATCGTAATGCGGCGCTCGAAAAAGAGATTGCCGATCTGATTGCACCCATTCCAGGTATTGAACATGTTTATTCCCAAGGGGCTTCTGCCGATTTTGGCGCTGATCCCCGCTGCACCTTCCTGGTCGAAGCCCAGGCTGGTTTCTACTTCATTGATGATGCCAATGGCGCCATCACTGAAAAAGTCGATCCCGCCGATATCGGTCAGCCGGAACGGTACCGCGCAGTCCACGGGTATTCACCGTTTAAGCCCGATTATGCGACCACGTTGATTCTGGCAGGTGAGGGAATCAAGCAGAACTTCACCGTTCCCCACGCGCGGTTAATTGATGAGGGACCAACATTTGCCAAAGTTCTTGGTTTGCAATATCCTTATCCCACCGATGGCGAGGCCATCGCAGACGCGTTTGAATAGATTAGAGTTGGAAAGGCTGGTTCCTTGATGCACATTGCCATAGTCACTGATAGTACTGCCTATTTGTCTGCGGCGGAGGTCGAGCAATATCATATATCCGTTATCCCCATTCCAGTGATTCTAGATGGGGTAGTCTATGATGAGGGAAAGACCATTGATACGCCCACATTTTATGCCAAATTGCGCACATCAAAGTCATTTCCCAGCACCTCCCAACCACCGCTGGGCGAAGTGATGAAGCTGTATGAAAATCTGGCCAACGAGGGTTACGATACGATTCTGTCGATCCACTTGGCCAGTACTATTTCCGGCTTTTACCAGACTTTAGTGGGATTAGCTCCCACCATGACGAAAGCGCGGCTAGTGCCTTACGATTCCCATATTACGGTGAAGCTGATGGGGTATTTAGTGATCGCGGCGGCGCGACTAGCAGCCCAGGGTAAAAGCGTGGAAGAAATCACCCAGACTCTGGATAAGCTGCGCGCCACAATGGATGAAGTGTTTATCGTCAACGATCTGCAAAATCTGGTCCGCGGCGGCCGGCTGTCCAATGCCTCGGCGTTCATTGGCGGGATGTTGAAAATTAAACCACTGCTGACGTTTAATGATGAAGATAAAATCGTGGCGTTTGAGAAAGTCCGGTCGATCAAGAAGGCTTACAGTCGCGCTGAGACGATCTTTAAGGAACGCATTGCCCAGGTCGATTATCCGGTGCGGGCCTTGGTCATTCATGCCAATGATCCAGAAGAAGGGCAGCGCTGGTTAACTGATCTAAGCAGCCGTTTCCCGAATGTCGCGTTTGAGTTGAACGAATTTGGCCCGGTGGTAGGGACCCATCTTGGTGAAAAAGCGATCGCCATTGCTTGGATGGCCGATGTGTTAAAGACAATTAACTAACAATTTTGTTATATTGACGACGAGTAGACCATTGTGCCGGAAACTGCCGGGATAAGGGTCTATTCTTTTTTGTTTATATTCGCATTGTGAATTCATTTACTTTCAAAACATACCCACTTATGCTATTCTCATGCTAGGAGGTGCGCCCATGACTGCCATAGTAGAACTCTCAGACGTATTTAAATCATTTGACCTGCATCCTGTCCTCACCGGTTTATCATTCACAGTGGAACCGGGTACCATTGTCGGGTATATTGGTCCCAATGGCGCCGGCAAAAGCACCACTGTAAAAATGATTCTCGGTTTGACTCAACCGGATCGGGGCACGATCAAGGTTTTTGACCAGGAAATCAAACCTGGTGATTCAGAGTATAAGAAACGGATCGGTTATGTCCCAGAATCGGCCGATGTTTTTGATGTGTTAACTGCCAAGGAATATTTAGGATTTGTTGGGCAATTGTACGGCCTTAGTCAAAATGACGCCGAGGCCAAAGCCAGCGAACTACTCACCATTGTTGGGATGAAGGGTTCGATTAATGCTCGGATCAGCGGCTTCTCTAAAGGGATGCGGCAAATGGTCTTGATTATTGCCAGTTTGCTGCACAATCCTGATTTATTGTTTTGGGATGAACCGCTCAACGGGCTGGATGCCAACTCTGTCTTGATTATTGAAGAAGTTTTGCAACAGTTGCGCAATAGGGGGAAGACGATTTTCTACTCCTCCCACATTTTGGATGTCGTTCAAAAAGTATCGGACCGTATTCTACTATTGAATGACGGTAAGGTAATTGCCAATGGGACATTTGCTGAATTGAATGCGGAAAAAGACAACACGTTGCAGGAACTGTTCAATGAATTGACCGGTTTCTCAGAGCACGGTCAAAAAGCCACTGATTTTGTCAACGTGATTGAAGCGGGGTGAGCCAATTGATGAACTTCTTTCGAAGAAAAAAGGAGCCCCTGTCTGATGAAACAGACACCACCCAGGCCACGACACCGAATACGATTATGGCCACTTCTCGCTGGCTGCGTTTCTTTGATTTATTTCGCGGCTTAATTGGCCGCCGCGGCGTCGACTATGATCAGTTTCGTCTGATCTTGGGGTACAAGCTCTATATGGACGCAGCCGATCCAGAATTTATGAACACGCTCAATAACAACAGTAAGCGTCGAGAAGGGCACAATGCCTTTTTTGCTGGGTTATGGGTGTATGCTCTGATCAGTTTATTTATGTGTACCTTTGTCTTTATGTTTCCAGGAACCCGAGTCTTTGGGCTGGGTTATGCACTGCTATTTTATTCGATGATGTATTTGACTGTTCTGGTTCAGGCTTTTTCTGGTAGTTTGTTAGATGTCCGGGATGTGGGTATCTTGGAAACCCGTGGCGTCACGGAACAAACCCGGTCCGCCGCGCAGACAGCCCATATTATGGTGTACGTTTTCTCTCTGTTTGTCGCGATGATGGCCGCACCGATTATCTCCAGCTTTATCGCCACAGGGATCGTCAGCGGGGTGGTATTCACCATCAGTGCCCTGTTGCTGATGATTGTGAATTACGTCTTCTCCATTGTTCTGTATGCTGTAATTCTGCATTTCTTCCACGGTGAACGGCTTAAAAATATTTTGAGTATGATTCAAATTGTGATTATGATCCTGTCAATCATTATGTATCAACTCCCGCAATTATTGACCAGTGCCAGCGCTAGTTTCAGCAGCATGAACAAACCGATGTCCTTCAACTGGGTCATGGCGGTAGTTTATCCATTCTGGTTCACTGGCCCAAATGAATGGTTGCGCTCTGGGCAATTCAACGCGGGCGGTATTCTTTCCGTCTTAATGTTGATCACTGTGGTCGTCGCCTATTTTGCTTTCAATCCGGCGATGAGACGGCTGACAAATAATTTAAGCAAGCTGACTGAAAGTGGCTCGGAACCCGCACCAACCGGCTGGTATTTCCGTTTGTGGCGTAAACTGATTCCCCAACGTGACCATCAAAAGGCTTTCTTTACATTAAGCTGGCGGATGATGCAATCGGATGGCGATTATAAGATGCGGGTCTATCCCAGTATGGTAATGGGCTTTGTTTTCATGATTATTCCACTCATGAATGCGATCCAAGAACCAGGGAACTTCTGGACCACTTTACGCAGCAACTGGGTTTGGAATATGCTGCCGGCATTCTCTGTCATGGGGTTGCCCATCGCAATTTACTATTTACGGTTTACGAAAAATCCCAATGCATTGAACGTGTTTGCCAATGTACCCAACTTTGACAAAGCAGTCATGTACCGGGAAGCGATTCGGACGGTGCTGGTGCGGTTGTCCTTGCCGGTAGTCCTCGTTTTAGGCATTGTCACGATACTGGTGACCAATCCGCTTAAAGGCATCGGGACGATGGTGGCCGGGCTGGGCATCAGTGCCTTCGTCGTGGTCATCAATGGCCAGTTATTCCAAGGCACCACACCCTATGGCACAATTTTTCAAACGGGGCAAGTGAACTCCGGGGCGATGATTGGCGGATATATGCTGTCCATCGCCATCGCAGGTATCGGCGGCGGCCTCTCTGCAGTCGCTCCTTGGTGGGCCGCCATCATTGCAGGAATTATCCTCTTCGGCGGTAGTTGGGTATGGTTGAATCACGCATTTAGTCATCCTACCTTCCGTCTGCCGGGCGAACCGGGCGGAGATTAATCAATGTTTTTGTTCATTTCGAGCGTCAGCGCTTTTTGACTGGCGCTTTTTTGATGGCGGCACAGCGGTATAATTGACATATAGTTTCTGAAAGAGAGGGTCTTTTTGTTGAAACAACCACAAGCTGCCGCACACCGCGGTATCGTGATGACCGCTGTATTTATTGCCACCTTCATGACTAGTGTGGAAGTTACCATTGTCACCACCGCATTGCCGTCCATCATCAGTGCGCTCCACGGGTTAGCGGCGCAAAGCTGGATTATGAGTGCGTATCTGTTGACCACCGCCATTACCACGCCAATTTATGGCAAATTGGCGGATGCGTGGGGCAGGCGCCGAATTTTTCAGTGGGGAGTCATTGTCTTCACGCTGGGGTCCTTGCTTTCTGGATTAGCACCGACCATGGGTTTGCTAATTATTGCCCGGGCATTACAGGGAATCGGCGCTGGTGCCGTGATGCCGCTGACCTTCACGATTATTGCCGATTACTATGACTTCACCCAGCGGGCTAAGGTCTTAGCCCTAAACAATACGGCCTGGGGTCTGTCGGCATTGGTGGGACCCTTAATTGGCGGATTTTTGGTGGATCAACTGTCTTGGCACTGGGTATTTTTTGTGAATGTGCCTTTAGGAATCTTAGTGGCGATCCTGATTCAAGTCGGCTACCATGAAAAGACTTCGGCGCACCCGTCTTTGGCCATTGATTGGCAAGGAATCGGCTGGTTGTCGGCGGGGTTAATTGCCTTGCTGCTGAGTGTCCAAACTTTGGTACGGATGCCATTGATTGCAGCGAGTTTACTGGTTGTGGCGGTGGTGTCCATGATCCTGTTTTGGCGGACAGAAAAGCGCAGTAAAGATCCGTTGATTGCACCGCGGATGTTTGCGAATCGGACATTTTCAATTCAAATTGCCACGGCCATGATTCTTTCGGGAGTATTGATTGGCTACCAGGTCTATTTCCCTATTTGGCTGCAATCCCTTTATCGCTTGGGAGCCACCGAGGCCGGTTTTGTGGTGACCTCTAGTTCTGTCATGTGGCTGACTAGTTCTTTCTTTGTCGGGCCAATCCTGGCTCGCTTTGTCCCCAAACGGGTGAGTTTGATCATTATTACGGTTTTGCTGGCGGCCTATGCGAGTCTGTTAGCAGCTGGTCTGCGTTTCCCGGTCTGGACATTCTATCTTATCGCTATGATCAATGGCACGGGTATGGGAATTGTCATCAGCATGAATACTGTCTTGGCTCAGCAACTAGCTCCTCAAGACATGGTGGGGTCTGCAACTTCCATCTTGACGTTGGGCCGATCACTGGGGCAGACGATTATGACTGGCATATACGGGGCGGCACTCAATTTGGTGATCCGCTGGACCCGGGGAGACATTTCGTTTGCTCATATCAATGAAGTGATTAGTGCCAATGGCAGCCGCGTTAAACCCACGACGGCCATGGCCCAGGTGATCTTGAACAGTTTGCACGGGGTCTTTTTGATCGTGGTGGTCATGCTGCTCATTGCTTGGTGGTTAAACTGGCGTGATCCGCAACAATCTGTGGTAAAGGGTTAGCAAGTTTATTAAACCAAAAAAATAAGCACACCCCCCACAAAATCGGGTGTGCTTATTTTTGTTAACGGCTAGTTCATTTCTTCTTCGGCATCTAAGGCCTTGACGACTTCTTTATTGACATAAACTGAAACCTGAGCATCATTAACCGGAAAAACACCGACACCATTTTCGTCTAACTGCACCTCGGTATCATTGTTTCCCAGCATATCGACGAATGTCTGACCAGCATGGACCGCGGAGACGGTCATCTTTTTTTCGCCGCCTTCTTTATTCGTCATGATCACTGCGTAACCCGATGAATCATGATCAAAATCACCGGTCCGGGTCCATCCGATAATGTTAGGATCATCGATGTAATCCACCAACCCGCCAAATGCCAAATATTCTCTAATTTTCAGCATGCGCGTCAATCCTTTACCCACTGGGGCGGAGTCTTTTTCCGGAATCCCCATCAGGTCACCCCAGAACACGGTGGGAATACCCGCACTGCGTAAAAGAATAAGGGCATACGCCTGCAGTTTGAACCAACCATCCACCCAAGACTCTAAGCTTTGTCCGACTTGGGTATCGTGGTTGTCCACAAAAGTGACCGCAAAGTCCGGTCGCTCACTGATCAATGTGTTATCAAAGATGTGGCGCATATCATAATCCCCCATGGAGTGGGCCGCCTCATAAAGATTGAAGTGCAGTGGGACATCAAATAGGGTGACTAAATTACCCGATGAGTTGAGGTAGTTAATCAGTGCTTGAATGTCATCAGACCAATATTCACCGACCACAAAGAGTTGATCATCGTGTTCGGCGCGGCGATGCAAAAGCCAATCGACAAACGCAGTAAATTTGATATGTTTGACCGCATCCAGACGGTAACCATCTGCTTGCGTCAATGCTTGGAACCACTTGCCCTATTTATCTAATTGGGCCTTAGTCTCCGGGTTGCTCATATCCAAATCGCAGCCCATCAGATAGTCGAAGTTACCATTTTCGCTATCCACTTGGGGTTCCCATTCTTTGGTATGGAATTTATAGATGGCGTGGTTTTTGCTGCGGCCATCATAATCGATACCGGTGAAGTTTTGCCAATGCCAGGTGTAATCGTTGTACTTGCCCTGGCGACCCGGGAAAGTAAACTTTGTCCAGGCTTTGATTTCTTCGGTCTTGCCGGTCGGTTTCAAGCGATCATCAAAAGAATAGCTCTTTGCCTTCACGTTTTCGGCTTCGTCGGCACCCATGAAGTGATCCACAACAATATCCGGGTAAACCTTGAGACCTGCTTCGTGGAGTGCTTTGATACATGCTAAGTATTCGTCCTTGGTACCGTATTTGGTGCGGACCGTTCCTTTTTGATCAAATTCGCCAAGATCGTAAAGGTCATATGTGCCATAACCGACATCGTCAACGCCGGCGGCACACTTATCAGCTGGCGGCAGCCAGACTGCTGTAAATCCCATGTGTTTAATTTTTTTGGCCATTTGGGTCAACCGGACCCAATGCTGGCCATCGTTAGGCAGATACCATTCGAACGCCTGTAAGATCGTTTCTGGCATCATAACCATCCTCTCTATTGGTAGGCATCAATCATGCTGATACCTTAATTGTACCCGCCTGTGTTGCAAATATGCGAGTTTTTGCCTGTAATCGTCACAAAATCGTGTGGTAAACTGAAACTGATCATTGATTGATGCGAAAGGGATGTGGTTGCGTGTTACCAAAATTAACCAAGCAAGGACAAATTCTTTCTGAGAAAGAGGTTTTCAAAGGCCGTATCTTTACGGTCAGTCAGCGTCATATTCATACTCCTGACGGTCTGAATGTGGAGCGGGATGTGGTCACCCACATTCCAGCGGCGGTTGTCTTGGCGTTGACGCCTGATCGGCAAAAAGCCTTACTCAATGTGGAGTATCGGGCAGGGATCAATGCTGAGAGCTATTCGCTGCCAGCGGGACTGCTTGATGCCGGGGAAACCCCTTTGCAGGCGGCCGTCCGGGAAGTCAAAGAAGAAACTGGCTATACGTTGACCGATCCCCATGCAATGACCCAGGTGAGCACCAGTGAAGGGTTTAGCAGTGAGACGAATACCTTGGTTTGGGGCACGATTGATCCGACTGAACGCGGTGCGCAGCATTTTGACCAGGATGAATTTGTGAACTCTAAACTGGTGTCCTTCGATGAAATTATTGCCGCCGTCAAAGACGGCACCATTCATGCCGGCCAAGCTGTCGCTGCCATCGGTTTTTACTTAAGCTTCATCCAACCCAACCTGTGATGTGTTATAATTCGGAGAATCGAAGAGCCGCCCGGCCAGGTGATGACTGGTGTCAATCCAGAGTCGGAGAGGCGAGTTTTTGGAAAGCAGAGAGGGGAAATCAGTGACAGTGTTAGTAATGGCTGGTGTAATTGGCAGCGGTAAAAGTTCGTTGACCCAAATTGTGGCGGATCGGTTAGGGACCCAACCGTTTTACGAAAGCGTCGATAATAATCCGGTACTGCCGTTATTTTACAAGGGTAACAAAATTGCCGAAGAAAAACGGGCTGCAGGCGAAAAGGATGCCCGCAATCCTTACGCGTTCTTATTGCAGATTTATTTCCTGAATACTCGTTTTCATTCCATCAAGGCGGCATTAACGGATGATAATAACGTCTTAGACCGCTCCATCTATGAGGACGCCATTTTCATGAAAATGAATACCGATAATGGTAATGCCACCGAGGAAGAGTACCTGATTTACAAAGATCTGCTGAATAACATGATGGAAGAGCTGAAAGGCTTACCCAAGAAAGCGCCAGACCTATTGATCGATATTCACGTGGACTACCAGACGATGGTCAACCGCATCACGAAACGGGGCCGACCCTATGAACAACTTAGCACAGATCCATCGTTGACGGAATACTATAAGACATTGATCGACTATTACGATACTTGGTACAGTCATTACGATAAGAGTCCAAAAATGCAGATTGACGGCGATCGCTATGATTTCGTCACCAATATTGCCGATCGAACCGCTGTGTTGGAACAGATTTTAACAAAATTACAGGACGTGCGCGGTGACTTTCACGCGACTGCGTAAACATTCTATTTTAGCCGACGTATCTGCAGATACGTCGGCTTTTTATGTGGTTCGTACGACATAGGCATCAAGCAAAATCCGAGTCATAATTTGCAAGGGAAGCCGGGAATGAACTTCATATTCGCTGAAATATGTCGTTTTGGATTGGAAACCTAGAAATAGGGTATCTGTGTACTGAATAATGGGGGCTTCACCGTTGGTCGTGAAGGTGACAATCGGCACATCGTTTTGATCGAGTATTTTGGCGGCGGCCACTAATTCTGGCGTTTCCCCATTGAGCGTGATAATCAACACAACCGAACCCGGGCGAATACGCCGAGCAATTGTCATAATAATATTGGGGTCACGGAACATTTCGGCGTATTTGCCGACCAGCTGCAGTTTGAGGGTCACTTCTTCCGCAATCATTTCTGATAAGCCGCGGGCAAAAACATACACTGCGGCTGCTTTTTGAATTTGCATGATCGCCTCGTCAATGGTGGCTTCATTTAAGTTTTCAATCGTACGTTCCATTTCTACTTGATTTTGCAGAATCACTTGTTTAATTTTACTGTCGACCTGGCGCAAAATGGCATATTCGGGCGATTTTTGGTCAGGGTGCGCCAGCGCATGACGAAATTCAGTGAAACCGGAATAACCCAGCTTCTTCGCTGTTCGAACCACGGTAGCGGTGGAGACGTTGGCGTATTCACTCAGTTGGGTAATCGACATTTTTTGGACTTTAGAACGTTGAGCCTGAATCAAATTGACTAAGTACTTTTCAGCGGCGCTAAGTTTGGCCATTTTGCATCCTCCAGGGTGTGATATGTAAACATTTTCAGTTTTGACTGTCGGCTCGGCAAACTAGAAAACCTTTTCCGTTCGACATGGGTACAATTAAGATAGAGATTGAGAAAAGGGGTCAGCACATGATATACACGCTTACATTAAATCCAGCTATCGACCTATTCGTGGATACCGATCAATTAAAGCCGAATCAGGTGAATCGCACGAATGGGTTCCAGGCGCAAGCCAATGGTAAAGGGGTGAACGTTTCTTTCATTCTACACCGTCAGCACGTCGCTAACACGGCATGGGGCATCGGCGGCGGTTTTACCTTAGATTACATCACCAAGGTGCTTACTGCGACTGGGATTCCTAATCACTTCGTCCGCAGCAGCGGGACGACGCGGATTAATGTATTCACCCATGTCCGAGAGACGGGGGAAGAATTTAAGCAAGTCAATCCTGGCCCCCACGTCAGTGCTGCGGAGTTAGCAGAATTGTGGCAGCAGCTGACTCAGCTTACCGCCAGTGATTGGTTAATCATTTCTGGCAGTTTCTCACAGGGAATTGATCCCGACATTTTGGTAAAGATTGGTCGATTGGCGCAACAAAATAAGTTTCGTTTGATTATTGACACGTCCTATCCAGCAGTCAAAGAGGTGTTGCCGCTGCACCCTTACTTGATCAAGCCCAATGAAGAAGAACTGAAAAGCTGGTATGGCGTCAGCGGGGCGACGGATTTACCAGACGTATTGCGGCTTGGCCAGCGCGCCGTTCATGAAGGTGCCCAAAACGTATTGTTGTCCATGGGCAGCGATGGAGCTGCACTGATCACGCCCACGCAAATCCTGGTGGGTAATGCCCCCAAGGTCGCGGTTCTCAACACAGCGGGTTCTGGGGATACCATGCTCGGTACCTTCGTCGCCGGGTTAATGCAGGGCAAACACCCCGCCGAGAACTTAAAATACGCGCTGGCCGCGGGCAGTGATACCGCCCGCTCATCGTGGATCACGGATTTTGCACACGTGGATGAATTATTGAATCAAATCACGGTTCAAACTCAGGAGGTTGATGGATAATGGCGACTTATGATCTGATTGGGGCCACCGGTTGTGCGACCGGGATTGCCCATACCTATATGGCTCAAGAGGCATTGGAAAATGCGGCCAAAAAAATGGGATACTCAATGAAGGTTGAAACCCACGGTCAGACCGGGGTGGATGATCCGTTAACGGCAGATGAAATTAACAACGCCAAGGCGGTGATCGTCGCATCAGATGTGGATGTGGACGCTGACCGTTTTGCCGGTAAAAGAGTGGTCCAGGTGCCTGTAGCTGATGGTATCAAAGAGCCGGAGAATTTAATCAAGCGGGCGTTGTCACCGAGCACTCCCATCTTCAAGGCCAACTTGGCAGGAGCAGCAAAAAGTGCAGTGAGTGATGAAGCCGCCAGCAGTGGGACCAGTTTCTGGCACTTGGTTTATACTTCGTTGATGAATGGTATTTCTCACATGCTGCCTTTCGTTGTCGCCGGTGGGGTATTGATGGCCGTCTCCATGTTCTGGGGAATCGATAGTGCCAACGTGAAGAGTGCAGAATACAACAGCTTTGCGGCGATGCTGAACACGATTGGCAGTACCGCCATGAACTTAATGGTGCCGGTACTGGGCGCGTATATTGCGGAAGCCATTGCCAAACGCAGCGGTTTAATCATCGGCTTTATCGTCGGCATGATCGCGTTTGTAAATGGCACCGGGTTTTTAGGCGGCATTGTCGGCGGGTATATTGCCGGGGCTGTCATTTTACTCCTACAAAAGGTTTTACAACCGTTACCGAATAAAGAATTCCGCGGATTGAAAGCCATCTTTCTCTATCCAGTGCTCGGCGCCTTCATTGCCGGGACGATCATGTGGGTGATTTCCACCCCCATGGCGGACTTGAACAAGGGTATGATGAGCTTCTTGAAGGGCATGCAAACGGCTGATCCAATTCTCTTAGGGGTCATTGTCGGGGTGATGTGTGCCGCTGACTTTGGCGGGCCAATCAACAAAGCCGCCTACATCACCGGGACTGCATTACTGGCACAAGGCAACTTTTACTTCATGGCGGGCGTCTCAGCAGCTTGTATTGCACCGCCGCTGGCCACTGGCTTTGCCGTTCTCATGAACAAGAATGCCTATACGAAAGATGAACGCAGTGCAGGGTATGTGAACTTCCTATTGGGCAGCACGCACATTACAGAAGGCGCCATTCCTTTTGCCGCAAAGAATCCACTCCTCAATATTCCTTCCTTCATGGTGGGTTCCGCGATTGCCGCGGTATTGACATATGTCACGCGTATCACGATTCATGCGCCCCATGGCGGTTTCCTGGTACTGGGATTAGTGAATAAACCAATTCTTTGGGTATTGTGGATCGTCATTGGCGCGTTAGTCTCCGGTGCACTACTCGCTTTGATTGCTGGTCGCTCTGCTAAGAAACACGGTGGTGTGGTGGAAACAGCTGGTGTGGACATCTTTGGTACCGGGGACGCCGGTGATGAACCAGCGGCTCCGCAAACTACAGCACCGACTGGGGGAAACGACGCTACAGTTAATCCAGCAGACATTCTCAATACGGACCAAGTAGAGTTTGATTTATCGGCAACTAACCGCAATGATGCACTGCATCAATTAGCACAATTAGCGGTGGCTAAAGGAATTGCTACCGATGCCGAAGCGGTCTATCAAAAGTATCTGAACCGAGAAAAGGAGAGTTCAACTGGTATGGAGCAGGGCATTGCCATTCCCCATGCTCAGGATGCCAGTATTGAGCGGAGTGCCATGCTGGTCGTGCGGTTGACCAAGCCTGTCACGGATTGGCCATCATTTGACAATCAACCAATTGACACAATGATTTCCTTCTTGATTCCTGAAAAAGACAACGGTGCGCATCTGCACTATCTGTCTAACACAGCAAAGTTGTTGACGCATCAGTCGTTTATTAAGGACCTCAAAGCGGCTAAGACGCCGGTTGATGTGGTTCAATTGTTCCGCAATCCGCACATCGAAGACTGATATACGTCCGTAAGCATAGAAGACACAAAAGGTTGGGACGTTTGTCTCAATCTTTTTTTCGTCTGTTATAATTGGCGGAGATTGTTTCATCTCGCCGTTTTCGCTAGCAATCGCATAACGTAACCGGTAACATGACGATAGATAATGAATAACTTGAAGAAGGAGCATCCGACACTAATGAACAACATTCGGCTCATTGCCACGGACATGGATCATACTTTACTCACTGAGGACGGGAAGCTGCCGCCAAAGATTGGTGATTACATCCAACGGTTGCACAATGTGGGGGTGCAATTCACAATTGCCAGCGGTCGACCAATTTATACGCTGCAACGGCTTTTTGAAAAAGAAAAGAATGAGCTGGCTTATATTTGTGACAACGGCGGAGCGGTTTATGTCCACGGAAAGAATGTGTATAAATCGCTGATTCCAGTCGCAGATTATCACGAAATGATTCGGTTCACTGACAAAACAGTCGATGGTCATCCGATTGTGTGCGGTCTGGATGCGGCGTATATTCCCAAGGCTGATGCACGTTTCTTGCCTTTTTATAAGACCTTTTATGCCAATGTGATTCAAGTCGATGATCTGTCCACAGTGACCACGGAGGCCAATAAGTTTACGATTTATTTCCCCAAAAATAACAGTCAGGCCCAGTATGACCAGGTGTTTGCACCGCGGTTTGCGGATCGTTATTCCGTCGTGGTGTCCGATGCCAATTGGATCGATATCATGAACCCTGGCGTGAACAAAGGGCAAGGGATGCGTCAATTAGGCGCAAAGCTTGGTGTACACACCGATCAAATGATGGCCTTTGGCGACACATTCAATGATGCAGAAATGCTGCAGACTGTGAAATATGGGTACCGGGTCGCCAACGCCAATCCGGGAATTTATCAGTATGCCGATTATGTCACCGGCAGCAACGACGATTACGGCGTGTTACAGGTACTGGATCAGGTGCTGGCCGCCCACGCTTAATTTTTTTCTAGCTTTCCCACATTTTAATATGCTATGCTTGTGAAAAGGCATTCATTATTTTGATGAGGAGGGGCAGATTAATTATATGAAAACAATAAAAATGCGTCGTTGGTGGGTTGCTTTATTGAGCATTATCGTCATCCTAGGCGCATCATACGGGACCGGTTATTGGTTGAACGGTTCTCGCAACAAACAGTTAGATACAGCAATCACGGCCCTCAAGAGCAATGATGCTGGTCAGGCATTGGCGGTACTATCTGCGGAGGACTATGATTTGACACTCACTGCGACCAATGTGAAACCGTTGCTAGCTTATTTGCAAGCTCATCCAGACAAAATTGCCCAACTAAAACGTGCAGCAGCTGCTGACGAAGCCGATGAGGTGATTGACGGCCTTGAATTTGAGCGGATTGGTATGAAATGGGGTATCTTCCCCCGATATGGTTTCAAAGTGGAGGGGATTCATCCTCGCTTGACCACCAATGGCACGACAACGCAAGTGACTGTGAATAACACATTGTTGCGCGGCGTGACCGGGACGGTCCGCAATCACCGCATTGGACCTTACGTCCCTGGCCGTTATACATTTGTAGCTAAAGAGACTCAGGGAAAAGAGACTGCCCAGTCTCGCCGGGTCATTGACCTGGTGGGCAGCGACGACCCTCATGTCGACCTGACTTTTCCAGATACTGCAGCAGATATGGCAAAACAAGATGCCGCTGGTAATACTACCAGTAACGCTGCGGACACACCCACGCAGGATCAGGCCGAGGATCTGATTGAAGATGTCTTCGAAGGCATTGAAGCCGTCAGCAATGGTGATCAAGACAGTGATTCGCAACGGTTACCTGATTACTTTGTGGATGGTACTAAAAACAAAGCCTATCAAAGACTGCTTGACCACGCGCAACAATACATGTCAAATGCCCACATCGGCGAAATTGACATTGATACAAATGTCACGACGAATCCATCATTCACAGGTCAAGGCGGTGCGGGGGTCCAGCTACCGTTTACAGTCCGCTATTCCGCCAGTGATGATGACGACACCGATGCCTCGGCCCAGACGTATGCCTATCGGGCCACCGTGGAGTTGCACAATCGTCAGTGGCAGATTAAATCATTGACCCAACCAGAACGAACTAACAATACTGATGACTGATTAAGGTTCCGTTGTTTTCGTTGGTGAGATCTTGGCAACCACCCTGTGTGCCGGTTATAATAGACGGACAGAAAGGCAGGGTGGTTTTATTATGGATTTAATCGCAAGTGCCATGCCATTGGCCAGGGAGCACTCACTGGGCGGTGCCATCGCCATTGGGGCCGTTGTCGCGATCATCATTATCCTGTACTTGATCATCAAGTTATTCGGGGCTATTTTGCGACATCCGTTCATCAGTATTTTGCTTTTTGCTGTGGGTGGGCTCACGATTTTTAAATTTGCATTGACGGGCATCCTGGTAGTCGGCGCTGCAGCTGCAGTAGGTGTCGGTGCGTTGTGGTTGAAACTCGATGACCAGTAGTTAGGCCGGCGTGCCAATGCTGTGCAATCTCCGATTGCTCCGCATTGGCACTATATTCTTAATACAGACAGTAAGACAGACAGAAAGAAGGGAAAGAATTGGCTGCACCGATGATTATCGGATTGCATGTGCAAGTGGTGATTGATCGGCCCCTGGGCAGTATTCATCCTGAACATCCGACAATTCAGTATCCAGTGAATTACGGTTATGTACCGGGAATTATTGGTGGTGATGGTGAGCGGCAGGACGTTTATGTATTTGATATGAACGAACCGGTTAAACAGATGACTGGGTTTGTCATTGGAATAATTCATCGCCGCAATGACAGTGAAGATAAATGGATCGTGACCCCAAAATTTCGGTTGATCACAGTTGATGAAATTCGACGACGAACGCACTTTCAAGAAAAATATTTTGACGATGAGATTTGGTTGCTGAATTGACGGTGACGTGATGGTGTCCAAAAATGGAATAACTGTTTTTTTGAGGGCACATTGGAACAGAAGAACATGTTTTAAACGGAGGGGAGTGGTCAGCACTGTCTAAATTGATATTCTAGTTAACATAATGTATATTATGGGAAGCCAATATTTTCTCCAAATCCAGTGCTGCTGGTCCCAATCTCTCAAAAACTTGGTTTTCCGGTATTCATCAGGTGCTGTTGAATCTGTTGAATATGGTTTGATTGCTGGATCATGGCGCCAACTAAAATGGCTGATCATGGATTTCCGTAAAACAAAGAATCAAAACTCATTCCGTGAATTAATGCTGAGATGTCGTTTCTGCGGCATGGTAGATGATTACTGATTGATAAGTGATCAGCTGACGTGTTAGAAACCGAATCCGCAGATTAGTTTGCCACATCAATATTTTTCGTCACATTCTGATCACGAACCTAACGTCTATTCATGCTACGCTTAATATACAGGTGTTGTTAAAACTGTCCAGTGCGTAAAATTTTGTTCAGTCGCATCGAATTGACCATTTTGAATGATCGTCTGAGCGGCTTTAACCACTAATGGTGAACATGTGGTTAACGAAATTTGATCCAATGGCAACCATAATGCACCCAAGGCGTCTTGACCGGCAAATTGCGCGACATTATCAGCAATTTGGCCCGTATAACTGTCAATCCAATTGAAGACGCATAAATGCTGATTCCAGTGCCATTGTTGATAGTCCCAGGGATAGCGAAATCCCGTAATTCCCAGCTGATGAAAGCGTTTTACAGAAAGAGATGTCTCTTCTTTGATTTCACGTTGCAAAGTCTGCTGTAATTCTTCGCCATTTTCTGGGGTCCCACCTGGTAAATCATATCGATTACGATAGGGTCCCCCTGTTTTTTTAATGACTGCCAGCTGTTGAGCCTTAGTAATGATGCCATAGACACCAAACGCTTCATGAAACTTCTCCATTTTTTATCGCCCTGCCCTTCAATATTTACGCATACTTAATTACCAAAACCGTGATTTAGCGGTATTCTTAGCCTTGAAAGCATTTTGTATTAAGGAGAATCGGAACCCATGGATAAACGAATACCCCCGCTTTTACGGCCTGGGGCCATTGTGGCCATCATCATCTTGGTCGCTGGGACTAATATTTGGGTGGCGAATACCACCCCGACGACCAATCCAGCCCGAGTGGAACGAAAGAGTTCCAGCAGCTCGGCCAGCACCTCATCGGCGCCGAGTGGTAAAAAGCCGAATACGCCCAGCAGTTCTTCAGTAGCACCTGAGTCAAGCAGTGCCAGCAACGATAATGATAATAACGATCAAAGCAGCAGTCAATCGGCCAGTACATCTAGTAATGATAATTCTGATCAAAGCAGCGCTGATAATTCCAGTTCATCCACGGAGACATCTTCATCATCGAGTAGTCAAAACGATGAATCGACATCCAGCAGCAATAATCAGGATAACACCAGCCAAGGCACCACCACCGGCACGAATAAAGGTGGTACTGATAATACCACCGGTAAAGCGACTGCTGGCAGCAACTCATGATGAAAGGAGCACCGATACATGCTGACAATTCTTGACACGATCACCCATATTTTAGGATACTTCAACATCAACAGTCGTCCGTTGAACCAAGCATACACTATTGCGGCGCTGGCCGGTGACGGTTATCTGGCTTATATTGCGGTATTGGCCTTTCATAATGGCTGGTACGCACGAGGGGCAATTTATGCCGCGATCTTTCTGATTTTACTTTATTTCATTTACTTAAATATCGTGTACTATTTTACGAAGAAAAAGGCGAAATTCGATATTTCGCCAAAAGTAGCCAAAGTACTGGGAACACCGGAAGCAGCTCAGGTGAGCACGTCACATACTGGTGTCGGTGTCGCCAGTAATGGCATCTTTGATCCATCCCAAACATTACCGGCCCACATTACTGCCAATGCAGACGAAGAAGCCTTCTTTCAACAACTAATGGCGCATCTTAGTCAGGATCAGCTGCTCAAGGAACTGCCGGTAAATCAAGCGGGACATCGCTCTATCCCCTACTTTGATTTGGCGCCGACTACCAATGGCCAATTGCAAGTGGTGGCGGGGACCAATGCCCTCACGGCTAAACCCATCGGGGTCATTGATCGAATCGGGTTTGGTGATGCGGCTGGGTTAACGGCGGATTACCAGTTTGCGTTAGCTGAATTGTCCATTCCGGAAGAGAAAAAGGATCATCCGGAGACAGTGCAACTGCCAGAATTGATTATTCGGGTGGCTTACAACAAACAACCATTGTCCCGTACCGATCGTCGTACCCACGATCACCATTAATCTGCCAGAGTGCAAAACGAGGATCATAGTCGTCATTATGACGACTATGATTCTCGTTTTGTTAACCGCTAATTATTGCTTGTTCCCGTTTGGGGAAAGAATTGATAGGTGTATTGGTTCGCATCAGTATTCCAGTCAAAATTAGTTTGCAGTTTGTTTTGCCGGGTTTCTTCATTGTCTAAGGTTTCTTTGTCCAAACCCAATGCCGCCCTGCTTTGATCAGAAATACGCTGCAAGTCATCCGTCGGGGCAACAACATAAGCAATTTGCTGGTCATTTTGGGTAATGAACGCCCCCTTGGCCTTCAAAGAGTCCTGTTTAATGGTTTTGAGTGCGCCACGATAGTTTTGGTACATGGTCATCAGCTGACCGAGTTTAATGTTTGTTTTCACCGAATCACTGACTGCATCCAGAATGCTTTGGACGCGCGTTAAACTGTTCAAGGAGATGACTTTACCGACGACTGCGCTAATTACCTGTTGCTGACGTTTTTGCCGACCAAAATCGCCGCTGTTGTCTTCTTTACGCATCCGCGAATAGGCTAACGCCATATCGCCACTGAGATGCATCTTTCCCTTCGTAAAATGCTGATTACCAGTTTCGGTACTCGTGAAAGAGAATGGGACATCCACGTCCACACCACCCACGGCATCTACCATTTTCTTCAGACCGGCCATATCAATGAGTGCATAATAGTTAATCGGCACATTGAATAGCTTCTCCACAGTCTCCATCGCCATCGTCGCTCCGCCGATGTTGAAAGCGGAATTGATCTTTTGGTATGTAAACTCTTTAGTCCCAATGATTTGTACTGCCGTATCTCGGGGAATAGACACCATCGTTGTTTTTTTGCTTTGCGGATCAACAGTGGTTAAAATCATCGTATCGGAATTACCGCGATAACCATCGCGTCCATCCGTCCCAGTATCGGCTCCAAGAAAAAGCACTGAAAAAGGTTTTTGTTGGGATAAATCAACTACGGGCAACTTTTTCTTCGTTGGTACATAGGTTTTATCCGCGGTATTTTTAACCTCTGTTGCGAGTTTTACCCCATAGGCTGTTCCAGCAGCGATGAAGAGCACTGCAATCAGGAGAATAATCTTCCAAATTTTGTTTTTCTTCCCCCGGTTCGGATCGCGCCGACTAGGAATTGGCTCGTTATTTTGGTCCATTGATCAAAATCACCTTCATTGACTGAGTTGCGCGAAATCTGCGCCGTTAGAGTAATCTTACCATATTTTGGAAATCAAGCCGATTAATCTGTGTTATTGAAACACAACTGCAAAGAAGACGCATTAGCGCATTTAAAAATGGAGAAAAACGCCTGCAGCAGTGGCCAATGTGACACATAACGAGATGATTGCCAGGTTTTGGACGGCAAAGTGAAAACTTGGTTTCTTTTCTGGGCGCGCGGCAAACTGACGACAATTGTTGACGACCTTTGGCAGACACACAAACGCCAACAAACTGAGAACGGGTAAATAGTGCAGGATCACTGCAGTCACCAAACCCATTCCGGCGGCAGTATACAGACCGTACCACATGATCAAACCGCCTCGCTGGCCAATGTAGGACACAATGGTGTGCCGTTTTAAGGTGAGATCCTCTTGCCAATCGGCGATGTTATTGGCCAACAGCAACGCCCCGATGGCGAAGGCCAAGGGACTGCTGACCAGTAGGATACCGCCAATCGTCTTTCCGGTCAGCGTGACTGCTGCACCCGCACCGACATAGACTGTGATCACTAAAATCATTGTGCCCATCGTAAATCCGCTAAAAAACTCACCCACTGGCAAACTGGCGATTGGCCAAGGCCCCGCAGCATAAAGGATACCCACTAAGAAGCAGAAGAGACCCATCCACAAAAGCGGCCAACCCGTTTTGGCGACGAGCCAAATTCCAAGCCCCGCAGCGATTGTGACTAACCCCACCGTTAACCACCCTACGCGACGTAAAGAGAGGTGGCGAGTACCAATGACGTTCGTTTCCAAACGAAATTTCTCCGCGCCGTTATGCAATGCGCGCCGATAGTCTTGATAGTTGTCATTGGCATCAACAGCCATGTTAAACAGGAAGGCTGCGATGATAAAGATTAACCAATTCCACCAGTCGAGCGGTATATCCGGAACATTCCATAGACAGTACAAAATTCCCATTAGAAAGGGAAAAAATGACGCCGTTTTTGCTTTTATTTCCACTAATTCGAAAAATGCTTCCAACATGAGTCCTCCAATGATTGGGTATGTCTATTCTCGACAGGGTTCCTGTCTTTCGGTATAGTGAGTATATTCGAGTAAGGAACCGAGGAAAAATGTAATGAAGATGAATCAAGGGATTAAGGCAATTAATTTTGGCCCCATCGCGCCCGCCTTGGCTGCTGTCAAAGCAGAACTGCAGGCGCAACAGCTGCCAGTACCTCTTTACGCCGCGGATTATAAAAGGGCGCTGGGGACGACGGGAAAAATGTGGCGAGCTGCCATGACTATCCTCTTTGCTAAACTGGCTCAAGCCGAACCGACAGTCTTGTCCAAGCAGGTTATTTCTGGCGCTGCGGCGATTGAAATACTGCATCTAGCAACCTTGATTCATGATGATGTGTTAGACGAAGCGCCCATTCGTCGACACCAGCCTACTCTGCAGATGCACCACGGCAATCATGCTGCGATCTATCTTGGGGATGAATTACTAGCACGATATTTTCGGTTAGTCACTGAAATTGCCCCAGATATCGCATTCGCCCAATACCACGCCCGGGTGATGCAGCGGATATTGACTGGTGAACTGCAACAAGCTGCCGACGCCTATTCGTTAACAGCGGATGTGAGTGATTACATTGCCACGGTCCGTGGGAAAACGGGAGCCCTTTTTGGTTTAGCGGCCTGCACTGGGGAATGGCTGGCAACTGGAACTGCGCCAACAAACCAGTATGCCACAATCTTCGGGGAAAATATGGGAATTGCTTTTCAAATTTTGGATGATATCGATGATTTCCGCTTGCGCCAGGATTCAGGCAAACCCAAGCTCAGTGATTTAAGCTCCGGCGTATACACGTTACCCTTACGGATCGGTATGCAGGGATACCCGACACTCACCTCATTGTTGCGCAATCAGGCCCCTGTGCGGGATATTCTCGTCTTTTTACAGGGCCATCCCGACATCCAGAATGAGACAGTTCGTGTGGCGGAATCGTTTTTGGCAACGGCCCAAGAGGCCCTCACAGCACTACCGGATCAACCTGCGCGCAGGCCCCTCGTCCAAATCACCGAATACTTGGCCACTACTTTACAAAGCGCCCACATCTAACTGATACAGCTGTTGGAAGCGAGCATTGTCACGATAAAGGTCAGCTGGTTTGCCAGCCATGGTGATCTTGCCATTGGTGAGAAAAATCGCCTGGTCAGCCGTTTCTAATCCCTGTAAATGGTGCGTGACCCAGATTAAGGTTCGGTTGCGACTCACCTGCATCACCATTTGCATTAACGCCTGTTCTGTCACTGGATCAAGACCGATCGTCGGTTCATCCAGCAGCAGAATGGGTGTTTTTTTGAGCAGAATGCGGGCTAATGCCAAGCGCTGCTGCTGACCGCCAGAAAAGCGCTGCCCCGATTCGGTCACAGGGGTACCCAGGCCATCAGGTAACTGCTGGACGAGAGATCCCAACCCGACATCATCCAGCACGGTCATGATCTGCTTATCACTGGCAGCGGGTGCGCCCAGGCGAATATTGTCACGAATTGTGGTATTGAACAGAAATGGGGCTTGATTCAAGTACCCAAACAAAGTGGGACGTTCATCTTGCAATGCAGCGACTGGGATGTCATTGACAGTAATTGTACCCGCTTGTGGGATTAAATCCCCCAGTAATAACTGGAGAATCGTCGTTTTACCCTCACCACTCGGGCCCAAAATGGCCACTTTTTCACCCGCATGAATCGTCAAACTGAAGTCATCCAACAATTGCGGTTGATCCGGTCCATAGGCAAAGGAGACGTGGTCAAAACGAATTGTCTCAATGGGGGTGGTCAATGGCTGCTGGGCTACAGGTGTTGGCTGATGCTGAGTCACTGAGGCTGTTAAAGCATTCAAATGGGCTAATGAATCAGAATACAGTGGCACTTCGGCCATAGCTTGCGCCACCGGTAAGAAACAATCGATCAAGGGAAATAAGGACAATACAACTGCGGCCGCGTAGTTGGCCAACTGTTTCGAGGTGCCTAGGAAATGTTGACTCCCGATGATTAATCCAATCGCTAAAACGCCAAATAGAACTTGAATACCAAAATTACGCCACCGTTGGAACCTTTCTTGGTCTGCCACGCTTTGCTGATTAACGGCCGCGTCTTTAGCACCGGCCGTGATAAATGCGTCCTTTCGATGGGTAATGACCCAGTCCGCCAAGCCTAAATAGTGTTCCGTCACGGTCGTGTATTCATGGGCTTTATGCTGTTTCTGCAGTTGATAACCGCTGGCGGCTACCCGCAGGGAAAATAGTGGGGTCACAATCAACACCAATGCTAAGACACATGCGACTAAGATTGTCCCAGTCCAAGTAAAAATGCCTACAGCGATGGTCACGACTAGCCACACCAAGTAAGCCACTACGGTTGGGAAGATACTGCGCAAATAAAAGTTTTCTAAGTGATCTAAGTCATCAGCCAGTAAGCCAAAAATTTGACCCGTTTTTTGGTGTTCCTGTAAAAATGCGGCATCTTTTTCTAACGTCTGATAGAGCTGGACCCGTAATTTAGAGACCACTCCGAGCACCCAATTATGACTATTGATTCGTTCCAAATATTTAAAGGTAGGCCGGCCAATCCCAAATGCCCGAGTGAGAACCACCGGGACATATACAGCTAGAATGTTATAGGGATGGGTGGCTGATTTACTGATTAAATAGCCGGAGGTAAACATCAAGGCGGCGGCACAGACAAAGGTGATCAGACCGACTAAAAAGATGATCGCCAATAAACCCTTGTTTTGCTTCAAGAAAGGCCAAAACCAATGATCGTCGTGCCAGGCGTGAATATAATCCCGCAGCCGAACGGATTTATGCTTTGAATCGTGCATGCTGTTTTCCCCCCATTTCTGCAATTAAATGATCCAGTGCCCCACCCTGCCCGCGCAATTGGGAAAGCGTTCCCTGCTCGCTGATGCGACCATGTTCCAGAACAATGATCTGGTCCATGTCTGGTAGCCAGTGTAACCGGTGGGTGGCAAAAATCACTAAATGATCGTGCATGATCGGCAGCAGTGTTTGTTTTAGATCGTACTCTGTCTCAATATCCAAATGGGCAGTGGGTTCATCAAACAGCAAAATACGCCGCTGACGGTCAACCAATACCCGGGCCAGAGCAATCCGCTGTGCTTGCCCCCCGCTGATCCCCCGGTTGCCCTCACCGATCATTGTAGCCAATCCTTCAGGGAGTTCGTTTAACCAATCCGTTAAGCCGGCACCGGCCGCAGCTTGCTGAACAGCGTCAGGTGTTGCCTGGGGGACATAGAAACGAATGTTGTCGGCAATTGTTGCCGAGAAAATGTACGGCGCTTGGGGAATGTAACTAATCTGATCCTGCCATGCCGGTGTGTTAAAACCATTCAAAGAATGATCATCCAACATGATTCGACTGCCAGCGGCAGGTTGATTAAACCCGGCCAACAAGTTAAGCAATGTGGATTTTCCTGACCCTGAACGACCAACAACGGCAATTTTTTCCATACCTTGGGCGTGGATCTGAATGTCTGTCAGGGCGTTGATCCCCTTTGCCGCATCCGCATACCGAAAATTCACGTGATCCAGTTGTAAGGTACTATCCGGTCGCCACCCCGCCCATGAAATGGTGGGTTGACTGCTTGGTAAAGGCTCGGCCAATACATTATTGACCTGGGCCAACGCGTTTTTACCATTCAGTGTGGCATGATAGTCGTCACCAAATTGCCGAATAGGTAAAAAGAATTCGGGCGCTAAAATCAAACTGACCAGTGCCGGATACAGGACGATTCCCCCATCAATCAACCGATAGCCGAGAAAAACGGCAATGATCGCAATGGCCAATGTGGTGAAAAAGTCGAGGGCGAAAGTCGATGTCAAAGCCACTTTGATCACGCTCATTGTTTTTTTGCGGAAACGTTCGCTGACGGAATAAATGTCCTTTTCGTAGTCTTTGGCCACTCCCAGCATCTTTAATGTCGACAATCCTAAAATGGTGTCCACAAAGGTGTTGTTCAAATGGGTAAAATCGGCATACTGCTGATTAGATTTTGCTCGGGCAGCAAGGCCTAGAATTGCCATGAAGAAAAAGATCAACGGCAACATGATGAATAATACCAAACCGCTTAACCAATTCTCATAGGTGACGTAAATTAAGGTCAACAATGGGACAAAAACCATATCCGTCATTTTGGGCAGGACGGTTTGAATGTACGTTTTCACTTCATCCAACCCATCAATCAGGACTGTCACAATGGAGCCGGTCCCATGACGATGTAAATATGCCGGACCTAACCCGAATAGATGCGCTTGTAATACTGGCCGCAGGCGCGTAACGTTGGCATCCGCATAATGGGTAGCGACTTGGTTCTTCGCCACATCCATTAACTGACGTAAAATAAAAGCACTAAAAAAAACCAGCATTGGTTTCCACAATGCTGATAATTTTTGTAACTGCCAAATCGCTACGAGCGCCCTTGATAATCCCACTGCTTGCCCGACGATGGCCACCGCTTGCACGAATGACAACACCGCTAATAAAAGCATTTTCTGGCGAATGTGGGGAAATTTCAAAAGGCTCTTGTCGATCACAGTAAGACTCCTTTAATTGTTAATCGGTTAATAACCACTTTCACCCGTGGAAATATCCTGTGCGGATAAACGCTTGCGCTGGATGTAATAGCTCCAGATAAGGTAGATCAAAACAACTGGCAAAAGACATACCAGAACAATGGTCATGATGGACAATGTCTTGGGCGAAGCTGCTGCATCCTTGATCAACATGCTGTATTTCGGGTTGGTGGCAATCAACACGCGGGGGAACAGGCCATTAAAGATGAACGCAATCACGCCAGCCAATGTGATCCCCGTGGCAATAAAGGCAATACCGCCGCGAACATGGGTTGCAGCCCAGTGCCCCGCCACTGTCGCGAGTAAAATCACCACAGTAATCAACCAGGTTGAAATGGGCCGTGCCCGATAAAAGTCTGTTTGGAAGAATGCTAACAGGACGAAGACAATCAGTGCCGGATAAGCGATCCAGTAAACTTTACTGGATACATGCAGCATCCGCCGTGAATCATCTGCAGGCAGTTTCAAGCTCAGAAAATGCAAACCATGTAAGAAGGAGAAATACACAGTCGCAATACCGCCGACGATCGAAAGCCAATTGCAGACTTGCCAAAAGTTAGCCCAGATATTCCCCTGGGCATCCATCGGTACACCCTGGATTAAACTTGTCAACATCATTCCTAGAAAGAATGGCGCTAACAGACTGCCGCAAAAGTTTGCCCACTGCCAGACATTCAGTTCCTTTGGTGTCTGGGCATGACTCGCAAATTCAAATGAGACACCCCGCAGGATCAAAGCAACCAGCGTTAAGAACAAGAGAATGTAATAACCAGAGAACAAACTGGCATACCATAACGGAAATGACGCAAACATCGCCCCGCCGGCGGTAATCAGCCAAACTTCGTTGCCATCCCAATGGGGCCCAATCGCCCGCATATAAAGGGAACGTTCAGCTGGGGTTTTCGCGATCAAACGTGTTGCCATCCCCACACCGAAATCAAAACCATCCAGAAACAGGAAAATGGCAAACAGTAAGGCGATTACGCCATACCACAATAATTGTAAGATACTCATGCGCCATACGCCTCCTTTGCTGCCGTGTGACCCTGAGCAGGCTGCTTAGCACTTGGCACCGGGGCATCGTCTTCTGGACCTTGATGCAATGTCCGGCGTGCGTAAAAGATCATGACGCCACCAGTCATGCAGAACAGTAAGAAGTAAACAATATTCGTGAACCACAATTGCCCGGCAGTCACAGTGGGTGAAACTGCGTCAGCAATCGTCTGCAGTCCATAAACGACCCACGGATAACGGCCCAACTCAGTAATTAACCAACCACCAGTAGTCCCGACAAATGGCAGATACGTACAAATACCCAAAATCCATAAGAACCAGCGTTTATCAGCCAAAGTGTCCTTTTTAACCCGACTCCAAATCAAAGCCAAGAAGGTCAGCAACGCGGTCAATACGCCCGCTAAAGCCATAAACCGGAAACTCCAGAATAGTGTCTTCACCGGGACATAGTAGTTCATGTCGCTGCCAAATTTTTTATCGTACTTGGCGTGCAGTTCCTTGTTAATCGTGTTCATACCTTTAACGGAACCAGACGTGGAATGATATGACAGGAGCGATAATAAATACGGGATCTCAATACTGCCGGTGACCTTTTTATCCTTGGTATTAATCAGCGCCACGGCTTGCCAAGGCGCGGGACTCTTGGTATCTTCATAGATCGCCTCAGTGGCCGCGAACTTCATCGGTTGATCATTGATGATGAACCGGGTTTGGATATCACCAGCACCGATTGTTAATAGTGAACCAACCAAGGCCAACCATGCGCCAACTTTAACGGACTTTGTAAAGAAGGTCCGGTGCTGTTTACGCAGCAAGCCAAACGCACTCATGCCGACAACGACCATGCCACCAGTCATTACTGCCGCGAAGATAACATGGGGAAATTCCACCCATAGCTGCGGGTTAGTGACGACGGCCATGAAACTGGTTAAACGCACATGACCGGTTTGGGTGTTGATCTCAAAACCAGTCGGATGCTGCATGAAACTATTGGCAGCCAGAATCCAAATAGCCGAAAGTGTGGAACCCAACCACGTGAGCCAGATGAATATGACGTGGACGCCCGGTTTGAACCGATCCCAAGTAAACATCCACACCCCAATGAATGTGGATTCCATAAAGAATGCCAACAAGGCCTCAATGGCCAATGGCGCACCAAAAATGTCACCCATGAACCGAGAATAATTAGACCAGTTCATCCCAAACTGGAATTCCTGGATAATCCCGGTGACAACGCCAACGGCAAAGCTTAATAGGAATATCTTGCCCCAAAACCTTGCCATCCGCTTGTACAATGGGTTCTTATTTTTGACGTAAATTGTTTCCATGATTGCTACTGCAAGTGCCAATCCAATAGATAATGGCACAAAGAAAAAGTGGAAAACTGTGGTCATCGCAAATTGAAAACGCGACAAATCCAACACACTAGCAGCCCATATCATGAATATCCCCCCTTTAACTAACGGCACAGGCCAACACTTAAGGCAGAGGTACTGAATTTTTCCAACCCACTGTGCTTGAGTCGCCCTGTGTCATTCAACTTTTTTAGTTACTTTCAAGCATTGTTTTAATATCGGACAGTTCCAATACGGAGCGGTCGTTCACCAATTTTTTGATTGGTCCGACCACATGGCCCTTCAACTTCCAGTGACCCATCATGAAAATCTCCGCGACCCCATTGGTCGGTCCCAGTGAGCACACGGTCCCCAGACTATGAAATTTAAAGTCCGTTAATGATCGTCCGGCAACTAACGCCCGAATGTTTCTCGCGGCAACATCAGCCTGAGCTATGGCAATCTGACCGGTGGTCGGATACATCCGGCCGGTATCCGGATCAGGAACCGCCGAGACATCACCAATCACAAATTCGTTGGGATGGTCCTTCACCGAAAGGTTGTTTTGCACAACCACCCGGTTTCGTTTCTGATCATATCCAGAATCCGCGATGACGTGACTGCCTTTGACACCCGTTGTCCAAATAATCGTATTAGCCTTGAATGAGCTCTCTTTACTTTCGACGACTCCCGGATTAATTGCGGTAATAGGCGTGCTGGTATGGAAAGTGACGCCATGGGATTCCAAATAATGGACAGCATAATCTGCCAAATCCTGTGAAAACATGGGCAGCACTTTCGGCATCGCTTCGATACAATCAATCTTGATTTGGTCAGCAGGCAAATGGTACTGATTAATCAACGCAGGCAAGTGATAAACCAAATCACCTAAGTATTCGATACTGGTAAAACCAGCACCACACACGATGATGCGCAAATCATTCGGGTCATGACTCTCATTAAAGTGCGCCAATGTTTTTTCGAGATGTTCCCGCGCGGCTAGAGCCGTTGGAATGTCGATCAACGGCAACCCATTTTCCTCCGCACCGGGAATGCCGAATGTTTCCGACTCAAAGCCCAAACTATTAACAAGATAATCGTAAGACAACGGCTCGTGATGGGCGAGTTCAACTTGCTGCTTTTCACGGTCTACCTTGACCACCTCGTCAATGATCAGATCCACATTTTTCGGCAATGCCTGGCGCAAAGAAAATGTGATATCTGCTGGTTCCCTCGTTCCAACTGCCACCTCATGTAGTTGCGTTGATTCATAATGATACGCGTTTTTATTAACAACAGTGACAGTCAGTTGTGGCGAATGTTTGGCCAATAGTTTAGCGGTCCGTAATCCCGCATAACCAGCCCCCAAAATCAACACACTAGCCATTCACATTACTCCTTTCTGACAAACGATTAAGCACAACTTAATGGTAGCACGCCTAAGCGGTAAAACCTAGGGAAAACGGCTCCAGAAACATACTTTCATACGTTGTTTGCAAAAAAAATACCGTTACTGGCAACCAGTAGCGGCAAAAACATGATTATTCTGGCTTCACAACATCCAAGGTGAAGAATACGACACCATGCTTGGCCTCATCCGCTGGTGAGTATATGGTATACATCGCATTCACCATCTCGCGAACGCTGGTACCGGCCGGCGAACCCACGGCAACTGGCGGAAAATGCCGCAAACCTTCTTCAAAAGTATCAAAATCATTGATATCGGTTACGACTGCCAGTGTCTCCTCGTCTGACTGACTGGGCTTTGCTGGGGTGGGGATAAAGTGAATAATATCCGTGGGTTGGACCTGGTCCACGTCCTGACTGCGTAACCGAATTTCGACGGTTTTGGAACCCGCTTTCAGTAAATCGTATTGATCGCGATTGAGGTGCATTGACCATTGCTGCATTGGATTAACCTCCAAAAGCCTCTGTTAACGGCGGTACCACTTGCTTCTTACGTGACACCACACCTGGCAGTGCGGCGGTGTCATCCGTGAGCGTCGTCTTAAAGGCCTTTGCGAAGGTTGCTTTAGCCGCGTCGTTGCCCACCACGATTGCCAGTGTATCAGAGTTCAAAATATTCGTGACCATGACAACGAAAAGATCGTAAGCATCCTTCTTTGCTTCAGTCGCCATCGCATCCTTGAACTCTGGGATCCGCGGTTTCACATCAGCCAAGTCTACGGTGTTCACTTGGGCGATCCGAATATTTTGACCGTTCATCGTGAAGCTCTTGGCGTCTTCATCAATTAGGTTCGCAGCCGGCTTGTCCGCAATATTCGTTCCCGCTTTTAACATTGCCAGACCATATTGTTCAGGGTCCACACCGGCCAGTTCAGCTAAAGCAGCCAACGCATGGCAATCCTTGTCGGTGGTCGTCGGCGATTTAAGCAACAATGTATCAGAGATAATGGCAGATGCCATCAACCCGGCAATATCCTTGGGAATCGCGACTTCCGCTTGTTGATATTCTGCGTAAACAATCGTGCTGACACAACCTACTGGTTCTGCGTGATAATACAGTGGTTGAGCAGTATTAAAATCATGAATCCGGTGGTGATCAATCACGTGGGTGACGGTTACTTTAGCAATATCTGGAGCAGATTGCTGCGGCTCATTGTGATCTACCAGCATGACCTTATCGACTTCATTAGCCACCGTTTTAACGACCCGCGGTGCATCGTGATGGAAATAATTCAAAGCATATCGGGTTTCATCGTTAGGTTCGCCCAACGCCACGGCCTCTGTGTCATACCCCTTTTGTTTCATCAAATACGCATATGCAATTGCTGCGGCAATTGCATCGGTATCCGGGTTTTGATGTCCAAAAACAAGTTCTTTTGCCATTATTCAGCCTCCATCAATGGTTATTTCTCATTCAGTATAACACGCCTTAATCCGCATCGCCCAATTGTAACCGACTCTGGTAATCCCTTTCTTGCAGATACCGATGCCATTCCTGCATGAAGGTATGAATTCGGGGAATGGCAATTTTCTCTCGCCGATACACAAACGATAGATCGAGTACTTGTCTGGGTGAAAAAGACGCGGTTTTGAGTCGCGGATCATGGTGCATGCTCAAGAAACTTTCAGGGAGTGCACTATAATAACCGCGCCGGGCTGCAATCCGAAAGATTTGATCCGGCATCATCATGGTCACCACAACATCTGGAGAATCGATTAATTCATTACGGAATAATTCTGTTAGACGACTGTTAATGTAAAATTCCCGCGGATAACTCACCCATCGCCGCTGGGGAACATCCTGCACAGCCACTTCATCCCCTAAATCCTGATCAGTGGGATAAATTAACCGCAGCTCATCGGCCGTGATGGTTTCCGACCGATAAAGATGCCAGTTTTTGATGTTTTCATCCGGTAAATACATCACTGCCAAATCAATTTGGTTATTCTCTAATCGCTCCCAAATTTCCCGCCGATTCAGCAATGATAAGTCAATAGTGACATCATCATGCTGCCCCAAATAAGTGGCCACAAATCGTTCAAACACGGATGTCTCTGCGGATGATAAAATACCGAGGGCGATATGGCCGCGTTGCGGTTGAGTAAATTGTTGAATCTGATCGGCGGCATTATTTAAAATGTCGTTGATCTGCGTCGCCGCGGTCTGCAAAGCATTTCCCGCCTCGGACAAGTAAATCTTTTTACCCACCGAATAAAAAAGTGGCGCGCCAAATTGCTTTTCTAGCTTCTTGATCTGTTGCGTTAAGGCCGGTTGAGAAATGCCTAAGTTTTGGGCAGTCTGAGTATAATTCAGTGTTTGACTCAACTGGATAAAGTAACGCAATGACTTTGGGGTCAATTGCTCATTGGCCATCCCATTGTCCTCCTTGTTTATTATGGTCGCCCACTTTCCTGAGCGGCTTCAATTAAAGCCTGGCGCAGGTTGGGATCTGTTGCGTAGATACCAACTCCTAATCGTCCACGTTTCAACAAGACGTTCAATGAATTGCGAATGATTTGCGTTTTGGCCTGGGCCAAATCAGGAATATCGGAACGGTTTTTGAATGCTTCTGTATCCTGGTATTGATCGAGATGAATCTGCAGTTTCTGGGTGTGTGGATCATAACCGATTGCTGGTCCCAAAACAATTCCGGCATAATTTAAATCAAACCCTTGAATCGTATAGATTGAACCCACTTCATTAATTGTTTTTGGTAATTGCGCCCAGGGCGTACTTGTCATATTAATCTTGTCCCACGGTAACCGCAGTGAACCAGCATGGACATACCACGTCTTGTTGCCAAAAACGGTAAAAGGAAAATCCGCGGTGGCCAACATCCGGGCCAAGCCGTGACGCTGATTAACCATCCGAACATGTTGGTAAAGCGGTGTACCATCGGTATAAACATGGAAATCATAGTGGTCAGTGGCTGGTATCGGTAAAATCTGGCCAGCAGTAAACGCATTGATCCAGTCTGCGACGGTTTGAGCGCCCTTGATCCGAAACTGATGACTCAGATCAAAGATTTGATGGGGATAGTGGTCGATAACCGCATGCAGTCTGGGCCAGTCCCAATAACTCTTTAATTTCAATACTTGATGCGGATCAAAGACCAGGACTACCACTCGACTGTGACGGATAATCTCGGTCAACTGATTGTGCTGATCAAATCGATTGAATCGATCTGGCTGAGTAAGCAGCAGATGCGCCTCGTCTACGAAAGTGATGTCGTTGCGGACACCTGTCTTTGCATGGTCATTAATAAAAGGCGTCGGTTTCGCGAAGTCCTTTTTGTGTAAAACGGTATCTGCACCAGCGACCTCTTGGTAAATCTTCAACATCTCCTGATGGTTCACCAACAAGTTGTTTTGGCTGCCCGCTAAGAATCCGCTCTTCTGCCGGGCCAACCGTTGAATGTGACTGAAAGTCCGGGCAATCGCAGCACTTTTTCCCGTACCGGCGTCACCCGTTAACACGAATACAGCGTGTTCATCATGATGCCAGTGGTCCTTGATGAATTGCATGATGGCCCGATTGAGTCGCTCTTGGTCGGCTGAGTAATCATCTTGGTCAGTTAATAAAAATGTGGCAGCACTGAGTTGTTGATTGTTCATGATACTTCGCCTTCTTTCGCACTCACAATCTATTTTACACGATTGCCCGGACAGCTGTATACAAAAACCCCACCTGCATACAGGTGGGGCAATTCAGTCTGAGATTAACTCGCATATCCGCGATAAGCGACTGTATCTAGAAGCCTTTCAGCATTCTTAACTCGATCGGCGGATGGTGGTTCGATTCCCTCCAACGGATAATCAATTCCCAGTTCAGTGTATTTCTTGACACCCATCGTATGGTAAGGCAATACTTCCACCTTATCAATGGCATTCAAGGTGTGAATATAGTGTCCGAGATCCCGCAAATAATCATCGTAATCGGTCCGTTCCGGCACCAGAACGTGGCGGATCCACATGTGGTAATTATGTTCAGACATGTATTGGATCATGGCCAAGACGGTCTCGTTATTAAAGCCTGTCAACCGTCTGTGCTGTTCTGAATCAATGTGCTTGATGTCCACCAAGGATACGTCAGTCACTTTCATTAATTCAGCAAATTTGCTGAAGAATGGTTCCTTATAGGTAAACGGCTGACCACAGGTATCTAGACACGTGTTAATGCCCATAGTCTTGGCTTTCTTGAACAGTGCTAAGACGAAGTCGATTTGAACCAGTGCCTCACCACCGGACACGGTAATCCCACCCTTTTTGCCCCAAAAGGCCTTGTAACGAATGGCATCGTTGAGAATTTCATCTACGGTCATCTCATCACCGACACCAATATTCCAAGTGTCTGGGTTATGACAGAATTCGCAACGCATCCGACATCCCTGGAGGAAGACAACGTAACGAATACCTGGGCCATCAACTGAACCAAAAGTTTCAATGGAATGCACAAACCCCACTAAGGGTTTCTTTGTTTGTACGCGTTCAATGGTGGCTGTATGATTGCCCATCATCATCACTCCTATCTCGTGAAAGCTGATCTCACCTGGTAAAGGCGCGTATCACAGGCACACGCCCTTACCAGGTAAGAAAGGAAGAATCCTTCCTTACCAAAGTTGTTGTTACATTGTTTCGAAGAAGGTACGGGCAATTACGTCATCCTGCTGTTCCTTAGTCAGATCAGCAAAGTATACGCAGTAGCCGGATACCCGGACGGTCAGAGTCGGATATTCTTCTGGATGCTTCTGAGCATCAATCAACGTGGACTTGTTGAATACGTTGATGTTCAAGTGCATACCGTTATTTTCCATATACCCATCAACCATGTTAACCAGTGTGTCCTTGCGGGCTTCATCATCATGACCCAAAGTGTTTGGCGTTACCCCAAATGTATTGGAGATGCCATCCCGGGCATAGTGGTAAGGAATCTTAGCAGTGGACAACAGGGAAGCTAATGCACCATTGTGTTCTGCACCATAAGCTGGGTTAGCACCCGGGGAGAATGGTTCGCCGGCTTTACGGCCGTTGGGAGTCGTCCCCGTATTCTTACCGTAAACGACGTTGGAAGTGATGGTCAATACAGAAGTCGAAAGCTTAGCGCCACGATACAGATGATGCTTATTCATCTTGGTGAAGAAAGTCTTGACCAGCCATTTAGCAATGTCGTCAGCACGATCGTCGTTGTTACCATAACGAGGGAAGTCGTTGTTATCAACTGCATAGTCCACAGCCAAACCATCCTCATTGCGGATGATCCGCACGTGACCATACTTGATAGCAGAAATGGAGTCAACGGCGTGGGACAAGCCAGAAATACCAGTGGCAAATGTCCGATCCAAGACGGTATCCTTTAACGCCAATTGAGCGGCTTCATAATAGTATTTGTCATGCATGTAATGGATGGTGTTCAGCGCGTTAACATACACATCTGCCAACCAGTCCATCATCTTGTCAAACTTCTGCATGAATTCATCGTAATCGATATATTCAGAAGTGATCGGCTCATAGTTCGGTCCAACTTGGGCGCCAGCCAATTCATCTTTACCGCCATTGATGGCATATAAGACAGTCTTGGCTAAGTTTGCCCGGGCACCGAAGTACTGCATCCCATCGGCAATTGGTTGTGCGGACACACAGCACGCGATGCCGTAGTAATCGGTACCCCATTCATTCCGCATCAATTCATCATTTTCATACTGAATTGTGGAAGACTTGATGGATACTTCAGTAGCATAACGCTTGAAGCCTTCAGGCAATTTGTCGTCCCACAGTAAGGTGATGTTCGGTTCCGGTGCTGCACCCATGTTGTCCAAAGTCTTCAAGAAACGGAAAGCAGTCTTGGTGACGTGATGACGGCCGTCAGTACCGATACCGGCCAAGGACAAAGTGGCCCAAATCGGGTCGCCAGAGAACAGACTGTTATATTCTGTTGTCCGAATGAACCGAACCATCCGCAACTTCATTACCAAGTGGTCAATATATTCTTGGGCTTGTTCTTCGGTGATTAATCCCCGATTCAAGTCACGTTGGATGTAGGCATCAATGACGGTGTCGATCCGGCCAACGGACATGGCAGCCCCGTTTTGGGTCTTAACAGCAGCCAGATAGCCAAAGTAAATCCATTGGATGGCTTCCTGGGCATTTTCTGCCGGACGGCCAATATCGAAGCCGTAGCTGGCTGCCATTTGTTTCATCTGCTTCAATGCTTTCCATTGATCGTTGACTTCTTCGCGCAGTTGAATCACGCTGTCGGTCATTTCACCGTCACCGATGTTGTTCCAATCATCCAGTTTGGCAGCCATCAAACGATCGATCCCGTAAATGGCAATCCGAGGAAAGTCAGAAACCAATCGACCTCGGCCGTAAGCATCCGGCAAACCAGTGACAATCTTGTAGTGACGTGCAGCCCGCATGTCGGGTGTATAAGCATCAAACACACCCTGGTTGTGGGTCTTACGATAGTGAGTGAAAATCTTATGCATTTCTGGATCAGTTTCAAAACCGTAAGCCTTCAAAGCATCCTCGGCCATGCGGATACCGCCTTCAGGCATGAATGCCCGCTTCAACGGCTTGTCGGTTTGCAGACCAACGATGGTCTCCAAATCTTTGTTCAAGTAGCCAGGACCGTGGGAGGTAATGGAAGAAACAACATTGTTATCGGCTTCCAAAACACCGCCGACTTCCCGTTCCTTTTTCTTAAGGGCCAACAATTGATCATTCAGCGTTGTGGTTGCTGCAGTTGGACCAGCTAAGAACGATTCGTTACCATCATATTGATTCAAGTTGTGGCTAATAAAGTCGCGGACATTGATGCCGTCCATCCAGTCGCCAGGTTGAAATCCTTCCCAGCAAGCGGGCATGGTCTCTTTTTCTAGTTGTTTCATTTTGTCTACCTCCATACGGTGAAGTGGCTAAGATTAAGTATTACAGTTCCTACGCTTTTAGTATAACACATCACATTGGGTGTGCAAGCCCTTACTTCCTTGACAAGCCAGCAGGTAAACCGGTTATCTAACGAAAACGTTAATATACCGCGGTTTGTAGGGTAAGGTAAGCGATTCACCCTTAAAAAATATTTAATTTCTGTGTTAATATGGCACGTATTCTGTACTAATACAGAGATTTTGTCCATAACTGTATTAGTACAGAAGCCTAAGCGTTTCCCTTATTTTTCGTGTTGAAAAAATTACGTTTGTTCATTAATGAACGGATCGTACTGAAATCAATTATAACGAATTGGGCGGGTAAAAAGCAAAAAAATGACCAATATCATTGCGATATTGGTCATTTTTAATACGACACCGCTTATTCTTTTTCTACTGGCGGCACCGGTTGAAACGAAACGGGTAATCCGTCTGTTTCGACATCCAGGATGAAGGAGCCATTGGAGTAGCGGTCCGCTAACGGATGGTTCATAGGGGTCACTGTGATGTGTTTGTCGTGATCCGTGAGCACATTCCAAGTTGTTTGACCCGTTACCGGAGCAACTAAGACAACCCGGTGGGGGTTAGCCTTCAGGACGCGCAATACCAAGACACCCACGCCGCCGCGGTGGGCTGTTGGAATTTGGTCCACCGCCATGCGCTTAAATGCACCACGGCTGGTCATGATCCCGACTTGAGTCTTGTCGGTATCCTTAGTCAACATGAAACCGACCACTGTGTCGTCTTTCTTCAGATTCTGGGAACGAACGCCGACGGCCCGACCACCCATGGCGGAAACTTCAGTCAGCGGATAGCGGGTCGCATAACCATGTGCCGAAAAGCTTGTGACCAGCCAATCGGCATCATCGGTCACAAAGTACACATCGGTCACCGCGTCATTACTGCTCTTTAGTTTCGTGGCGACTTGGGCGCGCGACTTATAAGTGCGACTGGGTTGGAACTCTGTCAAAGTCAATTGCTTGATTTGGCCCGCTCGGGTCCCGAGAACAAACCGGCCAGGGCCGTCCAGACTCTTCAAGACGGTGACAAACAAAATCTTTTCGTCCGCCGCCAATCCCGTGGTTTGCGAAATATGTTCCCCCGTGTCCTTCCACTTACCGTCTTGAATCTCGTACACCTGCCGGTAGATCATGTTGCCCAGACTCGTAAACATGTACACATGATCCAGAGTGTGCACGATATCTTGGAATACGAACTGGTCGTTTTCCTTCAGGCCATTATCCCCTTCGTCAGATGCGTTGAACGAGCGCAGAGATGCTCGTTTCAAGTAGCCGTCACGACTAACACCCATCATGACCTCTTCATTGGATACCAGCACACTGGTATCAATTTCCAAGCTTTCCACATGCTTTTCGATCTGGGTTAACCGGGGTGTGGCATATTCTTTCTTGACCGCTGCCAGTTCTGTTTCGATCACTTTGGCCAGTTGGGCAGGATTATTCAAAATTTTGTTGTACCGGGTAATTTCCTTGCTCAACTTATCATGCTCTGCTTGCAGGGCCGTAATATCAGTGTTTGTCAACCGATATAACTGCAAGGACACAATTGCTTCTGCTTGCGCTGGAGTGAATTGATATTGGGTCACCAAATTTTTCTTGGCGTCGCCCTTATCATGGCTGGCCCGAATCGTCTTGATCACTTGGTCCAGAATTGACAGGGCATGGATCAAGCCTTCAACAATATGCTGCCGTTCCTGGGCCTTTTGCAAATCAAACTGGGTCCGTTTGGTGACAACACTCTTCCGAAATTCGAGGTAAGAAGACAGGATTGATTGCAGACCAACTTGTTCTGGACGCATATTTCGAATGGCGACCATATTGAAGTTGTAGCTAATTTGCAAGTCGGTATTCTTGAATAAGTAATTCAAAATACCCTGAGCATCGGCATCTTTTTTCAGTTCGACCACAACCGACAGGCCAAAGCGGTCACTTTCGTCCCGAACTTCTAGAATGCCTTCGACTTTTTTCAGGACCCGCATCTCGTCCATCCGCTTGACCAGTTGGGCTTTGTTCACTTCGTAAGGAATTTCGGTAATCACAATTTGCTGCCGGCCGCCGCGAATGGTTTCAATATTCGTTTTAGCCCGCACCATGATTCGGCCACGGCCCTTGGTATAGGCATCCTTAATGCCACTGAGGCCTTGAATGATACCGCCTGTGGGAAAGTCAGGGCCCTTCACGAACTGCATCAGCGCCGCTAAATCGGCGTCTGGATGATGCAGCAGATAAATGGTGGCATCGATCACTTCACCTAAGTTGTGCGGCGGAATCTCAGTGGCGTAACCGGCCGAAATACCCGTAGCGCCGTTGACCAGCAAATTGGGGAACTTTGCGGGAAGCACCGTGGGTTCTTCGGTGGTGTCATCGAAATTTAACACCATGGGCACGGTCTGTTTCTCAATATCCTGCAGCAATTCTCCTGCCACTTTGGCAAGACGTGCTTCCGTATACCGCATAGCAGCCGGCGGATCGCCGTCCATTGACCCGTTATTCCCGTGCATCTGAATGAGAGGGACCCGTAATTTCCAGTCTTGACTCATCCGCACTAGCGCTTCATAGATGGAACTGTCCCCATGGGGATGGAAGTTACCCATGACATTACCCACAGATTTGGCGGCCTTACGAAATGCCTTGTCAAAGGTATTATGATCTTCGTTCATGGCATAGAGGATACGCCGCTGGACGGGCTTAAGACCATCGCGAATATCTGGCAAAGCCCGTTCTTGAATGATGTACTTGGAATAGCGGCCAAACCGCTCGCCCATGACATCTTCCAGTGCTAATTCTTTAATGTTTTGTGTGTCAGCCACGTCGTTTGATTCCTTTCTCAGGCATGATGTTCTTTCAATGCCTCAATAATTTTGGCGTCTTCTTTTTTGGCCCGGGGTGTTTCGTCGCCATCCATCACCGTGGTGTCCAATAAGCTGCCTTCATCCGCCATATTGAAGCGGACATTGTGTTCAATCCACTGCCGGCGTGGTTCCACTCGATCACCCATCAATGTAGTCACCCGTCGTTCTGCCAAGGCGGCGTCAGTGATTTTAACTCGAATCAAAGTTCGGGTCACCGGATTCATTGTGGTTTCCCATAACTGATCGGCGTTCATTTCGCCCAGCCCTTTGAACCGTTGCAGGCTGTAACCCTTGCCCATCTTGGCAATGTCATCCGTAAGCTCATGTTCTGTCCAAGCATATTCAATCTTCGTTTTCGCACCACTGCCCTTTTGTAATTTATACAATGGCGGGAGGGCAATATACACCTTTCCCGCTTCAATCAAAGGACGCATGTAGCGGTAGAAGAAGGTCAGTAACAGGATCTGGATATGGGCCCCATCGGTATCCGCATCGGTCATGATGATGATTTTGTCATAGTTGCTGGCGGCAACATCAAATTCTGCGCCCACACCGGCGCCAATGGTGTAAATCATGGTATTGATTTCTTCATTTTTAAAAATATCAGCCAACTTGGCCTTCTGAGTGTTTAGGACTTTCCCCCGTAATGGCAAAATCGCCTGGAAACGGCGATCACGGCCTTGTTTGGCCGAACCACCGGCGGAATCCCCTTCGACCAGATATAATTCGTTCTTTTTGGCGTTTTTAGATTGTGCTGGCGTTAATTTACCAGAGAGAATCCCTTCCGTTTTTTTCCGCCGCTTACCGCTGCGCATATCATTACGGGCTTTGCGGGCGGCTTCGCGCGCTTCCCGAGCCTTGAGGGCTTTGCGCACCAGCTCCTGGGCAAACTCGCCGTTTTCCAACAAATAGAAGCTCAGCTTTTCGTAGACAACTGATTCGACAACTGGTCGGGCTTCTGGGGAACCAAGCTTACCCTTAGTCTGCCCTTCAAACTGTAATAATTCCTCGGGAATTCGGACAGACAGAACACCGCTCAGGCCCTCACGGACATCGGATCCCTCCAGATTTTTATCTCGTTCTTTGAGGAGATTGACTTTATGGGCATAATCATTAAATGCTTTGGTATAACCGGCTTTTAACCCGACTTCATGCGTACCGCCATCACCAGTCCGGACATTGTTAACGAAAGAAATAATATTTTCACTGTACCCATCATTGTATTGGGCCGCAAATTCCACTTCAATGCCCTTATCTTTGCCAGTGAAATCCATGATGTCACCCATCGTATCTTTGTCTTCATTCAAATAGGCGACAAAAGACTTGATGCCATCATCATACTTGAACACACTCTCTTGTTCTTGTCCCGGTCGCTCATCAGTCAGGGTGATCTTGATCCCCTTGAGTAAAAAGGCCGACTCCCGCAATCGTTCCGCCAACGTGTCATAATTAAATTTGGTGGTCGTAAAGACGGTATCATCGGGCCAGAATTGGATCGTTGTGCCGTTGGGTTCTTTAACTTTCCCAGTCATCTTTAAAGTACCGACCGGATGACCACCGTTTTTGAATTCTTCAAAATATGCTTTACCGTCCCGGACCACCCGGACCGTCAATTTCTTACTGAGGGCGTTCACCACGGACGCTCCGACGCCATGCAAACCGCCAGATGTTTTGTAGGTATTCTGGGTGAACTTGCCCCCGGCGTGGAGCACTGTCAAAATCACTTCGATGGTGGGCTTGCCGGATGGATGCATCCCCGTGGGCATACCACGTCCATGGTCTTGTACTGAAATTCCGCCGTCCTGTAATATTTTTACCGTAATGTCCTTACCAAAACCGGCCAAGGCTTCGTCCACTGCATTGTCGACAATTTCGTAGACAAGGTGGTGCAATCCATGACCATCAGTTGAGCCGATATACATCCCTGGCCGCTTACGCACAGCCTCAAGACCGTGCAGCACCTGGATGGATGAATCATTATAATCTGACGCTGTTTGCGGCATATATATACTCCTTTGCCAATCCGGCTACCGAGGTAGCGCGAATGTATGTTCTTGAATAACTCACAATTTCCATATTAAGCTAATGGCAGGCGTTCTGGCAAGTCCCTTGAGTGTGGTAGAATACCCTTATTGGTTTTCAACGGAGGTCCAGTCATTGGATTATAAATTAATTTTGCTTTTTCTCGCCGCCTATTTAATTGGTTCGTTTCCCTCAGCGTTAATCATTGGTAAAGTTTTCTACCATAAAGACATTCGCCAATTTGGCAGCGGGAATATTGGAACCACCAATGCGTATCGGGTATTGGGTCCCAAAGCAGGGACCGGCGTTTTGGTGATGGATGTACTGAAGGGGACCTTGGGTGCCAGTCTACCCTTGCTTTTTCAGTATTCCGACCGGCATCTGGTGTTACTGATTGGTTTGGGCGCCGTCCTTGGCCATTCTTTTTCACTGTATATCCATTTTCACGGCGGCAAATCGGTGGCTACTAGCGCAGGTATCCTGCTTGCTTACAATCCAGAATTTTTCCTCATTGCAGCGCTGATCTTTTTAACCATCATGTATCTTTCCAGTATGGTTAGTCTTGCCAGCACATTGGGTTGTACTCTGGTCTTGATCCTATCCTTTTATTACCAAGACTGGGTGCTCAGCACAATTGTTGCCGCTGTGACAATCTTTGTCATTATCCGGCACCGCAGCAACTTTCGCCGAATCAAAAATGGCACGGAGAATCTCGTTCCCTTCGGCGTTGTGTACCGCCACCGGCAAAAGCATTCGCACTAAGTCTCAAACAATAAAGCAGCCCTTCATTCCAAAAACGGGACGAAGGACTGCTTTTTTAATCATTTCAGGACGCTGTCACATCCTTGAAAAGAAGCAGGATCAAAAGATGCCAATGCGATATTTGGCTGTGAACTGCTCTTCGGGAGCCAACTGATGCATACCCAGTTTATGGGTCAATTGACCGTCATGACCGACTGGATCAGCAATTCCCCACCACGGCTCCAATGCCACAAAAGGACCGGTTTTTGGATATTGAGACCAAATGCCAATGTAGGGGGCATCCTTTACCGTCAATTCTACACGGTGGTCAGAGTTTTCTTGGCGCAAGCTGACCGTATTTTCCCCTGCCAGTTCGTAAATCAAAGCATCGTGGGCAAATAGCTTATCAGTAATTGCCAAATCCACATCGGTGGGGGCTAATGTACGTTCCTGTAAATCGGCACCGCCGCCTTCACCCAACGGAATCGTCACGCGACTCTTCTTTGGCGAAAAACGCAAATAATCCTGAGCAGTCCCGCTGGTTTGACCCAGACCGGTATTGAATGCTGGATGACCGCCGACGGAGAACCAAAGCGGCTCAGTTTTGCTGGGATTTGTGACGTAATACCGAACCTTGAGCAAATTACCCAGCAAAGCATAGCGAATACGCAAGTTAAAGGCAAAAGGGTAAATTTTGCGTGATTCGGCATCATCATTCAGTTCAAAAATCACCTCATCGGCGCTTTGCTGAACGACGGCAAAATCCCGATCGCGGGCAAAGCCATGACGCCCCATCTGGTACGTTTTCCCTGCATAAGAATATTCACCATTGTGCAACGCCCCCACGATGGGAAACAGTACCGGTGCCCGGCGGCCCCAAATCGCTGGGTCCCCCTGCCACAAATATTCTGTATTGGTATTCTTATCCCGAATGGACTGTAATTCGGCCCCATGTTCTGAAATCTGCACGGTGAGGAATTCGTTTCGGATGGTTTGCATGATCAATTCATCCCTTCTAATCGGTGTCTCTGGACCTATTGGGCCACGACCACCATTTACATTTTAAGCGATTATAAAATAAACTGGGTAAGATCCTTATCAGCCGTAATCTTGCCGATCCGATCATTGACATATTGGGCTGTAATTGTGATATCGCCCATGGCCATATCCGGCGCTGAGAAAGAGACCTCTTCGAGCAGCTTCTCCAGAATAGTGGCCAACCGGCGTGCCCCGATGTTTTCCACTGAGTGGTTGACGTCATAAGCAATTTCAGCGATCCGTTCAATGGCCTCCTTGGTAAAGGTCAAATGAACATCGTCCACGCCAATCAAGGCAATGTACTGCTTGATCAAGGAATTGTTGGGTTCCGTTAGAATCCGGACAAAATCGTCTTTACCCAAGTCATCCAGTTCAACCCGGATCGGGAAGCGCCCCTGTAATTCGGCAATCAAATCACTGGGTTTGGTATCCGCAAATGCGCCCGAAGCGATAAACAGGATATGATCCGTATTGATCAGCCCATACTTGGTGTTGATCTGCGATCCCTCCACAATGGGTAAAATGTCCCGTTGGACCCCTTCCCGGGATACTTCACCAGAACTGCGCTTATCGCCCGCCGCAATTTTATCGAACTCATCAATAAAGATAATCCCCGTGTTTTCCGCTCGTTTGATGGCGTCGGAATAGATATCGTCATGGTTGACGAGCTTGCTGGACTCTTGACGAATGAGGACTTCGCGGGCTTCTTTCACGGTCATGGTCCGGGTAACCTTCTTCTTGGGCATCAGATTGCCCAACATATCGCCCATGTCGATGCCCATCTGTCCCATCATATCATTCATTCCACTGACAGGTTTTTGTTCATCCATCTGAATTGTGACTTCGCGATCCTCAAGCAGCCCCTTACTGAGCTGTTCCTTGACACTCAACCGCTGATCTCGAATTTCATCGTTCACTTCTTCATCTTGGTCGTCACTTTGGTTTTGGTTGTTGCCGTTACCAGTTAACGCGGCCATCATATCTTGAATATTCATTTGCCGCTGCTGTTTTTTAATACCAGGCACCAGCAGCCGAACTAATATCTTGTCGGCCTCTGCGCTGGCGCGACCACGAACCTGCGCGTAGTATTCGTCTTCCACCATGCGGACACTGACATCCACCAGATCACGCACCATTTGTTCCACGTCTCGACCGACATACCCGACTTCCGTGAACTTAGTCGCCTCGACTTTAACAAAAGGTGCTGAAACGATTTTAGCCAACCGGCGGGCAATTTCAGTTTTCCCGACCCCTGTCGGACCAATCATCATTAAATTTTTGGGCGTGATATCAGCCTGCATGTTCTCTGGCAGGCGCAACCGCCGATAACGATTATAGAGGGCCACAGCGACTGCCCGTTTCGCTTCATCCTGGCCGATGACATATTCATCCAGGTCTTTTACAATTTGTTGGGGCGTTTTAGTCATTTCCAACATCTTCATTGTCTAATTACCCCCTTAAAACGATTTGGCGATGACATTGTGGTTCGTATAAACATCAATGTCCGCAGCAATGTTGACGGCTGCCTTAGCAATATCTTCAGCACTCATGGCAGTGGTGTGCTGATTCAGCGCAATGGCCGCGGCCTGGGCAAAATTGCCTCCGCTGCCAATAGCCACCACGTCATCATCGGGATCGATGACCTCGCCATTACCGCTGATGACCAATAAATTGTTTTTATCCATGGCGATCAACATCGCTTCCAGCTTTTGCAGGGTCGGGTCCTTACGCCAGTCCTGGGCTAGTTCGACAGCTGCGCGGCGCAGATCACCGGAATAGCTTTCCAACTTTTTCTCCAACCAATCCTGTAAAGTAAAGGCATCGGCTACGCCACCGGCAAAACCGATGACGACGGAATTGTGATAAATGGACCGCACCTTTTGGGCAGTCCCTTTCATAATATATTTTTCTCCAAGTGTCACTTGGCCATCGCCGGCAATAGCGGTGTGCCCATCATGTTTAACTGCAACGATTGTTGTCATTTAAAAAAGCTCCTTTATTTCGGTGAATCCGATTGATCTGTCGCCCGCGGGAAAAATTGACGGTATTGCTGCTGTAAGTGGGCCATAGTGACATGGGTATAGATTTGCGTCGTCGATAACGACGCATGACCCAGCAGCTCTTGCACACTGCGCAAGTCAGCCCCATTATTCAGCATTTCCGTCGCAAAGGTGTGTCGCAGCATGTGCGGATGGATTTTTGTGGTCAAACTCGTTTTGGCAATGAGCTGATCCAAAATATACCCTACCCCCCGCCTGGTCAATGGTGCCCCGCGATCGTTCAGAAAGACCGCGGCAGGTATTGTTCCCCCCGCCCGTTTCGCAATTAGCTTGGGACGAGCCTGGGTCAGATACGTACGGACACGCTCGGCAGTTTGTTTATCAAAAGGGATATAGCGGTCCTTTTGACCTTTCCCATGGACCAAAACCACGCCCATTGAGAAATCAAATTGACTCACAGTCAAGTCAGTAAGTTCGCTGACCCGCATCCCTGTGGCATATAATACCGCAAGTAACGCGGCGTTACGTTGGTCTAAAGGATGATTTCCTTTTGTCTGGGCAAATAATGCGGCGACTTCTTTGGGATAGAAGAATTTAGGTAAAGCATGATGCCGATTGGTTAAGCGGACATCGGCGAACGGATCATCTGCCAAATATTGCTGGCGCACTAAAAAACGATAAAACCCCCGCAATGTCGAGATCCGGCGTTCCACCGTTCTAGGCTTATAACTGTCCCCCAGATGACTTAAATAAACGTCCACATCAATTTGGGCGATCTGATCAAATCCGGGAAAGCCGCCATTCGCAGTAAGGTATTGGATAAAATCCTCTAGATCCCGGCGGTAGGCAGCCACGGTATTTTCTGAGTAACGCCGCACCCCGCGTACATAATCCAAGTATTGCTGGATCCAGTCCTGTGTCTGACTCATTCAATCGCCCCTTTTACTTCTCTATGCTAACAAAAACGCTCTCATCACGCCAGAGAAAATAGAGAGTGCAGCGCCTCGGTTAGAAGCGTAGAGATAAGGGCCAGTAAGCAGAAAAACCGTACTTAGGTTTTTTGCTTACTGGCCCTTATCTCCTAGCTTCTGGGGCGCAAAGCCCGTTTCAGTTCAACAGTCGTGCCAAAGCTACGCAATCTCCGACAAAATGGGCTTTGCTGTGGCACCACAGCCAGCAGGTTTCAAAATTTGGTCACAAGCCTCGTTGACCTAAAAAGCGACAATTGTGATTCGTTATTTGGTCAAAGTGACTGGTTCCAGTGCAACAGCTGCTTGGAAAGCGGCTAATGATTCCAGACCACGGCGGGCCATGGCTAAATTGCGTTCCCGTTTATCCCGCTCGCGGTGATCTAATTTAGGCATAATCCCGTAATTCGCATTCATTGGTTGGAAATGATGGGGGTCTGCGTGGGTAATGTAGTGGGCCATTGCACCCACCTCTGTATCCGCTGGGAAAATCAGCGGTGGCTGATCTTTAGCCAGGCGGGCGGCGTTAATACCAGCCACCATACCTGACGCTGCACTTTCCACATAGCCTTCCACACCGGTCATTTGGCCGGCAAAGAACAGGTCTGCACGTTTGACAGATTGATAAGTGGGTGTCAACACGACCGGCGCATTCATAAATGTATTTCGGTGCATTACACCATAGCGCACGATCGCGACATTCTCCAGCCCAGGAATCATGCGGAATACCCGCTTTTGCTCACCCCACTTGAGGTGTGTTTGAAAACCGACGATATTGTACAGACTGCCCACCGCGTTGTCCTGGCGCAACTGCACCACGGCATAAGGCCGTTTACCCGTACGGGGATCTTCTAGACCGACTGGCTTCAGCGGACCGAATAGCATGGTCTTTTCGCCCCGCTTCGCCATCACTTCAATGGGCATACAGCCATCAAAGAATTTTTCTTTTTCAAAATCGTGACTTTCGGCCACTTCGGCGTGAATCAACGCTTCGTAGAAAGCATGGAACTCTTCTTCCGTCATTGGGCAATTCAGATAATCCGCAGTGCCTTTATCGTAGCGCGACTTGCGATAGACCTTATCCATGTCGATGGATGCCTCATCCAGGATTGGTGCGGCCGCATCATAAAAATATAAACCATCGTCACCATTCAAATTCTTAATGGCCGCCGCCAAACCGGGTGAGGTGAGCGGGCCAGTCGCCACTACCGTGATCCCCTCGGGAAAGTCAGTGAGTTCTTCCCGAATCACGGTGACATTGGGCATGGCAGTGAGTGCATCTGTAATTGCTTGGGAAAAGGGTTCCCGGTCAACTGCCAGTGCACCGCCAGCGGGAACGGCATGGGCGTCAGCCGACTGCATAATGAGTGAATGACACTGGCGCATTTCTTCTTTCAACAGGCCAACAGCATTAGTCAGCCCATTGGCGCGTAATGAATTCGTACAGACTAACTCGGCAAATTGACTGGTGTGGTGGGCTGGCGTTGATTTCACCGGCCGCATTTCGTACAAATTCACCGGTACTCCTCGGCGGGCAATCTGCCACGCCGCTTCGGCACCGGCTAAACCGGCGCCCACGACATTGACTGTTTTGGGCATAACCCTCACTCCTCAAACACACATTTTTATTTTTGGATTGGTTCGTCGTAATCCCCATTGGGACATTGTACTTGACGGCCGCCTTTGACCTTTTTTTCTACCAGGAAGTGACCGCATACGGGGCAATCCCGGCCGACGGGTTTGTCCCAAGAGACAAAGTCACACGCCGGATAGCGAGAACAACCATAAAACAACCGGTTTCGCTTGGACTTGCGTTCTACCACTTGACCAATCCCGCACTTGGGACAAATTACCCCAATTTCTTTCACGATCGGTTTAGTGTTGCGGCAGTTGGGGAAGCGGCTGCAGGCATAAAATTTACCGTACCGGCCCAATTTCACGACCATTGGTGCGCCACAGATATCACAATTAAAGCCAGCGGGTTCGTCTTTGATCTGCACCTTTTGAATCTTTTCCTCGGCGGAGTCAATTTCCTTGGCGAAGGGTTGGTAATACTGATCCACGACCTTGACCCAATTTTCCGCACCGGTTTCGACTTCGTCCAGTTCATCCTCCAGCTTCGCCGTGAAATCAATATTCACGATATCCGGGAAGAACTCGCTGATCAATGTATTGACGATCTCTCCTAATTCAGTAGGCTCGAAACTCTTTCCGTTCAGCTTAACGTAATAGCGCTTCTGAATTGTATCGATGGTCGGTGAATACGTCGACGGACGACCCACGCCGTTTTCTTCCAGCGCCTTGACCAGGCTGGCTTCGGTGAACCGAGCCGGCGGCTGAGTGAAGTGTTGAGCCGGGTCGGTCTTCTTCAAAAGTACTTCGTCGCCTTCATTTAATTCTGGGAGCAGCTTGTCCTTAGTCTCGTCACCAGTTTGAACATAAAGCTTGGTGAACCCGGCAAACTTAGTACGGGACCCCGTGGCACGGAATTGAACGCCATTTTGAACCATGTCAGCAGTGATCGTGTCATAGACCGCGGGGGTCATTTGGCTGGCCACAAAGCGGGACCAGATCAGGCTGTATAACCGCATTTGATCCCGGCTTAATACACTCTCTAAACTTTTCGGAGTCCGCATAACACTGGACGGCCGGATAGCTTCATGGGCATCTTGAGCGAATTCTTGCTGTTTCTTCTTCTGGACCTTCACTGCTGCAAAGTCGGCCCCGTAATTTTCATGAATGAACTCGGATGCCTCGTGTTTTGCGACCGTGGCAATCCGGGTAGAGTCAGTCCGCATATAGGTAATTAACCCGACCGTGCCTTGTTTGCCGCCTAAGTTGATACCCTCGTATAACTGCTGAGCAATCATCATGGTTTTTCGCGTTTTATAATTTAACCGGCGGTTGGCTTCCTGTTGCAAGGAACTGGTGGTAAATGGTGCTGCTGGGAATCGTTTACGTTCCCGCTTGGCAACTTTGGTTACGGCAAAGGGCTTTTTCTTATCGATTTTTTGCAGCACTTTTTGCACATCATCGTTGTTTTTAAGGGCTTTCTTTTTACCGTTTTCGCCATAAAAAGAAGAACTGAAAGTTTCCTTCCCCTTCTGCATCTCGCCATCGATTGTCCAATATTCTTCTGGCACAAACGCTTTGATCTCATTTTCGCGATCAATGACCAGCTTCAACGCGACTGACTGCACCCGACCGGCACTAAGCCCTTTTTTGACCTTTTTCCAAAGGATCGGAGAAATTGAATATCCCACTAACCGGTCCAAAATTCGCCGGGCCTGCTGTGCATCGACAAGTTTCATGTCAATGCTACGGGGATCCTTGAATGCATTTTTGACGGTATCTTTTGTGATTTCATTAAAGACGACCCGATTTTTGTCCTTGGGATCAAGATTTAAAATATGGGAAACATGCCAAGCTATGGCTTCCCCTTCCCGGTCTGGATCGGCCGCCAGATAAATATTGTCAGCCTTTTTTGCTTCTTTCTTCAAATCTTTGATCACGTCGCCCTTGCCGCGGATTGAAATATATTTTGGTGTGTAGTTATTTTCAATATCGACCCCCATCTGACTGCGGGGAAGATCACGGATATGGCCTAAAGAAGCCACGACCCGGTAATTTCTGCCTAAATATTTTTCAATTGTTTTAGCTTTGGCAGGCGATTCAACGATCACGAGATTCTTAGCCAATCACAAAACTTCCTTCCATTAAGTACATCACGAGGTAAATCGTAACATACTTTATAGTAGCGAGGATGGAAATGTCAAATGCGGTTTCTAATCGATTGAAGTAAACTGGCTTTATTTCGGCTAGAAAAACCGGTTCGGTAACTGACTCAAGACGTCTGCTGCCGTGTTCACGGGGACTGCCCCATCAGCAATGAGCGCATTGCATCCTGCCGAGAGCGGATCGTTAATTCGGCCGGGGACTGCGCCCACGGTACGGTTACTTTCCTGGGCCAAGCTGGCCGTGATTAAACTGCCGCTGCGCAAGCGCGCTTCGACGACCAGCAGCAAGTGGCTTAAACCGGCAATGATCCGGTTACGTTGGGGAAATTGAAACTGTCGCGGCGGTGTTTCTGGCGGAAAGGGACTGATCACCAGCTGCTCCTGCATCAACTGGTGCTGCAGTGCAGCATGGTGATGGGGATATACGTGGTTCAGCCCGTTACCCAATACACCAATCGTCTTGCCACCCGTCATACAGGTTAGCTGATGGGCTAAGCCATCGATTCCCTGGGCCAAACCGGAGACAATGACGACATCTTCTCGGCATATGTGGGGAACGATTTGACGGGTGGCTTGACGACCATACACGGAGCAGGTGCGTGTCCCGACCACACCCACAGCCATCTGCTGCAAAAGTGCGACATGACCGCTGCAGTGCAACACGGCGGGTGGATCATAAATTTGTATTAACCGCTCTGGATATTCTGAATCCAAGACCGTGATTAAGCGGGTCCCCGCCTTGATCATGAATTTTTGCCGATTTGTTAACACCCCGCGTAAGACGGCATGCTGCATGGCGGCCTTGTCTGCTGAAATTCGCCGCTGGGAAAATTGCAACCAGTATGACCAATTGGCAAAATCGGCTTCATGACGGGCCAACAGCAGCAGCTGGTAATTGGTAAATACTCCGGATAAAAATAATTGACCCAAACAAGTGCGACTATTCAAAAAAGATCCCTCCCGTAATATATCTCACCAATATATTACGCAAGAAATCTTCAAATTAGTGACGGTTTTTAAGCGCTAATTGGACAGGGGAAAACGAGCGCCGGTGAATCGGAGTGGCTCCCAGCCGTTGCAAACCGGCCAAATGTTCAGCGGTGCCGTATCCTGCGTTATGGGCGAATCCATAACCGGGATAAACTCGATCATACGTTTCCATCAACCGATCCCGGGCCACTTTAGCCACAATACTCGCCGCCCCAATGCTGATGGACCGGGCATCACCCTTGATCAGCTTTTGCTGCGGCAGGGCCACTGGTACCGTCATTGCATCAACCAATAAAAAGTCTGGTTGCTGCCACAGGGCATGAACCGCCCGACCCATGGCAATTTCCGTGGCATGATAAATATTATCCGTATCAATTTCTGCCGGCGTGGCAATTCCCAAAGCCACATCCACGGCGACATTCATGATTTGACTAAATAAGGCCAGACGTTTTTTGGCGGACAACTGTTTGGAATCGTTCACTTCCCATAACGCTGCATCGTGGGGTAATACGACAGCGGCGGTGACCACCGGTCCGGCCAGCGGTCCCCGCCCAACTTCATCGATTCCCGCAATGGCTGAATATTTTGGCCACAATTGGTGCTCAAAGTGTAGGCGCTGTTCATAAGCAGAATGGACGCGGCCGATTTTTTGCTGGTGGCGCTGATAACGCTGATATAGTTTCTGCGCACCTACTCGGGGATCAGCAGCCAACGCTGTCACTTGCTGGGCTGTCAGCGTACCAGCCAAAAGACGCTCTCGGATCGTTGCGAGAGCCGGTCGCTTATTGTCCATCGGCGGGCACCTCGTCCCACGTAAAGCGGCCCAACCGGCCCTTGCGAACATCATTGATGATTGCCCAACTGGTCCGTTCATAATCGTCCCGGAAGCCCAGATGCGCCGTCATTTGCATGAGCAAATCTGGGCCGGCCAGTTGTAATTCCGCCGGCGTCACATGATAAAACTTGGTTAATTCATCCTGTGCCTGGTGGCTTAACTGTTTCAGGGCAAACAGAGCCACGTCATCCGGGTGGAAAAGTGTATCTTTGATCGCCCCAGTCAATGCCAGTTTGGTACCCACTAAGGGATCCTCAAACTTGGGCCATAGAATGCCCGGTGTATCCAGTAGCATAATATCGGCATTGGTTTTAATCCACTGTTGGGCTCGGGTGACCCCCGGCGTGTTCCCAGCTTGGGCAATGTTGCGCTGAGCCAGCCGGTTTAAAATGGTGGATTTTCCCACGTTGGGAATACCAATACACATGGCGCGCAACAGGACCTGGCGAACGCCCCTGTCCTTTTGCTTTGCGACATACTCTGCTAATTCGGCCCGGGTAGCCTGGGCGATTTGGTTAATGCCTTTGGTATGTTGGGCATCGATCGCAATGGCCGGTAACTGGTGGGCCGCATAATAATCAATCCATGCCCGGGTAGCCGCGGGATCAGCCAAATCTGCTTTATTTAAGATAATCAGCCGCTTTTTACCCTGACCAATTTCATCCAGCAATGGGTTGCGGGATGATTCCGGAATACGGGCATCGACAATTTCGTAAATAATATCCACTTGCTTGAGGGCTTCACTTACTTCTCGCCGAGCCTTGGCCATATGGCCGGGATACCATTGAATCGCCATGACGCATCGCTCCTTATCATTATTTGGCGGCTGCCGTTTGCACAGCCTTCGTCATCATCGGATCACTCTTTTGAGCCTGATCGTAAACATAGTTATTCAGGGCCGTCTTCGTTGCCGCGTCCAATTTTCCTGTGACTGTCACATGCTGACTTGTTTGGAAATTACAAACTGCCGTTTGAGTCGCACCATCAAAATAACCGGAGACTTCAGTCAACTTGGCACCAGCCAAATTCAGGATCTTTTGTGCAGTTTTGACATCCGTGGCGACATCGCCAAGCTTGTTGACTTTCTTGCTGTTGAGCAGCGGCCATGATGCAAATTCCGGGTAGGCCACTTTGACATCGGGAGTGAGTCCCTTCTTGTTGATCCAAGTGCCATTGGGGGTTAACCACTTATTGGTGGTAATTTTGACTTCAGCTCCGCCGCTTAGATTCGTCAACGTTTGGACTGTTCCTTTACCGTAAGACTTTTCTCCCACCAAAGCGCTGTGGCGAGATTGTTGAATTGCGGCGGCAAAGATTTCAGAAGCAGAGGCACTGCCCGAATCGATGAGAACAGCCACTGGTTCGGTCACTTTAAAGCCATCATCATATTCTTTGCCGGCCGTGAAGATTTGCGGCTTGCCGGTACGCCCCTGAACCTGCATGATCCGCTGACCATCCTTGAGAAACATACTAGCGGTTGACAGAGCTTGGGGCAGTAATCCACCGGGATTTTGGCGCAAATCAATCACAAAAGAACGCGCGCCCTTTGTCCGCAATGACTTAATGGCCTTCTCCAGTTCTGTGTTTGTTTTGTTGGAGAATTGCGAAATGGCGATCACACCCACCTGCTTATTCTGAGTGCTCAGCTGTGAAGATACGCTGGTCAACGGGACCACGCCGCGCTCTACCGTGATGTCAAAGGTTGTGTCGCCGCGCTTAATATTCAATGACACCTTGGTGCCCTTCTTGCCGCGAATCGTATTGGAAGCTTTGGTGGTGGACCAGCCTTGAGTACTCTTACCATTGATCGACATGATCACATCATGAGCCTTCAAACCGGCCTTATCCGCCGGTGAATCTTTAATTGGCGAAACGATTTCGATATGGTTGTCACCTTGACTGATTTCAGCGCCGATCCCTTCAAAGGACCCGGTCATGGTGGTATTCAGCTCCGTGGCGTCATCACCGGCTAAGTATTGTGAAAAAGGATCGTCCAAGGCCTTCACCATGCCATTAATGGCGCCGTTCATCAATTTCGTATCACTGGTGGTCTCAAAGTAATTTTCTTTGATGTCACCATACACCTTCAGCAAGTCACGGAACGAATTGGGCACATAGGTAATCGCATTTTTGGCTGCGGCCTGTTGTTGTTGCTGCACATAAAGTGCGCCTACGCCAACAGTGCCGCCCACACCGATCAGCAACGAAGCAGCCCCCGTAATAATGACCGTGCGCAACCGATATTTGTAAGGTGCAGCGGTTTTTTTCTTTGTTGCAGATTCTGGATCTGTTTCTTGGGACGAATTTTTATTCTGTGCCATGAATGGATTGACTCCTCAATATGTCAGTGATGGGTACTCTGTTCTTCATACTTGCGAAACGCATCATCAAAAATCGTCATCGATGCCAAGTAACCGCCATTTAATTCCAAATAGTCAGAAATTTCTTCGTAGTCTTGACTCTGTTTTGGAAAAGACTGATCAAAGAAAGCATTATTTGCAAAATGAGCAATATCATCGGTGGCTTCCTCGTTGCGCTGGGTCATCAGCCACGCATAAAAACTGCGAAAACGTTGGGCCATTACTTTTCTCCTTCCGCTGTGACTAGTCCGGCAGGTACACATTGAATACAAATTGGTTCCCGGCAAAATCTAATCGCTTGGCGGTGATTTGGAAGCCGGTGGTGGTCTTAAATCGGGTCAGGTGCAGCATGATGGACTCATCCTTGCTATTCACCGTGATCCAAGCCGGTAATTTATAGGCGCTGCGAATGTAACCCATGACAAAGTTAACGGGCACATTGAGCGCACCGATTGCCAATTGTTTGGCGCGCAGCTGGACATCTCCATTGTTTTGGACATACGCGTTCATGACCAAATTAAATTGAATTGAACTGCCTAGAAACTTCACCGTGCCCACGAGCAAGACACTGTTCTCCTCAACCCGAAATTGATACTTAATTTTGCTATCTTTCAAGTATTGATTTAAATAGTGTTGGGTGAGTTGGTTCACCTGTTGCCGCGTCAATGAAACAGTCAGCGAAGGTGCCCCTTCGACTTTGCTGGCCTTGGGAGCATTCGTCGGGGTAGAAAAGACGCGCGCACTGATAAATATCCCAGAGCCTAAAATGATCCCTAATAAAATTAAAAACGCCCACCGCCAAGGATTGTGGTGTTTGCGCTGGGGAAGTTTGGTGGTTCTTATCTTTTTAGTTTGTTTACCCTCTTGCACTGCCCTGCCTACTTTCTGATTATTTTACAGCCCACTGGTTTTTCGTTTTCATCAACACTTTCATTAATTGGTCCGTCATCCGCCCATAGCCGATGTGGTTGGGATGGAAATGATCGCTGGTCGACAAATACGGGTTCGTGGTGTCGTTGGCCGCAATTTGCTCTTGCAGTGATCGACTACTGTTAATCTTGCCGCTTTTCGCCACTGTACCGTCGCCCTTTGTGAGAACCGAATCCACATCGACATAATACACATTGGGTAATCTCTTAACCATGGCCTTCGTGCGATCGTTGAACCCATGCATAATCGTTTGCATTTGGGTCACTTGGCTGAAGTACACATAAAATGGATTGTAAACTCCCAGAATGTAAATTGGGACCTGCGGGTTCCACGTCCGTAATAGATCCACCAGGCTGGCCATATTATGGGCAAAAGTATCCTCGCCTTTAGTCACATCTTTAGTGGCTAAATTCATCCCATTTTGCATCAACACATGCATTAGGTCATTTCCGCCAGCAGTGATGGTAATGAAATTGGCTTTTTTAACATTCTTTTCAATGTTGGCCTGTTTCTTCACGCGGGTTAAGATTTGACCGGCGGTATCCCCCGGATGCCCAAAGTTAACGCTGTTGACGTGGTAGTCAGCGTCATCTTGTAATTGTTGCACTGTTTGCCCGACATAGCCACCTTGGTTGGCCTCATCACCGGTTCCATAAGTCAGTGAATCACCGATAGCCACCATCTGCAATGTTTTGCCGGCAGGGGCAGTCTGGCCTTGGGCAGTGACATTGCCAAAATCAGCAGCCGGAACGAGTTGGAGCCACGCAACACTCACCAAAAGCGTCACGAGGGCGACCACGCCAATATTGAGCAGCCACCGAAAAACCTTGTTCATGTATATTGCTCCTTTAATCTTTGACTAAGAATTATCAATATCATCAGATGACGCAACAAAGGCTGAGACAGAATCCCCCCATAGAATCCCCTCGATGAGACCGTGCCAACGCTGTGCAATCTTCGCATTGGTACTACATCCATCAAGATTGAGAGTTTCGTCCCAGCCCTTGTTTATCGAATACACGCCGTCAATCACGAAACTAAACTGCACATCAAGTCATGCGCCTCAGTCAGTGTAATAGATAATGGCAAATGCTCCAGGACCAGTATGGGTCGCCACGATTGGACTGGTGGGTGACACCAAGATGGGGGCATTGGGCACCACGGCATGAATGTCTTGGCCAATTTGTTCCGCAAACGCTCGATCACCGGCATATGGAATTCCCACACCAGCAACGTGTGGCATTTGACTCAGAGCCGTCACTTGGCTGTCCACGAATTTTGTCAATGTTTTTTGGCCGCGCCCTTTCACGATGGGTTCCAGTTTACCATCTGCTAATTCTAAGACCACTTTGATGTTTAAAAAAGACGAGACAAGACCAGCACCGCGACTCACGCGACCGCCCTTGACCAAATTAGCCAGAGTCGAAACCGCCACATACAACTTCGTATGGGCTTTGATCTCGGTGATCCGTGCTAAGATGTCCGCCATGGCCGCGTCTTCTTGGGCCATCTTAGCGGCGGCGAGTACCTGAAAGGACAACCCGCGATCAATGAAGCCACTGTCGACGACGGTCACATCACTGGTTGAAATGACACTGGCTTGCCGTGCTGCATTCACTGTACCGGAAAGGCCTTCCGTCATGTGAATAGCCAAAATCTGGTTGCCAGCGCGGCCCAATTCATCATAAACGTTCAAAAAATCACCGATCGATGGTTGTGAAGTGCTGGGCAGTGCCTTGGCTGCCGCCATCTTGGTCATGAATTCACTTTTTGTGATATCCCGTCCGTCAACATAATTTTTCCCATCAATGGTTATGTTTAACGGAACCACCCGGATATCGTATTGTTGAATTTCTTGCGGTGTGAGTTCCACCGAAGAGTCCGTCACAATCTTGATCGCCATCAGAATGCCTGCCTTCCGCTCTCAAATATACAAGCTACGCCCATCATTATAACAAAGGCGTCGAACCAGAGCCAATTAGTGCGCAGCTTTCCGTTCGTATACGGCAAATGTGTGCGGCCACGGTGCTTTTTCAGAAACTTGTCCCGGTGTCGCGCGCAGCAGCTGAAATTGATCGTGCGGCCAATTCACCATGTAGGTGTCACCGGCGGGAAATTCATGATCGATCTGTGTGACAAAGAGTTGGTCGACTTGGGGCATGAATGCCTCAAATAGAGATCGCCCACCAATAATAAAGACCGTGTCTTGCGAATGTGCCGTAATATATTTCTGCACTGCCGCTACATCGGGTAAACTCGTGACCCCGGCCGCATCAATGGGACGATGCGTGAGGACAATATTCTCTCGTTTCGGCAATGGCTTAGTCGGTAAAGAATCCCAGGTACGGCGGCCCATAATAATGGGATGTCCCTCTGTCGTCACTTTGAAATAGTGCAAATCATCCGGTAAATGCCAGGGTAACCGATCTTTAACGCCAATTAAGTGATTCTTATCTTCAGCCCAAATAAATGCCAACATGGTGGCCGCTTCCTTTCTGTCGTGCCGTTATATTTATACCGCCACTGGCGCTTGAATGCGTGAAGCCGGATGATAGTTTTCCACGTGAATATCGGTCATTTGGTAGGAAAAAATATCCGCCACAGCTGGGTTGATGGCAAGCGTGGGGGCCGCCACCGGTGTCCGGCTCAATTGTTCTTCCACCGCCGCCACATGATTGCTGTAAATATGGGCATCTCCCAGAGTATGGACAAACTCACCAACTTGTAAACCAGTTTGGGCGGCTACTAGATGGGTGAGCAACGCATAACTGGCAATGTTAAAAGGCACACCCAAAAACATATCGCCGCTGCGTTGATACAGCTGGCAGGACAACTTACCGTCGGCCACATAAAATTGAAACATGGTGTGACAGGGCGGCAAGGCCATATTCGGCACATCCTCTGGGTTCCAAGCCGTGACGATCAACCGGCGGGAATCTGGATGGGTCTTGATCTGGTTCACAACATCGGCCAATTGATCAATCGTTTCCCCTTGGCTAGTTTGCCAGTGCCGCCACTGGTACCCATAAATATGACCCAAATCGCCAAATTGTCGGGCAAAATCATCATCCGCTAAAATCCTAGCACAAAAATCCGCATGCACCTGCGTATAACGCTCAGCAAAGGCTGGATCGTTCAACCGGCGATGGCCAAAGTTGGTCATATCGGGGCCTGTGTATGTTGGACTCTGAATATAGCGGGAAAACGCCCACTCATCCCAAATGTGATTCTTGTGGGCTAACAAATAACGAATATTCGTATCCCCGTGTAAGAACCACAACAATTCGCTTTTAATCAACCCAAACAGGACCCGCTTGGTCGTCAATAGAGGAAAACCCTGACTGAGGTCAAAACGCATCTGGGGCCCAAAAAGACTGATGGTCCCAGTCTGGGTGCGATCAGTTTTTTGATAGCCGGTGGTGAGGATCTGCCGCAGCAATGCCAAGTATGGCTGTTCAACAATTGTGGTCATACACTACCCGCTTTCCAATTTAAATATTGTTAGTCTTCTGCAAAATCAGCCAAATATTCCCACCGCTTCATTGCTGGTGTGAGTTTAGCGCTCAACGCATCATACTGTTGTTGGAGATCACTCACCGCAGTATAGTCCTGCGCCTTGACGACCATTTCTTTCTCCACCGCAGACTGCTGTTGTTCCCATTGGTCAATTTGGTTGGTGAGTTTATGATACTCGATTTCTTCCGCATATGTCAGCTTTGTCTTGGTCTGGTCAGGTACGCTTTTGACAGCGGCACTGGCGGCGGCCGTTTTTTGGGCGTTTGCGCTGGCGGCCGCGTCTGCGTGTTCTGCAGCCAATCGCTGTAAGAAAGTATTCACATCGGTGGTAAAAGGAATGATTCGGGCATTCCCAGCAAACCAAAGCATGGCATCGCACACTTTAGCAAGAAAATAACGGTCATGGGACACGGTGATGACAGCTCCCGGGAAGGTATCCAAATAATCTTCCAAAATCGTCAGTGTTTCAATATCCAAATCATTAGTGGGTTCATCCAGAAGTAAGACATTCGGACCGCCCATCAACAGCTTCAACAAATACAGGCGGCGCTGTTCACCACCGGAAAGTCGGGAAATGAGCAGGCCATGCATCCGCGGCGGAAATAAGAAGCGTTCTAGCATCTGACTGGCGGACACTGTTTCACCATTGATTGTTTGGCTGCTGGCTGTATCGGTGATATAACTGATGACCCGCTTGTCCTTAGGAATCGCGGGCATTTGCTGGGTATAATAGGCCAAGTGAACTGTTTCCCCCACCTGCAGGGTGCCGCTTTGCAATGGTTGCTTGCCGGCTAACACGTTCAAAAAGGTGGTTTTGCCTGCCCCATTGATGCCGGTAATGCCGACACGCGCGTGGGGTGTGGCCCGCCATGAGAAATCATGAAGAATATGGTGATCTCCCACGGTAACGCTAGCCTGATCAAGATGAAACACCTCTTTACCCAAACGGTGGGTGTTTGCTGCAATATCTACGGTACCCGTTTTTTCCGGGGTATTGGCAATATTGGTCGATAACTGTTTGAACCGTTCAATCCGGGCCTTCTGCTTGGTGGTGCGGGCTTGTGCCCCGGCTTGCATCCAGGCCAGTTCCTGCCGATAAAGCTGATGCTGCTTGTGGGTAGCAGCACTCTCCCGTTCTTCGGCAGCGGCTTCCTGGGCCACATAGGCCTGATAGTTGCCCTGATACATGGTCAGTTGACCACTGCGCAACGCGGCAATATCTGTAGCGACATGATCCAGGAAATACCGATCATGGGTGACAAAGACGATGCCGCCAGGATAAGCCAGCAACCGTTTCTCCAACCAATCGACAGTTTGATAGTCCAGATGGTTAGTCGGTTCATCCAGCAACAATAAATCGGCGGGTGAAATCAGTGCCTGTGCCAGGGCCACTCGTTTTTGCTGACCGCCGGAAAGACTGTCAACCGGCGCATTCATATCACCGATTCCAAGTTGCGTGAGAATACTTTTGACATCTGCCTCGATGGTCCATAAATCATGACTGGTCATCTGCGCATCCGCCGCAAAATATTGCTTTGCGGCATCCTGGTCGTGGGGGGCTTGTTCATATTGGGTTAGTGCCCGTTCGTAATCGCGCACCAGTTGGAACTCTTGGCTGGTGCCGGCAAATACCGCAGTTTGGACATCGGCTCCCGCAGGGAATACGGGACGTTGGGGTAAAAAGTTGATTTGATAGTCTTTGGCAGTCGTCAAACTACCCTGCTCAGGTGCAATTTGACCGGCAATTATTTTTAACAAAGTGGATTTTCCCACTCCGTTCAAACCAATCAAACCAATGCGCTGACCGGGTGTTACTGTCAAACTCAAATCCGTAAAAAGTGTTTTGTCGCCATAGGAATAAGCCAGACCAGTTGCTTGTAATGCTTTCACAATGAGACCCCTTCCGCGTGCTGTTCTAAAAAGTGCCGGATAGCCCCGGCATCATTGGGGACTTGGCCAGCGACGACTGCCTGTGTAGCCAGGTGTAACAACGCACCGATTTGGGGGCCTTGAACCTGTGGAAACCACTCAGTAATCGTGCGCCCGCTGATTGCCAAATCCCGTGCCTGATGCAGGGGTAACTGCTGATAACGGGTGGCTAAAGCGGCAGTGGTCAAACCCATCTGTTCTGCCACAGGGACTAACACGGTTAATAAATCAGCGCCAGCGGTATACAGATCCCAATCCGTGAGATGATGCGCAGTAATTTTTTTCAGGATGGGAAGCAGTTGACTGACTTGCCGACGTTCCGTGTTGGTCGTCTTCCAGGCGCGCATAAACCGCTCGACTGCCTTTTCAGGTAACGTCAAAGCGGCCGCTACCCGTAACCAAACACTGCCGCTTTGCAGCAACAGTTGGGGTTTGTCTGCCAACATCGTCGCCAACGCCGCACCTTGATCATCCATACCAGGGCAAGCGGTGAACAATTGGGTATCCAGAAATGTTTTCAGTCCCAATCGACGATCTTTGGCGGCCATCATTTTAACAAATTCCATATTAATGCGTTCCACAGCGATCTTTGTTAAAAGTCCGTGATGATGGGCAATGGCTTGCTCCGTCGCTGGATCCAGAGTAAACGCCAATTGACTTTGAAAACGCACGGCCCGCATCATGCGTAAAGCATCCTCATGGAACCTTTCTTCCGGTTTGCCGACGGCCCGCAAAATATGATGCTGCAAATCACTGAGACCGGCAAAGAGATCAGTGATCTCGCCATGTTGATCCATGGCTAAGGCGTTGACGGTGAAGTCGCGCCGTTTCAAGTCTTCCTTTAATGAACGGACGAAAGTCACATGATCCGGGCGGCGAAAGTCTTGGTATGTTGATTCCGTGCGAAACGTAGTCACCTCATATTGATCGTGATCCAATAACACCGTGACAGTGCCATGTTGGATCCCTGTATCCACCGTCCGCCGAAAAACGCTCTTGACTTCAGCGGGGTATGCACTGGTGGCGATATCGACATCATGAATTCGATCGTGCAGCAACGCGTCCCGGACGGCACCACCGACAAAATATGCTTCGTAGCCGTGGTCGTTCAGGGCGCTTAAAACTGGTAAGGCCGCCTGGAACTCAGACGGTAAAGGTGACAATTGCATGGTTCAACCTGCTTTCTCAGTGAAAGATAACGGGAAAATTACCCATCTACCCGCAAAACATAGTAACATAGACAGACAAAGGGTAACAGCGAGCGGCAATCAGCTGAAGTGTTGCTTTCAGAAAGTCGTTCCATTAATTAGTCACCCACGAGGAGGAATATTTCATGTGGCGTAAACAACTGGCTAAAACCGTTCGGGATCTGATCGCCATTGGCTTTGGCTGTTTTTTCTATGCGTTTGGTTTGGTCGCCGTCAACATCAAAAACAATCTTACCGAAGGCGGTATTACCGGTATCACCCTAATCTTGCGACACTGGTTCAATATTGATCCGGCTTACTCCACGATCTTTTTGAATATTCCCTTGATCATTCTGGGTTACAAATTCTTGGGTAAACGGGCGCTGGCCTATACGATTTACGGTACCGGGATGCTCTCTGCCGGACTATGGGTATGGCAAAGATTGGCCTTCGTGCAAAACCTGAATCTACACCATGACCTCTTCATTGCTGGTATTTTAGCGGGACTGTTTGGTGGGATTGGATCTGGTATTATCTATCGCTTTGGGGGCACCACTGGCGGCAGTGATGTGTTAGCCCGAATCCTTGAGCAGGAACGGGGAATCCCCATGGGTCGAACATTGCTGATCTTTGATGTGATTGTGTTGACCAGTTCACTAAGTTACCTAGATATTGAACACATGATGTATACTCTACTGGCCTCTTTCGTATTTTCCCGCATCGTGGATCAAACCATGGAGGGAGCCTATTCTGCTCGCGGGGTATTCATCATTTCCAAGAAACATACGGAAATCGCCACCCGGATCATGGATGAACTGGAACGCGGAGTCACCTATCTGGATGCCTCCGGCGGTTTCCACCAAACACCGCAAAAGATGCTGTACTGTGTGGTGTCACCCAGTGAAGTGGCCGACTTGCGCCGCTTGATTGAAGAAGAGGACAAGCGGGCCTTCGTAACTATCGTCGATGTTCACGAGGCACTGGGGGAAGGCTTCACTTATAAGCGTCCCGCCCGCAAATTATTTGCCCGGCGGTAATCCGCTTATGGTTCAGCCAGCAGTTCATCGTAAGCTGCCTGCATCGCCATGTCGTCTGGCACCAGTTTCAGATATTGCTTGAGGGCCGCTAACAATTCTTTGCGGGCAGCAATACTTTGGAAAAACAAGACCAGATCGTGCATGAAATCGGCATTTTCCCGAAAATGCGGATAGGCCAGCAAGAAGTTTTCTCTGGCGTCCGTCATCCTGTCCTGGCGTTCATAGGACCGGGCAATATTCCAGTACATTTGCGGATCCAACTCATGGTTTTGCGCAGCGGTGGTGATCAAGTCGATATTGGCCTGATCATCACCGTTTTTGACATACAAATTGCTGAGGGAAAGAATCATGTCTTGATCGTCGGGATCTTGCGCGAGAGCCTCCTGGGCAAATTCTAGGGCGTGATCTTCATCATCTAGCCGGGTAGCGTAGTCAAACCCCTGATGGTAAAGATTGGTGTTGAACTCATCAAACCCCAGACCAATTTGAACGGTACTCAACGCATCGGCTAATTGATTAAGTGCCGCTTGGGCTTTGGCGAGATAGGGATACAAGCCAGCATAATCTGGATCACTTTGTTGCAGCGCCGTTAATGTGTCCACCGCTTGCTGATACTGCTTTGTTTCCACATAAAGGACACCTAACTGGTAGGTCGTATCAGCGTCCATGGCTTCTCGGGGAAGTTTCTGATACTCACTGATGGCTTCCTCATATTCCCCCATCCCGGCCAACGTGGCACCGATGCGCTGGCCGATCACCACTTTTGCGACCTCTTCTTCGCCTGCTGCACGGACATTTTGGTAGTACGGCAAGGCTTCTTGAAAACGTCCCAGAGAAAAGTAAAGTTCAGCCAAAGCAAAGTCCACGATCGGCTCATCGGGCGCTTGACGCTTGGCTTCTTTTAGCTTCTGTTCAGAGACTTCTGGGATACCCATGGCTTGGTACACATCTGCACTGGTCATTAACCCTGCCACATAATCATCTGAGGCGGGTTGAATTGCATCCAGGTAGTTTAAGGCGGCGTCATTATCGCCGGCACTCACGGCGATGTCTGCAAGGTAAGTCCGCAACTCATCTTCTGTGGGGTGCGCACGCAGCAATTTTTCAAAAATACGTTTTGCCTGAGGGTTAAACCCAAGTTGATACAATTGTGTCCCTAAGTCGTACAACGTGTCATCATCGTCATGCCGCAGTGCCAAGGCAAACAGTTTCTTGGCACTGGGCCAATCATGATCTTCCTGCAGTTTGGTCAGCATTTGTTCTGAATATGACATAAGCCACCTCAATTAACTTTCTTATAACTGTCGTGTGTCAACAAAATGACGAACATTCGATCGCAAAACGGTATTAATCGCCGCCATGCCCCCTTAATGTGGATAATCATTATTATAAACACGTGTATACGCAAATCGCCAATGCTCTACTCTCGTAGGTCATTGGCGATTTACCAGCATATTGCCGCCATTGTAATAATCGCGGCGCAGACGCAAAGCGCCTACTTAACTGAATCCTTGAGCGCCTTACCGGGCTTGAATGCCGGCACCTTGCTTGCGGGAATGTTGATTTCAGCACCCGTTTGCGGGTTGCGGCCTTTACGTGCGGCACGTTCGCGCACTTCAAAGTTACCAAAGCCGATCAGTTGGACCTTGTCGCCCTTTGCCAGGGAAGCTTGGATTGTGCTGAATACGGCGTCAACAGCTGCAGTAGCGTCCTTCTTTGTCAGGCCGGTCTTTGCTGCGACATTGTCGATCAATTCTGCTTTATTTGCCATGTTGGGATTCACCTCCTACGCATAGGTGATTGCTCACCAGAACGTATCACTTTTGTGTGAACAAAAGTGAGAAATAATGTTTGCCGTGCAATCACTACTTCATTTCTAAAAATAGCATACCAAGCCCGCAGTAGCAAGGATTTTCGTCGAAAAAATGCGTCATAGCGGCGAATTTGTCACTTTCATGAAAATATATCCACCATAGTTCGGTATACCTAAAGATTATTTTCGTTGACGGGGGATAATGACAATCGGTGTCCCCGAAAAATCAAACGCTGCACGCAACTGATTGACCAAAAAACGCTGGAATGAAAAATGCACCAGATCGGGGTTATTGACGAATGCCACAAACGTGGGTGGACCGCTCTTTACCTGGGTCATGTAATAGACTCGCAAGCGTTTCCCATTGATTGTCGGCGTGGGCGTCACGGAAATGGCCCGGAGCAAGACATCGTTCAATACGCTGGAAGAAATTCGTCGCTCATGATTTTCTGCAACCTTCTGAATCAAAGCGGGCAGTGTATTGACCCGCTGCGTGCTCTTGGCCGAGACAAACACAATCGGTGCATAATCCAAATACTGGAATTCCGTCCGGATCGCGTCAGTGAATTGCTGCATAGAATGGGTATCCTTGTGGATCGTATCCCATTTGTTCACAACAATAATGACCCCCCGGCCGGCTTCATGGGCCAACCCAGCCACATGTTTATCCTGCTCGCGGATACCCTCTTCAGCGTTCAGGACAACCAAAACGACATCACTGCGCTCAATCGCACTTTGCGCCCGCAAAACGGCATACTTTTCGGTATTTTCCCAAATTTTACCGCGTTTGCGAATACCCGCAGTATCAATAATCGTAAATTCCTGGCCATTTTCATCCTGGAAACGAGAGTCGATGGCGTCCCGAGTTGTCCCTTGAATGTCGGAAACAATGACCCGTTCCTTCCCCAGCAATGCATTCACCAGAGATGATTTACCCACGTTGGGCCGGCCAATCACGCTGAAGTGAACGCTGGCGTCTTCTGGTGTGTCTTGGTGCTGCGGAAACTTGGCAACCACGGCATCCAACAAATCGCCCAAGCCGGTACCCTGAACTCCTGAAATGGGGTATGGATCACCGAGACCGAGAGAATAAAAGTCGTAAATTTCTTGCCGTTGTTCAGGGTTATCTGCCTTGTTTACAGCCAATACCACAGGGGTGTCCGTTTTGTAAAGCATCTGCGCGATGTGTTCATCCGCATCGGTGACGCCCTCTGGATTGGACACGATGAACACAATGACATCGGCCTCTTCCATCGCTATTTGCGCTTGGGCGACGATTTGGGTCATTAACGGTGCGTCATCTATGTCAATACCCCCGGTATCAATGAGTGAAAACACGTGTCCCAACCATTCTGCTGGTGCGTATAGCCGGTCTCGGGTCACCCCAGGTTCGTCTTCTACAATCGCAATTCGTTGTTTCGCAATGCGGTTAAAAATTGTCGATTTACCGACATTTGGGCGGCCGACGATCGCCACGACGGGTTTACTCATGCTGCCACTTCCCTTCTGTCAAAAGTCAAAACTTTGACCAATACGATAAGGGGTTACGAGCCACAGTGGCTTGTAACCCCTTATCGAGTTGGTCCTCAATTGTTGAGCATGGCGCCAAGTTCGAAGACATTGACGGCCATATTTAAACGCAAATTACTTGTCGTCGTTCTTTTCGTCATCGGTATCGGGCTTGTTGGACTTGAATTGATCCAATGCACCGCCGATTAAATCACCCAAGGAGAAACCAGTATCTTCTTCTTGTTCACCGGGAGCGTTCACTGCCGAATTGTTGCTAGGGCGTGATTGCGCAGGCCGGTCATTACGACGGGCATTGCGCCGATCACTACCACCGCGATTAGCACTGGCATTGTGAATATTATGTTCCGCACGGGCGTAACGTTCGTTACGTTCAGTGTGGTCTTCTTGGGGTTGTTCACCCTCGTCTTCACCAGTGGTATCTTCTTCCAAGGCCTTAATAGATAATGCCAAACGATGTTGTTGCGGATCAACGCTCAAGACCTTGACCTTAACATCTTGGCCTTCCTTCAAGACTTCACCAGGGGTAGCAATGTGCCGATGGGAAATTTGAGAGATGTGGACCAAACCTTCCACACCAGGGAATACTTCAACGAACGCACCAAATGTCGCCAATCGCTTCACAACACCATCCAAGACGGCACCAACCGGTGCTTTCTCTTCAATATCGTCCCAAGGCTGGGGTAATGTGGCTTTAATCGAAAGGGAAATCCGATCCCGTTCCGGATCCAAATTCAACACCTTCACTTTGACTTCCTGGCCAACCTTCAATACATCGGAAGGTTTATCCACATGGTCATATGAAATTTCGGAAACATGGACCAAACCATCCGTACCGCCAAGATCGACAAAGGCACCAAAGTTGACTAACCGTGCAACTTTGCCTTCAACGACATCACCAGGCTGTAGTTTTTCGTACAACGCAGTCTTCTCAGCCTCTTTTTGCTTCTTAACGACAGCACGATGAGAGAGGATCAAGCGGTTTTCACTAGGCTCGATCTCCACGATAGCCAGTTCCAACTCTTGTCCCTTATATTGGGAAAGGTCCTCCACATAGCGATCTTCCACCATGGAAGCAGGGATAAAGCCGCGGACGCCATCAGCATCAACAACTAAACCACCCTTAACATTGTTCGTCACTTTGGCTTGAATCGTGTGACCAGCTTTGTATTCTTCCTCGATTTGATCCCATACTTTGCGGGCTTCTAACCGACGCTTGGATAATAACCAACTACCGTTCTCTTTATCTTTGCCAATCGTTGAGAGGACGACGAGTTCAAGCTTATCACCAACTTTTGCTAATTCGTTGATGTCCGCATTACGGTCAGCAGTCAACTCCTTGAATGGTACGACACCCTCTACACCAGTGCCCTCAATACCCACAACAAGTTGCTTATCATCATCGATGGCCAACACCTCACCGGTAACGACATCGCCGACTTTGACGTCGTGGACGCTCTTTAAGGCATTCTCCATCAATTTTCTGCCTTCAGCTTCGTTGTTCTTTTGTTCTTCGTCCATGAAAAAATCCTCCTTAACGACTTACAATCAAGTTCTATTCTACTTGAAAATGACCACGAATGCTACACTTACGTTTTATTTATGGCCCATCTATTGCTTTTTTTGAATGATTGCTGTAATTTTTGCCACCACTTGCGGAATTGTAAGACTCGTCGTATCCACTTTGATGGCGTCTGGCGCCTGCTTGAGCGGTGATTCAGTGCGATGTGAATCTTTAAAGTCGCGCGCTTCAATTTCTTGCGCTAATTTTTCTAAGGGCACGTGAATCCCTTTTTCAGCATTATCCTTGAATCGCCGTTTAGCACGTTCTGCCACACTGGCCACCATGAAAATCTTGACATCCGCATGGGGCAGCACCGTGGTGCCAATATCCCGACCATCCATCACAATGTTTTGGCCGGCAGCGATGTCCCGCTGCCTTTTCACCATTTCGGTACGCACGCCGGGCAATGCCGAAACTTGGGAGACATTATTGGTCACAGCTTCAGACCGAATGGCCATGGTGATGTCGTGGCCAAACAATTCGACCCGCTGACCACCGGGTGCGGGAATGAATCGAATCGGTTCATCGTCCAAGGCGGTTAAAATCTTTTTTTCATCAGCTAATGGAATATCTTGCTGCAGCGCCCACCAGGTCACTGCCCGATACATTGCACCAGTATCTAAATAGATAAAGTGCAGATCGGCTGCCAGCTGTTTGGCAATCGTACTCTTGCCCGCCGAAGCGGGGCCATCAATGGCAATTTGCACGAACTAATTCTCCTATCTTGCATGTTGAAAACCCTCAAAAAAACTCCCCCGGATATCACCGGAGGAGCCGGCATACAAATGACTATTTAACCTTTAATACCATACCGGGTATGATACCGTTTTGTGCCGTGGGATTCAATGCATATAATTCCTGTAACGTCATGCCGTGATTCACTGCGATCCGATAGGGATTGTCCCCTGCTTTCACAGTATAAGAACCACCAGCGGCCACTTGCGTGCTGCTACTTTGCTGCTGCGCACTGCTCTGCTGTTGTTGCGGTGCTGACGAACTAGCAGCGGCTTGCTGTGAGTCGCTGGCAGCCGGAGCACTGCTGCTCTGAGCGGGTTCTTGAGATGAGGACTGGGACGTCGAAGAAGATGTTTCTTTCTTCTTTTCTTCAGACCGCGACTGAGCACGCTCTTCAGCCTTCTTTTTAGCCGCCCGAGAGCTAGCCGCCGCGGCTGCTTCAGAAGAAGAAGCGGCCGCTTTGCTGGCCTTCTCCGAAGATGCCATCGTAATCTTATTAGCGTTGACACTCTCATTGCTATTGTGCGATTTAATTGCCCAATAGGCCATCGGCGAAACCATCAATAACCCCAAAATAACCGCTAGAATCACGGCAAAACTAGTCATATTTTTATCGCGGTGACGAGAAGCGACACGCGAAAGATTCCCGTCATCGTCCCGATCATCCATGAATTTCTTTTGCCAGGGTTGATCACCATCGCCATCTACCCGTTTGTCTGTCGTTGTGGATGACGTCTTATTCGGTTTGTCATCATCGAAATCATGTTTCACGGATCGAACCCCCTTTACACTTTCTTACTGTTAATATCATACCATAGTGAATCCTAAAAAAACGATAAAATTCCGGACAGTAAATGCCGCCGAATATCCTGTTTAAGACTGAGGGAGCGCAGGAAATAACTTTTTTAACCGCACCGCCACCGATAAGACAGAGGGAGTCAGCGCTGCGGACGACGGGGACAATGCCGGCCAAGGGAATTTAGATAATTGACCGAAAAGCTGCGGTGGCTGTGTGACTGCACAACAATGCGCATCGTGGCGTACAGTCATGGGGTGCGGATCAAAAGCATTGACGATCAACTGTCGGCGGCAGACGGTGGCTGGTGCGGTAAAAAATCGAGCCATTTGCTGAGCAGCGGCTTGCCGCGTCGCCTGAGTATTTTGCAATAGAGTTTGCACAGTCGCCGCCGAAGCAAAGTGCTGATAGCGGCGCAGTAACACAATTTCTGCGGATTCGTCATGCTGAAACTGGCTGGGGTCGGCAAAAAAAGTCTGAATCAAGCCGGCACTCGGAAAGCCCCGCTCCGCATCCGCCAACATTTGGGGGATATCGCCCGGTCCCACCAGACTGATGGCCGCGGCAGGTAAGTTATCCCGACCAGCGCGCCCTATCGCCTGCAGATAACCAGCTAAACTGCTGGGTGGGGCAAAGTGAATGACCGCCCGCACATCGTTCTTATCAATTCCCATACCAAACGCTACAGTGGCACAGATTACCCGGATGCGCCCATGAAGAAACTGATTTTGCAAACTGCGCCGACTGAGCGGATCAAGGTCGCCGTGGTAAAGACCCACCGCAATATCATCCGCTGCCAGGGCCGCGGCTACTTCCCGAGCGCGTTTTTTGCGATTAAAATACACGATCACACTACCGGGAATAATTCGCAGCAGCCGGCGTAAAACCGTCAGCTTCTCCTGCTCATCATTGATCGGACAAATATCCAACCAAATATTGGGACGGTTCACAGAATGCACAATTGCCAAGGTGGTGGCCGGCGACAACCCTAACCGTTGCTTGATGTCGTCTTGTACCCGGGGCGCAGCCGTCGCGGTCAATGCGAGAATTCGGCGCGGCTGTAAACGCTGGATGATCGTTCCCAGCTGTAAAAAGGCCGGCCGAAAATCCGGTCCCCATTCAGAGATGCAATGGGCTTCGTCGACCACGAAAAGACCAATGGGAAAGTGCGCGAAAGCGGTTAATACATCCGGGCGCGAGAGGGTCTCCGGCGCAACAAAAATGAATTGCCACCGGTCTAGATGGTTTAAAATAGCCAGCTGTTCCTGTCGCTCTAACATACTGTTCAAGGCCACCGCCCTTTTCACCCCCATTTCCTGCAAATGTTGCACTTGATCATTCATCAATGCGAGTAATGGTGACACCACGATGGTGAGCTGTCCAGTCATCAATGTAGGCAATTGATAAGTCAGCGATTTTCCCTGACCCGTGGGTAAAACCGCCAACACGTTTTTCCCTGATAATAGGCCGCTAATCACTGCTTCTTGTCCGGGGCGAAACGCGGAAAAACCAAAGTAACGCTGCAAGGCAGCCCTTAAATCATTCATCGATGATGTCCTCTTTCATTCGTCGTGCCGCGATAGCGCTCAACCGATCACGGAAAAAATCTTGGACATGGTCGCACCCGACCGGTGCCAGTCCCCATTCCGGTGTTTCGGTTAATACTTGATCACCCAGCATGGCCGCTTCTAGAATATGTTCACGAATCGTACTTTCGGCTAGACGGCGCTTTGCCGCCACTTGATGGATCGTTCGCCCAGGTAATAACTGCATCGTCGTTTGAGCACTCGCCGTGACAGCGGCGGTGGGTGGCGGAAACAATGGCCGCCAGTATTGATTCTGCGGTTGCTGGCACAGTGTATAAAGCTGGGCGATTCCGTCCACCCACATGAGCTGCACAATAAATGGGTCTAAATGGCACTGTTTAGCTAAGTCATCCCACGAAGCGACATCTAAATTGCGGCCCATGAACCGATTAACGACCACCAGGGCTTGTATTGGCGGTAACTGATCGAGCAAGTCGGCCAGCTCGGCTGTGACCGCCGCCAAGTGAGACTGGGCCACTTGCCGATACCACTGTTTCACCCGCTGTTGAATGAGTATATGCGGTGTGACTGGAGCAAAATGAGGATCATGCTGGCTCAGCTGGCTGAGCAACTGCACCGCCAACGTCAATAAGTCACCGCTCTCCCGATACGGGGGCATGACTAATCCCGCCACATGCCGCGGCCACCACATCGGGGACTGGTCTATCTCAGTCGTGTCCGTCACAGTCAAATAACCGTCCGGGTCAGCAACCAACTGGTTTCGCCGAATCAATGATTGGATTTCTTTTTCGTAAGCTGCTCGTTCCAGATGGGGAAGCAACCCCCAATACGGTAATAAATCATTGATGAAGGCTGCATATAAATTGGAAAAAGTTCGTTTTCCGCGTAAAATATGATACATCGTAATTGGACGAACATGCCGCTTTTGAAATAGCTGAACTAAAAACGTCGGCATCATGTCGCTCCTCGCAAATAATTGAATTTTAGAAAGAATGGTCATTCATGACGGACAAGCCGTCCAAAACTGACTGGTACACCAAGATCGACCGGCAACGCTGCATCGCCTGCGGACTATGTGCACTGCATGCCCCCGCACTTTATGATTACGATGAGGACGGAGTTGCTTTCGCTAAGGCAGATCATAACACGGGACAAACACCGATTTCCCCGGAGCAACTGGCCGCCTTCAAAACCGCCTATAAAGACTGCCCAGTGCAAGCAATTCTCCGTAATCGACACCCATTTCCTCCTGATCCACCGAAAAACGCGCCATCAATTCATTATACAAATTGAAAATGCGAAAAGAAAATAGAGGACCCTGCGACGAATTGTCGCTTAGGTCCTCTATTATTAATACACTTTTAGTGCACCATTGTGCGGCGGCGAATCATCCATGGCACAATCTTATAAAATGGCAGGAATACCACCGTTAACACGACTCCCTTGAGCAGGTTGAATGGCACTACCACCGTCAAGATATAAGTGGACATCGCTGTGCCCAGATTAAAGTTCATCACAGCTGCGTATAGCGGCACCAATACTGCCCAATTCAACAGCGCCATGATGATAGTTAAACTGGCGGTGGCTATCGCTGCAGCCAGTGTCCGCTCCCACCAGTTACCGGTGTGCCGAATGAACAGGAAGTATAGCGGAACCACGAAGGCTACTGAGGAAATAAAGGCCGCTGTGTCGCCAATTAATGCACCAACACTGGCTCCTGCCAAGATAAAGTGCACCACGACTTTCATCGCGGCGACGCCAATTCCGGCACCCACACCATAAATACTCATGGCCAGTAACACGATCACATCACTGAGATCGAGCTTGAGAAAACCACCCACCGGGATCTCAATAAACATGATCGAGGCAGCTAATGCGCCAAATACGGCGATACCAATCGCCTTTTCCAAACGGTTTGATTGCATTGTTAACACCCTCCATAATGCGAGGCTGCTTCAGGAAAAGAAGAGGAGCCAAACAGAATATGCTTGTCTCCTCTTCCTTGCATATCTTCTTCCATCTAGACTTTACTATCGGTCCCGGAATTGCACCGGGTCAGCCGCAGTATTCACTGCAGGTCGCGGACTTTACCGCCGGTCGGGAATTACACCCTGCCCTGAAGACAAACCAAATATTTTATTTTAAAGACAGTATAACCAATATACTTACTTTTGACAAGCAAATCTACTTCTGCTTTTCCAACAATGCGTATAACTGGTGCACTTCTTCGTGCCGCAGTGAACGATATTCACCCGCTGTCAAACTGGTAAGATCCAAAAAGGCAAACTTTTCACGCATCAGTTTTTCTACGGGTAAACCAACCGCCTCAAACATCCGCTTGACCTGATGGTGCCAACCTTCATGGATCGTGATCTGGACGATTGTGTACTGCTTGGCCTGCTCTGTCCGGATGACCTTCACCTTGGCGGGGCGTGTCCGGCGTCCATCCAATACCACCCCATGCGTCAGTGTTCGTAAAGCATCGGGAGTCGGGACACCCTTGACCCGGGCCACATAAGTCTTATCGATTTGGAACGATGGATGCATTAAACCATTAGCCAAATCGCCATCATTCGTTAACAACAGCAGACCTGATGTGTCATAATCCAGCCGGCCCACAGGATAGACCCGTTCTGGTACATCGCTTAAAATATCCACCACGGTTTTGCGCCCCTTGTCGTCGTGGGCAGTCGTCACGACCCCCCGGGGCTTGTAAAGCAGATAATACACTTTTTTTTCCTGGGAAAGCGGCACGCCGTCCACTTCAATGGTATCGCTGGAATCAACCTTAACACCCATTTCAGTGACTATTGCACCGTTGACTGTGACGTGACCCGCCGCAATTAATTTTTCTGCTCGCCGCCTGGATGCGACCCCGGCATTGGCAATGGCCTTCTGTAATCGTTCACTCATATGTGTTTTCTTACTCCTTTTCTGAGTCAGCTGATGCTGATTCATCCGTGTCGCCGAGTTCTGCGTTGAATGTCGCAAAGAGATCCGAGGACTCTCCTATATCAGCCCGGCTGCGAGTCAGCGGCGGCAAGTCACTGAGCGCCGTTAATCCAAAATAATCGAGAAACGCCGGTGTCGTCTGATACAGAATCGGCCGTCCTGGTGCATCTTTACGCCCTGCTTCAGCAATCAAGTCATGGGCCAGTAATGTCTGCAGCGCACCCGCACTGTGAATTCCGCGAATCTCATCAATTTCAATCCGCGTGATGGGCTGTTGATACGCCACAATGCTCACCACTTCGACTGCTGCCTGGGAAAGATGGCGGCTGCCGGCGTCCACCAGGTAGTTGCGAATCATGTCCGCAAAAAGAGGTTTGGTCACCAATTTGTAGCGCTCACCAAAATGGGCTAGATATACGCCACGGTCTGACGCCGATTGTAATTTTTGTCCCCATTGGGTAATTTGTTCGCGCATCGCCGGAACAGCAATATTGAGTGTGCTTGCCAGGTCGGGTAATGTCATACCGTCTTCGCCGGCCGCATATAGAACTGCCTCCAAGGCCGCCTCATAGCCTTGTTCACTCATGAAATCATTCCCTTCGCGACATTTTGCGCCGAGCGCCACTGGACGAACAGTGGGGCACCAAAGCTTTCTTGGGTACATGTAATCTCTTCATCTTTGAGCATTTCTAATACAGCTAAAAATGTCGTGACCACTTCATCGACTGAGGGCGTTGTCGATAATAGTCGCTCAAAATGAACGGCACGCTTTGCCCCGACTGCCCGTAAAAATTGGCGTACCCGTTTGATTTGCGTGCCAATAACGTGTTTCTCCAACGGAATTGTTCGTTGGGGGAACTTTGGCCGTTGTTCCCGCTGCCAGATCCGTTCCATCGTCAAGCGGAGGGCATCAATGGTTAAAAGACCCGGTGCTAAAGGCTGGACGGTGTCCGACGGTGGAGCCTGCGGCGGGCGATCAAATGATAATGCTCGTTTATCTGCCATTTGCCGTAATATCACTGCCGCTTTTTGGTAACTTTCATAAATCAGCAGTTGATTGACCAGCCCTTCCCGCGGATCTTCGGTGGCGTCATCCGTTTCTTCTGTCAACGGGTTATTTGGCAACAACATTTTGGACTTAATCGCCATTAAGGTGGAAGCCAACACTAAATAATCCCCCGCCGAATCCAGCGCCAGCACCGCGTTGTGGTGAATATAATCCAGGTACTGACTGGTAATTTGAGCAATGGGAATATCGTAAATATCAATTTTTTGCTGGCGAATCAAGTGGAGCAATAAATCTAACGGGCCGGTATAATCCTGTACTGAGAAAGTCAGTCCCAGTGTACTCATTGATTATCCTCAGCTTCTTGATTTTGTGACTGTTCCCACTTCACCAATAGCGGCGTGGTTTCAAACGTCCCCATTAGCTTTTGGTGCGGATATAGTTTAGCCAGCTCGGTAAAAATCAGGTACGTTTGGTGGCTGCCGCGCTCAGAAGGCATCAAAGAAACGTGCCGGACGAGCACAATATCACTGCTCAATTGAATCCCCACCACGCCAGAAAAATCACGATCACCCTCTGGTCGCCATAAATATAATAAGTATTCTGGATCATTTTGATACAAGGCCATTTCGGTTTGTAAATGATTCAATGGCTTCAGATCCGGAACATACGAAAGCAAACCCATGGCTATCTTTTCGTAGTCATTCTTGTACTTTACTAACATCGTGTCCTCCAATTTGCCTGTTGTTCTCTTACATAAGGTAGCACAACCCAAAATTTGCAACAAGCAGGCTCATTCGTAACGGGGATGGTACTTGGCATACACATCTAATAACCTGGTCTTAGAAATATGGGTATAAATCTGGGTCGTCGCGATATCAGCATGGCCCAGCAATTCTTGGACAACCCGCAGGTCTGCTCCATTTTCCAACAGGTGGGTGGCAAAGGAATGGCGCAGTGTATGGGGTGTCACATCTTTTTGAATCCCCGCCTGAGCAACATATTTTTTGATCATTTTCCAAATACTTTGTCGAGACAGACCGTTGCCATGAAAATTCAAAAAGACAGTTTGGTCCCGGCCGTGCAAATACCCCGGACGAATATCTCGCAAATATTGTTCCAACCAATTGACGGCTGTATCACCAATCGGAACGATCCGTTCCCGATCACCTTTCCCCACAACTTGCACCAATCCAAGATCCAGATGCAGTTGTGTAAGTTGCAAAGTGGTCAATTCCGAAACCCGCATACCGGTGGCATACAGGACCTCCAAGATTGCCCGGTCACGCATGCCCAATGGCTTACTCGTATCGGGTTGGGCCAACACGGACTGCACTTCGCCTATTGAGAGCACATCAGGCAGATGGTGAGTGGCTTTGGGGGCATCGACCAGCGTCATGGGATCATGAGCAACCAAGTGTTGGTGGATGGCAAAACGATAGAATTTACGCAGTGATGCGACCAACCGAATTTGGGACTGGACGGCCTTGCCCGCAGCTGCCTGGGTCTGCAAAAATGCTTCAATCACCGGTGCACTGGTGGGCAATGGTTCATGTTGTTCGTTCAGCCATGATAAAAAGGTGCGCACATCCCGGCAATAACTGAGCCGGGTATTCTTCGCCAATCCTTGGTCTAATTGCAAAAATCGGGAAAAATCAGCCACCCAATCTTGTTCACGACTCATCCTTGGTCACCAGCTGCAATTGGCCGTCTTTTTGTTCAATTCGATGCTGCTTAAGCAGATTACCCACAGCCCGTTTGAAGGCCCCCTTGGAAATTGCAAATGTGGCGGCGATGTCTTCAGGCGTACTCTTGTCGGAAAATGGCAGCACCCCTCCTGGGGTTTGTTCCAGCATCGCTAGGATCATCTGTGCATCATCCGAAATTTCTTCGTAAGCCATGGGCTTCATCGATAAATTCAAACCATGGTGTTGGGTGGTACCAATAACCCGGGCCTCGATCTGTTCGCCCAATCGGGGCTGTGTGAACCATTCTGAATAATGGATAAAGGCGCCTTGATAGTCGTCCGTCAATACATTGATTCCCACGTCCCGCACACGGACGACTGTGCCGTGGATAGTCTGATTACGTTGTCCCGCTTTAGCAGGTGAGGCAATAGCTTGGACAATGTCTGGACCAGCCAATTGGCCCCACAACCGGCCCTTACGATCCACCGTCAGAGAAACCAGTAATCGATCATTGGGCTGGGGCCAAATAGACGGATCTTCCGGTAAAATATCCAAAGACACCACAATGTCTTTATCGGGTAGACCGATATCTACAAACACGCCTAATTTGGGTAATTTGCGGGTGACCGTGCCAAAAGCATAATGATCGATACGGACCAAGGGCAGCTTTGTGGTGCCGCGCAAATGGTCATGCATGTCGGTATAGACAAATAATTGTACGTCGCTGCCAGTGGCTGGAACTTCTGTAAATTCAGTCAGGGGAACAGCAGCAGTTTGGCCCGCGACTTGGACAAATACGAACTCGTCATTATGATCGCTGATCTGGCCGGTGAGTACCTGACCTTGAAGCGATGCTTGTGTTTCATTTTCACTCATATGCCTATTAACCTCCTAAGCCAGCGGGCAACTGATGGATCACTGTTAAAATTGTATAGGTGATGCCCGCCGCAATCACTGGTCCCGCAGCGATTCCCTTTAGGAAAACAACCCCTAAGATCGTGCCAAAGACCAAAGCGACGGTCATTTCTGGACTGGCTGCTAACAGCCCGACTCCTTTGGCGGAAAGAATGGCCACCAGGATACCGCAGATCACTGCGATATATCCTGCAGGCGAACGGAAAGCATTCATGAGATCCGCAAAACCAATTTTACCCGTTGCAATGGGAACCAAGATCGTAATTGAAATAACGGTGACTCCCCAATCAATTCCAGAAGACCCAATCGTGTCCAACAGTTGATCTGTTCCGGGTATTGCTTTTAATAATCCAACCACCAATACGGCAATGATCAAGGAACGATTCTTGCCAAGTGTTGCGACGACTAAAATTGCGGCCAGGAAAAGCCAGCTTTCCCATTGATTCGTCATGTTCGCCCTCACTTTCCTAATTGTTCTTATTGTACCCGAATTTGTGCTTGGACAAAACGGGTCAGTCATTTTTCTATTAACTAAAACAGATCCCGCTCGCCGAGAAGCGAACGGGATCTGTTCATCCATGAATTGATTAATTCACTTGCGGATTAAAGAGCGTTGCTGGCACCACGATAAATCATGCCGCGACGGGAATCAACAGTGATGACCTCACCGTCTTGTACCAGCTTCGTCGCGTCTTTAGCGCCAACGACAACTGGAATACCCATTGCAATACCGACAACAGCTGCGTGAGAAGTTAAGCCGCCAGTCTCAACGACGATAGCGCTAGACTTCTCAATGGCTGGCAGATAGTCCTTATCGGTTGTCTTAACAACCAGGATACCGCCGTCAACGGCCTTTTCGTTAGCTTCTTCAGCAGAGGAAGCCACAACAGCCTTGCCGACAACAGTTTCATCACCAACACCTTGGCCACTGGTCAACTTGGAGCCGATCAGTTGGATCCGCATCAAGTTGGTTGTGCCACTTTCACCAACAGGAACACCGGCGACGATCAAAATCAAGTCGCCTTCCTTGGCAAAGCCTTGGTCTTGGGCTAATTGAGCAGCCGCATTGAACATTTCATCAGTATTAGCCGGACGCTTAGTCAATACAGGATGAACACCCCAACTGACAGTCAAGGCACGTTCTGTATTTTCATCAAACGTCATAGCCAAGATATCAGCAGCCGGACGATACTTAGCAATCATCCGCGCAGTGTAACCGGAATTAGTGGCTGCCACGATCGTCTTGATGTGTAAGTCATTGGCCGTATTCACAACCGCTTCACCAATTGATTCAGTGGCGTTAGCGCCGCTGTATTCACGAATCCGTTGATAGGAAAGCGTACCAGTGGCATCCACTTCTTGTTCTGTCCGTTCGTCGATCCGAGCCATGGCAGAAACAGATTCAACAGGATACTTACCATTAGCTGATTCGCCAGAAAGCATCGTTGCATCAGTACCATCTAATACTGAGTTAGCCACATCGGTCACTTCAGCACGGGTTGGCCGCGGGTTCTCTTGCATGGAGTCCAACATTTGAGTCGCCGTGATAACTGGCTTGCCCAATTGGTTGCACTTCTTGATCAAACGTTTTTGAACAAACGGTACATTTTCAAACGGAATTTCAACACCCATGTCGCCCCGGGCAACCATTAAACCATCGGAGACCTTCAGAATCTCATCAATGTTGTCGATACCTTCTTGGGATTCGATCTTTGGGAAGATCATGACATGTTCCATGTGCTTTTCTTCCAGTAATTCGCGAATGTCCAAGACATCTTGCGCCTTACGAACGAAGGAAGCAGAAATGAAGTTGATGTTGTGATCCAAACCAAAACGAATATCGCTGGTATCCTTTTCAGTGATCCCAGGCAACCGAATTTCAACACCAGGTGCGTTAACCCCTTTACGGGAACCAATGTAACCATCATTTTGAACTTGGGTAACCAGTTCACGGTGGGCATCATCTTTTTCCGTGATCTTCAAGTCCACCAAACCATCGTCAATCAGGACGTGGCCACCAACGTGGGTGTCATCGTACAGACCAGGATAAGTTACAGCGATCTTGTCGGGTGTTCCTTCCAGATCAGCATCCATAGAAACACGGATGACGTCACCGGTATGTGCTTCAAAGCCCTTGTTCTTTTGAACAGTTGTCCGAATCTCGGCACCCTTCGTATCCAAACAGATACCAACGATCTTGCCTGTCTTCTTTTCGGCTTCATGCACCATGTTCATCCGGGACAAATGTTCAGGGTGATCACCGTGAGAGAAGTTGAAACGGAAAACATTTGCGCCGGCTTCAATCAACTTAACGATTGTATCGACGTCGTTGCTGGCTGGTCCTAATGTACTAACGATTTTGGTCTTTTTCATAACTTGCAAAAACCTCCTGTGATTTAGTTACCGCACAACACACTTCTATGGTACCAAAGATTAATGGGATAAGTCACTGTTCAAATCATACAATGACATATCCGCCTTGTGCTTGGAATCGAACAAATCATCCATCTTGTGGTAAGTCAGTTCGTTGTTTTCGATGCCAACAGCCAAACCGCCCTTGCCTTGCATCAGCAATTCAACGGCATAGGCCCCCATCTTAGAAGCCAATACCCGATCCCGAGCGCTTGGTGCACCACCCCGTTGAACATGGCCCAACACGGTGGAACGGACATGGAAATCACCGAATTTACTGAGTTCTTCAGCAAATTCTGGTGCGTGCATGACACCCTCTGCCAAAATCACGACAGAGTGCTTGCGACCGGCTTGCCGATCGGTGTTGATATGAGCGGCCACTTGGGCAATGTCAAACTTCTTTTCTGGGATGATAATTTCTTCAGCCCCTCCGGCGACACCTGCCCAAAGCGCAATATCACCAGCGTTGCGGCCCATCACTTCCACGATGAAAGTCCGTTCGTGACTCGCTGCGGTGTCCCGAATCTTATCGATGGCATCCAGAGCCGTATTCACTGCCGTATCAAAACCAATTGTGAAATCTGTGTAGGGAATATCATTGTCGATTGTGCCTGGCAGGCCAATTGCATTGTAACCATGTTCCGTCAAACGCAATCCACCATGATAGGAACCATCGCCGCCGATGACGACCAATGCCTCAATCCCAAACTTTTCCAACTGTTTGATACCGGCTAATTGTGCGCTCTCCTGCGCAAATTCTGGATAACGAGCAGAATAAAGAAAAGTACCGCCCCGTTGAATGATATCCAACACGGTGTCCTTATCCAGTTGGAAAATGTCCCCAGCAACCAGGCCAGCGTAGCCATAGTTAATACCATAGACTTCGATGCCTTCGTGCAAGGCTTTGAGGGTGACGGCACGAACGGCTGCGTTCATGCCGGGCGCGTCGCCGCCACTCGTCAAAATACCAATGCGTTTCATCTTTTCACCTCAGGAATAAAATACTGGAACCACACGTTCCATAACACTAACAATATATCACGTTCATGTAATAAAATCTTGTTTTCTTCTGAATTTTCATGACCGTTTTCCTAGTGACTGGCCCGCAAGACCACATTGGTCGACCCCAATAAGTCGATCAACGCTTGCTGCTGTGCCTTGGCGCCCGAGAAACCGTGGGGGGCGGCAAACAACCGCTTCTCACCCGTCTTTGGTCGATACAGTACAATTGGAATTTGCCCCTGCTGCTGACCCAGCAAGTGCATGATTTCCTGATTCACTACAGGGGTATCCTTTTGTGCAGGAATCTGCAAGTAAAGAGTTGCTGGAATATTTTCAGCCAATATGGTCTGGGCGTTTTTGATCGTATCCGCAACGACTTGGATTTCCCCATTGCGCTCCTGAGTTTTGCCTTGAATTAAATAGACGGCGTCTGATTCAAGATGCTGGCCCACTTGCCGGTAAAGATTAGGGAAAACTGTCACATCGGCACTGCCGCTGGCATCTTCTACGGTTAAAAACGCCATCTCGTCGCCCTTTTTAGTTCGAATCACCTTGACCTTGCGCACATAGAGCAATAGTGTGACCGCCATATTAGACGTCATGTCACTCACGTTCTTAATCGGAAAGCGGCCTTTCAATAGCACATACCGATCGGTAGGATGACCGCTGATGTAAGCGCCTAAGTATTCCGCCGCTAAATCAGCCCGCTTTGCCGGTTCATAATCCGGAATTTCTTCCTCTTTAGGCTGCAACACACTAAACAACGACGTATTCTCGCCGGCAAACTCGGCGCTCTTAACCCGGCCAGCAATATTAGCCGCCAGTTGCCGCCGGTTCTTATCAAACCGATCAAACGCCCCTGTTAAAATCAGCGCGGTCAGCGCATCCTCTTTCAAAAATTTGGGGTTTTGCCGCCGCAAAAAATCATCCACGGACTGAAATGGTCCATGATCATGCCGCTCCGTCAAAATGCTGTGGGCAAAATCCGTGCGAATTCCCTTAATCAACGTCAAGCCAAAGTGAATCGTGTTTTGGTACACACTGAAATAAGCACCAGATGCATTGATGTCCGGTCCCACCATTTTGACCCCATGCTGCCGTGCTTCCTGCACATAGGTTTTAATTTTGGCATCATTGCCGCGGACCGAATTTAATAATGCTGCAAAAAACGGGGCCGGATAATGGACCTTCAAAAAGGCTAACCAAAACGCAATCATACTATAGGCCACCGCGTGGGACCGGTTAAAGCCATAGTTGGCGAAGCTTTCGATATAGTCGTAGACCTTTTGTGCATCTTCTACCGAGTAGCCCTGGGTCTGGGCGCCTTGCAAAAAGTCCGCCCGTAAACTATCGAGCACGCCCTTCTTCTTCTTACTCATGGCTCGCCGCAAGGAATCGGCTTTGGCCAAACTGAAGCCGCCCATGACATTGGCCACTTGCATGACCTGCTCTTGATACACGAGCACGCCATATGTGGGCGCCAAGATGGACGTCAACGCCTTGGCGGGATATTCAATGGGTTGCTGCCCGTGCTTACGAGCGATAAAGGTGGGGATGTTGTCCATTGGGCCCGGCCGGTATAAAGCGTTAGTCGCCACGATGTCCTCAAAGCTGGTGGGCGCTAACTGCCGCAAGACATTTTTAATGCCGCTGGATTCAAACTGGAAAACACCATTGGTATCGCCGGCGCGGAAAAGCGCCAGCGTCGCTTCATCAGTCAACGGGATCTTGCGCGGATCAAACGCCTGCCCAGTTTCCCGCGCAACCGAATTTATTGTTGCCGCTAAAATTGACAAATTACGCAGCCCCAAAAAGTCCATCTTTAACAGGCCTAGCGCTTCAGCATTGCCCATGGGCTGCTGAATCAGCTTGACCCCATTGCTGCCAGCCTGTACAGCCACCACATCAGTTAAAGCGTGATCACTGAGGACGATCCCCGCCGCATGGGTAGAGGTGTTGCGAGGCAACCCTTCTAACCGTTGGGCGGTGTTAAATAACAGACGATTACGATCATTATCATTAATTCGGTTTTGCAGCGGCAGTGATTCTTTGGCAGCCTGGGTTAATGACACGTGCAGCACCGGCGGAATCGTCTTTGTCCAGGCATTCAGCTCGGGCATGCTCAAACCAAATGTCCGGCCCACATCCCGCAACGCTGCTTTAGCGGCTAGTGTACCAAATGTGACGATCTGGGCCATATGCGTATCGCCGTATCGTTCGTGGACGTATTGAATGAGTTCTTCTCGGCGGTTATCTGGAATGTCCAAGTCAATATCGGGCATCTGCTGCCGCTCGGGGTTGAGGAAACGTTCAAATAGTAGGTGGTACTGAATGGGATCCACCTCGGTAATGGCCAATGCGTAGCTGACCAGTGAACCGGCTGCAGAACCCCGTCCTGGCCCAGTCATGACGTTGGTCTCGTGCATATGTTTCATGACGTCCCAGACAATTAAGAAATAATCAGGAAAGCCCATTTGATCGATCACGGATAATTCATACTGTAGCCGATCCTGATACTCTTTTGGAATGTTTTCTTTGCCAAAGCGGGCACGCAACCCCTTCTGGGCTAATTCAGTCAAATAGGCCAACGCAGATTTGCCGTTTGGTGTGGGAAAATGGGGTAATTCCGCCCGTTTAAAGGTCAACGTCACGTCTGCTTGCGCCGCCAGATCAGTACTTTGAGCCAAAGCGCCCTCCAAGTGAGCAGACTGGTAGGCCTGCTCCACTTCTGATCGGGGAGCCAATGAGAAGCGCCCACGGCCGGTAGCCAATGTTTCGGGATGTTCTAATACTTCGCCCCGATCCACCGCTTGTAATACCCGAGCAGAAAAAGCATCATCGCTATCCAAGTAGCGCACATCATCTACCGCCGTTAACGGCAACTGGGTGGTGATACTCAGTTGTCTTAAAAACGATTGCTCCATACTGGACTGGTGCCGACTGACTCCGAGATATACGGGCGTATCACCAGCGGCAGCCTGTACCCGAGCCAGGATAGCGTGTGCCCCAGCGGTGTTTTGGCTGTGCCCAAAATAGGCCACCTGGCTGCCAAACGGCGGCACAATGATTGCCAGGCCTTGATGATAAGCGGCCAAATCAGCCCAACTGCATTGCTGTGGTGTGCTGGTCATGACAGCACTGGAAAGCATGATCAGATTGTGGTAACCCGTCTGGTCCATGGCTAATAATAAAAGACGGCCACTGGGTGCTTGGGCAGCCTCCCCCGCCACCAACGACGGTTCATCGGCAGGGGCCATATTCACGATTAATCCTAAAATTGGTTTAATCCCCGCGCTGTTGGCCAACCGATAAAAATCAACCGTGCCATACATGACGTTGACATCAGTTAAGGCGATGGCATCATAACCGCGATCCGCCGCGGCTTGGATCAAATCCGCCACCCGGGTTGGGCTGGTCAGTAGACTGTAAGCAGACAACACCTGTAATTGCGCAAACGCCATTCGTTCATCAACCTCGTTCCTAAATCTCTTCTTTACAGTATAGCAAATAATAGTACTCATCATTGAGCTGGATTAGCCGCCTGTGGTATACTGACACCAGTTTACAGAAAGAGGGTCCATCGCCGTGAAACACATTATTACGATTATCTGGGGCGGAATCTTAGGTCTGGTCATTGGCTTCATTGGTTCTGCATTGACCCAGACCCAGTTTCAGTTGCAGACCGCAGTGACGGTCACAGCTATCGGCGGCTTGCTGCTGAACGTCTTGGCGATGTATATGGAGAAACAAGCCAAACCCACCAAAACGGAGTAAGTCATGTCATTCCGTTAACCAAATATTCCGTTACCCGTTTGGCGGTAACGGTTTTTTTGTGCCCGTCAAAGGCTGAAATTAGTATGTGTTTCGCGAAAAATATGATATATTTAATTTGAAAGTTAGTATATCTTTTATGGAGGCGTTACAATGAGTCAACCCCGATATCGCCAGATTGAAGCGGCCGTGAAGGAACGGATCATCAGTGGCACTTATCCGCCAGGGAGCCAAGTACCCACAGAGAAAGCCTTGGCTGCTGAATTCAGCGTCAGTTTAATCACAAGCAAACGCGCATTAACCGAATTGGCGGACCAGGGCCTCATCGTCCGTCGGCGGGGCGCAGGCAGCTTTGTTCGCCAGACCGCCACCGGGCACCCACGTTCAGCAGCCACATTAAAGACTGAGCGCACAACTTATTATATCGATGCCCAAATCCCCTTGTTCTTAACTGATATCCAGCAGCTGGCATTGCCCCTAACCCGCATTCACCAACTCAATGAAGCATTACCGACAAGCGGTCCCGTCGTCATGGTGGGGCCAGTTCCGGCCACTGAAAAGATATACTCTTTAACCAATAAAGATATACCTTTTCTCGTTGGCAGTACCGCCGCCCAAAGCCTACCTTTTCCCCAAGTTTCCTTCGCAAATGATGCCGCTGCAACACTCACTAAGCAGGCCATCCAAATGCGTGGTCCAGGCCAGTCACTCCCACTCTTTTATGATGATGATGGGACCGCCCCATATTCGGACCAATTAAGTGCGCAAGCGCGGTATATTAGTTTTAGCCAGACATTTACCGATCTCCAACCTATGCCGCAAACAATGTCAGATGGTATTTTTGTATTCAATGAGCTGGAGCGGTTACAGCTTTTTTTGGCAAAAGAAAAACACGCTGATATTCAGCGTGTGGCATACTTCTTTTTAATTACGTATTTACCCTTACAACTAGCCAAACAACTTCAACGGTACCTCGTAAATGCCGGCGTACAGGTCATCAATTTCGATTGGCAAGCGCTGCTTTCAGCCGCGACAACCTGGCCGGGAACGATGCAGCCATGGCAAAAAACTGTGCCCCCCCGCTTTGTTACCGTGTGATATAGATGTACAGTTTGGTCGGTGAAAAGCCAATGTTGAAATGCACGTTTTTAGACACTATGGTTTTCATTGTGGTTTGACTGCTTTGGGCATCTTTTTGCTGTTTCTGGAAGTCCTTCAAGACGTTTTTGGCGTCGGCGCCCATCGTGCTGGCAATGAGCGAGAAGGTCGTGATGAACGATGCCGCTTCTTTCTTATTTTTCAGTACACTTGTCGGCACGATCGTGGTCAATCCAATTAACTGCTTGTCTTGGACATTGACCCGGACTACGGTTTGGCCAATTGTCGCCAAGTTATGGATACCTTCTGCAGCGGTGAGTGGCAATGCCCCCTTCTGCTGGTTGGCAGCTTGTGCCATCTGGGCCTTCATTGCTGCTTCCGCCTGTTTGGCCGCCGGTGTGCTGGCTTGGGTGGATGAGCTGTTCTGCGCGCTGGTGTCTTTCTTTTGCGGGTTATTCATTTGCAACAAAATAAAATTGTATTTTTGCGCAAATGCGGCATATTGGCCAAATCCAGCGCTGGCGGCCACCGTAATCGCCCGTTTCGCTGAACCACTGTGAAAGACTACTTGTTGGGCCTGCGTTGTCGGCGCAACAGTGTAAACAAAGTTGCCGTCATGATTGGTGATTTTTTCGGTCTTTTTGCCGGCAATCGTGGCTGTGATCTTCTCGTTATGGGGGGCAGTTCCCTTCACGACTGCCACCATACCATCAGCTGCATAGTGCCGTTGAGGGGTGGTGATTTTTTGTTGTCCGCACCCGGCCAACAACGCCATGCCGAAGACTGCGATAACTGGTAATATCTTCTTAAACATTGTTAATCCTCCGCTGTATTTTGATTGGTACTGTTAATCACGTGAAAGTTGTGATCCGCTTGGGCAGTGATTACCGGATGCTTGCGTAAGTAATCCGCAATCAATTCGGTCATGTCTTTTTGGTTTTCTCGAATGATTGAATCAGCACCAAACATCGCATAATTGCCGCCGCCCACGGCTCGATATTGATTGACGACAACAGCCAACTCTTGTTTCGGTTGAACTGGCGCACCGTGATAATTTAACACCACAATTCTCTGACCCACCGGCTGCGCGACATCAATCGTATAATCGATTCCTTGATACATATCGTAATTGTAACGTTGCGGCTTGGGCTTAATAAAGTGGGGATTCACAGCCACAGTGCCTTGGGGGCCAGGCATGAAATACTCCGCACTTTTTTCCAAAGCAGCCTTCAACACTGCCCCGTTTAGTTTTAGCACGGCCAGTGTATTGGGATAAATGTAATTGGTCATCACGTCCCGCAGTGAAATTGTTTCACCAAAGCCGGCCCCTTCATTGTTAAAAAGGGCGGTCCCTGAAATATCGGTTTGGGTCGCTGCCATTTGCACCCGTTGAATAAACTCAATATAAGGGCTCTCGTGGATGCGGGCGTCATCGGGGTCAGTAATACGCATATCACCGGCCACTCGGCCCAGCGGCTTGTCCAGCCAATCCTCCACGGTATTTTCCACGGGAGCCATCAGAGCCGTGATGGCTGGATCTGGCACTGCCTCCCCGGTGGGCAGTAATTTAGCCGCACTATCGGTCACTTGCCACTGGCCGCCTTTTTTCGTGATGGTCAAATCAATGCGTCCCACCATTTCTCCGCGATACCCAGGCTGCGTGGTAGGCACACCAAACAGATGATCCGCAATTTGCCTGTGTTGGTGACCGGTAACTAACGCATCAATTCCTGGAATTTGGGCCAATTGATAGCCGACATTTTCGCCGGTCTGCCGCTCAGTTGGCCGACCAGTGGCCAGATCCCGTTCAAAACCGCCGTGATAAGCCACGACGACGACGTCCGCCTGCTGCCGCAGTATCGGTACCCAGTGCTTGGCTGTGGCCAGCACATCCGCAAACGTGAGTCCTTCAATATGATCGGGGCTTTCCCAATGGGGAATATAATTAGTGGTCAACCCCAATACGGCAATCCGAATTCCTGCCTTCTCAATGATCCGGTAAGGTTCTCCAAACGCCGCATGATCATTGTGCAAAATATTGGCTTGCGCCAGTGGATAGTTCAATGTATCCAGTGCTTCTGCTAAGTAATCGGCACCATAGTTAAATTCATGATTGCCTAGCGTCCCGACGTCGTAACCCACGGCATTATACGCTTGAGTCAATAATTCCGGCGCAAAATGGCCTGTGCCCTTTACCGCGTAATAGGCCAGTGGTGAGCCTTGTAAAAAATCGCCATTTTCAATGACTAGAGTGTGGTCCGGATCCTGTTGCCGCACTGCTTTAATCACCGTTGCTGCACGGGTCAAGCCGAAAGGCAAGGCCGCATGCCGCCGGACGTAATTGGTCGGAGAAACAAAACCATGGGTGTCGCTGGTCGAAAGAATCGTTAAGGTGACCGCCATTATTTGCCCTCCTTTGCCACTGGTTCTGCGACCAGCGCATGGTGGACAATAGCCTTTTGAATCACGCTCAAGACCGCGATCTGAATGATTGGCGCGCTCATTGCCACGATCTGTCCTTCTGTCTGACCAGGAATCAAAATATCCTGTTGAAAATTCGTGGCATAACGATGCACATTGTTCAATGTCGTGAGTACAAAGAAGTCATAAATACGGGCTGCTTCAGCGGGCTTGCTGAGTAACGTCACCCCGGCATGAATATCGCTCAACGGGTAGACTTCAGAGAAAAAGGCGATGGCCATGATGGCTGCGATCCCCTTCTGATCAAATTTTTTCTTGCTGGCTTCCGTGACCACTTTCTGTTTGACCCAGTAATTAATATCGCTGGTCGTGACCGCGGCAAAACCAAACGGGGCAAATGCCTTATTCACAATGTCTGCGGCCTGTTCGGCATAGACCGGAAACGCCGGTAAGTCTGCCCACCGCGGAATTGCCAGTTGCTGTAATTGGGTAATGTATGTTGTCACTGCTGATTGTGCCAAGAAAAACGCCTACCTTTCAAGTTAACTGTCACAAATCATTGTAACACCCGCCAGGACGCACCGGGAATAACTTGCGGCCATGATCGGTATTCACCACAAAAAAACTGATCCCGGACTGCTTCCCAACGGAATCAATCCAGTGATCAGTTTGCTGACGTTAACAAACATCGCGTCCAAAAACACACGAGTTTGATTACTTGTTATCGGAACTATCGTCGGCGGCCTTCTTGACCACTTGTTCACCCTTGTAGAAACCTTTGGGGGAAACGTGGTGGCTCAGGCGATATTCGCCGGTGGCTGCGTCAAAATGCATGTTAGGAACAGTCAATTTGATGTGTCCACGACGCATGCGCTTCTTGGTTTTAGATGTTCTCCGTGCAGGAACTGCCATTGTCAAAACTCCTTTACGATGGATTGATGATATCGACGTATCAACGTACCGGCCAGTTAGCCGGTCTGCTGTCAAGGAAATACTATTGACAGCTCACTCAAAATATAATACTATCTTTTGCCCCGCGGGGCAAGGGTTCTTTCACGATTTTGTCTCCGCTGCCCCTATATTCTCAGTATCTGCGCTGTTAACCGCTTTGAAAACAAGTTGATCATGATCACCACGATCTACCGCAATCGTGCTGTTCGGTGCGAAATCACCAGCGATGATTTTCTTGGCCAACGGAGTTTCCACCGCCGTCGTAATCAACCGCCGTAAGGGCCGCGCACCAAATGCCGGATCATACCCATTGTCCGCCAGCCAATCGATAGCGGCGCTGGTTGCTTTTAAGTGCAGATGTTGATCAGCCAACCGCGTACTGAGCGCCTGGAGTAAATGACCGACAATTTGGTGAATGGCGCCGCGACTCAATGGTGTGAACATAATAATGTCGTCAATTCGATTCAGAAACTCTGGTTTAAAATGGGCCCGCACAATTGTGTCCACTTTTTGCCGCGTGGCATCGGTAATGTGCCCATCTTGATCCAATCCCTGCAACAAGGCTTCGGAACCGAGGTTACTCGTCATAATGATCAATGTATTCTTGAAGTCCACGGTCCGCCCTTGACTATCCGTTAAGCGACCATCGTCTAAGACTTGCAGCAAAATATTGAATACATCGGGATGGGCCTTCTCAATTTCGTCCAGGAGGACAATGGTGTACGGATTGCGCCGCACTGCCTCAGTCAGCTGGCCGCCCTCTTCGTAGCCAACATAGCCGGGCGCAGCGCCCACCAAACGGGACACGGAATACTTTTCCATGTATTCACTCATATCAATGCGGACCATGTGCTTTTCAGAGTCAAACAGATTATCTGCTAATGTTTTCGCCAGCTCCGTTTTGCCCACACCGGTGGGACCCAGGAAAAGAAAGGAACCCAGGGGCCGATTAGGATCCTGTAAACCTGCGCGAGAACGCAACACCGCATCGGCCACGGCGTTGACTGCTTCGTCCTGACCAACGACGCGCTCATGCAAGTGATCCGCCAAATGAAGCAATTTATCCCGGTCGCTTTGGACTAATTTAGCCACTGGAATACCCGTCTGACGCGCCACGACAGCGGCAATTTCGGTCGCTGTGACGGATTCCTGAACTAGCCATTGACCGCTGTGCTCTTGCGTTTCTAACGTCTTTAATTCTTTTTGCAGCCGCGGCAAATCGCCGTGCTGAATTCGAGCAGCTGTTTCCAAGTCATACCGCGACTGGGCATCGGCCAAGGCATGCTGGGTATGTTCAATCTCACTTTTCTTATCGTTCACAGCTTTGATCGCTTGTTTCTCGTTTTCCCATTGCCCAGATAACCGGTGATGAACCTCCCGCAGATCGGACAATTGTTTATCCACCGCTGCTAAGCGATCCTTCGAGGGCGCATCGGTCTCACTCTTGAGAGCTTGCTGCTCAATTTCCAGTTGCATGATGGCGCGGGTGTTTTCATCCAATTCAGTGGGCATGGAATTCATTTCGACGTTAATCGTTGCAGATGCTTCATCCACCAAATCGATGGCCTTATCGGGTAAGAAACGATCCGTGATGTACCGATCTGATAAACGGGCAGCGGCAACCAGTGCATCATCGTGGATGCGGACGCCGTGGAAAATCTCAAAGCGCTCTTTCAAACCTCGCAAAATTGTAATTGTTTCGGCCACTGTCGGTTCCTGGACTTGAACCCGCTGAAAACGACGTTCTAATGCCTTATCCTTTTCAATATTATTACGGTATTCATCCAGTGTCGTCGCCCCGATCAGATGTAGTTCGCCCCGGGCCAACATTGGCTTGAGCAGGTTGCCGGCATCCATACTGCCCTCAGTTTTGCCAGCCCCCATAATAGTGTGAATTTCATCGATAAACAGAATAATTTGGCCATCACTCTTTTTGACTTCATTCAACACCGACTTGAGCCGCTCTTCGAACTCACCACGGTACTTGGCCCCAGCAATTAAAGCGCCCATGTCCAGTGAGATCACGGTTTTGTCCCGCAAATTTGCCGGTACGTCGCCGCGGACAATACGTTGGGCTAAGCCTTCCACAATGGCCGTTTTCCCCACCCCGGGAGCGCCGATCAACACTGGATTGTTTTTGGTCTTGCGGGACAGGATGCGAATGACATCCCGAATCTCATCATCCCGACCGATAATCGGATCTGGATTGCCTTGACGGGCTTCCTGGACCAGATCTGTGCCGTATTTTTTTAACGCTTGATAATTTGCTTCTTGATTTTGAGAACGGACATGTTGTCCGCCACGAATCTTGGTGATGATATCGCGTAACCCTTTCTCGGTTAGCCCTTGCGCGACGAGAAACTGCGTCAGCGGATGATACTGCAGCTGATACAATGCGAGAAACACCAATTCACTGGAAAGAAAATCATCTTGAAATTCCTTGCGTAGTTGATCTGCCGCCACCAGCAACTGATTCAAATTCTGGGATAACACACTGCCATAATCACTCACGCCGCCAACTTGGGGAATGGCATCCAACTCCTTATTCAACTCTGCCTGCCACAGGCCAGTATCAATATGGGCCTGAGTGAGAATGGTTTGGCCTAATGTCTCCGGTAAAGTCAGCGCCAAAAATAAATGCGGAATGTCCACTTCTTGGTGGTGCCGCACCACCGCTGTTTGCCGTGCTTGAGTCAACGCGTCTTTCACTGCCTGGGTCATTTGTTCCGGATTCAAGGTACCCCCACCTCTCTACCAATTATTGGAGATTATCGTTGCCCTCGCTGCTTTGCCCCTTTTGCTGAGTCAATGTGTTGCTTTGCCGTTGCAATGCTTTGATTTGGGTGTCTTTTTCCGCCAACGCCTGATTCATTTCCGTGGTCATGCGGTCAGTTTCATTCTGAACCGCGGCGTCAACGGCTACCTGTTGGGCCTTGTCGGCTTGGGCGACCTTAGCTTCAGCGTCTTTGACTTGTTTCTTCATCTGGTTCTGCTGGCCAATGGAAATGAGGCCAGTAATCACGACACCAATAAAAACAGCCCCAATGATAACCAGCACTAACGGCATTTGGACTTTGGCAAAGCCGAAACTAATGGCGACGGAATCCACGTTGAGTACCGCAAAAATAACAATCAGCAACGTGAGTGTGACCGTAATAATTAAACGTACTTGTTTTTGCAAGGTTCTCCCCACTTTCCTATTCTTACTTTTGGTTCCCGAAAGTACCGGCAATCACATCTCCAATACGGGGTGCCAATGGATAAAGTACACTGGCCACGGCCATAATGAACGGTGCGTTAATTTCTCGTTTCGTGGTCCCCATTGCATTCACAATTTTCGTCGCCAAAGTACCCGGATCAATCGTGAACGCAGCTACTTTATTTAAGTATTGACCAGATTTGTCTGCAATATTGAAGAAGTTAGTGGCCACGGGTCCCGGGTTGATACTGGTCGCAAGAATGCCGAAGGGTTTTAGTTCCAATCGTAAAACGTTCGTAAATTGAATGACTGCAGCCTTGGCGGCTGAATAATAAGCAGATTTCGGCGTGGGCATTTTACCCGCCATTGAACCGACATTCAAAATGTGACCATGTCCCTGAACCATCATTAAACTGACAATTTTTCGCGAGAAGTACATTAAACCCAGTACATCCACTTTGAACAGTTTTTCCACCACTGCCCAATCTGTGTCGACAATGGATTCAAAATCGCCAAAACCGGCTGCATTGAGTAGGATGTCCACCCGACCGGTCAATGTGTTAATTTGCTCGACCGCGTCGTCAATGGCGGCCCGGTCACCCACGTCCACCGGTACCACATACGCAGGCGCTCCAGAAAGAAGCGTCACGTCTTGGGCGAGTGCTGTGAGTTTATCTGCGGAACGCGCCATTAGAATAAGCGTAGCCCCGCGCCGGGCAGCCTCATAGGCCACGGCTTCCCCGATCCCGGAACTGGCTCCAGTGATGGCGACAACAGAATTGGTTAATGATTGCTCATGACTTGCTTGCATAATCCACACCCTGCTTTCTGAACGGAATTTTGATTGTCTCTAAATCATGAACGATTTTCGTATTGGGAAAAACGGTTCGTGCCTCAGTGACTAACTGATGAGATGCATTGCCTAAGTAACGGGCCGAAATGTGCGTCAGTAATAACAAGCCCACGTGGGCTTGCTTAGCCGTCTCAGCCGCGCTTTTACTGGTGGAATGATAGTAACGATGAGCCAATTTGGCCTCACTGGCGCCAAAGGTACTTTCATGAACCAAGACATCCGCATCCATGCCTAATTTTACCGCATTTGGCGTCTTTCTCGTATCCCCAAGAATTGTCACGATCCGCCCAGGCTGCGGGCGATCGACAAAGTCTGCCGCGTGAATCACGCGGCCATCGTCCAAGGTCACGTCCTGACCGGCCTTAATCCGTCCGTATAACGGTCCAGAGGGGACCCCGGCCGCCTGTAGCTCATCGACGAGTAAGGCCCCCGGATGCGGTTTTTCGATGACCCGATAGCCAAAGCTTTGAATCCGGTGATCAAGTTCGCCAGCAGAGACGGAGAAAGTGGGGTCGTCAAAAATCTCACCCGCGCGCTTCAGCTCCACAAATCGCAACGGATAGCTAAGATGAGTGTCAGAAACGCGTAGGGACGTTTCTAAGAAGTCTTTGACGCCAACTGGGCCATAAACAGTTAGCGGCGTGTTTCCTCCTTGAAATGAACGAGAGGCCACCAAACCGGGCAGCCCGTATAGATGGTCGCCATGTAAGTGAGTAATAAAAATCTTGGTGATCTTGCGGGGGCGTATATTGGTCCGCAAAATTTGGTGTTGGGTGGCTTCACCGACATCAAATAGCCAAATTTCGTTTCGTTCTGCCAGCAATTTTAACGCGATACTGGTCACGTTCCGTGATTTAGAAGGAACCCCGGCACCAGTACCTAAAAAAACCAACTCCATAAGTTATCGTTCTCCGTCCTATTTCAATGTGGTGTACTCATTTCTTCTCTGGCGCCTGTTGGGCATTCTTTTCGCCATTGAGTACTTCTTTGGCGACGAATGTCGCGTAATATGGGCTGCCAGTGTTGTTGGGGTGCACTTGGTCATTCCAGAACCAATCATTGTGCGGGTTAGCATATGCGAACCAATCAATAATATGCAGGTTGGCATAGCGTTTGGCGGCATCGGCCAATGTACTATTCACCTGACCCTGCCACTGCCGCGTAGGTACCCGTGCATTGATCCAATAAACCCGACGGTTTTGCCCCACGGCCTGCATAAATTGATCCAGCTGATCCATGGTGAACGGTCCATTCGTCCCCAAACCAACCAGGACCACATCGGCCATCGCGCCCTGCGCGGATAAATTCTTCACGCTGTCGATCGTATTGACCATCTGCTGACCGACATTGGCTTGAATATAAATTTTCGGAAAAATCCGGGTCAACAGTGGTTGCCCATCAATCATCACTGAATCACCAAATGCGGTGATCGGTAATTGCTGAGCCCGTTGCAGCTGCACTTGCGTCAAGCCGTACTTTTCTAAATCTTGATTCACTGGATGTTCCTTAGCTCGAGATTCTTCTGCGGCGCTTTGAGACTTGGAAAGCGACTCTGACAATGATTTATTTTGTGCCGCCTTTTTCTTTTCTTCGTTTGCCTTCTTAATCGCGGCCAACTGCGACTTACTGCGCTTATCATTAGCCTTCGCATTGGCTTTGATCTTTTGAGCCAATTCCGATTTATCAGCCGCATCTGGGTTAGTCTGCGCACCTTGAACTACAGCCACACTGCCACCCACCATAATCAAAGCAACGATTGCTGAAACAGTACGGGTAATCCATTCCTGGGGCGTATTGCCGTGGAACAAGTCTGAGAACCACTCTCCGATTCGGCGGAAATCAAATTGGCCAATGGGTTTTTCGATCCACCGATAGGACACTTCACTGATCGCAACAATTAAGACGACTTCAATGACGGGGTAAAGAATCGGATGATTCGCCACATCAGGAAATTTGGACTCAAAGAAAATCATCACCGGGAATTGATATACATACAATCCATAACTGCGCGATCCGACCCAGTCAAAGAACGGATTGCTCATAATACGATTCCAATCTGCACCAGGATGGGCAATGACGGCAATGGCGAGCACCGTGAATAACGTGAACAGGAACATGCCGCCACGGTAAGTCCAACTGTTTTGGGCATCCAATGTAAAAATCAGCCAAAGCATACCGGCAATCCCGATCAAACCCGCGACATCCAAAGTCCAACGATCACGATTGCCCACTTTTCCTCGTAAACGATCCGTCGGCCAGACAAAGGCCAAAGCCACACCAAGGAAAATGCTAAAAAGCCGCGTATCTGTCCCGTAATATAGACGGCTAGGGTCCACATGCGGCTGATAAAGAACCGCCATTAATAATCCTGAAATCACCGAGATTAACAGTGCCGTATTAAACAACCACTTCCGATTGTTTTTGAACAGGTGGAACAGCAAGATGATGAGCAGCGGTCCGAAGATGTAAAACTGATTCTCAATCGACAGTGTCCACATGTGCGTGAACGGTGATTCATTATTGGCAAAACGTTCAAAATACGACTGTCCATTGAAAATTTGCCACCAGTTATAATAATTCAAAAGGTTAGCGGCCACGATCTTGTGCAGATTAGCCAGTAAATTCCGTTGAAACAGCACGATATACGTACTAGTCGCAAACAACATCACGATCAATGTCGGATAAATTTTCTTTAAGCGGCGGCCATAAAACCGGCGCAACCGAAAATGTCCGGTGCTGCGTAATTCGCGCATGACTTGGTCCGCGATTAAATAGCCCGCTAAGGCCAGAAAAATCGGAACCCCTAAATAACCACCGCGGAAAATATTGGGATTCAAATGATACAGGATCACGCCCAGCACCCCAATGGTGCGTAATCCGCTAAAACCTGTAATGAAGCGCCGCTTCTTTGTCTGCCCAGCCCGTTGCATTACTTCCCTATCACCTTTCATGGTTCATGTTATTCTACGAAGTCAAAGGTCAATTCACCAATCGTCACGGTGTCGCCATCCTGGGCACCCGCCTGACGCAGTGCCTCATCGACTCCCATACCGTGTAATTGACGGTCAAAGCGAATGAGTGAGTCTTGATGGTCCAAGTTGGTCATCTGGGCCAATCTTTCGACGCGCTCCCCAGTCACGACAAATACACCATCTTCATCACGAGTGACGTGGAAGGTCGGAGCTGCTTGCTCCGCCGTGTAGGTCCGCTCTGTCGGACCCGCCTCTTTCGCTGCAGCCGCTTCCTCGGCTTGGACTGAGTGTAACAACGCCGCTGTCTTTTGCAGTAAAGGCCGCACACCCGCATGGGTTACATTGGAAATGGGCATGACCGGTAACTCAGACCATTCAGACTCAGCCAGCTGCTTTTGAAATTCTGCCAACCGCTCCTCGGCACCCGGAATTTCGATTTTTGTGGGCACCACAATTTGCGGCCGATGCAGCAGCTTTTCATCGTACGTGACCAGCTCATGTTCAATTTGTTGGAAATCATCAAAAGGATCCCGGCCATTATCCGGGTCCATATCCACTAAATGCAAAATTACCCGAGTGCGCTCGATATGCCGCAAGAATTGGAAGCCTAACCCGACGCCCTGCGCAGCACCAGCAATTAATCCTGGCAAGTCGGCTAGCACAAAGTCATTACCGTCATCGACCCGGACCATCCCCAAATTAGGGGTCAAGGTCGTGAATTGATATGCCGCAATTTTTGGTTTGGCTTTGGTTACCACAGATAAAAAGGTGGATTTCCCGACAGAAGGATAACCGACTAAACCCACATCTGCTAACAATCGCAATTCTAGCCGAATGCGTCGCTCCTCACCAGGCGCGCCATTCTCTGCAATTTCCGGAGCAGTATTGCGACTGGTGGCAAAATGAATATTACCGCGGCCGCCCCGACCACCCTTGGCAACTACCAAAGTTTGGCCGTCTCTGGTAAGATCGCCAATTTCTTCTCCGCTGTCTGCGTCATAAACCACAGTGCCAGCGGGGACTTTGACCTCCACATTGTCGGCACCGCGACCATACATACTCTTAATCATCCCATTTTGGCCGGGTTTAGCCTTAAAATGGTTTTGGTATCGAAAATCCATCAGTGTCCGCGAGCCTTCATCAGCTACGAGCACCACATCCCCACCGCGACCGCCATCACCGCCGGCTGGTCCGCCCAAAGGAACGTACTTTTCATGGCGGAAAGCGACTGAGCCGTCGCCCCCCTTACCTGCCTTAACATTGATTGTCACTGTATCGACAAACATCGAAAAACCTCCTAAATTCACTGAAAAAGCCGCGTGTACTTGAATGTTGAATGAAAAATAGCTCTCACTCAGACCGAGTATGCTTCCCTTCAATCGGCGGAAACCGCTATCAGCGGCCGCCGTGCGTGTATATTCCTTGTCTCATTCTAAAGAAATCACCGTCGTTTGTAAACGGACAGTCATGTTTCTGAAAAGAAAAGAAAATGGGGACGGCTTTGCGTTCCCATATTTTTTATTATGTTAACTAACTTTTGAAGCACAATGTGTGGATGCCCAAAAGTATTAATGGGCCGCCGCTGACGCAAATGTTTTCTTCAAAACGTCGTATATCCGAACCACATCTTGGTCTGTCCCCCGCAGCTCATAATCCGCAATAAAGGGTGCATCAAAAGCTGCCGCATAGCGCTTAGCCGTCAGACAGTATTGACGGTTAAAATTTTTATTACCGCTGCCGATGATGCCAATACATAAGCTTGTATTGCCGCCATCCGCAATGTATTCACCCAAAGCGTTGGTCATAAGTTCTTTAACACCGTTATCCACGCCGTTGCCGCCATCCAAATATGTCGGTACCATGGCGACAAACGGTCCAGCTTCTTTGGCTGGGATCGTTGCTTCGGATACTTCTCTTAATTCAATTTCAGGCTCAACAGCGTTTTTTTCGTGCTGAGTGGTGGCATATTCCGCCAATTTTTGAGCAAATGATCGTGTGTTACCGGAAATGGAAATATAAAGAACCTTGATTTTTGTCATATAGCGCCTACTTTCTGTCCCTGCAGCAGCTTACAAACTGAGCAAAATGGTTTGCGCCACTGTTTTTGCAATGCCGAGCGACTCAATATCTGCCACGGAGGCTTCCTTGATCTTGGTCACCGAACCGAAGTGTTTCAATAACTTGATGCGCGTCTTTGGACCCACACCATGGATAGATTCCAATTTAGAAGACAATGAATTCTTATTATGGGTTTGCCGATGGAAAGTGATGGCGAACCGGTGGACCTCATCTTGCACTCGGGTCAGCAAGAAAAAGCCCTGTGATTGCCGATCCAAATCGATAATTTGCGGCGGATTGCCATACAGCAGGTCCGCCGTCCGGTGTTTATCATTTTTTACCATGCCGGCCACAGGAATGTGGAGATTCAATTCATTGACCAACACGTCTTTTACAGCATCCAACTCAATCTCGCCGCCGTCCATCAAAATCAAATCCGGCAATGGCTTCTTTTCTTTCAACAGTCGAGTATAGCGCCGCCGAATCACTTCCCGTGTATTGGCAGCTTCATCGGCCCCATTTTGATGCTCCACGGCGCCTTTTAACTTGTATTTGCGGTACATACTCTTGACGGCCTTACCATCCTCATAATACACCATCGCTGAAACCGGGTCGGTACCTTGGATGTGAGAATGGTCAAAAGCTTCCATCACATGGCCATAGGGCAAACCCAGCGCTGTAAAGATTTCCTCTTGCGCGCCCACGGTCTGGCGGTTGTCCAACTCCAATAGACGGAACTTCTCTTGCAACGCTAACTTAGCGTTTTCTTCCGCCATTTCCAGCAATTGCCGTTTCTGTCCGCGCTGGGGTGTTCTAAACGGCACACCGAGAATTTCTGCCAGCACATTCTTTTCAATTCCCGCCGGGACCAGAATTTCTTTGGGCAATACCTGATTCTTCCGGTTATAAAACTGCAAAATAAAAGTGGCCAATTCTTCCTCCGGCGCATTAATACTGGGAAAGATTCGCTTTTCTCGTTTCATCAAGCGCGCTTGGCGAATGAAGAAGACCTGCACAGAGATCCACCCCTTATCCATGTAAAAGGCAAATAAATCTCGGGGAGTATGGTCATTAGAAATAATCCGTTGTTTTTCGACAGTCTGCTCAATGTAACGCAACTGATCGCGCAAATCTGCGGCTAATTCAAATTGCAATTTGGCGGCGGCATCATTCATCCGCTTAGTCAAAGTGCGTTTGGCTTCAGTGACGTGGCCAGCTAAGAAACGCTTAATTTTCGCAATCTGGGCATCATATTCTTCCTTGGGTACATCCCGAAAGCAGGCCCCTAAGCACTGGCCCATATGGTAATACAGGCAAGGACGGCCCAAATGGCCAGGACACCGGCGCAAGGGATAAACCTTCTGTAAAAACTGGATCGTTCCCTGGGCGGCATAAACGTTTGGATACGGGCCAAAATAATAAGCACCATCCTTTTTGATTTCGCTGGTCAAAACCAACTGTGGATCCCGTTCGTTGGTAATTTTGATATAGGGATAACCGGTCCCCCGCTTCAATTTAATATTGTAATAGGGCTGATATTTCTGAATCAGCGTGATTTCGAGTAAAAAAGCTTCCTTCTCTGTTGTGGTCACGATGGTGTCAAAATCAGCAATTTCCTCATCGGCAATTTGCTCGATTAAGCGGGCCTGACCATTATTTTTATCGCCCTTAAAATAGGATCGCACCCGATTTTTTAAATTTTTCGCCTTGCCGACATAAATGATTTTGGCGTTTAAATCCTTCATCAGATAACACCCGGGTAAATCGGGCAGCAGTGCCAACTTATGTTCAATATGGGGAGACGCCATGGTCACCGATCCTTTCCGACACAATAAAAAAAACAAGCGTTCGTCATTATAGTATACCAATAGTCATCGTAATCGTGAAGCCAGGCGACTCCGTTCACTGCGTTAAGGGAGCCGCTCAATCGTGACCGCCAAAAAAGAGCCGCATCTTTTTTCGGATGCCGCTCCATCAGCGCAAATTTATTATACAGGCTCTGTCAACCGAGTTATTGGACCAATACTTTAGCCAAGAATGACTTGGTCCGTTCATTTTTGGGATGGTCAAAAATTTGCTCGGGTGTGCCTTTTTCTGCCAGCACACCGCCATCCATAAACCAAACTTGATCGGCTACTTGACGGGCAAAGCCCATTTCATGGGTCACGACCACCATCGTCATCCCTGCCTTAGCCAAGGCCTGCATCACTTTCAGGACTTCACCGACCATTTCCGGATCCAGCGCAGAAGTAGGTTCATCAAACAGCATCACATCTGGATCCATGGCCAACGCTCGGGCAATGGCGACCCGCTGTTGTTGACCACCGGATAGCGAGGCGGGAAAGGCGTCGGCCTTATCCGCCAAACCCACCTGCTCTAACAACTGTTGCCCTTGTTCGTTAGCCGCAGCCGCCCCTGTTTTCTTGACCCGTTGCGGCGCCAAGGTCACATTGGCCAGGACATTCATGTTAGGAAAAAGATTGAAGCTTTGGAACACCATCCCCATCTTTTCGCGCACAGTATCCAACTTATTCGTTGGCAGATGAGTAATATCCTCGCCTTCGAAGAATACAGAACCGGCAGTGGGTTGTTCCAACATGTTGAGCATGCGTAAAAAGGTTGATTTACCCCCACCAGAAGGACCAATGACCACAATCACTTGCCCCTTTTCAACCTGCGCATCAATTCCCTTGATGACTTCTGTGTCCCCAAAACTCTTTTTTAGACCAACTGTCTGAATCATACTAGGCATGCTGCATCTTCCTTTCGGCGAAATTCAGTAACCGGGTCAACCCGAATACGAGAACGAAGTAAATGACCATCGCGACAGCATAAGGAGCGATTCCCTTGTAAGTGGCTGCTTGTACCAACCGCAATTGGTAGATAATGTCTGTCACCCCGATAACTGAGACAATGGAACTTTCCTTAATCAGTGAGATAAATTCGTTCCCCAATGATGGCCAGATTATTTTCAATGCTTGGGGCATAATCACGTAGCGGAGCGTGTCTTTAGACGATAGCCCAAGAGAGCGGGCCGCCTCCGTTTGACCCTTCGCGACAGAATCGATACCGCCCCGGATATATTCAGCCACGTACGCCCCAGAGTTCATCGCCACCCCGACCATACCGGCAGTCAATGCCGGTATGTTGAGACCAAAATATAGGAACATGACTTGAATCATCAACGGTGTACCGCGAATGAATTCCACATAACCGGTGGCTAACCACTTCAACGGGGCAATGCTGCCCAACCGGCAAAGTGCCAGCAACGTCCCCAGCAGGACCCCAAGCACAACGCCAACCAAACTAATGAGTAAAGTGTAGCCGATCCCCTTAATAAAGTAGCTGCGGTAACTCCACATGGAGGTATCTGCGACATTGACTTTCAAACTCTTGCCCGCATCAGCTAAATATTTAGTGGTCAGCTTTTGCTGTTTGATCTTAGTAATTGTTTTATTAACTGCAGTGACCAAAGAGGTGGAGTTCTTGGCGAAGGCAATGGCGGTGCCATCACCGGTATCTGTCAAGTCAAAGCCGCCATTAATGACCACGAGATCCGGATTGTTTTTCACATATGCGGTTGCCACAGCAGATTCAGCGACCAGCCCATCAATCTTGTGGGTCTTGAGGGCAATAATCAAATCGGTGACCTTCGTTAAACCAGTCAGTTTAGCACCCTTGATCTGCTTTTTTACCAGGTCATATTGAAGTGACCCTGTTTGAGCCCCTACTTTTTTATTGTAAAAAGATTTGTAGTTCTTGTAAATTTCTTTGTCGGCCTTATTGATAATGATAGATTGGCCTGAAAAGTAATATGGCTCAGAAAAATCAACACTTTGCTTCCGTTCTGGCGTGGGCGACATGGCAGATAACACCATATCAATCTTATGGGTCTCTAAGCCCACCAACAGAGCATCGAAATCCATTTGTTTCACAACCAGCTTGACGCCTAAGTCCTTCGCAATTTGTTTCCCAATGGCGATGTCCATGCCCACTGGTTTATTGTTAACTAGAAATTCGTACGGCGGATAGTCCGGCGAAGTCCCCATAACAATGGTGCCTTTCTTCTTTATTGCCGCCAGTGAATTATCATTTGCGGCCGCTTGAACATTTTGTGTTTGACTGATACTGATGGCTGTCGTCAGTGTGATCAACATACTGCACCAGATCAACAGTTTAACTAACCAGTGCTTTCCCTTCATTACGCTCACTCCAAATTTCATAATAGAACTAATATACCTGCTCTTATTGTAATATTCAAGATAATCTTAAATTTATGCGATTATTTGTGCATAATTTATTAATAAGTGAATACAAAACAAAAAGGATGCGCTTTAACGCAGATTTTGTTAAACTAGGGGCACAGAGGTGAAGACCATGGGATTAACAGTCAAACGCGAGAACACCCTAACAAGTTTATTCGACCAATTTGCCACCTTGCCGGCCGACCTCAAAGAAAAGGTAGACCTCAAAGACGGCGAAAAGAAAGAACAGAAGCCGACAGATAAAAAGGCTGACAAGAAGAAATAAGTCAGCGACGCAAAAAAACTGCTGTCCGCAATCACTAGATTGCAGACAACAGTTTTTTGTTTTGTCCTTTATTCAGCGGCCATATGCGCTTCGATCCAATCCCAGACGGCATCCTTGCCAAAGCCCTCTTGGGCGGAAAAGAGCACCACACGCGTGGCAGGCGTCAATCCCAAGGTCTTGCGAATCATACTCTCACTGCGATTGAACTGGCTGCGCTTAACCTTATCCATCTTCGTTGCCACGACAAGTACCGGCAACTCGTAATAAGCCAAGTAGCGATACATAGAGACATCGTCGGCGGTAGGCACATGCCGACCATCAACCAATTGCACCACACCGCGCAGAACTGAGCGCTTAGTGAGATACGCTTCAATCATGGCACCAAATTCCGCTCGTTGTTTCTTGGACACCTTTGCATAGCCATAACCGGGCACATCTACTAAAAATAACTCGTTTTCTACGGCATAAAAGTTCAATGTCCTTGTCTTTCCGGGTGCACCAGACGTCCGGGCCAATGCTTTGCGGTTAATTAATCTATTGGTTAAAGACGACTTGCCGACATTGGAACGACCGACCAACGCAATTTCGGGCCAACCATCGGTCGGGTATTGACTAGCGGCCACTGCACTAATGCGCAATGAGACATCGTTCACCAACACGGTGACCACCTCTTTTCTTCACTACTGACCATTAGGATGCTTTCTTCAATTCGAGTTCTGGCTTCTCGTCGCCACGGACGGCGGCAGCATTTACAACGACCCGATTCACATTGGGTTCACTCGGCACCTCGAACATGGTGTCCATCATGACTTCTTCCATAATGGCACGTAATCCTCGGGCACCCGTATTACGTTCAATGGCTTCGTGCGCAATAGCTTGCAATGCGTCTGGCGTGAACTCCAAATCAACATTATCCAGCGATAACAGCTTCTTATACTGCTTGACAAGCGCATTCTTCGGTTCCTGTAAAATCCGTACCAAATCATGCTCAGTAAGCGTCTCCAGTGCCGCAATAATGGGCACCCGGCCGATGAATTCGGGAATAATCCCAAATTTCATTAAGTCTTCTGGGATGATTTGCTGCATCAAACTCTTAGACGTATCAATATGCTTCTCCGAATCCGTGCCGAAACCAATCGTCTTTTCACCAAGACGATTACGCACAATCGTCTCAATACCGTCAAAGGCCCCACCCACAATAAACAGAATATTAGTGGTGTCGATTTGAATAAACTCTTGTTGCGGGTGTTTACGACCACCCTGGGGCGGAACATTGGCAGTAGTGCCTTCCAGGATCTTCAACAATGCCTGTTGAACACCTTCACCAGAAACATCCCGGGTAATGGAGACGTTCTCGCTCTTCTTGGCGATCTTATCGATTTCATCGATATAGACGATCCCCTTTTGGGCGCGCTCCACGTTATAATCCGCGTTTTGCAACAACTTCAAAAGAATGTTTTCAACATCCTCCCCGACATAACCTGCTTCGGTCAATGTCGTCGCATCCGCAATGGCAAACGGCACATCCAGCAGTTTAGCCAAAGTTTGGGCTAAGAATGTCTTCCCTGAACCCGTCGGGCCGATCAACGCAATGTTTGACTTCTGCAGTTCTGGACCATCACTGTGGGGATCAGACATTTCGTTGACCCGCTTGTAATGGTTGTAAACCGCTACTGCCAATGCCCTTTTGGCATCATCTTGACCGATGACGTACTCGTTGAGCGTCTTCAAGATGTCAATGGGTTTGGGCACTTTTAACAAATCATCATAGGAGTCTTCCTTGAATTCCTCGTCAATGATTTCTTTGCAAAGATCGATACATTCGTTACAGATATATACACCCGGGCCAGCCACAATTTTTTTGACTTGGTCCTGTGTCTTACCACAAAAAGAACACTTGATGGGACCAGTCGTGTCAATATTATCGAACATTAAACCAACCCTTCTTTAAATCCAATCGATTCACAGGCTACTTATCATCACAAAGAATAACACAGAGAACGCATGGGCGTAAAGAAAATTGCCCAGTGGGAAAACAAGGTTATGCTGTGAATGAAACACGCAACTATCGACCATGGTTTACCAATGGCGACAGTTGCGTGCGTACTGCGAACAAAATTAATGTCGGCTAACTTAAATTATGCTTCCTTAGCAGAAGAAACAATCAAGTCGATGGCCTTCTTGATGCCAATATCGTGTTGCAACATGTCATCCGTCAATGTCTTGCGGACATCTTTTTCAGCCATGCCATATTCAGCAGCTAAGCTCTTGATCTCGTCATTGATATCCTCTTTGGATGCTTCAATGTGTTCCGCTTTAACGATGGCTTCCAACACTAAGTCGGTCTTCACCCGTTGACTAGCATCTTGTTCGAACTGCTTGTGCAGGTCTTCTTCGCTAGTCCCAGTCAATTGATAATACATTTGAGGATTGATACCTTGCCGTTGTAAATTGCCCAGGTATTGATCCATTTGGTTGTGCACTTCGTTGTCGATCATTACTTCAGGCAAATCCTTGATCTCAGCATGCGCCACAGCCTGATTCACTGCAGATTCTTGAATAGCGTCATCCGCTTTTTGATCTTTTTCCTGCTGCAGCTTTTCCTTTTGCTTGGCTTTTAATTCGTCTAAAGTATCGACATCTTCGTCAACATCCTTGGCAAATTCATCGTCCAAAGCCGGCAACTGTTTTTCCTTAATTTCGTGAATCTTCACTTGGAAGACTGCATCCTTACCGGCTAAATCTTTAGCTTGGTAATCTTTCGGGAATTGAACGTTGACTGCCACTTCTTCACCAGATTTGTGACCAATCAATTGGTCTTCAAAGCCAGGGATGAATGAACCAGAGCCAATCTCCAAGGAATAATTGTCAGCTTTGCCGCCATCAAACGGCGTACCATCAATACTGCCTTCATAATCAATGACAGCAGTATCACCCTTTTCAATCGCACCGTCTTCCTTCAGAACAAGTTCAGCTTGCTCTTCTTGCAGAGAATGCAGCTTGTCTTCTAAATCCTTATCGCTGACTGTCCGGTCCTGCTTGGGTACGGTTAAGCCCTTATAATCACCCAAGGTGACTTCTGGCTTGACAGTGACTTTAGCAGAAACGACCCAAGGTTCATTGGGATCCATCTTCTCAACATTGAACTTAGGTTGATCAACAGGAGCAATGGCGGCTTCTTTGACCGCTGCGTCGTAAGCATCGGGCAGCACAATATTTAAGGCATCTTCGTACAATGCGCCTTCGCCAAACATCCGGTTGAATACTTGCCGAGATACATGGCCCTTACGGAAGCCAGGTACATTGATGTTCTTCTTGACCTTAGTAAAGGCTTGATCCATACCCTTTTGGATCGTGTTTAGATCGATATCAAAAGTCAAAGTACCATCATTCGTACCTTGCTTTTCCCATTTTGCAGACATTTAAATACCTCCGGTTACATTTCACATTTTTACTGGCACACCAAAGCGTGCATCGCATACCTAACAATGATATACGAAACAACCGCAGGTGTAAACAGATTAGAAATAAAAAGCCCCGTATCCATAGGGATACGGGGCAATAACTATCTTAGACTAGGTCTAAAATTAGTCCAGAATGTCGGTTACCTGACCGGCACCAACAGTCCGACCGCCTTCACGGACGGTGAACTTCGTACCCTTTTCGATAGCGACCGGAGCAATCAGGTCCACTTCGAAGGTTACGTTATCGCCAGGCATAACCATTTCAACGCCTTCAGGCAATTCAATTACACCAGTCACATCGGTGGTATGGAAGTAGAATTGCGGCCGATAGTTGGAGAAGAACGGCGTATGACGGCCACCTTCTTCTTTCGACAGGATATAAACTTCACCCTTGAACTTGTTATGAGTTTGGATAGAACCTGGCTTAGCCAAAACTTGACCACGTTCTACTTGGTCCCGACCAACACCACGGAGCAAGACACCAACGTTATCGCCGGCTTCACCAAGATCCAGGGTCTTACGGAACATTTCCAAACCAGTGACAACGGATTTGATGACTTCTGGCTTCAAACCAACGATTTCAACTTCTTCGCCGACTTTGATTGTACCACGATCGATACGACCAGAAGCAACAGTACCACGACCAGTGATTGTGAAGACATCTTCGACAGGCATCAAGAACGGCTTATCAACGTCACGTTCCGGTGTCGGAATGTATTCATCGATAACGTCCATTAATTCCCAGATAACCTTCTCTTGTTCGGGGTCGCCTTCCAGTGCCTTCAATGCAGAACCGCGCAATACTGGAATATCATCACCAGGGAAGTCGTATTCAGACAACAGTTCACGAACTTCCATCTCAACCAAGTCGATTAATTCTTCATCGTCAACCAAGTCAACCTTGTTTAGGAAGACAACGATGTAGTTAACACCAACCTGACGAGCCAGCAAGATGTGTTCACGTGTCTGCGGCATCGGGCCATCAGTAGCGGCAACGACCAAGATCGCACCATCCATCTGAGCAGCACCGGTGATCATGTTCTTAACGTAATCGGCATGCCCAGGGGCATCGATATGCGCATAGTGACGCTTTTCAGTTTCGTATTCAACGTGGGCAGTGTTGATGGTAATGCCCCGTTCTTTTTCTTCCGGAGCTTTATCGATTTCAGCGTAATCTTCAGCTTTTGCCAAGCCTTTGGATGCCAATACCTTTGTGATAGCAGCGGTTAAAGTTGTTTTCCCATGGTCAACGTGGCCAATTGTACCAATGTTAACATGGGGTTTAGTTCTTTCATAATGTTCTTTTTCAGCCATGAAAAGAAACCTCCTATGTTTTTCGAGGACTGTGCACAATGACGCACAGTCTTTAGATAAAATTGTACTACTTTTGTTGGGAAAACAAAAGGTTTATTTCCCTTCAAAAATATCCTCTTAGCATTATACGGTGTTTAAAAATGTTTGTAAACACCATCAGCCGGGTTTTTCATTACTAAATCCTAAGCCGGACCACGCCGTGTTGTCAAGACATGCATCAAATCACGCCATTCACAAAGGCTGGTCATTCAATGCTGCTAATTCATGATCAAGCCGATCCTGCCAACGCTTCACCACGGATGCTTCAGTGATGACTTTTTCATTACCGCTCAGCCGTCGAACCACATAATTTGCCCACTCATCCGGGTCAGTCACGACGCTGGTCACCCGCGGAAACAGTAACAGCAAATATAAATGCAGTTCCTGATCAACCATGGTGGCCAATTCAGGTTCGTTGTTTTCGTATTCGTCGACAAACTTTGTCCACGCGGCTTGTACCGAATTATCAAAGGGGTTGTCAACTTGGGCCGGCACAAAGGTGATATCCTCGTCGAACCACCGTAATCCTCTAGTTTCTTCGTCGCCGAGTGTGACAAAATGCAATGCCACCGTGTTCCGCAGTGCCTGGGGCAAATATTGTTCCGTTAATAACCGCGGAGCAATCTCATTGAACGTGGCTAATGGCAGGTTATCCATGTCACTGACCAGCTTGGTCTGCATGAGAACGGACTCCCCGGCAATACCTAAATACTGTTTTGTTTGGGTAGCAATGGCCTCTTTTTCTGCATCCAGATATTGCTTTTCCCGCCCTATCAAAAAATCGCCGGCTTCACTGAACCGCGTTTTTTCCTCAGGTGTGTGGACAAGTGAGCTGAGACTGCGTAACCACTCGTGAGCACCTAAAAAGCGATGACTTTCCGTCAAAACCTGCGCAAACAAGATGCCATCGGTCAACGTCCGGGCATAACCGGTAATAAATTCCTCCGCCACACTCTGAGCTTCCTGGAAATGACCGGCATGCAGCAACGCCTCCGTCAGCATGCGACTGACAGCAAAAGTGTGCTCGTGCGTATAGGCCGCTTCGAAGTGTTCTGCAGCTTGCTCAAACTCGCCAGCGTGCATGGCAGCACGCCCCAGATCTAAATGATGTTCGTCGTTGTGGGGAAATGCCACAATTTTGTTATTCATTACTTCTCCTTGTCGACTGAATTTGCCGGGGTGGCCGGCTTCTTTTCTGGTGCACGTAAACGGCGGCGCGGTTTGACCTCCATGATTACCGGTAAAATAACGGGATGTCGTTTGGTTTGTTCAAATAAGAAATGGGAAAGTTTCTCCCGCATATTCTGTTTCAAATTAGACCAATCCATCTCTTTATTGTCCAGATCATGTTGCACCGTTTCTTTGACAATGGTGGCACTTTCAGCCATCAAATCACGGTTCGCCTTCATATAGACAAAACCACGGGCCGTGACTTTAGGCGCGGATACCACGATCTTTTTGCGGCGATCAATCGAAACCACTGCAATAAATATACCATCATCAGCCAGCATCTTGCGATCCCGTAAAACAATATTACCGATGTCGCCGACGCCCAAACCATCAATCATGGTATTGCCGGCAGTAACTCCTTGGGCCAGGTGCATTCCACTCTTGTCGTAGGAAAGGACATCCCCAATTTTTGTCAAGAAAATATGATCTGCTGGAATACCCGTTTGCTTAGCAATTTCTGCATGAGCGTTCATGGACCGATATTCGCCCTGAATGGGAATCAAGTATTTGGGGTGCACTAAATTGAGCAGCAGTTGTAAATCATTGCGGTATGCGTGCCCCGAAGCATGCAAATCGTCAGAAATTGCCTTCACTTCACCACCGGCCCGATAGATCATATCTTTCGTTTTGGCGACTGTGGTTTCCATGGCATAGGATGGTGTTGTTGAAATAAATACCAGGTCCCCCTGATGAATGTGCACCGTCCGGTGTCGATTGGTTGCCATCTTTTGCAACGATTTGAGGGGCTCGCCAGACCGCCCTGTTTCCAAAATCACCAATTGATGATCGTCATATTTTTTGATGTCTTTGACTGGTACCAAAATATTTGGATTCGGTAACCGTAACAACTTCAAATGCAAAGCTGTTCGGACAATCTTAGCCAAATCGCGGCCAGTCAAAATGACCTTGCGCCCAGTTTTGCCAGCGGCGTCTAAGACTTGCTGAATACGCATGATGTTGGACGCCACTGATGCAACAATGATCCGCCCGGAATGGTATTCAAAAGTCTCCAACACATATTTGCCAATGTCCGATTCACTGGTGTTGGGGTACGGTGATTCAGCGTTGGCAGAGTCAGCCAATAACGCTAATACCGGTTCCGTACCAATTTGGGCAAGGCGGGCAAAATCAGTCTGAAACAACGGCGATGCGGCCTGATCAAATTTGAAGTCACCCGTGTACACGATTTGACCAACCGGTGTTTTAATGACTACGCCGAGTGATTCGGGAATCGAATGAGTTGTTTTAAAGAAGCTCACTGTGGCGGCGTCAAAATCAATCGCCGTATTTTCATCAATGACATGAAAATTATTGAACTTCCGTGATGCCTTAACCGACTTCACTGTGATTTTGGCCAATTCCACAGTCAATTTTGAACCAAAGACCGGAATGTCGTGGTTCCCAATCAAATACGGCAATGCACCAATGGCATCCGCATGACCGTGGGTTAAGAAAATCCCGGCCACCCGATCAATATTCTCCTCAATATACGAAAAATCTGGAATGACGACATCTACGCCGAGCATTTCATTTTCGGGATATTTGATGCCACAATCTAAAATAAAAATATCTGAATTAACTTCCACAGCATAAATGTTTTTTCCGTTCTCGCGGACACCACCGAGAATGACAACGCGAACTTTATCCTGCGTTTTTTGTGTTTTCTGTACCATATTCCACCTCAACTAAAGCCCGCACATCGGCGCGGCTCTTTATTGCCTTTCTGTTTTTCTGATTCACAGATTCTTTTGACACAAATGTGCCACCCGTACATCAAAAATATCTAGTGGTAATTGTAACATATTCGGCGGCAGAGGGGGAAACGCCCTGTCTTGGTATGATAACGCTCACGCCAGACTAATGGTTGGTGAGAGAATGCCGACCTCCTAATGCGGCCGACCGTAGTTTGACCAACGCACGGAAATTCTGCTCGTCGCTAATCCTCAGCTGTTGGGCCATTTGCTGCCAAAACAACACCGGTTGCGGTGTATCCAGACAACCGTGCCAGCGCCATTCATCCTGAGCAGCGCAGATGCGCGTGAGATGCCCTTGACTGACAGGCACGGTCGTACTCCAATAAGGTAAAGCCGACGAGCCTGTGAGCAATGCACTGCCATTTATCCACAAATCCGTTAAAAACAAGCCCTTTCCCAACACTTGGACTGCTGTCTGTGGCAATCCGGCTAACAACCAAGCGGTATCGGCAGATACAGATGGGTGATCACTGGTACCAGCGGTCACAGTGATACTGGCATTTCCTTGACTGAGATAGAGAAGGATCGTGGCGGCTGGTGTGTCCAGCCATGTTGTAAAGCGCGGCGGTGTCGATAAAATCACCGTGGCCACTGGTGATTTCGCTTGCACTGGTGCGGCCAGTCGCCCCAGTGCAAGAACTCGTCTGCTGTAGTTTATCAACACCTTTATCGATGCCTGCCCATTGGCTAAAGAAAAAGTGTCCTGCGGGGTGGTCCCAAGCACGGCGGAAATACCCTGGTCATCACCGCTCACGATAAGTCCGCTCCGGTTTGACCAAGTGAGTTCATGTAAATAATCGGCTGCTAGTAATGTACTGTGGCCGTTGGTTTGTTGATACAGCGAAACGCTGATGGCCACACTCATTACCTGCACAAGGGTATTGACCCGATGGCCAAGAATGACTGTGAGTGCCACGCCAGACCGCTCCCCGGGAACAGGCAACAGACATTGAGTCCAAAATTGGGCGGCCCAACTATTAAGCAGAAACTGGCCGGGAGTGGGTTTCAGCCATTTGATCTGGACGGCCGACTCTTCCATTGGCGCCACTAGCACCATCGTGTCCTCCGTGCGTACGGTCATTGTACCCACGGGCATTGTCGGTAGCAGCTGGGTACTAATCATCTGGTTGCCGATTCGCTGTCTGATCAGCATCGTCTATCATTCCTCCCCGTTTCTTTCTCTCACTGTACGGTCTTCCTAAAATTTGCGCAAGAAAAAACGCTGCTAGCGAATGCCAACAGCGCTCCAAATTTCTAAATTAACGACGCAGACCTAAGGATTGAATCAAGTCGCGGTAGCGTGCAACATCGTTGTCCCGCAGATAAGCCAGCAAATTACGCCGGTGACCAATCTTCTTCATCAAGCCAACATAGGAATGGTGATCCTTCTTGTGTACCCGCATGTGGTCGGTTAACGCATTGATGTCAGCTGTCAAAAGGGCAACTTGGACTTCAGGAGAACCTGTGTCGCCATCATGACGTGCGTACTTGGTAATGATTTCGGTCTTTTGAGTTTGGCTAATGGCCATTGTAACTCCACCTTTCTTCGAATACTCGCCGCACTGTGTCCTCGTCGGTGATTCGTGGAACAAAGTGTGCGAAAAAGTAATAAAACGGCGCTAATACCGCCTTACATAAAGACATTCATAATGATGAATGTGCTCAGGATGCCTGTTTACTTGTTCAGTAAGCGAGTCAAACGAGACTTGTCACGCGCAGCCTTATTAGCGTGGATCAAGCCCTTGTTGTGGGCCCAGTCGATCTTGCTGATGGCGGCAGTATACAGATCCTGCTTGTTATCAGCACCAGCTTCGTTCGCCGTCAGGAAGTTCTTGACAGCAGTCCGCATCGCACTCTTTTGCGATGCATTTTGCAATTTTGCCTTGGTAGCGGTTTTAACCCGCTTCTTAGCAGATTTAATTTGCGGCATGAATTCACCCCCACATGTAGTTTATGTTTAAGTTCCTTATTAAAACTCAACGTCAACCATTATACAGATGGTACTGGTGCATTGCAATAAAAGATTGCAGAGGGCAAAGCCGAGCGGTTAGAAGCGTAGAGATAAGGCAGGGGCGGTGAAAAACTCGCACTTAAGTTTTACACCGCCCCTGCCTTATCTCATAGCTTCTGCTCGGCTTTGCCCGTTTCGGGGAGACTAAGCCCGTTTACGGAGGCTACGGTAAAGACATTTACCCTGCCGTGCAATGCTGCGCCATTCAGCCTCCGATCGCTCCGCATAGGCACTATATTCAGCGTGACGCGGATTTATTCATTTCCGCAAAATCGAAAAAACAATCTCTACCCCACACTCTTCCCCGCCGGTACCGATAAATGATGTACCACCCGCAAAAACAGCAGCATCGGGTCGGGCTGCTGGCTCTTAAACAGCACCTCATTATGGATAAGCTCCGTGAAACATGCAATGAGCGTGGTTAAGCTCAGGGAATGGACACTACGCAAAGCCAATTTGACCCGATATGGATGAACACTCAATTCTTTGGCGATCGCCATTTGACTCAAACCTTTACGACTCAAAATCTTCGTTTGTACCAGCAACCGGAACTGACTAACCAACAGAGCATTCAACCGCAAAGGCTCTTCTTGATTGGCTAACAATTCTTGATACACGCGGACAGCTTCGCCAACATGCTGTTGCGCCAAGGCATCAGTCACTGAAAAGACATTGTCCGTCAGCGTATTGGGGACCAAATCACGGACCAGAGGTAAAGAAATTATTTTGTCTGGTAAAGACCCTAAATATAGCTTAGGCAACTGGGTCACCATCCTCGAATAACTGGCATCGCTTTTGCGGAGAAATAAATTGAGTGCGTCCTCCTCGATTTGGTACCCTGCTGTGCGAATCTGCTCTGCCACTTGGGCACCCACCGCTCCGGCTGGAACTTGTTGGGCATCGATAAGCACCGCATTTTTACGTAATTGCTTGACGATTTTACGGCGTTCATCCAATTTGGGATAAGGGGCGGCGATTACCAATGTCGTGCTTTCAGAGGGATGGGCGAAATAAGCCGTTAATCCGTCAATATCTTCTTTCAATTGGTCCTTACCGGCATTGCCGGTCAAAAATTCTGGTTGAGTCGCCACGACCACTCGCCGCTCACCCAGGAAAGGCATCGCTGTGGCTTCCCCTAATAAATCACCGACAGTGGCGGTGGTCATATCCAAGTGGGCATAATTCATCGTTTTCTCGTCCGCAGTTAATAAGTGTGCAAAAAGTGACCGAGCCGTCTCCTGCAATGCTGTTTCTTCACCAAGAATAAGGTACAACGGAGCAATATCACCGGTCTTCAATTTTTGCTGTAATGTTTTAACATCCATTGTTTTTGCCTCCATTGGCGCATTGTGTGCCAATATGGTTCACCAAAAATTGGCGCCACATATTCAATGTATCCCTGTTCTGCTGTGTTCAAAGCAGTCACTTGGTTGTGTCGTAATCGCTCCACCGTGGTTGGTGCAGGATGATGATAACGATTGTTTTGGCCTGCCGAAATAATACCGATTTGCGGTTTAAGAGCCTGTAATAGTGCGTCCCCGGTGGAAGTTTTCGACCCATGATGACCCAATTTAATGATATCCGCCGTAAGGGAAAAGTGCTGCATGATCCTTTCCTCACCAGCAGTATCCAAATCACCCAACCACAACAAGTTATGGTGTTGCAGTTGAGTCTGTACCACCAGAGAATCTTCATTGGTGCCCGAGCCTGCTTGGAAAGGATGAACGACATAGAAAGTCATCCCGCGAATTGTCACATTTTGGCCAGCTGTCAAAGGAATGACCGCTGGCTTCTGGCGTGCTCTAGTCACAGCCGCGCACAACCCTTCGTGCTCTTGCATCCCAGACGGCACAAAGATCTGATTCACTGCCACCTGTTGTAGTAGATCGCCGAGATTGCCCATATGATCCGCATCTTGGTGTGAAATAAACACCGCGTCCAACCGCCCAATTCCCCAGTAGCGTAACACCGGTAAGACATGATAATCGATTGGCGGCGAATAGTACCGAGTTTGCCATTTTGGACGAGTAAATTGCAATTGCCCGCCGGTATCAATTAAAACCCGGGGACCACTGCCCCGGGCGATAACCAAACTGCTGTCCCCTTGACCGACATCAATAAAGGCGACCCGATCTTGCAGAGGCCACTGACGCCAAATTGTTAAGCCCACCAGCAATGTGCCGAATACACCAAGTGCCGCCAGACGCCAGCGCGGAACAAAGGCAATCAGCAAACTGCAAATAATTAGCACACCCAACATCATACCTGGAATCATCCCAATCGTCCAAACTGCTCCGGGTAGTTGGGCCCACCATGCGAGATGCTGATCCAGCCCGGTCAGTCCAATTTCTAGCATGCGCCAACCGGGCATCCCTATCAGGGCCAAAATCGTGACGAGAAAGACAAGCGGAAAAACAACAAAGTTAAAAAGCGGAATCAGTGCGATGTTCAAAAGCAATGTAAACGGTGACCACTGATATTGAAAGTACACCACAAAGGGCAAACTTAATAAATTGATCCATAGACTTTGCCGCCAAAACTTTGCTGGTGCGTAATACAAGCAAAATGCGAGGAAGAAACTAAGAATATTGCCCAACAATAAGACGCCTAACGGCCGTCCCAAGGACCACCAAATGAACACCACCCCCATCCGGTCCAAGGGGCCTAATGACCACCGGGCTGGTAAACCATGGGCTAAACCAAACATTGCCACAGAGCGCGTGACCCCTGTCGGCCAATCAGTTAACAAGCCATAAGCCAGCAGCAGGCCGATAACCACATATCGGGCCACTTCATAGGGACATCGACCAATCGAAAGAAGACACAGCAAAGCCGTTCCCAATAGCATAACCTGCATCCCCGACAAGCTCCAAAGATGAATGATGCCCAACTTGGTTTGATCAGCCTGTAATGTTTTGGCCAATACTGAATGGTCCTGACCTCCTAGCAACAATCCTTGGACATATATCCGCAGATGCGGCGGTAATGTATCGATGCGCCGCCGCAGAACTTGCCGCCATCGTTCACCGACAAAGCTGAACCATGTCCGCCATGACGGCGTTGGAGTAGTCTGGATCGTGCCGCCTGTCATTTGCCACCGAGTGTGAATATGGTATTGATAATGCGCAAATTGCTGAAAATCAAAAGTTCCGGGGTTGCGGCGGCTAGTTAATGCAGACCGTTCCACCAAACCGGAAATGATGAAAGGTTGATTCTGAGCAAGCAATGATTGTTTTTCCACAGCAGAAGATAATTTGTATTGCCACCATACCATTTTCTCACTTTCTGTGTCTTGAACCCGACCGGTCAACAAATCACCGTTGACTTTTAATCGGCTCGGATAGACCAAAACAGACGCCTGGCCACTGCGCGCCTCTGCAAAACTGGCCGACGGCAATGATAATTGCCATAATCCCGCCCAGCAAACAAGGGTTACGAGCGTCAATAACACGGCCCGCCAGCCTAGCTGACCACTGTGCATCAACGCAAAGAGCAGCAATAAACCACCGCCAAGATGACCGCCGCCAAACAAAATTGCTGCCCCCACAACGGCAATTGCCGTCCAAAAAGCAGTGTGCCTTTTCATACCGTTAATGCCGTTTTTAAATTGGCAATCGTCTTTTCGCCAATTCCGCTGATCTCCTTCAGATCATCCACGGATTGAAAAGGGCCATGGCTTTCGCGATAGGCAATAATTTCTTGGGCCCGCTTTGGTCCAATACCACTGATTTCTTCCAACTCAGCTTGACTTACGCTGTTCAAGTTTTTGGGCGCCTCTGATGCGCCATCAGCAGGCCCACTAGTCGCACTCGCCGCCGGTACCCCGCTCGATGCACTGGCGGCCAGTGGGCCCTGTTCGCCTTGCTGGGGAATATAGACAGCTGTCCCGTCGGTCAACGATTGGGCTAAATTCACTTGGCGACGATCTGCATTCCCCGTTAATCCGCCAGCCATCCGCACGGCATGATCCAGTCGACTGCCGGGAGCAAGTTGGTAAACACCCGGTTGATTGACTGCACCTTGAACATCAACCCAAATTATCGTTTTTTTTGCAACTGTTGTGGATTGCTTCATTTCCTGCTTTGATGAGGTCGAACTGCTTACCTGACCAACCATCCCTTGACGCGTCTGTCGCGCTGATTTCGGGATACTGGCCGGTTGTGTTGGTGTCAATACTGTGGCAGGCTGGATTTGCCGCAAATACCAAAATCCCAGCAACGCCAATGCCGCGAACACACCGACAAAACCGTACCAATAGCGCCGAAAGAAAACGGACCAGCCCCTTGACTGATCCGTTCGCTCACTTCGTTGTCTATGCATGACATCCCCCTCCTTTTCTCCTGACTATCTATTAGATACGAGAAAAGGCGCAAAAGGTGTCGGTTGTTTTAGTGTGTTTCTAAATATTTAACGGCATCACTGAATTTTTCTACAGGGACGACGGTGATCTTTAGGTGGGACGCTTTGGCCGCACGTTTCGCAACCGCATAATTATCTTCTAGGCCCGGCGCGGCTTTTTTAATGGCTTTAGTGATCTTCATGTGCGGCGCGAAGAAAATAGTCGCGCCTGATTTGGCTGCGATATACACTTTCTTCTCTGGTCCGCCAATTTGACCAACTGTACCATCCGCGGCAATTTCACCAGTACCCGCAATCTTGCGGCCCTTACGGAGTTGGTTGCCGGTTAATTGATCATAAATCTGCAAAGAGAACATCAATCCGGCAGAGGGCCCGCCAATATCGCCAGCATTAGCAGTGACCGGAATCCCGGTGGTTGTTTTGGTCCGATCTGTTAGCGTAATGCCAATCCCTGGCTTCTTGGTTTGTGCGAGTTGATAAAGCTTGCCGCTGGCCGTTTTCGTCGTTTGATCATTGGCATACGTGATAGTCACCGTATCCCCCACCTTATGGTTACGCAGGTAATTGATATAGCCCGTACTGGCATCAAAATGATGCCCGTCAATCTTCGTGATTGTGTCCCCTACCTGTAATTTACCGTAAAAGGGCGACTTTTTCTCTACATCGAGGACATAAATCCCGAGATAATCGGTGTGATACGGCTTTTTTGCCGCTTTGAAAGAGACGGTTAAAGCGTTATTGATGGCACTCGTCATATAATAGTTCTGAACTTTTTGGTAGGTGCTGTTGTCCTCCGTACCCATTAGGTCGTTGCGAGAGATTATTTCTTCGTAAGGCTTAAAATGGCTAGTCACCAGTGTTAACGCCGTCGCAGATTGGATACCCACGGTGGTCAGGTTAAAACTACCCTTCGCGGTGTCCCGTTTTCCATCAACCTTTACAAATTGGGCAAGTGGCTCTGCAGTTCCCGGCATTTCAATAAACCAGTTGGGTAATGGGACATACGCCGCCGCCAAGGCCAACAATACCAGTAGACCGGCAACAACGTGCCACCAGCGCAAACCGCGTTTTTGGGGTGTTTGTTTATCGGCCATTCTCATCACGTCCTTGGACAGCAAACTTTTGATGCAGGGCAGCAGCGACATTGGCGGGCACCAGTGTGGAAACATCACCACCGAAATGTGCGACTTCTTTAATCATCGAAGAAGAAACAAAAGCAGTATCTGAATCCGCATAAAGGAATACCGTTTCAATATCTGCATCTTGGGTACGATTGATTTGGGCAATGCCTGCTTCATATGTAAAATCAGCTTCATTGCGTAAACCGCGCAGTAAAAAATGCGCCCCCACACTTTCGGCGACTTGCACGGTCAGCTGATTGGGTGCACTCATCACCCGGACATTAGGCAAATGCGCAATTGCTTCCGTCACCAACTGTTCCTTTTCGTCTGGTGTAAACAAAGCGTGTTTACTCACATTGGTCATCACCGCAATCACAATTTCATCAAATAAGCGGCTGGCGCGTTGAACAGTTTGCAGATGACCATTGGTAAAAGGGTCAAAACTCCCCGGAAAAAGTGCAATTCGTTTCATTAATTATTCTCCTTCATACTGAAAAATGGCGAGTTCTGTAATGCCATAAGCCACTTGCCGGGTCAGTGAAAATTGCGGCACCACGGGGTAAGTCACTTGTGTATCTGTTTCAGCGATGATTTGGGCACCCGGTGCGAGCATCTTTGCTTGCGCCAATTGTTTAATGGTGTCCACAATTTGCTGTTTGGCATATGGGGGATCTAAAAAGACCAAATCAAATTGCATGTGTCCCGCCGCCCGTTTCAAATACGCCGCCGCCGTGCTGTGCACAATCGTGAAACGGCTAGGCGCCTTGGTCACTGCCACATTGCGCGTGATCACTTTAATGGCAGCCCCTTGCCGATCTACTAGTACAGCTTGGTCCATTCCCCGGGAGACGGCCTCAATGCCTAAGCCGCCAGTACCCGCGAATAAATCAAGGACCCGACCACCAGAAAAGTAAGGGCCAATAATATTAAATAAATTCTCTTTGATTTTATCCGTGGTTGGCCGTGTTTTATTCCCTGGCACAGCCAGCAAGTGACGGCCGCCAAATTCACCAGAAATAATGCGCATTAAAGATCGTCATCCCTTTCGCCAATCAACCGATGCTCATATTCCGTCGCAATCGTCCCATGGGGCGATACATCCACAGCCCGGACAAAACGTTGCTTTTCCATTTGTTGAATCGTATTGGCTGCTGCAGTGGAATCGACATACATGACCACATATTTCATTCGTTCTGAAACGTAATAAATGAGGCCATAACGGCGAAGCTTACGGGCCTGCTTAGCAGAATAAAGCCATACAATGATCCCCGTCCGCGGATTGGGAATATTCGTGTCACGCGGTTGCACTCGCCCACGCCCTTTCTTTTTCAATTTGTTCCATACTGCTCACATTCATGACCAGCCCTACGCCAATGGACAACATCATCGTGGAAGAGCCGCCGTAACTAATGAAAGGCAGTGTCACCCCGGTGAGTGGCAAAATACCTAACATGCCGCCAATATTAAAAACTGTCTGGATGAAAAGCCAGGCGCCGATGCCATAACACAAAAGTGACCGATAAGCGGAACGAGAACGAACACCGACCAAAATAATTCGGCAAATGAGAAAGGTCAAAATACTCAAAATAATGATTGCCCCGATGATGCCTAACTCTTCCGTGGTAATAGACATGATGAAATCAGTATACGGCTCAGGTAAGTAACCCTTTTTCTGAATACTATTGCCTAGGCCAACTCCGAAAAAGCCGCCATTACTGATTGCATAGTACGAGTTAACCAATTGCCGCCCACCAGAATTTTCTAATTTAAACGGCGTAAAAAAGGCCAACAAACGTTTGAACTGATAGCTATCTTCAATCCAGGGCAAATGGGCGGTTCGTAAGAAGGATAACATTCCCACGATACAAAGCAGTACAAATCCCACAAAGCTGGTGCTGTAATACCAGCGAATACCAGAAGCCGCCAACATGATAATCGTCAATGTGAGCAAGATCGCGGTCCCGCCCACATCCGGTTCCCATAAAACAAGGACTGCCATTAACCCCGCGACAATCATGGGCGCTGTCAATTGGTGCAGCGCCGTGCGTAATTCAGTGAGTTTTTCTTCCCGGCGGGACAAAATACGCGCGAGATAAAGAATCAACACCAATTTAGCGATCTCGACGGGTTGGACATTCACTGGACCAACTTTAAACCAAGCCACTGACCCGTTGATCGCCATACTTGGCCGCAAATAGCGCATGACGACCAATATAGCCAGCAATAGCAAAGTCACCAATACGGCCAGTCGGGTCAGCCGCCCGTCTTCCACCACGCGTAAAGCGATAAAAAAACTAAAAGCAGCCAAAAAAATACCGATCACGGCAAAAATTGCCTGCCGTTTTAAATACATCGTGGCTGGAAGACCCTGAACGGTCAGGTTATCAGAACTTGCCGAGTAAACCATCACAATTCCGACCCCAATGAGTAATAGGTACGGAATCAAAATCAAATAATCAATGTGTTTCAATCGAGTCCGCATCCAACACACCTTTTCGTGAAATTTTAGAATAGCCCCATTATACCACGTCCGCAAATTCGGCCGGTACATCCTCGAAACGAAAAAAGCACCAGCTCTCAGATGAGAACCGGTGCCCTATCAGTGATTATATTATGCGTCTTTCGCTGCAGTTTTAGCCCGCTTAGCCGCTTTTTGCCGCATGGACGTATTCAAGATTTTCTTACGTAACCGAATATTTGTTGGTGTGACTTCACAATATTCGTCTTCATTCAGGAATTCGATGGATTCTTCCAGTGATAATGACTTCGGTGTCCGGATCGCTGCCGCGTGATCCTTCCCTGCTGCCCGAGTGTTAGTTAAGTTCTTACCCTTGGTAACATTGACACCAATATCTTGCTCTCGGCTGGATTCACCGACAATCATGCCCTCATACACTTGTGTCCCGGCATCAACGAACAATGTGCCCCGATCTTCAACCCCTTGGAGGCTGTAAGTGGTTGCTGTGCCTTGATTAATGGATACCAATGCGCCAGTCCGCCGACCAGGTGTCCAGTTCTTGATAACTGGCATGTATTTCTCAAAAGTATGGTTCATGATGCCGTAACCACCGGTTTGAGACATGAATTCTGTGGAATAACCAATTAAACCCCGCGCCGGTGCCAAGAAGGTTAACCGAGTTTGGCCATTTTCGGTCGTTTCCATATTCTTCATTTCGCCCTTACGCTGGGACATTGAATCGATGACACTGCCCACATATTGATTAGGAGTGTCAATTTGAACAGATTCAAATGGTTCGCAGGTTTCACCGCCGATTTCCTTGTAAATGACTTCTGGTCGAGAAAGTTGCAACTCAAAACCTTCCCGCCGCATTTCTTCCACAAGAATAGATAAGTGTAATTCACCACGGCCAGAAACGACCCAGGCACTAGGCGTATCGGTATCTTCAACCCGGAGGGATACATCTGTATGCAACTGACTCTTCAGACGTTCTTCCAGCTTACGAGAAGTGACCTCGGTACCCTCCTGACCGGCAAACGGTGAATCATTCGCTAAGAAAGTCATTTGCAAAGTAGGTTCATCAATCCGGAGAATTGGCAAGGCATCTGGATGATCAACCGGTGTGACAGTTTCACCCACGAAGATGTCTTCCATCCCAGAAACAGCGATCAAGTCCCCGGCCTTAGCGGAATCGACTTCCACCCGTTTCAAACCAAAGAAGCCAAAGATCTTTGTGACTCGGAAATTCTTCTTCGATCCATCAAGTTTCAGTACCGAAACGTTGTCTCCTAAGTGAATCGCACCGCGGAAAATCCGGCCAATCCCAATACGGCCCACATAGTCGTTGTAATCCAACATGGCGACTTGGAACTGCAAAGGTTCATCACTATTGTCGATGGGTGCCGGAATAGTCTTCACAATGGTATCAAATAGATACTTCATCGTGTGTTCCTGTGTTTCAGGATCAGAATCGAGACTGGATGTTCCATTGACCGCAGACGTATAAACAACCGGGAATTCCAATTGTTCATCGTCGGCCCCTAATTCAATGAAGAGTTCCAATACTTCATCGACCACTTCTTCGGGCCGAGCGCCTGGACGGTCGATTTTGTTGATGACCACGATGGGGGTCAAATGTTGTTCCAAAGCTTTTTTCAATACAAATCGCGTCTGGGGCATCGTGCCTTCATAGGCATCGACAACTAAAAGCACCCCGTCGACCATCTTCATGATCCGTTCGACTTCGCCACCGAAGTCTGCGTGCCCTGGGGTATCCAAGATATTGATTTTGGTCTTGCCGTATTGGACAGCCGTATTCTTGGAAAGGATCGTGATACCCCGCTCCCGTTCAATTGCGTTGGAGTCAAGTGCCCGGTCCTCCAAGTGCATATGCTCATCCAATGTATCGGACTGCTTCAAGAGTTCGTTAACCAACGTCGTTTTGCCGTGGTCAACGTGGGCTATGATCGCAATATTCCGGATATCTTCACGAGTTTTCAAATTTTATTTCTCCCTTTCTGAAACAAATACAGCATTGTAAGCGGTATAATTGTGCTCATATGACAAGAGACTGGCCCTTGAGGTACCAGTCTCCCATGGAAACAAGAATAATCTTACGATGGTGTTGCTGCTAACGCAATCGTTCGGATTGCAGCATCCGTTGATGCTGTCGCAATTAATACATCGCCTGATGTTACCATATCCAGCGGGTGACCGTCAAGGCGCGATAACTGCATTCCTAAAGTCTCGGCCATCACCCGTCCAGCGGCGACATCCCATGGTGCTAAGTGACTCATGTAGGCAATTTGCCGGCCCTCAAGCAATTGGATATATTCAATGCCGGCGCTGCCAATCATGCGGACACCCGAACAGGACTTGAACAACTGATGCGTATGGTACCGATCATAGGCAAACATGCCCGCGTTCATACCGATCAGACCATCTGGCAGAGCCAACGGTGATACATGGTCAATCGGAGTTTCGTTTCTGAAAACACCCAACTGCGGTCCGCCCCAATATAGTTCTTGGCGCATCACATTCAAGATAACACCGACCAAAGGATGCCCATTTTCATAAGCCCCGATCATCACTGCAAAATTAGATTTTTGTTTGACGAAGTTCATGGTGCCATCAATCGGGTCCACAAAGAAAACCAATCCAGACAGATCGGTGACATGATCACCACTGCCCTCTTCGCCCATAATTTGCGCTTGGGGATATTCGGAACGAATTGCAGAAATTAAGGATTTCTCAGTTTGCTTATCCAAGTTCGTCACTAAGTCCACTCGACTAGACTTGGTTTTGACCTGTAAAGGATCATGAATATGATGGCGAATATGCGCCCCGGCGGTACTGACCCAAGCTCGCATGCGCAAAGCCAGCAGTGCTGTCTCAGGCTTATTCATCTGGCTCGCCTCCCTTGAGATGAACCATGGGCTGCTCTCCCATACGGGCAGCCTGCATCGCCCGATAGAGCGAGTAACCAGAAGACTCATTGAATTCGGCATCCAATTGCTTCTCGGTCATTTTGTCGGGAACGACTTCTTTAAACGCTTGATATGCGGCCAACAGTTCTTTGCGGGGGAACCCCTTTTCATAAACCGCTTCGACAGCATTATAAAATGCCATCACGGTAATAATTTCGTCCGTTCGCCATTCAGAGCGAAGCGGGTAGGAATAATTTGGCGTCACTTTTGACACAATGACGGACTCCTTCGTGTTCAGATTTGTTACTTACATTGTAGCGGACGAACCATCAACTGCCAATGGTGCGAACCATTATTCACAGAATTTGGCTACAACCATTCACCTGTTCGCCGTACATAGATCGACTTGGCGATTTCCACAGTCAATAAGTAGGCCAAAATAATCACGGCGACCACAGGCCAGTAAAGCCATGGTAAATGACCAAAGTCAAAGGCTGTACGTAATGGCGAAACGACCAGCAACAAGCCGACTAATAGAGCGGCTGCCGTGGACAACAGGACAACGCCACTGGCTGGCGTTCGCAAACTGGGCACATGGCGTGTCCGGAACACATGAACGATCAAAGCCTGGGTAAACAGTCCTTCGATGAACCACCCTGCTTGGAACAGGTGCTGCCAGGGGATGCTGGCGGCATGGGCACCCACGCCAAGGCCGAACCACAAGAACGCAAAGGTCAGGACATCGAAAATCGATGAGAGGGGGCCAAACAATACCGTATACCGAAATAGCCCTTCCGCCCGCCAAGGCGTGGGATTAGCCAATGTCTCATCATCGACGTTATCCCATGGGATCGCCATTTGGGCGGTGTCGTAAATCAAGTTTTGTACCAGTAGTTGGATCGAGAGCATCGGTAAAAACGGCAAGAAAATGCTAGCAATCAGGACAGATAAGGCATTCCCAAAATTAGACGACACCGTCATCTTGATATATTTCATGGCGTTGGCGTAAACCCGCCTGCCTTCTAAAATGCCATCTTCTAAAACCAACAGGCTTTTTTCTAGAAGAATAATACCGCTGACTTCCTTCGTAATATCCGCCGCAGTATCCACGGATATTCCGACATCAGCCTGTCGTAAAGCGGGGGCGTCATTGATGCCATCACCCATGAAGCCAACCGTGTGGCCATGGCCTTTCATTACGTTGATGATGCGCGCTTTTTGTACTGGATTCAGCTTTACAAATAAATCATGGGTTCCCACGGCTTTGGCCAGGTCAGAATCAGCCAAGTCATCCACATCGTTTCCTTGCAGAACTGCCGGATTAGTAATACCCACTTGACGAGCGACGGTTTGGGTAATCACGGCATTGTCTCCAGTTAAAATTTTGACGTGCACACCATGATCATTCAGCAACTGGATGGCTTCCTTGGCATCTGGTTTTGCCGGATCAAGGAAACCCACAAATCCAGCAATAATCATGTCATGTTCGTCGGCCACAGAATAAATACTTTGTTCATGGACATCCATGCGATATGCCACGGCGATGACCCGCATGCCTTCTTCATTGAGGTGATCATTCGTGGCAATCAAGCGGTCGTGCAGCGCCCCAGTCATTGGCGTCACCTGACCATTGATCAGGACATAATCGGAGACTTGAATCATTTCTTCGAAAGCACCTTTAGTAATCATCCACTGATGCTTATCATTTTCGACCACCACAGTTAAGCGGCGGCGATCAAAATCGAACGGAATTTCATCGATCTTATTGAGATCATCTGGTATTTCAGCCTGTTCCGTGTGATGTTTTTGCATGTAATCAATAACCGCCTGGTCCATTAAATTGCGCCAACCAGTCTGATAATTGGAATTCATGTACGCCAACCGTAAAACAGAGTCATCTTTTTCACCCAGTGCATCGACATACTGCATGACGACAACTCGATCCTCGGTAATCGTCCCGGTTTTATCGGTAAAAAGCGTGTCGATCGCGCCAAGATTTTGGATGGCATGGAGACTCTTCACGATCACTTTCTTCTTGCCCATGGCCAGGGCGCCCTTAGCCAGATTGCTATTCACAATCATGGGCAGCATTTCTGGTGTGAGCCCGACCGCTACAGCAATCGCAAAGAAGAATGCCTGGGACCAGTCATGCTTAGTCAACCCGTTAATCAAAAAGACAATCGGTACGAGAATCATCATCATGGCGATGAGGAACCGGCTGATTTGCCGCATACCAGTATCAAAGTTGCTGGGACCATGATGCTCACTGGCACTTTCCGCGATATCACCAAAGAAAGTAGCCGGACCAGTCTTTACAATAACGGCCAATCCAGAACCAGATAAGACATCGGTACCCATATAGACTAAATTAGGATAATCAAAGGCAGTGGCCTCGTCACTTAAGCGATCTACATCAAACTCTGCTTTTTTCTCCACCGGCATGGCCTCACCGGTCAGTGAAGACTGATTAACGAATAAGTCTTTGGTTTTAAGCAAGATAGCGTCTGCAGGAATCATGTCGCCAGTGGTCAAATTGACCACGTCGCCCGGGACCACTTCGTCCATGGAAATTTCCCGGGTTAATCCATCCCGAGTTACTGCCGTCGTATTTTGAATCAATTTTGTCAAAGCGGCACTAGCCTTTTGCGAACGGTATTCTTGGGTAAACCGAATGCTCACCGACAACAAGATCATAATGGCCATGACAATTGCCCCGTCCCGATCGTTAGTCAAGGCGGACACAATCATTAAAAATAGCAGGACGTATACAAATGGGTCGTTAAATGCGCCGAGCAGCATCCGATAGGCTGGTAACGTATTTTGTGAGCGAACCGTATTCTTGCCGTATTGGATCTGCCGCTTTTGTACTTCAGCCTCATCTAAACCGCTGATCCGGCTTTGGAGTTGGCTGAAAATTTGCTCGTGACTTTCTAAACTGAATTGCTTTAATTCTGCTTGCTTGGCAGCAGCAAGGGTGGTTTGGTTTTTTTTAATAAACAATGTCAAACTCCTCTCTTATTGCGCAAGGAAGTTTGGCCGTCATCCATTTACCTTAGCGGCTGCCACGGGATGGCGGCAAAAATGAAGCTTCTCCTGCGCGGTCTATCATCCGGGTCAGCAGGGGAAGGTAAGGATTCATGTTTCATTTTGGTCACCATCCTTTCATCGATTAATTTAATTGGGCCGTGTCGTTGACTGTTTATTTGGCAGCCAAATTGATCCACGAAAAAAGGTGTGCTCCCGTTCGAGCACACCAAAAATGAGATGTCCCGACGTTGAGCTTTAGCACTGTATGACGTAGAAATTGATCTTTCAGCTGCATTAGGAAAAGCCTTCATCAGCAGTTCCAGTTGACTCGTTGGCATCTCTCGATGTTTCTGAGCAGTAGCATTTGTCCATACAGGAGCCTCACCTAACAGGGTACGGCGATCCAATTGATCTAGCTCTTTAAGTATACGGAAGGCACAGATGCCTGTCAACCGACACAGAAAGACACAGTTTGTGGTACCATATTCTTTGATTCTAAGTATGGAGGTTAAATTAGTGATATTGATGAAAGACATCGTCCGGGATGGCGATCCGGTGCTGCGCGCGGTCGCTCAACCAGTCGCCTTCCCTCTCAGTGCAGAAGACAAAAAATTAGCTGACGACATGATGGAATATTTGGTCAATAGTCAGGACCCAGAAATTGCTAAAAAACATCAACTCCGGGCAGGCGTTGGCCTGGCTGCTCCTCAAGTTGGTGTGTCGATCAAAATGGCCGCCGTGCTCGTACCTGGTGACGACGGTAAAATATTACTTAAAGAGGTCTTATGCAATCCCGTGATCGTCCGTGAATCGGTCAAACCCGCTGCCTTGGCAGAAGGCGAAGGTTGTTTGTCCGTTGATGAGGATATCCCTGGATATGTAGTCCGTCACGACCGGATTACCATTCAGTATCAAAATGTGGCTGGTGAAAAGAAGAGTATTCGGGTGAAAGATTATCCTGCAATCGTGTGTCAGCACGAAATTGACCACTTGAACGGTCATTTGTTCTATGATCATATTAATAAAAAAAATCCCTTCTCGATTGCTCCCGATGCCGTCATCGTTCAGTAATCAGTGTCATGAGGATACACAAAAAGCCGCTTACAGCGGCTTTTTGTTTGCCCTTATTCGCTATCTGCCAAAGAATCGGCATCCGCAAACTGTGAATTATACAATCGTGCATAGAAACCGTTAGCGGCGAGGAGTGAATCGTGGGTACCTTGTTCAATGATGTGACCATGGCGCATGACCAGAATTAAATCTGCATTACGAATGGTCGACAAACGATGGGCGATCACAAAACTGGTGCGATGGGCCATCACCCGGTCCATCGCTTTTTGCAACAGTAATTCCAAGCGAGTATCGACTGAACTGGTCGCTTCGTCCAAGATCATCATCGGTGGGTTCTTGATCACAGCTCGGGCAATGGTCAACAATTGCTTTTGCCCTTGGGAAACATTATCTGCGTCTTCCGAAATCATCATCTGATACCCGTCTGGCAGGGTATGGATAAAGTGATCCACATTGGCCGTTTTGGCTGCCTCGACTACCTCGTATTCGTCAGCGTCTAACCGGCCAAACCGAATGTTATCTGCTACAGTGCCATGGTAAAGCCAAGCGTCCTGCAGCACCATCCCGAATTGGTTGCGCAATTCCTGCCGGGGCATGGCGCGAACATCGATGCCATCCACGAGAATTTGTCCAGAATCAATGTCGTAAAAACGCAAAAGCAAATTGATCATCGTGGTTTTCCCAGCACCGGTGGGGCCAACAATAGCCACGGTTTGTCCCGGCTCAGCGACAAAATTTAGATCTTCAATCAATGGCACATCAGGTCGATACCGGAAAGACACGTGTTTGAACTCGACGCGGCCCTGTTTGGCAGCGGGCAGTTTCGTCGTCCCGCTATCATCTTCGGGGGTTTCATTCAAAATAGTAAATACCCGTTTTGTTGCGGCGGCAGCGGATTGGAAAACAGCCGACAATTGTGTAAGTGATGATAGCGGCTGATTGACTTGCCAAATGTATTGGACAAAAGCCTGCAAATTACCCAATGGGATTTGCCCACTGAGTACGTTCAATCCACCCAATGTTGCCGCGGCGGCGTAACTCAAGCTGGCGGTAAAGCCCACCAAAGGACTCATCATGCCGGAAATAAAAGCCGCTCGAAAGCCCTTGGCAGCCAGGCGATGGTTTGCAGTGGCAAATTTCTTTTCGGCGTCTTCCTCTTGACCAAATAACTTGATCACTGTAAACCCAGTGAATGACTCCTGCACTGTGCCATTCAAGTCCCCTAACGCGTTTTGTTGGGCCTGGAAGAATGGTTGACTCCGACGGACCACCAGGCGAGAAATAATAAACGACGCGGGCAGCATCCACAGCATAATCGTGGCCATCAGCCAATTGATGCGGTACATCATGAAGACCGCCAACGCGATTCCAATAATGGAGGTGACCACTTGGATTACCCCTTGTTGCAGGGCATTGGTAATGGCATCCACATCATTGGTCACTCGAGAAAGCAAATTACCCTGCGTATGATCATCGAAAAACCGTACCGGCAGCCGGTTCAGTTGGTCGCTTAAGGCCCGCCGTAAATCGCGGGTTGCTCGCTGCACCGCAATCGTCATCCAATAGGTGGATAGAAACAGCGTGATTTGGTAAATCAAGGCATTGCCCAGCATGGCGACGACAACTTTGCCCACATAGGGTAGATCAATCGCCGCATGGGCCGCCACGTTTTCACCAATCCGGGTCACAGCTAGGCCCATGATAACTGGCCACACCGCATTACTGACAACAGAAACCAAAGTCGCCGCTAATGCGCCAAAGAAGAACAAACGATAGGGCCGAATATAACGGAATAACCGTCTTAATGTAATTAATCCACGGCTCATGCTAATTCCTCCTCACTCAGTTGGGACCGGGCAATCTCTTGATAAATCGGGTTGTTTTTCATCAATTCATCGTGGGTACCCATCCCCACCAGGTCACCGTTGTCCAACACCACTATTCTGTCCGCATGGCGAATGGTGGACACCCGTTGGGCTACGATAAACACGATGGCCGCTTGCGTCACTTGTTGTAAATTGGCCCGCAGTTCTGCATCAGTCTGGTAATCCAGTGCTGAAAAGCTGTCATCGAAAATATAAATGTCGGGGCGCCGGACAATCGCCCGAGCAATCGCCAACCGCTGCTTTTGCCCACCGGAAAGGTTAGCGCCGCCTTCGGCTAGCACGGCATCCAAACCATCCTTTTGTTCAGCAACAAAATCTTTGGCTTGGGCAATACGCAAAGCCTCCCATAAGTCATTGTCTGTAGCCGCGGGTGCCCCATAGCGTAAGTTTTCAGCGATCGTGCCCGTAAATAAAACTGCCTTTTGTGGAACAAAACCAATTTTTTCCCGTAATGCAGCGACTTGATAATCCCGCACATCGGTACCATCCACCCAGATGTGGCCAGCATTGACGTCAAATAGGCGCGGAATCAACTGAATCAGCGTCGATTTACCGCTGCCGGTACTGCCAATAAAGGCCACCGTCTGCCCTGGTTTGGCACTGAAAGAAATATCGCGTAATACAGGGGCTTCGCTGCCGGGATATGCAAAATCAACATGATCAAACTCTAAACCAGGAGCAGACGACCCTTGCGTCTGACGACCATCGTGACCCTCAATCTCATTCTTCGCAGTTAATAACTCCCCGATTCGCTGCGCAGACACAGCAGCCCGCGGATACATCATAAATACGCTCGCAAACATAATGAACGAAAAAAGAACATGGAAGATGTATTCAATGAACGCAATTAAAGAGCCGACTGCTAACTGGCCCTGGCCAATGGCCACTGCACCTTGCCAGATAATGACCCCCGTAATCACATTGAGCACCATAGAAAATCCAGGTTGAGCAAAAGCCATCAACGTGAACAACTTAATGGAACTATTGGCGTAGGCATCATTCACTTCGCCAAAGCGGGATTGTTCAAATTTTTCCCGAACGAATGCCCGAATAACCCGAATACCGCTCAATTGCTCCCGCATCCGGCCGTTAATGGCGTCCAAGTTGCGCTGCTGACGCTGGGACAAAGGCTTAGAGAGGTACGCTATCAGCCATACCCCCAACAAGAGCAGCGGAATCCCAATGAAAACCATCCAGGATAAACGGGGACTGGTTTGTACGATTAAGAATGCACTGGCCACCATCATCATGGGGGTCATAAAACCAGTCCGTAAGATCATCTGTAAAAACGTCATGATCTGGTAAGCATCATTAGTCGTTCGCGTAATTAAGGATGCGGTTCCGACCGCATTATGTTCCTTGTTAGAAAAACGGATCGTCCGGGCAAAAATGTCGTCCCGCATATCTCGCACCACATTGGTCGTAATTCGGCTCGCAAAATAAGCCAAGCCAATTAACCCGATCAAACCAATCAGAGCCACCACCACCATCATGGCCCCATAGAACCAAATCGGTCCGGCCTGGCGGCGGCTGATCCCTTTGTCGATCATTTGGGCTAAGAGGGTCGGCAGACCCAGCTCCAAAATAATGAACCCAAAAACACAAATAAAATTGCCTAGTAATAGGCGTTTGTACCGCAGTACGTACTGTAACATCAAGCGCAAAGCAAACTCTCCTATCCCGGTGTTTACTCATCGGCCAGAGTCAAACGTACCGGTTCATCTATTTTTTCTCCTTCAGTGCATCTTCTTCAGCCGCGCGGGTAATATCCTGCACGTATTCAATGGTGGATTGGTTAATTTGAAACGCGACCGAAAAATGTTTCTCTTGAGCCCGCTGCCACACATCTACCACAGCAAATGGGCTAAGCCCCACGGCGGCACTCACGATTCCCATTTTGTGAGCAGCCTGATCAATGGCTGCCTGCAATTCTGCTTTGGCTTTCCCTGTATTATTCAGCGACTCGCCAGTGGCCGCAAACTCATACACCATAATGGCCTTTTGCCCCCAATCCCGGGTATGGGCAATGGGGGTGAGCGGCAAGTGTGCCTCGTGCCATTGTGTGGTGCCATCCTGCAACTGTCCCAATGCGGCATTCACGACTTGCGCAGTCACGCGACTGGTATATTGCCGCATATTGTTCATGGCGTGCCGCCGATGCCATACCCGCCGGGCATATAGCAAGGCCAGTATGAGCACGACCAATAAAACAATGATCAGCATTATCACAACTATCGTGATCCCCTGCTTTCTCCGTTCCAAGCGGCTGGTTATGTGACTACTTTAGCATAATCTGCTGCTCCAGGGGAACCGATGACTTTGCTCCGTCCTGTATTTATGCTACAATTTTTGTTAATCGTTGATTTCTGTAATCAACCCCACGTTCGGAATGACAAACATTTTCAAAGGAGATTACCTAATGATTTACAAAGTATTGTACCAACCCGACAAAGTGCAGACACCTCGCCGGGAGACGACCCGTACCCTCTATTTAGAAGCCGATAATGCGGTAGCCGCGCGCCAACTCGTTGAAACAAAGACCCCCTATAATATTGAATTCATCGAGGAACTAACCGGCAACCATTTAGCATACGAGCAAAAGAGCCCCGACTTCAAGTTGACGGAGCTTTAATACATGGCCATTCACATTAAGAATAATGAAGTGGCCGTTTTCGCCATCGGGGGATTAGGCGAAATTGGCAAGAACATGTATGGCGTTCAATTTCAAGATGAAATTATCGTCATCGATGCCGGTATTAAGTTTCCAGAAGATGATTTATTGGGGATTGATTATGTCATTTCCGACTACCAATACCTGGTCAATAATCGGCAAAAGATCAAGGCACTGGTGATCACTCACGGTCACGAAGATCACATCGGCGGAATTCCGTTCCTGTTGCAACAGTTGCCGGAAATTCCCATCTATGCGGGCCCCTTGGCCTTGGCCTTAATCAAGAGCAAATTGGAAGAACATAACCAATTACGGACGACAGAGTTGCATGAACTAAACGAAGATTCAGAACTCCGCTTTCGTAAATTAAGTGTGACGTTCTTCCGGACGACCCACTCCATTCCAGATACTTTGGGTATTGCAGTGCATACACCTCAGGGTATCATTGTGCAGACTGGGGACTATAAGTTTGATTTGACGCCGGTGGGCGACCAACCCGCACCTAATTTGCAGCGCATGGCGCAACTTGGCGCAGATGGTGTGCTGTTATTAATGTCCGATTCGACGAATGCCGAAATTCCAACATTTACAAAATCCGAACGGTTTGTTGGGAATTCCATTCGTCATATCTTCGAAAAAATCGAAGGTCGGATTATTTTCGCGACGTTCGCGTCAAATATTTCGCGAATTGCTCAGGCCAGCGAAACTGCCATGGCTAATGGCCGTAAAATTGCGGTTTTCGGGCGGAGCATGGAAGCAGCGATTGCCAATGGCCGTGAATTAGGTTATTTACACATCCCTGACGATGTCCTAATTGATGTCAATACACTCAACCACTTACCCGCTAACAAGGTGATGATTCTTTGTACTGGTTCCCAGGGTGAACCTATGGCGGCACTATCCCGCATTGCGGCTGGTACACATCGGCAGATTCATATTCAACCCGATGACACCGTCGTCTTTTCTTCTAATCCGATTCCAGGGAATACAACTTCCGTCAACCATACGATCAACTTGTTGGAAGAAGCCGGTGCCCATGTCATTCATGGGAAAGTCAACAACATTCATACTTCCGGCCATGGTGGGCAGGAAGAGCAAAAGCTGATGTTACGGTTGATGAAGCCCAAATACTTCATGCCGATTCACGGTGAATATCGAATGCTGAAGATCCATACGGATTTAGCTGAGCTTTGCGGTGTGCCTAAGGATCGTTCGTTCATCATGGAGAATGGTGACATGCTCGCCCTCACCAAGGACTCGGCGCGTATTGCCGGTCATTTTGCGGCTGATGACGTGTATGTCGACGGCAGTGGCGTGGGTGACATCGGTAACGTCGTACTCAAGGATCGGCGCATGTTGTCTGAAGAAGGTCTAGTGGTTGTGGTGGCCACGATTGATTATCAACATGGCAACATCTTGGCCGGTCCAGACATTCTTTCCCGCGGTTTTGTCTACATGCGGGAATCCGGTGAATTAATTGGGCAGGCACAGCGTCGAGTATTCCGCGCAATCCGCACCACCTTCAAGGGTGACAATACACCGACAGAGGGCATGGTGCGAGATGCCATTACCGATACGTTGCAGGATTTCTTGTTTACCAAGACGGAGCGTCATCCGATGATCCTACCAATGTTAGTGAATGCTCAGTAATTTCGTTTGCCGACCAATCAGCGTTTATTGAAGCTGATTGGTCTTTTGTTTGTTATTTCGGCCCGGTAACGGGTTAGGAGAGGTTGACCGACGGGAATGGTTGTCAAAGAGCAAACTTCGGTGCATTACGCGATCTTGGTGAATACCCACGCCGGTAACGGCAACGCGGGCAAAGTTTGGCCTGCCCTGCATAACCATTTACAAGCCTCAGGGGTTTCTTTTACTGTCTTTGAGTCACAGTATCCCGGCCATACCACTATTTGGGCGCGTTCGCTCACCCGGACAGAACAACACACTGACCCGCAAACTGTGATCTTAGTCATCGGTGGGGACGGTACACTACACCAAGCTGTTAACGGTGTCCAATCTGCCCTGCAGGATAATCCTAAACTCAATCCCCTCCCGATTGCGTATGTGCCCTCAGGTTCCGGAAACGATTTTGCCCGGGCGGTGAAATTACCGCAAGATCCGATCGTTGCTTTAAAACAAATACTGGCTGTTCGCCACCCTGGATTCCTGGACATCGGTCATTACTTCGATCACCGTCACCAGCGCAGTGAGTTCTTCACCAATAATGTCGGTGTCGGTTTTGATGGCCGTGTCGTCACGACGACGAACTACTCGCGAGTAAAAAGAGCGCTGAACGTCATTCACTTGGGTGGATTGGCGTATCCTGTTCACTTTTTTGGCGCGTTATTCAAACAGCGGACTTTTTCGGTGCGAATTCACAGCGCTCAAGGCACCCAACGATTTTCCCAGGCGTGTTTAGTCACAGCCACCAATCATCCTTTCTTTGGCGGTGGTGTTGCAGTTGCTCCCACTGCCTCCATGGTCGATGGCAAATTAGATCTCGTCATCTTGGAACAGACCAATATTTTCCAATTTTTTTACCTCTTTGCCTTAATGGTGCTGTTTCATAATCACCTCGATCAAAAACACGCCCATCATCTGGTGGCTGATGAATTAGATGTGACCTTTGGGGATGCTGAATTTGGTCAAGAAGACGGTGAAATAATGGGCCGGCACACGTACGATTTTTCTTTCGATGTGCACCAACAGTTGTTTTGGCTGCCGCTGACCGATCACGAACCAAATGCATAGTACGACAAAAAATGACCGGGACACTAATGAAGTGTCCCGGTCATTTTTTGTATCTGCATCAGAAGTAATCGGAAAAATATGGTGTTTCTGTCGGGATGATGCGTTCCAAGAGCTTAATCGCTGAACGCGATCCCACCAGGCGTTCAATCTGTGCCAAATAAGATGGCCGTCTGTAACTCATCAACATTGTTGTAAGTGTCTGGACGTTACAGGCTACACCTTCCCCCACTGGCCGGCGGGTGATATGCGCTTTTTCCTCTTTATCCCAATATACACCAAAGACACCGTTATTCCAGTCAGCCAACGGGTCATTGATTGTAAAATGGATCGGTGCCGAACCGGGTTCAAAGGGAAACTGTTTGAGGAATTGCTCAACATCCACAATTCTGCCCATGAAATAAGGCTTGATTGTTTCCGTGATATCCCCATCATCCAGTAAGAATGCCAATGGTTCATCTTTGTAAATATTCCCTTTTACATGCGTGATCATTGAGAAGTGGGCACTGATGAAGTTCCATAGGGCCACCCGAGCTTCCTGATTTAAATAAATCATCTCTTTAACATGGAAGACCTCATCGGCAATCCAATACATGACATAGCCAGTGGGCCGTTCCTGAGCATCATAGTAAATACCCACAAATCGTTCTTCTTCATTTTCCCAACGCCAATATTCATCCCAGTTCAATTGGTTACGGATCATCGCTCCATGGGTTTGGTGCGCAAATTGATCATATGTCTTAAATACATCCGGATCATCAATTTCGCTGCGTTCGACATGCCCTGGAACAATTTCTTGTTTTGGCAGCTGGGTGTCACGCACATTGAAAGTCAGATGATCCGAAATGATTTCCCACCCCTTCTTTCGATAGAACGGAATGGAATACGGATATAAAAACGAAATCCATTGTTTATGGGCGCGCATATGGTTCAGTCCCATTTTGATCAGATCATGCATTAAGCCGTGCCCGGAATACTCTGGATAAGTCCCTACCCCGGTCAATCCGGCCATATCGTATAAAACACCGTGAATATTCACGCGGCAAGGGTAAATCGCCATCGAACTCACTAATTCGTCACCCTTAAACCAGCCAATTACATCAGACTCTTTAATGACGGGTAACTTGGCCCGCACGATTTCGCCACTCTCATAGCCACTATCTACTAACTCCTGATCAGTGACTTGAAATACATATCGAAGCAAATCATTATACTGACCAACTTCGTTTACTGTGACGGGACGTATCTCTAATTGATTGCGTATCTCGTCCATCATTATCCTTCCTTATCATCATCTTGCACCATAAAATCTTGCGGTGTCACATGGGCCATCCCAATCATGGGGTCGATTACATGCTGTAATATCATCTTGTATGTCAGCGGCGGTGCCGGCGCTTGTGATATCTCCGCCGGCTCTGTGCTTGGATTAGCTGGTTCGTCTTCTTTGCTCACTGCGCCAAATTGTTGCTGCAGGCGTTGTGGCAGTGTGGTGGTTCGTTTAGCTCCCGGCGTTTCGATAGCTCGCCGGACAGCAACTTCTTCTCCCACCATGATCAATAACCGCTCAGCCCGGGTAATCGCCGTATACAACAAGTTGCGCTCCAGCATACGGCCATATTCATGGACCACTGGCAAAATAACCAATGGGAATTCACTTCCCTGGGCCTTATGGATGGAGGTGGCATAAGCCATGGCGATGTGATTAAAGTCGCCACGGCCATAATCTACTTCGGTTTCGTCGAAAGCAACAGTCATCCGGTCCCGATGCTGTTTATCTTGCTTGGCGGGAGTGATGGCCGTGATGCGACCGATTTCACCATTAAAAACATTGCGTTCTGGATCGTTTACGAGTTGCAGGACCTTGTCGCCGATCCGATAATGATTTATCCCCACCACAATTTCTTTGGTATTATCTGGGGTACTTGGATTTAATATTTCCTGAACCACTTCATTCAGATGATTCACACCGGCCGGTCCCCGATACATTGGTGCCAGTATCTGGATATCCATCGGCGTGAACCCTTTCAGATGAGCGCGGGTCACGATTTGGCCAATTACCTCTGGCACTTGCCCGGCAGAAACGGCGAAAAAGCTGCGATCAGCCTGATTTTTGAACAATTCTGGAGGAGTGTCCCCTTCATTAATCGTATGGGCCAACGCCACAATGGAAGAACCGGCCGCTTGCCGATGAATTTTGGTGAGATACGCCGCCGGTAACACACCACTGTTCAATAAATCGGCAAATATCTGGCCTGGCCCCACGGACGGTAACTGGTCTTTATCCCCCACGAGGACTAATTGCGTACCGGGAGTGACCGCCCGCACTAATTGACGAAACAGAAACATATCCACCATGGACATCTCATCAATAATGATCAACTTGGCGGTAAGCGGTCCCGGTTCCTTAAACATTTCACTGCGATCGCGCCCGGTCAAACCCAGCAGACGATGGATCGTGCCTGCGGGCAGGCCAGTTAATTCGGTCATCCGCTTAGCCGCCCGGCCAGTCGGTGCGGCTAATTGAATTGGAAAAGGTGTTTCTGTATAATCTTTGGGATCCAAAGACACTTGATGCAATTCTGCATACGCCGCAATTAAGCCGCGAATCACAGTCGTTTTACCGGTTCCTGGCCCGCCGGTCAGGAGGAAGACTGGTTGCGTCAACGCTGTTGTCAGTGCGGCGACTTGACTATCATCGTACGCAATGTGCAATTGCTTGGCCGCTGCCAGCACTGTCTTCTTCACTTTTGTCATCGTCAGCTTAGGTTTAAGCGGCGCAGTGCTTAAAGTATGCAAACCACTGGCAATCTGCCACTCTGCTTCATAATAACTGGCGAGATACAAACGACCGGATTCTGAAATCACCGTCTTGTCCTGCACCATCTGGGTTAAAACGTTCGCCAATTCGGGCAGTGTCGGCAATGGGGACATCACCCCGCCGCTAAGAATATGCTCAGCGACCCGCAGGAGGAGTTCTGCGTTCGTATAAATGGCGCCTTCGTCATTGTTCAATTGAGCAAAAGCCGCCGTAATGGCACACTGCAGACGCCGACTATCCGTAGGGCCGATTTCAAGCGACAGGGCAATACTGTCTGCTCTTCTAAAGCTGACCCCCATCACGTCTGTCACCAGACGATAAGGATTCTCCCCCAGCTTTTCTAACGTGGCCTCTTGATACCGCTGATAAATCGTGCTCGCTAAACTTGCTCGGACACCCCACGCATTCAACTGCAACATGACCCGCTCCATGCCGTATGTGCGTTTCAAGGCATCGACAAAATCATCCCGGACAGTTTTTGCCAACCCCACTCCCGCCAGTACGTTGGGATCTTTCACAATTTTAGTAATGGCGTCCGTGCCAAGCCGATCCACGATCCGTTCAGCTGTTTTTGGACCAATTCCCTTAAACTGCTTTTCTGACAGATATTCGATTAACCCTGCTTTGGAGGTGGGAGTTTCTTTTTCATATCGGTCAGCCGCAAATTGATGACCGTATTTGGGATGATTGACCAAATGCCCCACACACTTTAAGGTGTCATCCTGTTTCACTTCCCCAAATGTACCTGTGACAACAATGTCATCGTCGTCCCAAGCCACTGATATTTTCTCAATGTGTAACAAGATAATCTTGAAAAAATTGGTGGGATTTTGAAAGAAAATACTACGGACTTGGCCGGTGACCTCTGCCTGTTCACTCGCCGGCATCTGGTTGAGACCCCTTTCCTTGATCATGAAGCATCGTGCCGATATCTTGAAACAAACTTTCCTGGTGTTTGAATTGGTGTGGATCTAATGCCTTAGCCCGCGCCATTGCTGTCTGGCCGGCTGCCACTTGACCATCGCCAAGAAGGGCCACTGCCAGATCAAAATGCGGTTTGAACTGGTGCGGCGCTAATTTGACCGCCTCTTGCAACGCTGGAATCGCCAACGACCACTTTTCTAAGGCACTTAACACATCACCATAAAGCAATTGATAGTCGCTATCCGTGGGTCGCTTCTCGACTGCGGTTAACGCAAATGCCAGCGCTTTGGGGAATTGTTTCTGGTTGAAAAAAATTTGTGCTTGAGTGTATGCCTTGTCACTCAATAATTCCGGCGCGTTTACTTGATCCAACAACTTTTGTGCGGCGGGATACTCGATCGCTGTCGTATAAACCACTGCCAAATTGTATTGAAGCAATGGATCATTGGGCATTAGGCCAAGTCCCTTGGTCAAAAGAGCCGCTGCCTGTTTCAAATCGTGTTGAGCAACTAATAAATGAGCCAGTTCGATAATTGCTGCCCGATCTTTGGGATCCCTGTCAATTTGCTGCACGAGGGCATGGACCTGAGCAGCCACTGTTGAAGGTGCTGCTTGATTATGAACCATCGTGGCTGTCTCCTCTCTGGTCAAATCGTATCCGTTTTTGTCAGTGTTTTATGCAAATAACTCGTTTCGTTCCACTTCACCAGCTGGAAACTTTGGCCAGCATCTTCAGTCTTAATAATCGTCGTGGAAGTATTGGTCAACCCGCCTTGTTTACGAATATCTGCTAACGGCGTGCCCAGCAGCGATTGAATTAATGCAGTTAAAGCCGCGCCATGACTCACCAAAATAATCCGGCCATCACCTGTCCGATCCCGCTTTATTACTTTGTTGACTACTCCGCGCATCCGTTGAATGACTTCAGGAAAGGTCTCACCATCAATCGGGCGCGGATCATAAAGTGCCGGTTCAGAGCGAAATGCTCTAATCTGGCTGGGAAAACGTTGTTGGACATCGTGGAAACGCATTCCCTCCATTTTTCCCAAATTGAACTCACGCAAACCTTCATCAATGTAAATCGGAAATGTTTGTGCGAGTTGTTCTTGCAAGAAAATAGCGGTCATCTTGGCTCGCGGTAACGGGCTCGTGTATAGCGCCGCATAACGGTGATCGGCCAAAAAACGGGCCAGCCTTTCAATATCCGCGTAACTTTCCGGCAGTAATGGTGAATCACCGTGACCACCCTGATAGCGGCCCTCTAAATTCCATTTCGTTTTTCCATGACGAATAAAATATAACGTAGTCATTAAACACTGACTCCTTTGCAATAAATGCTTTGCTTTCCATTATAGCAGAGACTGCGGAGATAACTAAAAAAATCCCGTCTGCATCCAACGATGCAAACGGGACATTAATTACTGGTTAGACATACTGCAACTCACGCTCATGGGTAAAGGCATGGTCGATCGTCGCCCCGCCCAGACACTCGTCACCATCGTACAAGACAACGGCCTGGCCAGGAGTAATCGCCCGCACCGGCTCGTCGAAGTCAACGGTCATTTGACCATCAGCCTGTAAATGGACAGTGACACCGACATCGGGCTGGCGGTATCGGAACTTCGCGGTGCAGTGGAAATCATTGCCCCGATTATTTGGCGCAATAAAGGTCGTCCCTGTCGCCGTCAAAGAAGTGGCATAGAGCCGCGGATTGTGAAAACCCTGATCCACGTAAAGAATATTCTTGGCCAAATCTTTCCCAACGACGAACCAAGGCTCGTTAGATGTACCGTTTCCCCCCAGACCAAGGCCAGAGCGCTGACCAATGGTGTAATGCATGAGACCGGTGTGCTCACCCATCTCCTGACCATCGGGAGTCATCATCTTGCCCGCCTTGGCTGGCAAGAACTCGCTTAGAAAATGCCGGAAATTGCGCTCCCCGATGAAACAAATACCGGTGGAGTCCTTCTTATGGGCGGTTGCTAGCCCCGCTCGCTCGGCAATTTCCCGGACATGGGGCTTCTCCATCCCGCCGATGGGGAACATGGCCTTAGCCAGTTGCTCCTGACTGATCTGGGACAAGAAATAAGTCTGATCCTTATTACCATCAGCACCACGTAACATGTGGGCGACACCATCAGTGTCCACCATTTTCTGGGCGTAATGCCCCATCGCAATGTAATCGGCATCCAGCTTCTCGGCATACTCTAAGAATGCCTTGAATTTGATTTCCTTGTTACACATCACGTCCGGATTCGGGGTACGGCCGGCCTTGTATTCGGTTAAGAAATATTGGAATACGCGATCCCAGTACTCTTTCTCGAAATTGACTGAGTAATACGGAATGCCGATTTTTGCGGCGACTTTGGCGACATCTTCCCAATCTTGGGTTGCTGTACATACACCATCATCATCGCTGTCGTCCCAATTCTTCATGAATACACCGATGACGTCGTATCCCTGCTCTTTCAGCAATAATGCACTGACGGAAGAATCGACGCCGCCGGACATACCCACGACAACTCGGGTTTGTGCGTTTGGCTTTGTCATTAAGTCACCATCTTTTCTAGATTGACGGCGGTAAAAACAAAAGAATGTCTGGAGGACCCGTGCCAAAGCTGCGCAATCTCCGGTGTTCTGGGGCTGGAACGCTGTGACGGCGCTCTGAGCCCGCAAAGTGCGCGGTCTCAAAGACGCCTAACCACATCAGCGCAAAAAGCGCGCTGTGTGGTTTCCACAGCTGAGCCCCAGAACACCTCCGATTGCTCCACATTGGCACTATATCCACTCAAACACAGAATTCTTGCCCTACCACCGTTTTATGAACACAGGTAATACGAAAAAATATTACCCACTTACTCGCGTTCATTTCCACGATTTGAAGGTCGCAAAACTTACGCAATTTTATTTTTCAACAGCCTCTAAAATGTCCCGTTGAATTAAATTGTCAATAATGAAGTGATACTGCTCTACAGCACCCTTGGTTTCTTGTTTCTGGAAAATATTGACGGCACGCATGCCGGAGACATCCGTGACGGTCATTTGTAATCCAGAGAAGTCTTTGGCAATGGTGACTTTGATACGGAATGACGGTGAATAAGGCCCTTCCGTACTCAGTGAACGATCGAATTGAAAGTTACCATTGCGACTTTCCGTGAAGCCAACATCCATTAAGGCATAGCGCTTAATGCCCGGGGCTAATTTGTAGGCGACAGAATCCCCCATTACTTTTGCTGTTTCTTTAATTGCCATGATTACTCACGCCTTTCTGACTTTTCATTTCCTAGTATACCGTACTTTTAGGAATGAAAGCGCCTCGTTGGGTCAATTAGGAGAGGACTTGGGCGTTTTTTGTCTGCATTTTACCGGCAATTTGTACGAGCTTTTCTGCAAAATCCTGAATTTGGGCACCAGTATTAATACTGCCAAAACTAATGCGAATCGATTCGCGTAAACGCGGGCTGTCCGATCCAAACATGGCCGTTAACACATGGGAAGGCTCTAAACTGCCTGCTGTGCATGCTGAACCGCCGGAGACAGCAAAACCTGCCAAATCCAGATTCACCAGCAAAGCATCTGTCGGCACACCGGGGAGCCATAGGTTCAATACATGCTGCAACTCGGTGGGTGCTAAGGAACCATTCACTGCGAATTTGATACCAGCGTCTTGCAAAGCACCCACAATCATCTGCTTGAAATGGGCGAATTGCGCTTGGCGGGCGGCCTTGACGGCCGGGGTCAAAGCTTTAACAGCTGTCGCAAAACCAATTACACCAGGGACATTTTCGGTACCTGCGCGCCGCTTTTTTTCTTGGTCGCCACCTTTGATCAAGGGCTTGAAGTGGACATTGTCTGATTCAAACAAGAAACCCATAAACTTCGGCCCATTAATCTTATGTGCGGAAGTGGATAGTAGATCGATATGATCCGCGACAACATCGATATCTGTCAACCCGTACGCCTGCACAGCATCCGTGTGAAACCACGCCTGATGATCCTTAAGCAGCTCCCCGATCTCAGCGATCGGTTGACGACTGCCAACCTCGTTATTGCCATACATAATGGAGACTAAAATCGTATCGTCACGCAACGCAGCCGCCACATCGGCCACGGCCACATGGCCAGTCTCATCCACCGGCAAATACGTCACATCAAAGCCCAGGGTTTCCAAATACTTCATAGATTCCAGGATCGCCTTGTGCTCAATCTGGTCAGTGATAATGTGCTTGCCCAAATGTTGCCGTGCTAAAGCGGTCTGGACCACTGCGGTATTGTCGCTTTCACTACCGCCACTGGTCAGCACAATTTGGCCAGGTTGGGCATTGATCGAGTTGGCCAAAACGATTCGCGCATTCTCCAATGCCTGCTTTGCATGCCGACCAAAGAAATGAGTGGAACTGGCATTCCCCCATGTCTCCTGCTCTGCTTGGCTAATCGCTTGGATCACAGCCGGAGAAGGCGGCGTTGTCCCCGCATTGTCCAAATAAACTGGTTGCATCCAATCACTCCTTTCTAGACAAAAATAACGTTAGCAGATTCTGCTAACGAAAAATAAGTGTACCATGGGTTTCACGATGGAACAAGTGTGCTTAATAGCACCGGACCATCGTGCAGTAACTGCAATGGATTGAATTGTGGTCGTGTATAGTGCCAATGCGGAGCAAGCGGAGGTGGCAGGGGGCTCAGTGGTGAAACCGCAATAAACTTGCCCCGGTCCTGGGCAAGTTTATATGCGGTTAGGCGACTTTGAGACCGCGTTCCTCAGCGGGCTCAAAGCGCCGTCACCACGTTCCAGCCCCCTGCCACCGCAGCTTGCGTAGTATTGGCACGGCAAGTAAAAACAAACTAAGCCATGTTTTCCACAAACCGAATGAAAGTCTCCGCAGATCGCTTCCCCGCGTCCACAATGAACGCATCGAAACTAACCTGCGCTTCTTCATTCCCATTATCACTCATCGCTCGAATAATCACGAAAGGCGTATGGAACTCATGCGCCGCCTGTCCCACAGCCGCGCCTTCCATCTCCGCAGCCAATGCCTGGGGAAAATTCTTCTTAATTTGCGCGATCTGACTTTGCGAAGCAATAAACTGATCGCCAGTGACAATCAACCCCTCATGCACAGCTTGGCCTTTTGTTGTCGCCGCCTGCGCAAACTGCTTGACAAAAGTCGGATCAGCCTCAAAGATTTGCGGTTGATCCGGTAATTGACCAGGTAAATAACCAGCCGGTTGCAGATCTACGTCATGGTAAGCCACACCAGTGGAAATCACCACGTCACCAACCTGTAACCCTTCACCAATTCCACCTGCTGAGCCAGTATTGACAATTAAATCCGGTTTAAAATGAGCCAACAACAACGCTGCGTTAATACTGGCCTGTACTTTACCGATTCCGCTTTCAATCAAAACTACCGATTGACCGTGCATTGTTCCTTCATCAAACACACTCGTCCCAATGGTGACTTGTTGACGATCGGCCAATTGGCCTCGCAATACCCGGATTTCTTCTTCCATGGCACATAACACACCGATTTTCATTCAATTGCTCCATTCTTTTCATTAAACTAATCCACAAACCAGAGGATCAAAAATACGATGATCAGGCCTACCACCAAACCCAAGATGGCCCAATTAAGGCGTACTTTTAACCGATGGCTGTGGGCTTCGGCCAACTCTCCTGTCAAAGCGCGGGCTTTGCGCCGTTGATCCTGGGCGTACGCTTTTTCGACTGCAATTCTCTTAGCGTCACGGGCCTTAAATGCGTCCCGAGGGCCAGCAGGTCGTTGCCCTGCGTCGTTTGGTGCCTTCTTCCCTTTACCCCACATGGCCATTCTCCTGGACATTTGTCCGTTGTAATGCCCACCAATAAATGGCAGTGATTGTCTTGGCATCCACAATTCGTCGATCAGCCATCGCTGCTTGGGCATCCGCCAGCGATAACCATTCCACAGTCAAAAACTCGTCATCATCCAATGGCCGTTTGTGGGCCACCGGTTGAATATGAGGTGCATAGTAGAGATGCAGCAGCTCTGTGGAATAACCGAGACTAGAATAGAATTGCGTAATTTCTTTCATCGGGACGGTGGGGCCATACCCAATTTCTTCATTTAATTCTCGCTGAGCGGCAGTCACGGGATCATATTCACCAAGATCGAGCTTGCCTGCTGGGATTTCTAGTGACAACCGCTTAATTGGTTCACGCCATTGCGTGACAAACGCCGCTTGGCCGGCTTCGTTCAACGCCAATATGGCCACTGCGCCATGGTGATGGATAATCTCCCGCTTGGCTTTGGCACCATTCGGTAACCGCACTTCCTCTAAATGAAGAGACAGAATTGAGCCGTCATACAATGTTTGATCACTAATCTGTGTTTCTTTAAGTCGTTTCTCATGCACAGCAAAATGGTTGTCGGTCAACACAATAACCTCTTTCCGTTTCTGGATCGCTGTTTCATTTTATCGTGGATACACATAAACCACAACGGGTGCCGACTACCGAGGGTAAAATCCTTCTTTAGCCCGACCCCGTTACGTCGCTTTCTATGCTAGACTGATTTTGTTGAGACAAAGGAGGCATCGCCATGAGCCGCAAAGATCATTTTGGATCTGGCACCCGAGGAATATTGATGTTGCTGGGTGTCTTTATCATGCTTGGTGGCGTCGTTCCCATGTGTGCCGGAGGCCGGCACAATACGTTATTAGGAATAGGAGCGGTGTTCATTATTATGGCATTCTTATTTAGAAAAAAGCGCAAACCAACAAATGTATCACCTAATCCCACACCACCATTATCAAAGAAAATGCAGGCCCACTATCACGAACTGGGTATGCAGGACGAAGATATTGCCTTTTTCCGTGCTCAGATGGCGGAAGCCAAGGAGAAAATTGACCATCTTCAAGCCAGTATCGAAAAAAGTCCAAAACTCAAAGCAGTCGATTTAAACTACGGCATGGTACGCGTTTCTCAAGCGATGTTCCAGGCAATCGTGGATGATCCGATGAATCTTTCCAGTGCTGGTGATTTTCTTTATCGTCATTTACCAAATTTGGTCAATTTAACAGACAAATATATTGAAATCTCCCATCATGAGGTTAAAACTAAGGATACCTGGACAGTATTGGCGAAGAGTATCGAAGTGATTACCCAGTTGAGCCAAACTATTCAGGATGATTATACGGCTTTTGTCCACTCGGATATCACGGACATGGATGCTGAGATTCAAACAGCTACCAAAAACATTCATGACCATGACCAGTCAGATGAGGCTGTCCCTCATGAATCTGCTGAAGGAAAGGATCAAACTAAATGAGTACAGACGATAAACAATCAAAGCCCACAACCGCACCGGAAACGGACAATATGTTAGAAGGTTTGCTCAGCGATCCGTTCAGCGAAAAGATGCAAGCGCCGGCAGCTGCTGCGGATGAAAACAAAGACAGCGAAGCAGTGGCATTAATCGATAAGCTGCCTGCCGCTGAACAGGCAAAAGCCCAGGAATTGGCTGGCCAAATCGACGTCCACAATCAGGAGGCGGTCATGAACTATGGTGCAGCAGCCCAAAAGCAATTGGGTCAATTCTCTCAGAGCATGCTGAACCAGGTACAGAGTAAAGATACAGGTGCGATTGGGGATTCTTTGACCGATCTAATGTATCGCTTGAAGGAGGCCGACCCGGAAGATCTCCGGGCTGAAGACGCAAACGTATTTCGCCGCTTATTCGGCAAAGTCAAAAAGTCGATCTACGAAACAACGGCCAAATACCAAAAAATTGGCGCTCAAATTGACGGTATCGGCGGTAAGCTGAACACTGAGAAGAATGGATTATTGGCTGATAACCGCGTATTGGAAGAACTTTATCAAAAAAACAAAACGTATTTTGATGCGCTCAATATTTACATTGCTGCCGGTCAACTTAAAATTAAAGAATTAACCGAGACAACGATTCCCGAGATGGAGAAAAAGGCGCAAAACAGCAATGACCAAATGGCTTTGCAAGAGGTCAATGATCTGAATCAATTCAAAGTCCGGCTGGAAAAACGAACCTATGATTTACAATTGGCGCGGCAAATCACACTACAGCAGGCACCTCAAATCCGGTTGATTCAAAATACCAACCAGGCGTTGGCGGAAAAAATTCAAGCTTCCGTCAATACGGCTATTCCTCTTTGGAAAAATCAAGTGGCCATTGCCCTCACCCTCTTGCGGCAAAAGAATGCCGTGACTGCTCAGCGTCAAGTATCGCAAACAACGAACGACTTACTCAAGAAGAATAGTGAGATGTTGAAGATGTCTTCTATCGAAACGGCGAAAGAAAACGAACGCGGTGTCGTAGATATCGAAACCTTACAAAAGACGCAGAATGATCTGGTGGAAACACTCAACGAAACATTGCAGATTCAACAAGAAGGCCGGGAAAAGCGGAAGAACGCTGAACGTGAGTTAGATACGATGGAACAGGATCTCAAGCAGCAGCTGCTCAATTACACCCACGGTCATCAAACCTCTGCGGAAGGCCACCGAGAAGTTTAGAAGTCGTTTCAATTCCACATAAAAAGCGCAACCCATGGAAAAATCATGGGTTGCGCTTTTTTGATGGCTAATGCTTATTGCCCCGTTGCTTGTTGCGTAACCAGCGATACCTCTGCCGCCTGGGGACCATTCTTCCCTTCAACGACCACAAACTGGACATGTTGACCGGCATGAAGGGTCTTATACCCCTCTTCAATAATTCCAGTAAAGTGAACGAAGATATCTCCTTCAGTGGGCGAAGTAATAAAGCCGAAACCGTGATGCTCATCGAAACTTTTCACGACACCATACAACATATGCATTTCCTCCGTGATTCTCACTTACGCTTCCAACCCCGTCTCTTTGGTTTCTGGAAACGCTGCCGCCACTATTTTAGCACATCGGCCGCACAATTCGGGATAATCTTTATCAATCCCAATATCTTCCCGAGTCATCCGACACCGTGGGCATACTTCCCCAGGCGCATGACTCACCACAATGGTGGCATTGTCATATTGATCACCATCGGCGGGTTTAGCCGCTGCAGCATCTGCAATGGTCAATTTAGACACAATGAGCAGTTGCGCCACATCGGTGTTCAGATCTGATAATAATTGTGCAAGATGCTTATCCGGATAAATTGTCACCGCCGCTTCAAATGATTTACCGATATCCTTGCGATTCCGGGCTTCTTCAAGAGACTTCAGCACTTCATCGCGGAACTTCATGAATTCTTGCCACTGCGCCAAAGTATCGTCAGTGTCTGGATACTGTTGGACGACAGGCATATCCGCCAATGCCGCATAATCCTCGTCTTCCTTCAGGAAAGTCCATACTTCTTCCATCGTGTACGGCAAGATTGGCGTCAATAACCTAGTCAACGCGCTTAAAGCGGCGTACATCACCGTTTGCATCGCCCGCCGCTTCGGATCATTTTCAGCCTCGATGTAAACCACATCTTTGGCAAAATCCAAATAGAAGGCAGATAAATCATTTGTTAAGAATGCATTGACGGTCTTGAACACCTTGGTAAAGTCATAAACCTTGTAGGCATCCAGTGACGTTTGCACAACCTGATTCAGGCGCATCATCATATATTGGTCCACAGTGCGTAATTCGCCAAACGGTAAAGCGTTTTTCTTCGGATCAAAATCAGTAGTGTTAGCCAACATATACCGCAGCGTATTGCGGATCTTACGATAACTTTCTGCGATTTGCTGTAAAATACCCATCGACACGGGTACGTCAGCACTCGCATCCACTGATGCCACCCATAACCGAATGATATCGGCACCCATCTTGTCGGATACCTCCGTGGGAGAAATGCCGTTGCCGGCGGACTTACTCATCTTGTGCCCCTTGGTATCCATGACGAACCCTTGGGAAACTAGCTGCCGGTACGGCGCATGGCCAGTGACTGCCACAGAAATGATCAAGCTAGCATTAAACCAACCACGGTATTGATCAGAGCCTTCCAAGTAAAGGTCCGCTGGGAATTCCAATTCTGGTCGTTGTTTCAAAACAGCCTGTGAGGAAGAACCGGAATCAAACCACACATCCATGATGTCCTTCTCTTTGGTGAATTTGCCGTTTGGTGAACTGGGGTGTGTAAAACCAGCCGGTAATAAATCTTTTGCATCCCGTTGGAACCAGACATTGGAACCGTATTGGGCAAACAAATCCGCGACGTGTTTGATGGTCTCCGGCGTAATGATCGGATCACCATTTTCTGCATAAAAAATGGGAAGCGGTACACCCCACGCGCGCTGCCGGGAAATGACCCAGTCACCGCGATCTTTGATCATGTTGTACAACCGAGTCTTACCCCAGCTGGGCATATAAGTGATTTGATTAATTTCATCTAAAAGCCGCTCGCGAATCGGTTCGATGGACGCGAACCATTGCGTGGTCGCCCGGAAGATCACTGGTGTCTTGGTTCGCCAGTCATGGGGATAACTATGGGTGATCCATACCAGCTTCAATAAACTACCATTTTCTTTCAGCTGATCCACGACCTTCTTGTTGCCATCATCGTAGAACATGCCCTCGTAACCAGGGGCTTCTTTAGTGAAATGCCCTTGAGCATCTACCGGTGACAAAATTGGCAAGTGGTACTTCATACCAACATTGAAGTCATCCGTCCCGTGGCCAGGGGCGGTGTGGACTAGGCCGGTCCCTTCATCCAATGTGACATGATTGCCCAACGTCAGCAATGAAGTACGGTCATAAATAGGATGTTGGGCAGTCATGTATTCCAACTGAGCACCCTTAAATGTCTTCAATACCTCGACGTTTTCCCAACCGAGCGTCTCTTTCATGAAATCCAAGCGGCCAGCGGCAATGACATATTTCTTGCCATCCGCTTTAATTTGTACATAGTCAAACCGCGGATTGGCCGCGATTGCTTCGTTGGCAGGAATCGTCCAGGGTGTCGTCGTCCAAATAATGAAGCTTGTATCTGTGTCCAGCAAGCCTTTGCCATCCACAACTTTAAATGCGACGTAAATGGACGGCGCCTTAATATCGTGATACTCCACTTCCGCCTCAGCTAATGTGGATTCGGATGACGGTGACCAAAAGACCGGTTTTTTACCCTTGTAAATTAAACCTTTCTCGAACATTTGGCCGAAAACGCGAATCTCTTCCGCCTCATAAGCCGGATGCAAAGTGACATATGGGTGATCCCAGTCGCCTAAGACCCCTAATCGTTTGAACCCTTGCCGCTGTAAGTCAATTTGGCTCTCTGCAAATTTGGCACAGAGCTCGCGATAGGCAGCCAGGTCCATCGTCTTTCGGTCGACACCTTGTTTCGTTAACTGTTGTTCGATCGGCAAACCATGCGTATCCCAACCAGGAATGTACGGTGCGCGCTTGCCATTCATCGCATTGAAACGAACGATAATGTCTTTACTGATCTTGTTTAAAGCGTGCCCCATGTGAATCTCACCATTGGCGAATGGTGGGCCATCATGCAAAATAAAAGTGGGTTTGCCCTCATTTTTCTTTTGGATTTGTTCGTACAGATGGTTGTCTTCCCATCCCTTTTCCCATTCTTTTTCCCGGACAGGTAAATTACCCCGCATGGGAAACTTGGTTTTCCCCAAGTTCAATGTATCTTTGATCCGCATAGCAGCGCGTCCTTTCTAAAATAACGTAAAAACAAAAAAAGAGACCCTGTCTCTAGGACGAAGATCTCGTGGTACCACCTATTTTTGGAAAGTAAACTTTCCCTCTTGCGATGGATAATGGCATCACCCGATATCCGTGAGTGATCGCTTGGGCAACAGCACTGTCGATCTTCCACCATCTACCGACTCGCTGAAAGACTGTCCGCCTAAGTTCTGGCTCACATCATCTATCACACTTAACACTTCACCGATGATGCGTTGTGATGGCACCACCATCTGGAAATTCAATGACAGGTCCATTGTTTAAAGAACCGGTCGTTTCAAAATAATCGGGATCTAATCCAGTAGGCGCTGACGCACCGGAAGCGCTGGCCTGATTGTTCTTCTGGTCAACATCTGCTGATGTCGGTGCGCCTGATGCCGCCGATCCATCAGTCTCCGGGGTTTGCGAATCATTCGCGCTTTGAGCCGGTTCCGGTTCAGCTGGTACTGGTTCGTCTGGATATTGCTGATTATCCGAGGATTGCGGAAATGTCGCATCGTCCTGACTCTCATCGAAGTTTAAACTACTTAACGGGGTATTGTCAACCGTTCCTTGGGTGCCATTGGGTAACGCGTTTTGGGGAACATTATCATCCGCCAACAAATCATGCCACTCAGGACTCTTCACGATTTCTAACTGCGACTCCAACATCACTTGCAAACGCTGGCGGAAGATCCGGGTCTGCTTTTTAAGCTCGCCAGTTTCGAGAGTGATTTGCCGAGCCTTCTCAGAAGCTTCCTGCAATATATGGTTGGCCTTATCGGTTGAATCATCCACCATGTTGCGGGCCTGTTTTTCGGCTTCGCTCTGAATAATGTTAGCCTCCCGTTGGGCATTACTTTTCACTCGATCAGCCGCATCTTGGGCCACAATAATTGACTGATTGAGCGCATCCTTCAGGTCCGTAAAGTACTGAATTTTATCGTTGGCATCTTGAATCTGCTTTTGTAAATCCGCATTTTGTTTCAGCAAATCCTGATAATCGCTGATGACTTGATCCAAAAAAGCATTGACCTCATCTGTATCGTATCCTCGTAACTTCTTCGAAAACTTTTTATTATGAATGTCCAATGGTGTTAATGCCACGATTATTCCCCTCTTCGTCCCAATTATTTCCGCAATACGTTGACCGTTAACTTGATTCGGCCCTTCTTCGTTTCACCAGCCGTGGCTGTGATCTGAATTCTGCCAAATCCTCGGACAGAAACAATATCCATTAATCCCAGTGCAAAGTCTGGCTTCATGAACGGCTGCCAATTTAACTTGACCTTTTCACCCTCGATCAACGCCTTAGCCCGTTGCCGTGACATATGGTAAACCTCACTAATTAAGGCATCGAGCCGGAGCGAAGAAACTGTCGCGCTCTCCTGTGCCCAGGCATCCTTAGGAACAATCACATTCACCTCTGGGGTGGGCAGCAGCTGTACGTTGATTTTACCGATTTTGGTCACTTCATTTTGAATATACGTCGCTAAACTTTTTTCAGTCAAAAATTGCCATGTTTCGCCATCGGTGAGAATGTCACCAAAAGCATCCCGTTTCAAACCCGAATTAACCAACGTACCCAGGATTTGGGAATGGCGCAGTGTCGCAAACTTTTGCGGATACTTAATCGTGAACAGTTGGATGTCAAAATCTGTCTGTTCGGGTGTGAAATATTCAGGGGCAATGATGACCCGTTGACGCTCGGCCGCTTCGTAACCCCCGGCAAAAAAGTAATGCACCGAACCATGTTTGCCCACCAATTCTTCGACAATAAACATTTGTCGCGGATCCAAAAAATCAGAAAGAATTGGCCGATATTCCACATTGGCCCGTTCCATCCATTCATTGACCTGATCAATGAATGGCGCTTCTTCTTTGCGGAAGTGTTGATACACAGTCGCATCCATAATTATCTTACACTCCTATAACTTAATAACCGGCGATAAGCCGGATCACCCATTGCGCGATGACGATCAATCCTTGACCGAACAACTCCAGTGCCACTATCGCAATTAGTGGGGCTAAAGAAATTCCAAAAATAGGCGGCACAAACCGGTTGAAGAAATTCAAATAAGGTTCAACCACTCGCGCAACCAAATTTCCCAAACGTGTATTGAAAACACTGGGAATCCATGTCAATAACGCATACACAATGATCAAACCGGCATAAATGTTAATTGCATAGTTGATCAACCGTGCCAGTTCAAAAATGAAATTGATCACGCTGTCACCTCATCCTAAGAATAATCACTGTCTAAGTCGCTGTCACTGCCCGAAAAAAGAGCCGCAATGTCCCCGTCAACTTGAAAACGCGGTGGCGTGACAAGAAAAATTTTATCTCCGACACGTTTGATTTCACCGTGAATGGCGAACGCCACGCCGGTCAAGAAATCCACAATGCGTGCCGCTGACGCACCATCCACAGAATCAAAGTTAACAATGACGGCGCGATTGTTGAGCAGATGATTGCCAATTGCCTTTGTATCTGAATAGACACGGGGTGCAAAGAGCACAATACGACTGGCTTGCTGCGGTTTAGCGTTCATTGCAATTACGTTACCTTCATCGCTGTTTACCTGTGTATCTTTGGCCGTCGCGCTACCCGCGGCAGTTGCATCATCTTGGTCATACTCATCGTCGCTCACACCGAAGAACCGATTCAATTTATCGAAAGCCATAACAATTACCCCCTTTCAGGTCAATGGCAAGCTCACCACTGCCCCTATTGTACCGCATCACCTGAATGACGGCTTAGATGAGGAAACAAACACCGTACTGACTAGGACCGATTGCGCCGTTTGAAGAAAGGCGGCGTCGTATCGTCATCATCATCTGTATTGTTCACGTTGCTTTCTGGTTGATGAAAGATGTCGAACGCCGGCTTATCATCATTTGTCCGGGCCGCTCTGCGCCGTTCAGCATCCTGACTGTTGTGATGCAATAAATTCCAATCGGAACCAAATGGTGTTGTGGGATCTTCACTCGAATGGACTTCGGTATGCCCCCCATTGTCATGAGCTGATTTAGCTGGTTGTGCTTGAGTAGGTGCCGGCTTTTGCTCAGCTGACCGATCCGTACCCGTCTGATGAGCAGGATTGACCCCCTGCCGGCCACGGTTCGGCCGACCAATGTTCTTGTCGTCTTTTTCCTCTTGCGCTTTGAGTTCTTTATCATCGATACCCGTGGCGATCACTGTCACAACGACTTCATCGCCTAAGTTTTCGTTAATCGAAGTCCCAAAGATAATGTTCACATCACTTGTTGCAGCATCTGATACGATGCTGGAAGCATCTTGGGCCTCAAATAAGGATAGATCTGGTCCTCCGGTGATATTCAGCAGGACTTGCTTGGCCCCATCAATGGAAACTTCCAACAATGGGGAAGAAATTGCTGCTTTCGTGGCCTCCACTGTTCGGTTTTCACCCGTAGCTGAGCCAATCCCCATCAAGGCAGACCCTTGATTAGCCATCACAGTAGTGACATCCGCAAAGTCCAGGTTCACGTATCCCGGTGAAGTGATTAAATCAGAAATTCCCTGAACCCCTTGGCGCAATACGTTGTCGGCATCCCGGAATGCCTCCAGCAGCGGTGTCTTTTTATCGACAGTTTCTAACAAGCGGTTATTGGAAATAATCACTAGTGTGTCTACTGCCGCCTTTAAATTGGCAATTCCCTCTGCGGCATTACGCCCGCGCTTAGGTCCCTCAAAAGTAAATGGCCGGGTTACCACACCAACGGTTAACGCCCCAGAATCTTTCGCAATTTTAGCCACAATGGGAGCCGCACCAGTCCCGGTACCACCGCCCATACCAGCAGTGACGAAGACCATGTCGGCACCCTTCAAAGCGTCCGCCAGTACTTCTTCGCTCTCTGCGGCCGCCTTCTCGCCAATTTCAGGATTGGAGCCGGCCCCCAATCCCCGAGTTAATTTAGGGCCAAGTTGAATCTTGGTTTCCGCCTTGGCCGCGCTGAGTGCTTGGGTGTCTGTGTTGGCTACAATAAACTCAACACCTTGAACGCCTTCATCGATCATTCGGTTAACAGCATTGCCACCGCCGCCGCCAACACCGATCACTTTGATCTTAGCGCTGGGAACTTCTGTATTTTCCATTTTATAATCCATACCGTGTTCCTCCTATTGTCCGCATCTAATCGAAAAAGTTGGTGAAAAGATTTTTGATTCGTTGCGTCTTCTTTTTCTTTTTCGGATTTGGTCGCTGCGTTTTTTCTGGATCCTTTTTTTCTCGTGTTGGCGCAGGGGTGGGCGCCTGCACGGGTTGATCAGGGACCCGAGTGTCAGTCGTGGCCGTCGCCAGCGGCCGTGCAGCACGGGGCGTAGCCTGACGCGGACGAATTTCTGCCGGATCAACAACACGCCGAATCAACGTGTTAATTTCGTTTAAGTGGGCCACATACGACACAATACTCAAGCCCTGGGCAAATGACGGATGACGCAGACCCATTTGATCTGGGATGTACCGTTTCACTTGCCGCTGATAGACTTTCTGAACCAGTTCGCTGACTCCCGGTAAAGCAGCCACGCCGCCAGTAATCACGATTCCGCCAGGCAAATCAAAGGCATGGACTTTGCTCAGACCACTCCCCAATCTTTCCAGGATCTGTTCAATCCGGGCCTGAATGATCTCCGCAAGATAGTCCTCACCGACCATTTGCGGATTTGTCTGCCCAACAATCTCTACGGGGAATTGATCCGACCCTTTGACAAGTGCCGCGTCGGCGTTCCCATATTCCCGTTTTAACCGTTCCGCATTCGCAAGCGTCGTATTTAATACCACGGAGATATCCTTCGTGATATATTCGCCGCCTTCGGGATCGACATGGGAATATTTCAACTTATGATCGTGAATCACCGCTGCCGTACTCTGACCGCCGCCCAAGTCTAGAATAATTGTACCAAAGTCCTGTTCGCCATCATCCAAAATGAGTTGGCCTAAGGCTAATGGATTGATCACTAATCCAGACAAATGCAGCCCGGCCTGGGCAATAGCCTTACGGGTATTGTGAATCACTGTTTTGGCAGCAGTGAATAAAATGCCGTGGAATTCCAATCGAATCCCCACCATCCCGCGAGGATCTTTAATCCCATCAAACCCATCCACAATGAATTCAGATGGTAATACGTCAATAATCTCCCGTTCCGGCGGAAGATTCCGAATCAATGCCGAGTTGACAACCTGCGCGACATCTTGGGTGGTGATTTCTCGAGAAGTGTCCCCGACAGCAATAATGCCGTCGCACTTTTCAATATTCAACATGTTGGCAGGAATTCCTGCGTAGACCGTTGTAATTGGTACATTGGCCTTCTTTTCAGCATGTGCTACCGCACTTTTAATCGAGGCAGCCGCCTTATCAATATCAACAATGACACCCCGAGACAGGCCTTGGGAGCGTTCACTGCCCACGCCGATCACATTCAATTGATCCTGAATCGATTCCGCCACAATTACCTTAATCGATGTGGTACCGATGTCGAGCCCAACGATGACCTTGGACTTATCCATGAATTGTGGCCTCCTTATTAGTCGTAATTAATCGAATACATGGAATACACGGCAAGATGACCAAACGACAGTCACGCGCCTATGTTCACTAAGTTAAATTTTAACACACCCACCACCGCGGGATAAACAATTGACCGTGAGATTAAGGGTTCTTGGCACTATTTTCACTTTTATTGGGAATCGCATAAGCCCCCACCTCCAAATCCACGATCCCGGTTCCTTTGAGCTGCGTCTTCATTTTCGGATAATAAATGATCTTCTGTTTTAATGTGGTCAAATCTGCAATGACCTTATTTTGATCATTCATATACAGCATCACTCGATTGGGGTTGCGCTGATCACTAGTATCATGCACTTCTGAAATATCCGCCTGCACGTGTTGAGAAAGACTAGTATACACTTTCACCGCAAATGCCAGATGCTTAGCACTGGTAAAGTCAGCATAGATTGGTGAATTCCCCACCGGTTTACTCTGGCCGTCTTTAAGGACAGTGCCTGTACTCAAGACGGGATAATAAATACCCTGCTTCACGGTATAACCCACAACAGGATACTCTTTCACCCGGAGAGTAATGTCATTAATTCCATTGGGGACAATCTGCGCACTCTGCAAGATCGGCATACGCTTTTTTAGATCGCGAGTCATGGTGTGGCGATGCAAAAAGATGTGCATCAAGCTTTCACCAGAACGAATATGGCTCTCATCAATGACTGCTTGGTCCGCGGCAACATTCGTTCCTTGCACAGAAATCTCTCGCACACGGCTGAAAGGAGTTAAGAAATACGCTGTCACCAAGCCAACCACTAGAAAAACCAACAGCACAATCGTCGTGTTCTTCACCAATCGGCGTGTCCGTTGCCGATTCCACTGGGGGAGGGTTTTGGAAACGTGCAATTCTTGACTAGGCTTAGCAGAATTCGCATTTTCTTGTTTGGCTAGGTAATGTTCCCACGGTTGAATTGTCCGTTGGGGATCGACCCGAGACTTGGGTTTTTCTCCTTTTTGCTTGCGCCGCATCACGCGCCACTCCTTTCACTCACTTAGCTTATGCCTGAATCAAGTCTTGCATGAGTTGAATAATGTCATCTGATGCATGGGGATGACCGAGTGCCAATGTCGCTTTTTTCATTTTAGCTTGGCGATCGTCATCCCCCATAATGGCGGTGATCGCATTCAGTAATGTTTTGTCTGTCAATGCCGTTTCCGGCAACATCACGGCAGCTCCCGCCTGGGCCATACTGCTAGCATTTTTAGTTTGGTGATTGTGAGTCACATAGGGGGAAGGAATCAGAATGCTGGGAATTCCCAATGCGGTGATTTCCGCAATGCTGGTGGCCCCTGCGCGTCCGACAAGTAATGTGACATCCGGCAAGATGGCAGGCATGTCGTCCACGTAAGGCACAATCTTGACGTTGTTGGGCACGGCTTTATCGCCCAATTGATCCAAAACATTTTGATAGTGCACATTACCGGTAACAAAGAGGACCTGATAGCTTTGACTGCCAAATTCGGCCAATGCCGATAAAACAGCCTCATTAATTGGCGCTGCCCCGCGGCTGCCGCCGAAGATCAGGACTGTCGACCGATTAGGCGACAACTGAAAATCCGCCAGTCGTGCGTTGGGCTGGAGTCCAGCCACTTCTTGTGCCCGAGGATTACCGACCAAAACAATTTTATCTTTTTGTCGAAATTGATCAGCTGCGTCCGGAAAGGCAATCAATATTTTATCCACGTAATGGGCCAGAAATTTATTGGTGACGCCAGCGATGGAATTTTGTTCATGAATCATGGTTGGAATATGTTCCCGTGCGGCCGCATATACCAGTGCTGATGACACATAACCGCCGGTCCCGATGACAATATCTGGCTGAAACTCGCGCACCATTGCTTTGGCTTTATGAACAGCCTTCAAAAACAGATCCACCGTTCGAAAATTTGCGAACAAATTCCGACGATTAAACCCCTGTAATTCAATGGTGCTAAAGGGAATGCCCGCTGCGGGTACAATTCGACTTTCCAATCCGTTGGGCGTGCCGACATACTGGATGGCATCCAGTAATTTTCTTTCTTGCAGCCGGCGAATCAGCGCCAACGCGGGGTATATGTGGCCGCCGGTGCCGCCACCAGAAATCATCAGTCTCATGATGGATTCTCCTTGATGAACTGGTTGACATCAGCGATGAAGCGATCGCCCCGTTCTTCAAACGTATGGAATTGATCCCAACTGGCGGCAGCTGGTGAGAAAAGCACCACATCACCGGGCCGACTGGCATGCATGGCTAACGGTACGGCTTCATCCAGGGTATCAACCACCGTTAAATTTTCGATTCCTGCTTGTTTGGCTGTCGCCGCCATCAGCTTCTTGGTTTGACCGTACACCACCATGGCCCGGACATGATCTTTCAGCAATGGAATCAATTTTTCAAACGTGAAACCACGATCCAATCCGCCGCCGATCAATACCACGGGACCTGGGAAAGAACGTAACGCGACTTCTGTCGATACAATATTCGTCGCTTTAGAATCGTTGTAAATTTTTCGGTTTTGCCAGGTCTCCACATACTGCATCCGATGCTTGACCCCTGGGAAAGTTTTCAACACGTGGGCAATGGCATCGTTATCCTTTTGCCCGGCCAATTTAGCGGCAGCAATGGCCGCCAAAGCATTTTCTATGTTATGGGCCCCCGGAATCCGAATATCCTCTGCCGCAATGATTGGAGTGCCTTGGAAATACAACTCACCGTCTTTTAAATAAGCGCCATTAGACACCACCTGTTTGCGAGAAAACGGAACGACTTGGCCTTTTGTCTGATGCGACAGTCCCTGCCATTCTGGACTATCCCAGTTCACGACAAAGAAATCGGCGGCATTTTGATTAGCCACAATCTTCATTTTTGCTGCGATGTAATTGGCCCGGGTCTTGTGATAATCCAGATGGGCAGAATAAATATTGGTTAATACGGCAATATGGGGCCGTAAATGCGTCGTGCCGGCTAATTGGAAACTGGATAATTCAACCACCATCGTATCTTGCGGTGTCACCTTCTCGGCCACCGCACTAGCTGGGATACCGATATTACCCGCCAGATATGCCTTGCCCTCAGTCCGTTTGGCATTTAACATTTCAGCGATGAGGGTCGTCGTGGTGGTTTTACCGTTGGTGCCGGTAATGCCGATCCAGGGAGCCTCTGAAATTTCAAACGCCAGCTCAGGTTCAGTAATGATTGGTATATGCTTTTTTTCAGCACGATCCACTAAGGGATTGTCGTACGGAATACCCGGATTTTTGACGACTAAGGAAAAGTCTTCATCCATCAAAGCCAGCGGCTGCTTGCCTGTAATCACGCGAACGCCATCGTCAAGCAAGGCCTGGGCAGCCGGATTTTCATTAAACGGCTTAATATCAGTCGCCGTGACAAACGCGCCTAATTTATCTTGCAGCAACCGGGCGGCATTGGCCCCGCTTTTGGCCAAACCAATCACCAAAACCTTTTTATTCCGGTACGTTGTTACCATTTTCAAGATACTCGCTCCCTTAGATACAATTAATTACCAAATCAATAAGTATAATAATCCGCCTAACGCGCCAACAAACCAAAATGTTAATACGACCCGCCATTCACTCCAGCCGCTCATTTCGAAATGATGATGAATCGGGGTCATTTTAAAAATTCTTTTGCCTGTTAATTTGAAACTGGCCACCTGTAAAATCACACTGGCTGTTTCCACGACAAAAACGATCCCAACCAACAGCAGCGACCATTCTCGATGCAGCATGATGGACACGGCAGCTAACAAACCGCCTAATGCGAGGGACCCTAAGTCACCCATGAATATCTTGGCCGGTTTATGGTTAAAGATGAGGAAAGCGGCCAAGGATCCAACCACTGCCAGGGTTACCAATAACACATCCATGCGCTGCTCTTGCCAAGCAATCCAGGCATACACACCAAAAGAAATGATCCCCAGGCCAGCTACTAAACCGTCTAGACCGTCAGTCAGATTGACGGCATTAGAAAAACCGACTAGCCAAAAGACACAAAATAGGCAGAAGAAGACGGCACTGGTAACGAGACCAAATCCCGGAATGACCAACGTATAGGGCATATGTTCGGAAAAATAAACCCAGAGAAAGATGGCACTGATCACAATTTGTCCGAGCAGCTTTTGCCAGGCTTTGAGACCCATGTTGCGTTTGTAAAACAACTTGAGCCCATCGTCAGCAAAACCAATGAGTCCAAATCCCACTAAGACCAACAACAGCACCAGTAATGTACGCCGGATCTGGCCGGTCACTGCCGCAACGATCAACACAGTGAGTGTAGTCGCCGACAAAAAGCCAATACCGCCCATCGTCGGCGTGCCGCTTTTCTTAGCATGCCATTTGGGCCCTTCCGCACGAATCTTTTGTCCTTCATGGTGCCGTCGGAAATACCGAATCAATAATGGTTCAGCTGCCGCCGTCACCAAGAAGCTCACCAACAATGTTACCAATTCAATCATGATTCACTCTCCAACTTATCGGGGTTTTAATGTTACTGTCACAGTCGACGCAGTGGTAATGACGCTGTTTGCAGCCACAGATTGCGCAATCGCGTAACCACTACCGGTAAATGATACATGAATCCCAGTGATTTCGGCCAGCTTCAAAATATCATTTTTTGACCAGCCTGTCACATTAGGCATTAAAGCAGCGCCATTCGTTAACAGGACAGCGCGTTGACCAGATAGGAGTTTGGTGCCAGTCCTGGGCAACTGCTGGACTACCTTCGTGCCGCTGCCAATGATGGCGGGATTCAAACCGACATTAGCCAACGCCGCTTTGGCCTCCGCAGTGGACTGATTCGTCACATCCGGCATCGACACGGTGTCAGTGGTAGCCGCACTGCCCGTCTTGCCATAACTGATCACGCGGGTCATCAACGGTTTGAAAATACTAGCCAAAATTGTTTCGGCCGGTGCAGTCATTTTTTGAGGCTGTTTCATCGTGATGTAGAGGATATATTGTGGATTGCTTGCCGGTGCCATCCCCACGACAGAAAATAAGTAATTATTGTTACCAGTCAGATAACCGCCGCCCTTTGGATCCGCAATCTGGGCCGTCCCCGTTTTGACTGCCAAGTCGACACCTGGAATTTGATAAGCCATACCAGTGCCGATTTCTTTGTTGTTCACCACAGTGCGCATCTGGTCGAGGACATTGGCCGCCGTGGCGGCAGTAATGGGTGTGCCGACTTGGTGGGGACGATACTTTTTTGTTTTGCCCGTATTGGGATTGGTGACACGACTTACAATTTGCGGCTGCATCATCTTGCCACCGTTGGCCACAGCAGAAAACGCCTGCATCATCTGCATCGCAGTCACATTGATTGCTTGCCCAAAGGATGTATTAGCCTGATCCACTGCCTGCTTAAATTGATAAGAGCCAGAGACTTCACCTGGCAATGAAATACCAGTTTTTTCACCCATATGGAATCGGTTCAGATACTTTTGCCAAGTGGCTTTGCCCATGAGTTCTTCCAAATGGACCATGCCCACATTGCTAGAACGCGGTAATACTTGATTGAATGGGATCGTCCCCCACCCGGAATAGTTCCAATCCCGAATCGTACTGCCATCCAGGGTCACTGCGCCGGATTGATAAGTGGCATTCGGATTGTAGTGGCCAGAGTCAACCACGGCCGCCATGGACAAGACCTTCATGACTGACCCTGGTTCATAAGCATCCTCCACCAATGTATCGCGCCACATGGCGGCCATGCCTTTTTTAGTCGATGCATCAAAAGTCGGCCGTTGTGAAGCTGCTAAAATTGCCCCCGTCTTAGCGTTCATCAGAATCGCATTCATGCCCAGTGGTTGGTATTTGTCCTGTACACCTTGCATCAACGTTTCCAAGTTGTTTTGCAGCCGGGAGTCGATGGTCAACGTCATGTTGTCACCGTCCTTGGCCTTCTTAGTAATCACCTTAGATTGGGGTAACTCATATCCATAAAGATCGGTCTGGACTTGTTGACGGCCATTGACCCCTGTAAGCATGGCATTGAATTGTTTTTCAATGCCCATGACACCCGTTAATTGACCATTTTGATCCGTCTCCTCCTTGCTTGGATCTTTTAATTGAGCGATACCGATCACATGACTAGCAAAGGTGCCATTTGGGTATAACCGAGCAGGTTGGGCTCGGAAAAAAATTCCAGGCAGCTTAGCGTCTGCGATTTTATTTTTAGTGGCCAAGTCAATATTTTTACCCGCAGGTCCAAATTCAACTTGATTAATCTTTTTACTCGTTGGTTGCAAGTAATTCTTAATCTGGTCAGCAGATAACGATAGGTATTGACTCAAAACTTGGGCGGTTTTATCCACGTTAGTCACATAGAGCGGTTTACCTTTCAAATCCACATTGCGGTGGTTAATGACCGCAAAAATCGTGTAAACACTGGAATCTTCTGCAATGACATCGCCATTGCTCGCATAAATCGTACCGCGCTTGGCTTTGAGGACAGTCTCCTGCGTATAAATTCGACGGGTCTTCGCTGCCAAATTAACGCCGTCCACCTGACCGCTGACAGTGATATAAAAAAAGCGAAAGACGACAAGCCCAAAGAATAGCAGGACCGTCGTCAACAGGATAATACCGACGATTTGGCGATTGCGCCGGGTCTTTGGGTTAGTAGACTTTCGTTCAGGTTGTTTTTGTTTCATCGACCAATATTCCTTATATTTCCTTCAATGAGCGTTAAACCATGGCTCTTGGCAAATTCATTCAATCGTTGAGAACTCGTTAACTCTCCAATCTCTTGCTGTAAGTCGTTATTTTGTGATCGCTTATCGGCCACCGTTGCCGTCACGTTTTGATATTGCCGCTGGGTCGTGGTCAAACCTACCTGCATGCTGACGATGGTGAGCATACAGATTCCGCTGATTAGCGCAATTGCCGCAATTAGCACCCGTTCCAAACCATTGAGCGGTACTCGGCCTGGTACAGGCTGTGCAGCAGGGACTGGATTGGGCTGTTGCTTGGGTGCAGGCGCCTCTTTTCGTGCAGGTGCGGCACCACCTTGTCCCCAATTAAGTTCCTTTTGTTCAATCATCGTCAACAACTCCTTACACTTTTATAAATTAAGTTTTCCTTTTAAAGTTTTTCAGCGATCCGCAGTCGAGCACTGTGCGCACGGTGATTAGCGGCCAATTCCTCTGCACTAGGACGGATCGGTTTACGCGTGATCAATTTCATGTCGACATCAGGCGGTGGGCCCAACACCGGTAAATCCGCAGGTTGCTTACTCGTGGCATGTACCTGCATCACTTTTTTAACAATCCGGTCTTCTAATGATTGGAAGGTAATGACAGATAAGCGCCCCCCGGCAGCCAACACTGTAATCGCCTCTTCCAGTGAATCTTGCAGTGCCCCCAGCTCATCATTGACCGCGATACGAATGGCCTGAAAAGTTCGTTTAGCCGGGTTACCGCCGGTGCGGCGAGCAGCCGCCGGAATCGCTTCTTTCACCAAGTCAGCGAGCTGGCCGGTGGTTTCAATTGGATGAACGCCGCGGGCCAAAACGATTCGTTTGGCAATTGATCCTGCGAAGCGTTCCTCCCCATATCTGCGAATTGTCCTGGCTAAATCTTGCTGGGACCATTCATTGACGATTTTTTGTGCAGTCAGTGGTTGGGTTTGATCCATCCGCATATCTAAAGGACTGTCGAACCGGTAACTGAATCCCCGTGTAGGATCGTCAAACTGCGGTGAGGAAACGCCTAAATCGTATAAGACACCCCGAATCGGCGCCGCGGTGATGGTGGGAATGTCGGTGGCAATATGCCGAAAGTTGTCGTGGACCAAAACTAACCGGTCATTTTCAATTTCTTGAGCAAATCGCTTATGGCCTGCTGCAATAGCCGCTTCATCAGCGTCAAAAGCAATCACTTGACCACTGTGCGCTAATGTCTCTAACAACAACTGTGTATGACCGCCCCGGCCAAATGTGGCGTCGACGTAAGTTCCGCCTGCCTCAATCGCCAATCCGGTCACGGCTTCTTGCCGTAAAACTGTGTGGTGTTCATAGACCACTGACATTCACTTCCCTTATAAATCGATATCCATGAGGTCCTCCGCCAATTGATCGAAATTACCGGCAGATTGCTCCATGTAATTTTTCCAAGTCGGTTGATCCCATATTTCGATACGAGACGACACGCCGACGAAGACACATTCTTTGGTTAACTTTGCAAATTGACAAAGATTTTCTGGGACATTAATGCGGCCCTGCTTGTCGACAATCATTTCAGCAGCCGCCGAATAGAAGAAACGGGTAAATGCCCGCGCGTCTTTTTTGTTTGTAGGAAGGTGAGCAAGCTGTTCTTGGATGTTTTCCCACTGTTTTAGCGGATAACCGAACAAACAGTTGTCCAATCCCCGTGTCAGAACAAATGTTGGGCCTAATTCCGAACGAAACTTAGCCGGTACAATCAAGCGTCCTTTTGCATCGATTGTATGGTGATATTCACCCATGAGCACCTGTCTCACCCCCTGGGAACCTGATAAAATCAGTTTACCACAATCCCCCACCTGCCACCACATTGCCCCAGAAAAAGGAAATATTTTTCCACCAAGCCACTATTATTCGTAAAACCGTTTGTAAAATAGTACACATGTTCGCCTGTCACCCCAAAAAAAAAAACGCCGGCAAATTTGCCCACGTCTGCTTCACAAATATTATATCAGTGTTAAAAATTGGTGATTCCCCACAGGATTAGCGCAAATACATACCAACCGCCCGACAAAAGAGCCAAATAACGCCAGTAGGACCGGAAAAAATCCCTTAGTAACAGGTCGTGATCCCGGACGATCCTTAAAATTAAGTACAAAATGCCAAAGCCCACTGCGGTCAAAATACAGATCGGTAGCAAGGTCACCCCGATGCCATCTTTGGGATACGTCAAAATGAAAATACCAAGCAGTTGCGGTATCACCAACCAGCTAGCCAACCGAAGAGGTTTGCCGTGCCACCGTGTCGATAGAAAATTATATCCGCCGCCCACAATGAGCAGCAACAAGGGTAAAAATCCTAGATATACCCAACGCCCCATTTTCTTCCTCCAATTGCACAATCATTAAATCAATAGTAAACTAAGCGCAGCATGAAAAACAAGGTGGTAGGTATTTTGAAAAAAGAACGGAGCACCTTTGACAAGATCTTGCACATTTTCATTTGGGTGATGCTCATCTTCACCGTCGGATCTGTCGTTATTGGCGCGATTTACTATTTGTCGTCAGCCCCTCAAGCGTAGGCGCAATCACCGCTGCGTCACCAAACCATTTCTTTGCGAGCCGAGTAATTGTCCCGTCTGCGGCGCAGGCGCGTAATGCTCGGTTTATTTTTGTGCGTAATTGGTTGTCAGATTTACGCATTCCCACAGCAAATTCTTCACTGGGAAAACCGCTGTTGATGATCGCATACGCTTTTGGATCACCAGAATGCGCAATCGTATACTCCCCAAACACCGAATCGAGCACCAGTCCTTGAATACGGTTCGCGCCTAAATCAATGAATGCGTCATTGTAACTGTCATAAAGAATTGGCGCATGATTTTTGACTCGATTCTTCAACAATTTAGGAAACCGATCAATATCCTGGGCTGCAGAGGACCCTGTTTGAGCGCCAATGATTTTATCTTTTAAATCAGCAATTGTCCGCACACCACTGGCCCTGGTCACAGCAATAATTTGCTGGTTAGTCAGATAGGGCAATGAAAAAGCGACATGCTGCTTACGCTCGGCAGTCTCAGTGTAGCCATTCCAAATGAGGTCAATGGTGTGATTGCGCAGTTCTGTTTCTTTCATGTCCCAATCAATTGGCTGGAAGACCATCTTCAAGCCTATTTTTTTGCCTACTGCTTTAGCCAGATCAATATCGAAGCCGGATAGTTGACCATTTTTCGCTCGAAATCCCATTGGGACAAATGTCTCATCCAGCCCCACCACGATTGTTTTGCGCTGCTCAATTTGGCTCGTACTGTCGCCGGCAGGGATACGGCGCGCACAGCCACTGATCAACAAAATCAAGAATACCGCAAAGACGAGCAGTGTCATTCCCCGTCTTTTGTTAGACAATTTCATCCGTATTCTCCTCCCCCACTTGAATCACCCGGGGTGCCAATAGGTCAATAAACGGCATGTCGTGGGTAACCACCACCTGGGTCATACCTTGTTCGGCAAATTGGTTAATTAAGGCCGCGACATCCTTTGTCATGGCCGGATCCAGTGCTGAAGTTGGTTCATCATATGCCAATACGGCAGGTTGCAAAATAAGTGCGCGGGCAATGGCCACCCTCTGTTTTTGACCGCCAGACAGTTGGTATGGATAGTCCTGCAAGTGATCGGCTAATCCTAATTGCGTCAAAAGCGCTGTGGCGGATTTTTGCGTCGTTTGTTTGTCTTCAGCCAACGCATTAAGTGGACCAATCATCACATTGGCGAGTACATTAAGGTGCGGAAACAATTGGAAATCTTGGAAAACGACCCCAATCTTACCCGCATCCCGGCGATTACGATATGGATCAATTATTTTATCTGCCAACAAGATTTCTCCTTGGTCGGCTGGTTCCAAACCGGTCATGATGCGCAGCAATGTGGTTTTCCCGGCACCGCTGGGCCCTACGATTCCAACGGTTTCACCGTCCGCAATCGACATATTGAAATTGTCATAAATCACCCGATCGCCAAACTTCTTTGAAATGTTTTTCAGTGTCAGCATCATTTTTTCCTCCAATCAACGATAGTACGCATAGTGCTTTTCAAGAGAGTGCAATCCCCAGGTGAGTAATGCAGTCAACAGGAGATACACTACGCCCACTAACACCAGCGGCACCAGGGTCACATCACGAGCAGATGCAATATTGCCCGCCCGTAACAAATCACCGATCCCTAACACATAAACCAACGATGAATCCTTGACCAGGTTAATGACCTCGTTACCGACTGCTGGAATAACTGATTTGACCACTTGCGGCAAAATAATCAACCGAAATGTCTGCCACGAACTCAATTTAAGGACCTTCGCAGCGTCATATTGTCCTTGATCAATACCTTGCAGTCCACCCCGGAATATTTCAGCGAAATACGCCGCATAATTGAGAACAAAAGCCAAGAAAACGGCACTCATCCGGTCAAAGTAAATTTGAATCACTGGTAATCCGTAAAAGATAAAAATTAATTGCAACAGTAACGGCGTGCCTCGCATCAACCAGACGTAACCTTTCAATATCCATGCCAATGGTTTGAAATGGCTGCGCAAACCTACTGAGACGACAATACCTAAAGGTACCGAAAGCACTAAAGTCGTGAAAAAAATGACTAATGTGGTTTGTGTACCCGCCAGCAGTGCAGGTAAAATTGAACTGATATATTGCCAATTCATGACCGAATCCTCCTCTTGATATCTCTTCAGCGTGCCATCAAACTGCGCGAATACAAAAATACGCCCTTAAGATCATCTTGATCTTAAGGGCGTATTGCGCGCTGTCCCACCTTATCTTCTCTGGGTCAAAAAATACCCAGACTCTATCACCGTCAAACAACGGTGCCGACAATAACGGGTCTCCCCGGAGCTCCCTACTGGTGTTCAGGAGTCACAAGACACGGATGTGGTTCATACCTAACCCTGATCTTCTCACACCGACTGAAGACTCTCTGGACAGGATAGCGGCATTACTCTTCCGCACGCTGAATGAATATGAAATTAAAAATAAGCATACTGACCATGGCCGACTTTGTCAACCCCGGTTAAACAACTTTGCCCAAAAACTTTTTTTAATCGTTGGTACCGGCAACAGGGGCGTTTGCGGGTTGATCAATCTTTCAGTGATGTTCCGGAAGCACGCCCCGGGTTTAGAATTAGTGTCAAACACCACCGGTTCACCGCGATTGTCCGCCGTAATGATTGCATTATCCTCCACAATAAAACCTAAAAGCGGTAAGGCTAAGCGATGGGCAATGGCCGGTACACTTAAACTGGTGCCAGCAGCGATCATTTCTGGCTGCACCCGATTCACGATCAAGCGAGGGGAAATTGGCATTCGGTGTGCTTCGATTAATCCAATTACTCGGTCAGCGTCACTCATGGCCGACAATTCCGGAGTGGTGACCACCACCGCCCCATCTGCTCCAGCCAAAGCATTGCGAAATCCTTGTTCTATGCCAGCCGGACAATCGATTAAAATATAATCAAACTCACTGCGTAAAGCTTCCACAATATTTCGGACAGCAGCAGGTGTCAATACATTTTTATCCGCATCTTGGGCCGCTGGCAACAGTACTAACCGGTCTTCAAACCGGGTGTCTTTCACCAAGGCCTGGTGCAACGTCGCCCGGCCCTGGACGACATCCACAATGTCATAAATAATCCGATTGCCTAAGCCAATCATGATATCCAGATTGCGCAATCCCAAGTCTAAGTCGACAACACAAACACGTTTACCCATGATGCTGAGGGCTGTGCCAATATTAGCGGTAGAAGTGGTTTTACCGACACCACCTTTCCCAGAAGTGATGACTAATGCAATTGCGGGCATGTTATTCCTCCAGCTTCTGATATAATCGCGGCCGTAATTCTTTAAGCGCAATATCGTCAGCATAATCCAACGCGTGCAAATCATTCACATAAGCAAATGAATGCGCCGTGAGCTTGGTATTATGGGCATCCACGATATCCATGGTGTCCGCAATATGAACTTGCGTGGCCCCCGTAAAATCGCCCACTGCAATGGCCTCGGCATCATTTGGATAACCTGCGTGCACAATACCTGCCACTTCACCCAAGCAGAAAATGTTACCAGTTGCGCGTAACACACCTCCGTAATGAACAGCCCCAATAAATAATACGTCACCGTCAAAACGCCGTTCCTGGCCACTGCGAATGACGCCGACAGCAACCGGTACATGCGGTGTCGCCAAGAGGTTCGCCACTTTGGTTTGGGGGATGACTGCGGCAGAAAAATTAATGATTTGAAATCCAGGATAAGGCTTGAGTAATGCCTGAATCGCTGCCTTTTGATCTTCATCAAGCAACCGCTCTCCACTCGCAATCGTAAACTTAGCGGATTCTTCGTGCAATAATGCTTGCTGGGTCTGCACCTGCTTAAACAAAGCCGCTAAATCTGACAGGTTCTCGGCGAATGACGCCGATGCTGCCAACTGGATTTCATAACCATCTTTTTTACCCTTCAACGTCGCACTTGCCATTACTTCACCCCATCTGACTTAAGATTCCACACGCCATCGAGCCAATAATCGATTGCACGGGACATATAACAAACCCGCAACCACGACATTGACCACGATTGTCGGCCATAGCACTTGACTGACGAATCCGACAAAGCCCTCGCCGCCAACACCAAGAAACCGATGGCCAAAATATACACCGCTGGTCACCACAACAATACTTATAAAGTATAGCAGAACCGCATACACACCGGAAATCGGTAAATATTCTCGGGCCCATTGGATACCATAGACGATTGCAGGAAATGCGATGGCGTAAAAACCGATGATTCCGGAATAGTAAAAGTCATAGACAATACCTAGCCCCACCGCTAGCCAGAGCAATCGGCCGTCACTGGGCATTAGGTATGTCACAAACGTCAGCCAGAGTAATAAAAAACTGGGTGCGACCTGCCATTGGGGAGTGATCAAGATTCCCTGCCCGGCAAATGACAATGCCCCATCCAGTAAAAGCCCCAAAAAGGCCACAATTGAGATATCGATGAAATGTCGTCGATCCATCCGCATTACCCCCCTTGTACATCCCGACTAATCACTGTCACAACAGAAAAGTCATTCAAGTTAGTCGCTGGTTTAAGGTAAACGGTAGCTGGCCGACCATAGTCATCATTTTTGACACTGACCACTTTACCGACATACAACCCCTTGGGAGTTAAACCACCGAGTCCAGAAGTAATGACTGTGTCCCCCTTCTCGATGGCATTTTTGGTGTTGATTTGGGTCATCGTCAAGGCCTCGTCCGTTTTATCGTAACCCGAGACGATCCCATTGATGTGTTCATCCTTCTTGTTCACGATTTCCACAGCTGTGCGATCAGCGTTGGTATTGGCAGTGGAAATAAGTTCTACCTTGGATGAGATATTATTGACTTCAATCACCCGACCAATTAACCCAGCGCCAGACACAACGGGCATATTTTTCTTGACACCTTGCAAGCTGCCCTTATTGATCATAAAAATATTTTCCCAATCCGCGGGTTGCCGAGAAGTGACGCTCGCCGGAATTTGTTTGTAATCAGACAGTGTGGCATTCAATTTCAACTGCTTTTTGAGCTGACTGTTTTCCTGCTTCAACGTGCTGTTCGTGGCTTTCGTCTGCTGCCATTGTGTAATATCCTTCTTCAATGCTTGGTTCTCGTTGTATGTGTTGACTAGATCCGTCACATTGTTGAAGCCGTCATGAATCGCGACCATCGGTGCGGAAACAATCGCCGCAGCTGTGTTGCTGATGTCATTGGCCACACGTTGAATAAGCGGTGGCGCACTGCGATTCTCACGAACACGAAAAGATAACGCCACGGTGCTAAGCGTGGCGATCAAAATAATCATGACGATGATCAATTTCTTGTTAGCAAAGAATTTGCGCATTCCCGTTTCTCACTCCAATACCAATCTGTGCAAACACAATGCAAACACAGTTTGCATTACCGGGAACGACGTTTCATCAACTCGATATGTTTCAGCGACTCCCCTGTGCCAATTGCAACACATTCCAGTGGATCTTGTGCAATGAATACTGGTACACCGGTGGCATCAGAAATCACGCCCGGCAAATTCTTAAGTAATGCACCACCGCCAGTCAGCACAATGCCGCGATCAATGACATCTGCCGCAATCTCCGGTGATGTCTCTTCCAACGTATCTTTGATGGCTTCGATAATGGCCTGGACCACTTCTTGTACGGCTTTGGCCACATCTTCACCAGACACATCAATCGTCTTTGGCAATCCAGAAACCAAATCCCGGCCGCGTACGGACATCGGGCCTAAATCCTTTGCCCCTTCGATTGAGGCAGAGCCAATTTCCATCTTGATCTGTTCTGCGGTCCGTTCACCGATCAACAAGTTGAATTCTTGACGAACATAGGAAGTGATTGCTTCGTCCATCTTGTCACCAGCCATCCGAATAGACCGGGCAGAAACAATCCCACCCAGTGAAATCGTGGCCACATCTGTCGTCCCGCCGCCAATGTCGACAACCATACTGCCAGTCGGATCCATGACAGGCAAACCTGCACCAATTGCCGCGGCATAAGGCTCTTCAATGACGTAGGCGTCCTTAGCGCCAGCCACCCGGGTCGCGTCTGTCACTGCCCGTTTCTCGACTTCTGTGACTCCAGAAGGTACACAAACCATGACATAAGGCTTGCCAGTAGAACCAGCCTTTTGTAAGAAATACTTCATCATTGCCACGGTGGTGTCATAGTCTGCAATGACCCCATCCTTCATCGGCCGAATCGCCACAATACTGGCTGGTGTACGGCCAATCATGTCCCGAGCCTCAGAACCGACTGCCAGCACGTCACCAGTATTGGTGTCCTTGGCCACGACAGAAGGTTCACTGAGCACAATACCTTTGCCTTCTACATATACCAATGTATTGGCTGTGCCCAAGTCAATACCTATATTTTTCGCACCAAATCCAAACACGAGAATTTCTCTCCTTCAAAGCGCATCCGCGGATACTTAATATCGATAATTATAACATAGTCGCTTCTCTGCCACTACGTCTCCAGTATAACAGTGAACGGGTTTTCCATCGCTGTTTTCAATTCCACATTACCGTAACATATTGCACCAGTCGCGCCCAATTTTTCAGGAGATATTTAGAAAAGCTTCGGATTTTTACCAAGGATGACAGCTACGAATGGAGGCATAGTCATCTTGCCCAACGATCAAGTGATCCACCACTTCGATCCCCACAATTTCACCGACACTAACCAACCGTTCAGTTAACATCAAGTCTTGTTGTGACGGAGTCGGATCGCCGCTAGGGTGATTGTGCGCGACAAGGATGTGGGCAGCAGCAAAACGCAGTGCGCCGGCGAATACCTCACGGGGATGGGCAATAGATGCCGTCAGACTTCCTTTAAACAACATTTGTTCGGCAATGACAGCATTTTTTGCATCCAAGTAAATTGCAATGAACTCTTCTTGAGTACAACCAGCGTAGTAATCCATAAGATGTTTGGCGGCACTCTCTACCGAATCGATTCGGCCAAACCGGTCCCCGAGTTGATGGGCGACCCGCCGTCCGAGTTCGATGCCGCCGGCCAGCATCAATGCCTTAGCCGGACCGACACCAGCAATTCGAGATAATTCTGCGAGCCCAGCATATTGCAAATTTGGCAAAAAGTGATATTGGTTAATGATTGCTTCCGCAATTTGAAATACGGACTGGTAACGGCTCCCGCCGCCCAACATGAGTGCAATCAACTCCTGATCGGTTAATGCCCCGACGCCGAACTGCGTCGCTTTTTCCCGGGGTAACATCACTGCCACTTCTTCCATGCCTAATCGTCCTCTCTTGATTGGTCCTCACTCACTATATATGCAGAAGAACAAAAGTTTGGGCATCAATCAGTGCACAAAAAAGACCAAGATAAAAGTTTTTCCCCACATTGGCATTACAGCCATCATGGTTCAAACCTTTATCTTGATCTCTGTGTATGCACTGGCAGCTGATAATTAAAAGAGTTCAGCAATGTGCAGGAGGTCGGGAGCAACCAGGATTGGCCGACCGACTTCTTGTACTACTTGTTCCGCAGAACGCAGGTCGGGGATGAGTACCGGTGTCATCTCGGCATTCAGCGCAGCTTGGATACCATTCACTGAGTCCTCCACGACCAGTGCGCGGGTTGGATCGATGTCTAAAGCTTTGGCAGCAGCCAAAAAAATGTCAGGCGCTGGTTTGCCATGGGCTACATCATCACCCGTTACAATCGCTGAGAAACGATCCGTGATGCCAATCTTGGCCAGAAACCGATGGACCATTGTGTGATAATTACTGGAGCCAACAGCCAACGGAATCCCGGCTTTTTGCAAAGTTTCTAACAGCTCGGCAACACCGGGTTTGGGTCGTAAATCACCGGCCGCAACATACTCATCCACCAAAGCGTATGTGTCATCCAAAAATTCTTGGGCTCGGTTGCCAGGAAAATACTTCTGGTAAAACGCCCGGGCTGTGGCATTGGTGGTGCCGGCCAATGGTGCATAATCAGCGGCCGTCAAAGTCAATCCTTGGGCCTTGCCAGCGGCCAGGTTAGCCTTTAAATACAATCGTTCAGAATCCACGAGGACCCCATCCATATCAAAAATTACACCATTATACGTCGTCATCATCACCTCCTAACAAGGATTCCCGCACAGTGGAAACAAAATGCAAAGAACCCGCAATAATGATCAAATCGTCCTCATCTGTTTCCTGCAGCACAACCGCCAATGCCGCGCGCCAATCATGAATATGACGAATTGGCTGCGGCATCTCAGGCCACTGCGCCAGAGGCAACAAACGCGGATCTTTAAAGTCTGTTCCGACAATATCAAATCCTGCCCGGATGTAATATTGCAACATTTTTTTTGCATCTTTGCCCTGTAAAAACGAGGCAATCAAGTGCACAGTCACACCGGGAAAAGCCTGTTGGACACTGTCGATCAGTGCCCGTACAGCGGGTACATTATGGGCACCATCCAGAAGTACAAAGGGCTTTTCGTGCAGCAATTCCATCCGCGCGGGCCAATGAAAGTTAGCCATTCCTTCACGAATGGCACCCTCACTCAACTGCCCATGATTCTGCGCGAAATACAGTACCGCGACTTGAATGGCCGTGGCCGCATTATGGACCTCATAAGCCGAAATACTGGGCAACGCAATATTTTTATAATGCATCCCCGCAGCTTCATTTGCAAAGTCAAACAACCAGCGATGTTGTGCCGGTTGCAAGCGCGGGTGAAGCAATTGAAAGGCTTCACCAAAGTGGAAAAGCGGTGCATGCTCTCGCAGCGCATATGCTTTGATAATCGCCAATTGGGGGGCGGCAATTTCCCCCACCACTACGGGTACGCCTTTTTTGATGACACCCGCTTTTTCAGCGGCGACATCATCTAAGGTAGGCCCAATCAGTTCCAAGTGGTCCGCTCCAATCGTCGTGATGGCCGACACATCGGGGGTGATCACATTGGTTTTATCGTGGGCCCCGCCAATGCCGACCTCAATGACCGCTACAGCCACTCTTCGTTGAGCAAAATAATAAAAGCCCAGAGCGGTCACAAACTCAAATTCAGTGAGTGCAAAGTCCGGCCGTTCCGCTTGGATGTGCCGCAACACGTTGGCCAGATACGTAGTGGTGTCAGCCAAGTCGGTATCACTAATATTGTGACCATCGACTTGGATACGTTCATTAAACCGAGTAATAAACGGAGAAACGAATCGACCGACCCGCAGGCCGCTGGCCAATAAAATTTCAGTTACCATCTCGGCAACCGAGCCTTTACCGTTAGTGCCAGTCACGTGAATAAAATGGCCCTGTTGTTCAGGATGCCCAATAGCGGCCAAAAATTCTTTAATCTCCGTCAATTCCCGACTACGGTGCAATCGGGGTCGACCGTGAATAAAGTGAATCGCTTCTTGGTAATTCATGCGTCATTTTCCCGTAAGTCGGCCAATCGCTTGGTCAATGTCTTCAACTGTTCTTGATACTCAGCCAGTTTTTGCTTCTCAGCAGCGACTACCGCCGCTGGTGCTTTGGCGACAAAGCCCTGATTGGCCAATTTTTTATTGGCCCGATCCACTTCTTGCTGCAAGTGGTCGTGTTCCTTCGATAAACGTTCAATCTCGGCATGCATATCCACCAGTTCAGTCAATGGGATAATAACTTCCCCGCCTGGAATAACAGCAGTCATGACCTTGGCTGATGCCGCCGGTTGAGTGCCCGTTAAAGTCTCCATGTCGCTGGCGTTCACAAACCGCTGAATGAACGGTTTGTTGGCATTAAAGACCTGGCCAAGCCGTTCTTCTGCCAGATACACTTGCAGTCTAATGGGTTTGCTCAATGGCGCGTTGGCCTGGGAGCGGATGTTACGGACAGAACGAACCAACGCAATAATCCAGTCCATATCTGCCGCCGCCGACGCATCCGCAAATTGATCATGGGCAAGTGGGTATTGGGCCAACATGATCGTCTCACCCGCATGGGGCATGGCTTGCCAAATTTTTTCTGTGACAAAGGGCATCGTGGGATGCAGCATACGCAGTGTCATGTCCAGTACCCAAAGCAGATTACGGCGTTTTTCCGACTTCTTTGTTTCATCCGTGCCGTAAAGAACTTCCTTACTCATTTCCACATACCAATCGGCAAAATCATTCCATGTGAAGTTGTAAAGCGCCCGCCCAGCTTCACCAAACTCAAATTGATCCGTTAGCCGGGTGACCTTCTTGATGGTTTCATTCAACCGGAAGAAGATCCAACGATCTGCCAAATCAAACGTCTGCGGATCCGGGGGAGTATTGCTGGCTGGTGTATCCGCCAGATTCATCAAGACAAAGCGAGAAATATTCCAAATCTTGTTGATGAAATTCCACGCCGCTTCCAGTTTTTGTTCACTGAAGTTAGCATCTTGCCCCGGAGTTGAACTCGTGGATAAATACCAGCGTAAGGCATCTGCACCATATTTACTGATAATATCCATGGGATCGATCCCGTTACCCAGTGACTTTGACATCTTGCGTCCCTGAGAATCCCGCATCAGGCCATGAATCAGTGCATGATCAAAAGGCCGCTGATTCGTGAAGTGTTCACTTTGGAAAATCATCCGGGCCACCCAAAATGGGATGATATCGTAACCGGTAACCAGCGTATTGGTCGGAAAATAACGCTTATAATCAGGCGCCTGTGTATCAGGCCAACCGAGTGTTGAAAATGGCCATAGTGCACTGGAGAACCAAGTATCCAGCACATCTGGATCCTGTTCCCAATTTTCGGGATCTTCAGGTGCATCCATGCCTACGTAAATTTTACCGGTCTCCTTGTTATACCAAGCCGGGATCCGGTGACCCCACCACAGTTGGCGAGAAATCACCCAATCATGAATGTTTTCCATCCAATTAATGAGTGTGTGTTCAAATCGTTCTGGCACAAAGTGAACCTTATCATCCGTTTTTTGCTGGTCTAATACCCGCTTAGCCAACGGCTTCATTTTTACAAACCATTGAGTCGACAAACGCGGTTCGACTTGCACGCCAGAGCGCTCAGAGTGCCCAACGCTGTGGACAATGGGTTCAACGGACAGTAAGTAACCCTCTTTTTTCAGATCCGCCACGATCGCTTTGCGCGCCTCGAACCGATCCATGCCCGCATACTTGCCGCCTTGATCATTAATTGTCGCATCGTCGTTCATAATGTTAATGCGTTCCAAGTTGTGACGATTACCGACTTCAAAGTCATTGGGGTCATGCGCTGGAGTAATTTTCACTGCCCCAGTACCGAATTGCATGTCCACGTAACGATCGGCAATGATCGGAATCTTTCGGCCAACCAGTGGTAAAATCACTTCTTTACCGACAACCGCTTGATAGCGTTCATCGTCAGGATGCACCGCGATGGCTGTATCACCAAGCATAGTCTCTGGCCGAGTGGTCGCAATTTCAATATACCCAGAACCATCCACGTAAGGATATTTCACGTGATAGAACGCGCCCTGATCATCTTGGTGGAGCACTTCAATGTCAGAAAGAGCCGTCCGCAACTCGGGATCCCAGTTAATGATGTATTGTCCTCGATAAATTAGGCCTTCATTATATAAATCCACAAAGACTTTGCGGACCGCCTTTGACAGACCCTTATCCAAGGTGAACCGTTCCCGCGAATAATCCAGCGACAACCCCATCTTGGCCCACTGTTCATGGATTGTTTTGGCGTATTCGTCTTTCCATTCCCACACTTGCTGAATGAACTTATCCCGACCAAGATCGTAACGTGATACACCCTGCTTCCGCAATTTGGCTTCTACCTTAGCCTGAGTCGCGATCCCGGCGTGATCCATACCAGGCAGCCATAATGTATCAAACCCCTGCATCCGTTTTTGCCGGATGATCATATCCTGAAAAGTCGTGTCCCAGGCATGGCCCATGTGCAGCTTACCCGTGACATTGGGCGGCGGAATTACAATGCTGTATGGTTTAGCCTCTGGATTACCGCTGGGCTTAAAATAGCCAGCGTCACGCCACTTTTTATACATCCCAGCCTCGACAGTCGTGGGATCATACTTTGTTGACATATCTGTTTCACTCATAACGTCACTCCCTAACGAATTAAAATCGATCGAACAAAAAAATCGCCCCAAAAAATTAGGACGATTTGCTCGCGGTACCACCTAAGTTGTGTGCACAGCACACCTCTCAATCCGATAACGGTGGTTCCCGGATACCACTTCCGCAGTCGCAGTATCTACTCCCGAGCTACCATGCCAGGCATTCGGCCGATTCACACCGTCCATCGGCTCGCTGAATTCCCTGTCCCGTCATGCTCTCGATCAAAGTGTTATCTGCATTATAGCGTATTTAATTCGACTCAGCAAAGGCTGGATCATACTTTTCTGCGGCATTTTCATCCACATCAGCAAAATACATCAAGGTTTGGATCTCACTGGTTAAATCAATGTATTTCACGTGTACGCCGGGATTCACTTTGAGTCGCTGCGGAGCAAAATTCAAAATAGAATGGACCCCAGCTTCGGTCAGCTGGGCGACGGCCTCCTGAGCATGAATGCTGGGAACCGTAGAAATCGCTGTTTTGATGCCTTGCTCTTGAATCTTCTCCACCAGTTGATCCATGTGATAAACCGGCACCCCATTAATAATGGTACCGATTGCTGGGCAATCGGTATCAAAGGCACATGTGATTCGTAAATTATCATTACGGCGGAAGTTATTTTGAATGAGTGCACGTCCCAGATTACCGACACCGATCAGGGCAATCTTATGCAATTGATCCACCCGCAGCATTTGAGCAAATGTTTGAATCAAGAAGTCGACATCATAACCGTACCCACTCTTACCTAGTTCGCCAAAACACGAGAAGTCCCGTCTGATCGTGGCAGAGGGTATGTGAATGCTTTTGCTAAGCTCATGGGACTTGATTCTCTCAATGCCTTCTGCTTTATACATGCAGAGATATCGATAATACAGTGGAATGCGTTTGGCAGTGGCACGGGGCAGCACGCCCGGGCGAGATTCAACCATTTTATTCACCGTCCTATTTGTTTGCTATTTCACATATCAATATACCATGATGCTCACTACTGCGCAAGAAGAATTTTTCTCTTCGGTACAAAAAAAGTGAAGAATCCAAAACACAGATTCCTCACCGTTATCACGCTTGCTTATCTGGTTTAACGGTCGCCTATAGCAATGCGGCGGCCTCATCGGCGTGGACATTCATAAATTCATCGTTGGGATGAATAGTGGTGATCTTCATTCCGGCCAATGCCCGATCCATCATGGGTTCGCCATCCAGTGCAGCCTCATATTGCCGTGCACGATCCAAATTCGGTTTAGTCTTCGGTCGTGGCGGCGCAAAAATTGTGCAACAGTCTTCAAAGGGCATAATGGACAAGTCAAAGGTCCCGATCTTCTCCGCTAATGCAATGATTTCGGTTTTATCCATCGTCACTACCGGCCGCAAAATTGGCGTGGTAGTCACATCATTGATTGCAGTCATGCTTTCTAACGTTTGGGAAGCCACCTGACCAACAGATTCACCATTAAAGATGGCTAACCCGCCACGCTGAGCTCGGATTCGATCTGCCAGGCGCAACATGAACCGGCGCTGAACAGTCATTAAATAACCCTCTGGCACATGACTCTTGACCTCTTCTTGAATCTCTGTAAACGGCACTTCAATAAATGTAATCGAACCCGCATAAGGGGCCAACTTAGCTGTCAGTTCCTTAGCCTTATTCAGCGCGTCAATACTCGTATAAGGCGGACTAAAGAAATGGACCATTTCAATATCCACTCCGCGTTTTAAAGCAAGGTAGCTGGCCACCGGACTGTCAATGCCGCCAGACAACATCAAAACTGCCTTCCCAGCTGAACCGACGGGCAAACCACCTGCTGCTTTAATCGTTTCCGTGGACAAATAAATACCATCACGGCGCACTTCCACGCGTAAAGTGACATCTGGGTGTTTCATCTTCACCTGGATGTCTGGTAACGCATCCGTGATCAAATTGCCTAGATCCAAATTCATTTGGTTCGTATCCAATGCAAAAGTATGATCAGAACGCCGTGTATTGACCTTGAACGAAGCATTCGGCGCCGGCAGAGTCTCTTTGACTAACTCTAGGGCAGTTTGATGCACCACAGTCATATCTTTGGGCAACTTGATTGCCGGACTATAGTTTTGAATGCCAAATATTTTATCCAGAATGGCCATCACCGGCTTGGCTGGAGTACCATTTAATTCGATGTGCATCCGATCCCGTTTAGGATGAATGCTCAGATCAGGGTAATTTTTTAGCGCTTTAACCACATTACCAGTTAACCGTCCAATGAAGTTGCGTCGATTTTTTCCCTTAGTAGAAAGCTCGCCGTAGCGCACCATAATTTCAGTATATTCCATATTGTCTCCTTTACGCGTGATGCGCAACCGTCACGTTCGTGCGCAACTTAGCAAATTGCTCGTAAAGCTGATCAAAAACACGATTAAATTCATCTGCTTCTGCCAGCGTGTTGTGTTCGTCCAACGACACCCGCACTGCACTGGTGGCGATGTGGCTGGGCACTTGCATTGCTCGTAATGTACTGGACTCGGTTCCCTTTTTCGATGAGCAAGCACTCGTCGTAGAAATGTAAATCCCGTGTTCCTCAAATGCATGGACAATTGTCTCCCCGCGCACACCGGGTAATGCGAAACACAAAATATGCGGTGCAAATTGGTTAGTTAATGGTGAAAAGATGGTCACGTCTGGGTACTGCGAAATGTGGTTTTCGATCCGTGTACGCACCGCTTGTTGATTGGCTACATTCGCTGATTCGTTGGTTAATAACAACCGCAGTGCCTTAGCCATCGCCCCGATAGCCGGCGTATTCTCTGTACCAGAACGCCAATCATTTTCCTGGCCACCGCCTGTTAGCAACGGCGCAATTTTACGACCGCGTTTTGCATAAATGAAACCAGTACCCCGGGGCGCATGGAATTTATGCCCAGAAAAAGTAGCAAAATCAACCCGCGGATCGCGAATTAAATCACGCAATCCTTTACCCACTGCTTGCACGGCATCCACGTGATAATGAATTGTCGGATAATCTGCCAACACTTTAGCCACTTCATGAATGGGTTGGATCGCGCCAATTTCGTTATTGACCACCATCGTCGACACAAGGATTGTTTTATCCGTAATCGCATTGGCCAACATTTGCGGATCAATGAAGCCATTCTTGTCCACCGGTAAATAGGTCACTCGAAATCCCAGTTTCTCCAACTGTTTCATTGTATTAATTACCGCCGGGTGTTCGATCGCAGTGGTAATCAAGTGATTCCCAAATTCCCGTTTTTCAATGGCAGTGCCTTTAATGATCCAATTGTCGCCCTCTGTACCGCCACTGGTGAAATAAATTTCATCAGTTTGGGCATCGAGAAGATCAGCAATTTGTTTACGGGCAGACTGCAACATATCATTAGCCTTCGTCCCCACCGCATGCAAACTCGATGGATTGCCAAAAAAGTTGTTACTAATGGCATCATAAGTTGCCAACACAGCCGGATCAATTTTCGTCGTTGCACTGTTATCAAAATAAATCAAAAATGGCCACTCCTTGTTCTAAAGAATCTGCTTGGGAAATGTAAGTAACAAGAATTATAGATAAAAAAGAGGAAAGGTGCAAGAGGCAGAGGGCGCAGCGGGCCGGTTAGAGGCGTAGAGATAAGGGCAAGCAGGCATAAAACCCGGTTTTAGGTTTTGTGCCTGCTTGCCCTTATCTCCTAGCCTCTGGCCCGCGGAGCCCGTTTAGGAAAGACTAGCTTCTGCTCGGCTTTGCCCGTTTCGGGGAGACTAGCTTCTGGTCGGCGGAGCCCGTTTCCCCTAAACCTGCCCCTGCCGCTCCCGGTAAGCCGCCTCAATCCGCTTATACGCCCCCGGTTCCGCCGTCTCCACAGCAGTCGCAATCGTATCTAGTGCATGGGGATAATCAAAAGTCGTGTTAAACGCTTGTGTCGCTTGAATACTAGCCTGGGCCACCGCTTGGTGATCCTGCTTTAATGCATTCGCATATTGCAGCATTTCCTGGGTCAACGCCGCCGCATCAATCAAGTCCTCAGTCCGTTGTTGCAGAGTTTTTAGATCTTCCTGTGTCATAATCAACTGTTTGGTGATGCCTTCCAGATTGATTTTCACCTGATTTAAGTCATGATCCAGCTTTTCAATTTCCTGTCGGACAATGCTGGCAAAGTTTTGATAGGACTTGGGCAGGCCAGGCAAATTTTGCTGGGCCATTTTGCGATGGGTTTCTCGGTACTCCATCATAAAACGAGCCAAATTTTGCCGCGCAATCTCTTCTCCCGAACGCAAACCACTCAGGTCTTGATCCATGGCCACTTGTTTTTTTTCAATAGCTGCCAGTTCGGTTTCAATTTTTGCCAAATCTTCCTGAATCAAGGTGAAAACCGCTTGATGATCGTGGATCTTTTGTTCATCTTGGGTGAATTTTTCTTGAGCTTCCGCGATTTGACGTCCAAACTTAGCAGTGGTTTGGACTTCATCATTGTTTAGAAAATAGCTCTCATCCAGATGTGTCACTTCTTCTTGCAGTGTCTTATTTTGTACAGCAGCGTGGGTGATGAATGCAGGTAACTCGTTCCGCTGCTGTTCCACCGCATCTTTGGCATCAATTTCCTTTTGCATGACATCATATAAGTGATCAATTGCCTGAGCAATTTCCTTATTGGTCTCAATCAAGCCAGCAATATCGTATTGTGCCAACTGATTCTCTGCTTGATGGATATCATCATCAATTTTTGTCAATTCTTGGGGAATGTTAATGTCAAAAAAGCGGAACCCTGCTTGCCGCAGACGGTGATAACCGCTGATCAATTCTTCGCTTTGACCAGGAAATACATTGGTCAGCTCGTTGACCCGCGGTGGCAATTTTTCGACTGCGTCTGCCAATTTGTCCAACTGATCGGTGATGTCGTCCAGCTGACTACGCACCTTCAGATGGTCACCGTGGCTGGCCGTCACACTGACTTGTTGGAAGGCATCGTTAATCGCGGTCAAGGTGCTTTGTAAATGGCTCAATGCACTACCAAACGAGAAACTTTGCACTAAGACAGTCTTGCGCAACTGTTTATATCGCTCTAACGCTGCCTGTTGCGCGGCTTTATTCTGTTGGGCAACATCTTCGATTTTGGCCAAGGCAGCAGTGATATTCTCGGCGATACGTTCCTCATCGGCCACTAAAACATTCAGCGTCGCTATAATTCGTTTAGCCTGTATAATGTGGTAACCATCGTTTTCATCCGCGGCTTGGCTCAATAGATCAGCCGCTTTGGGAAACTGATCTTCCGTTAACCGCACAAATTGATGCTGCCATTTATGAAAAATTTGCAGACTTTCCCCACTCAGATTGGCCTGGGCCAACTGACCGATCTTTTTGTGTAGAGAAAGATCGGCCAGCTTTCGTTGCCGCTTGGTCAATTCTTCTAGTGCAGCTTTGTTTTGAAACTGACCAAACAGCACATACGCAGCACTCACGCCAACAACGAGCAAGATACAGACTAATATGATTCCCCACAATGGCACACGACACACATCCTCACACAATTTGGTAACAGTTTGCATTACCACCTATTTCAGCATACAATACATCTCAAATTATAACAGACTGCCAGGCAGGGTTGACACTGTTGCCCAACCTTTTAATGAAATGAGGAGTATTCATGACCGAAACAGCATTACTGACAGAACAACTGCGCAGTTTAATTGACGGTGAAAACAATCAGATTACAATTCTCGCCAACGCCTGCGCCCTATTGAACGACACGTTGGCCGATATCAACTGGGCAGGCTTCTATATATATAATGAAGGAACCAACGAACTTGACTTAGGCCCCTTCCAAGGCAAAGTGGCCTGTATGCACATCAAACCAGGTCGCGGTGTTTGCGGCACTGCCTTTGCCACCCAACAGACACAGCGAGTCGCCGATGTGCATCAATTTCCCGGCCATATTGCCTGCGATTCAGCAAGCAATTCAGAACTGGTCATTCCCTTGGGCCGCTTTGGTGTGTTAGACATTGATTCACCAAAACACGATCGTTTTTCTGCCATTGAACAATCCCGCTTAGAGGAATTTGCCAGTGCGCTGTGCGATCACCTTGACGCCGCACCCTCTTATCCAGTACAATAGTCGCTGTGTGTAAAATAAGCAGCAGCAAGCGGCAAAGCCGTCAACAAATGACGACGCTACAATAGTTCAATCGTGTAACCTCTGGCTGCAAAGGTGAAAATTGTAACGTCATTTGAACGATTGCTGAACTTGCACGGATTATTTTACTCCAAATAATATTATTGGAGGATTTTCTATGTCTCGTTATACAGGCCCTCGCTGGAAATTATCCCGGCGTTTAGGTATCTCCTTGTCAGGTACCGGTAAAGAATTAGCACGGCGTCCCTACGCACCTGGTGAACATGGTGCAAACAATCGTCGTAAGGTATCTGATTACGGTGCACAATTAACAGAAAAACAAAAGTTACGGTTAATGTTTGGTTTGAACGAACGCCAATTCATGAACTTGTTCGTTCGCGCCGGCAAGATTCGCGAAGGTAAGCATGGTGTTAACTTCATGGCCTTACTGGAATCCCGTCTGGACAACTTGGTTTACCGATTGGGCTTTGCCTCCACTCGGCCCCAAGCTCGTCAATTAGTCAACCATGGTCATGTCACTGTGGATGGCAAGCGGGTGGACATCGCTTCTTACGAAGTAAAGCCCGGCCAAGTGATTGGTCTGAGAGAAAAAGCCAAGGATTTGCAAGTTGTCAAAGATTCCTTGGAAAACACCGTGGCTCGTCCGCCATTTGTTTCTTGGGACGAGAATAACCTGACTGGTGAATATGTTCGTTTGCCAGAACGGGAAGAAATGGAACCAGAAATCGACGAATCCTTAGTCGTTGAATTCTACAACCAACGTCTGTAATTTTATTACATTCCTTGGTTACAAAAACAGCCTCGGCAACGAGGCTATTTTTGTGTCTGCTGAATTGTCAGCATTACTCTGGCAAATGGTGGACAAATCGCCAAACCCGGTTCTGTAATGCCTGAAATTGGATTAGCTGATGCCTGGCCCGAGCAATTTGGCGATACCGCTTGGGATTCTTTTTGTAGAATTGTTGATGAAAATTCTCTGCTGGCCAAAAAATCGTGGCGGGTGCAATCGTCGTGACGATTGGTCTGTGAAAACGGCCGGAAGCTTTGAGCCGTGCCTTTGACTGGTCTGCGATTTCTTTTTGTGTTTTATTTTGAAAGAAAATGACTGGCCGGTATTCATTACCCCGATCTTCAAATTGACCCATTGCATCTGTGGGATCGGTCAGCTGCCAATAAAGTTCAATTAATTGCTGATAAGTGATCACATGGGTATCGAAAATGATTTCCACAGCTTCCACATGCCCCGTTCCACCGGCCACCACCTGGTCATAGGTGGGATGCGGCGTGTGCCCGCCTGTATACCCAGACAGCACAGACACGATTCCCGGTAACGTTTCAAACGGCTGCACCATGCACCAAAAGCAGCCGCCAGCAAAAATTGCGCGTTCTTGACCAGCCAAATCAGGCATCGTGTGCCGTGCATAATCAAACACCCGCACTCCTTCTGAATTTCGTGTTAAGCGCAAATAGAAATCCGTGACATCTGGGGTTAAATTGTTGCGCAGTGCTAAAGGCCGCAATTTAGCCTCTAACTGATCCACTACCCTGCTCACCAAGTTGCCGGTTTCAATTTCATTTTTGGCCGTGATCAATTGCTCGCGTTCCCATGCACGCGTACCCGGATTCAGAATCAGGTTATAGATATCAATTAATTCCGTATCTTGCGGAGTCATTTATATTCACGCCCCCTTGTTTTGTCGTTATCATCCCGTGGATAATCTCTGGCGTCAAGAAAAACGCCTACAATGGCGGTATCATCGTGATTACAAAGAGTATGTTATACTATTCTCAAATTGAACGAGGAGGATTAGCCATGGCAACAGATGATGTCAACCAACGAATCGAAGATAGTGCCCTGGGCGGGCGCCAAACTAAACCAGACGAGCGCCGTCAATACATGGGTTCATTACGGGAAAGGGTATTTTTAGCCATTACTGTGGGACAATTAGCCGATCCGGCGATTTTAACCACTTTCACCCAGCACTGTGCAGATTACCAAGGTTACACTGCTCTGCTCAATGGTAAAGTATCCAACAGCATTATGGGCGATTATATGAAGGCATTGAATAACAAGAATGTGCCGTTTACATTAGTCAATGACCCTGACACTCCGGCAGACGCGGCGGCCATGGGAGTTCTTATCGTGGCCAAAGATGCGATCAATCGGTCCGTCATTAATATTAAAGATCTTTTTCCTGACACCACTAACAAACCCATTGAAAAGAAGCACAAGGGCTTTTTTGAGTCCCTGTTTTAATTGTTTCCCAGAAAGGAAGTGCCGTAATGGTAGAGCCCTTGGCCTATCGGATGAGACCCACCAATCTTGATGAAGTGGTCGGTCAACAAGATCTCGTTGGTCCTGGCAAAATTATTCGCCGAATGGTTCAAGCAAAGCGGCTAAGTTCCATGATTCTCTATGGTCCCCCGGGGATCGGCAAAACTAGCATTGCCTCCGCAATTGCGGGGAGTACCAAATACCACCTGCGCATTCTCAATGCTGCCACAGATACCAAAAAGGATCTGCAAATCGTGGCCGAAGAGGGCAAGATGAGCGGCTCTGTGATTTTACTGCTTGACGAAATTCACCGACTCGATAAAACCAAACAGGATTTTCTGCTTCCACATTTAGAAAGCGGATGCATTATTTTGATTGGTGCCACCACCGAAAATCCGTATATCAATATTAGCCCTGCGATTCGGAGCCGCACTCAAATTTTTGCATTACATCCCTTGGCCGGTACCGACATTGTCCGCGCCTTAAAACGAGCGTTAACCGATAAACAGAAAGGCCTGGGCGATTATCCAGTTGCCATTCAAGATGATACATTGGCCATATTAGCGAATGGCGCTCATGGCGATTTACGCTCGGCCCTCAATACGTTAGAACTGGCGGTACTATCCACTCCCGTTGATGCACAGGACAAAAAGATTCATATCACAGAGCAAGTATTGGTTGACTCCGGCGCACGGCCGCCCATCGCTGGAGACAAGAATGGCGACGCCCATTACGACACGATTTCTGCTTTTCAAAAATCGATTCGCGGCTCGGATGTGAACGCTGCACTGCACTATTTGGCTGTCCTGGCCGCCAGCGGTGATTTACCCGCTATCATGCGCCGTTTGTTGGTAATTGCGTATGAAGACGTGGGAATGGCTAATTTGCCCGCGGCCGCGCGCACTGTCGCCGCGGTCCAGGCCGCTGATCGGCTAGGTTTGCCGGAAGGGCGTATTCCGTTGGCCGATGCGGTGATTGAGCTTTGCTTATCTCCCAAATCAAACTCTGGGATTAAAGGGATTGATGCTGCCTTGGCGGATGTAAACGCCGGTAAGGGGCAGCAAATTCCAGATACATTGCGGGACGCCCACTATCAGGGTGCCAAGGAATTAGGCCACGGAACCGATTATAAATTTCCCCACGATTACCCTGGCGATTGGGTCGCTCAGCAGTATCTGCCTGACGATATTCGCACCGCTCAATATTATGAACCAAAGGAAAACGGCAAATATGAAAGTGCCTTCGCGGTCCAATATCAACGCCTGCAAAAGGCAAATCACTACCCTGCCAAGAGTTGAATCAGCAGACATAAAATGTGATTTAATTAGGCTAATGCCCTTGACAAATCCGAGGAGAGAATGTTGTCATCATCATGTTGGAAGAGCTTCCACACTCCTTGCCAAACACCCGTGACCATGGTAGTATTAGTTATGGTCATCTTAGGTGTTCGAGTTTTCCTCTTATCAGGTTGACCGATCAAGTAACACCACATTGGGACGGCGAATTTCTTCTGTGCGTGCATGCCATTTCCCTTGGTAGCCCAGAACGGAAGAATAACTGACCCACCTGCTTAATAATAGCGGGTTCAACTGTACGGAAAAATCAACGGCACCACTAAGAGCCAGCGTGTGGCAGCAATGTCACACGTTATTTTTTTGCTCAATTAACCTTGCCGCACTCACGCCGACAATAAAAACCGCTGCGCATCTCTGGTATAATGGGGTTAGTAGCGCTTCACCGAAAGGACCGACCTTGTTTATGTTGATTACTGTGCTCATCATCGTTTTAATCGTCTTCTTGCTGCTCTGCAGTATCGTCGCCAACCAAATTGCTATTCGTTTACGCGGTGTAAGCAATGCGGTGCCAGCGACGCAGACCATTCCGCCAATCCTGCAGCATGCCACGTTTGGCTTTTTAATTCTAGCGGTCATAGGGGCAGTAATATTACGGTTTGCGCCACCTCTCGGAAACTTAGTCACGGTAGCTTTGACATTGATTTACATCATTCAGCTGGTTTTCCGCATCGCTCATTTACTGAAGCAATCGCATTAATTCCACGCAAGTGGATTGAGTACGGTATAATAGGATTGAAAGAAGAAATGAGGTGGGAAACATGTTGCAACAATACAAACGGATTTTAGTCGCCATCGATGGTTCATACGAGGCTGAATTGGCTTTCCGCAAAGCAGTGGAAGTCGCCAAGCGTAACCATGCCCATTTGTTCCTACTGCACGTCATTGATACCCGGGCATTCCAGAACGTATCAAGTTTTGATTCCGCGATGGTTGAACAAGTGACAGATACACAGAAACAAACAATGAAGGAATATGTCTCGATCGCCAAGCGGTCCGGGCTGGATGATGTGTCGTATGAAATCGAATATGGTGCTCCCAAAACATTAATTGGCCGCGACTATCCCCAAGCCCACGACATTGATTTAATCATGATCGGCGCCACCGGATTGAATGCGGTGGAACGGCTCCTCATCGGGTCCGTCACGGAATACATTACCCGGGTCGCCAATTGTGACGTCCTGGTCGTCCGGACAGACTTGGATAACAAGCCAGCATTAATTGATGATAAACATCCAGAAAGTCATATCCAACCTGAAAACGACAAATAATTAATTTTGCACGCAAAAACCGAGCCAGCTGATCATATCGTTGATCACTCGCTCGGTTTTTTTGTGTCAGGCTAACCAGGAAACTGACTTCCCTCTTCTTGATGAAAATGGTAGCAAATACTCATTTGCCATTCTTTCACTTTGGCACTGATTCGCCGTTTCATATCGTCGTGTTCTCGCAACGTGGCCAACCACAGTGCACCATCGAGATAATGGGCAGTCTCCTGTTTTTGCCCCATGGCATGTGAAATTTGAGCAAAAAGAAATAAAAATCGATCGATGATGAATAATTTGCCGTTTGCGCGTAACTTCGCCAGCCCTTCGTGGACGAGCATCGCTGCGCGTTCATAATTCCATTGAGCCAAAGCCAGCTCCCCTTCTGCCAGTAACAGTAATAAATTACTTTCCAACCCGTATGGGTGATGAAGCTGCGGTCTTTCCTCAATGCTCATCCGCGCAGAGCGAATATAGTAATCCGCCTGTGTCATTGCATTCTTCCGAAAGTGGGCGCAACCATATCCTAATTGGGCCAAAAGCCTAAAGATGTCCCACTCTCCCACCTGTTCCTCATTCACCGCTTGACCAAACAGCGAAATTGCACTGGTCAAATTATGTTGCTGAGCCAATGCGACCAATCCCGATAGGGTAAAATACTGGCGCCGGATGGTCGCCGTCATCCCTGCACCCGTACGAATCGTGGAAAGAATTTGGGCGCACCCGTCGACATCCTCTTGCATGAACAAAATCAATGCATCTTGCAAGCGTTGGGGAGTTAATACCGTGGACTGACAAATTACCTCTTGGGGTTGTATATTCAACCGCAGACACACCGCATAAAGAATATCCATTGAAACACATTGATCATGCTTCTCCAGCAGACTGATTGTTCCTTGCGTACAAATGCCCGCGGCCAAATTGGCTTGTGACAGATGTTTACGCAAACGGGCACTGCGAATTATCGCCCCTTTAATTTCCATTATTCAATACCTCTCTGTATCCCGCGCCCCTATTCGTTCAATTATACGCAACTGTTTCACGCCGAGGCAAGCTTAAAAACGCACATTTTTTGAAAACATTGGTACAATGATCGGTAGATACACGTAGAAAGTAGTGAAAATAATGGAGCTTAAACAATATCGATATACAGGTGCTAACCATTTCAAAATTGCCGATTGGTCGACCACCCCACCCACTGAATTTCAGGGTAAAAAAGACGATATCAAAAAGAGCATCGCCCAAGAAGTGAAAAAACTAGCCGATGCTCAGGATAAGCTGTATGCCCAAAATCGTTATAGCGTCTTGATTCTGTTCCAAGCTATGGATGCCGCTGGGAAAGACGGGATGATCAAACATGTCATGACCGGACTCAATCCCCAGGGGATCCATGTCACCCCCTTCAAAGTCCCTACCAGCCTGGAGTTGGCCCATGACTATTTATGGCGCGAACGCAATGCCTTCCCCAAGAGCGGCGAAATTGCAATTTTCAATCGTTCGTATTACGAGGAAGTGCTGGTGGATAAAGTCCATCCAGAAAATATTCTGAATGAGCACATTCCCGGCATCGATGGTGTGGATGATATCACCGCCGACTTTTGGTATCACCGTTATGAAGATCTTCAATACCTAGAAACTTTCGCTCAGCGTAATGGCACAATTGTATTGAAGTTCTTCCTCCACTTATCGAAAGAAGAACAACGCCGACGTTTCCTGTCCCGAATTGAAGTCCCCGAAAAAAACTGGAAGTTCTCTGCCGCCGATATTCGGGAACGCCGCTTCTGGGATGATTATCAAGAGGCCTATCAAGACGCTATTGACCACACTGCCACGAATATCACCCCATGGTACGTGATTCCTGCAGACGATAAGTGGTATGCGCGCTGGATCGTGTCGCAGATCATCAATGCCCGGATGGCTGAATTGCCGTTGCACTTTCCCACTGTGACCAAAGAACAAAAACTGGCGTTAGCGTCTGCGATGGATCAGTTAAAGCAGTAATTCAAAAGCGTCCCGAGCCGTGCCATCATCCAACATGTATACCGTTCCGGTATGTTGAAATGAAAAATGGCCCAGTAAATGATGCATCGGCAAATTGACCGCATGGGTATCAATACGCACGGACGGCAGGTGACTTTTTCTAGTCTCTGCAATCAATTGGGCCATGAAGTCGCTGCCGATACCATGATGCAAATGAGTCGCCGAAACTACGAACCGGTGGATGGTCGCATAAGCATTGCCCTGAGTGAGCCACTGCCCATCAATCTGGGCGTAATTGGGATCGGGCTCAGTGACTAACGCCGCATAACCCACCACCGTCCCATCTGTGAGAGTTGCCACCCGTCCTTCACCGGTATGTAAGTCATTTTCAAAATCCGCAATGCCTGGATATTCTTCTTGCCATTGCGGTATTTTTTCATCATGCAATCGTTGCCGGGCACTTTGCCACAGCGCGTTGACGGCTGATTCATCAGTCGGTTGAGCTAATCTTACTTGTATTGTCATCATTCACCGCCATCCAAGTGTTAGTAATTATTTGTCACATCATTCAGAAACTGATTAATGCTATCTGGAAAATCACCGCGTAAAATCATCGCTTCCAACAAGCGGTTACGATTGTACCAACGATTCCAAAATGTCACGCTGTCTCGTGGGCGAATACTCATCAATCGGCCCTGCCACTGTTTCAGCAGCAATAACAAATAGTCGGCATAAAAAGTCTCTTTATTCACCAAATTACTCAGTGAAAAGGCAAGCCGCTGGTCTTCCCCATAGACAAGCGGGTCGCGGACCTGTTGATAACCCAACACAATGGCAGTCATCAAAAATATTTTATCCGCACGGGTCAAATTTCGCTCAATTAATTCATCGAAAACATTGCCCACATGAATCCAAGCGTGACCCCAACCCTTATTCTCAATAAACCCGCGGCCATCCTCTTCAAGTAATGCATAAGTCGCCAAGCGGTGCAAGAGGACGAGAATCTCACCTTCAGTTAACGTGTGATAAAAATTACGATCGGCAAACAACAATGTGCCCATCACCAGCACTGCAAAGCTGCGCCGAAAAAGAGCGTCTGACTCTGGTTCAAGGATGTGGGGAAACAGGTATTCTGGCGAGGAGGTGACTGCCACAGCATAATGAAATTGATCATCATTCAACACGCCAGTCCTTAAAATGTCATTAAATACATAGAACGAGCCATGATCCCGCATCCGCGGATCGGGATTGCCGAGCTGATCTAACAGAAAGTCCAACTCTTTGTCATCTAAATCTTGGGGAACTTCTTTATCGGCGTCTTTTTCATCCGCATTTTTCAGCTCTTGTACGCGGTCGCGATATTTCTTAGCGAGGGCCGCCATCTGCGCTAGATTCGCTGCCGTGCTCTCTGGCGCCTTGTAAGCTGTTCGTCTCTTTTTTCGGTCCAGATTAGTCCGGGCAGCGATTATTAACTCAGGCATATTCTTGTAAATATCACCTTCATTGAATTGCAGCCGGATTTGATCCAACCGGTCGTAAAATGCATTAATTTCGTTATTCATCAGATTTTCCTTTCATCGTTAATGGTCCAAAACCGCTGGTAGTCGCGTATCGATGCAACGCGGTATACTGGAATGAGGAAGGTGGTGGTCAAATGTCAACGGAAACCCAGTATTGGTTAACGATGTTGGCGCAATTATGGCACGTCTATGAACGTGATCGTCAATTGGCCATCCATCGCCGACTGATTGCTGATCATTATCGGACGGATATGCTAGCCCGCGTTGGCCGAGAATACCGCCGTCCTTTCCTGACTGCCGCCGCCGCTGGCACCGTCGTAGCCGTTGGACTTAGTATCGTGGCAATCGTTGGCGATGCCGCCTGGGTTTGGTCCCTGGTCATTGGCTTACTCATCATCGCTGGTGTCATCAGCTTTTGGGGCATTTATCAAAGTCACCGGATGGCCTTGTTGCGTAGTCCGCGTTACCGGAAAAAGATTCATCGCCTCAAACACACTGTGCATTTTTCCCGTCTCGCAAAAACAGATTGGAAAATTCATCAAGAGCAACAACATCTGTTTCAACAACCAAATATTGTCAATGGCTTGAATGCTTTACCGCCTGCCCTGCGCAACCAGCGTGCGGTCAGTATACTCTATGCGTTATTGTATACGGGCCAAGCAGCCTCCATGGCGATTGCGGTGGCGCAATATCAGCGCGGCGATTCGGTCCGGGGAATGACACCTACAGATATTCGAGAGTTATTATACCAAACAAAGGCTGCCGATGAATCCTAATACCACATCCCCGATACACAAAGATGGTTCCATTGCTTCCCCGAAGAAGTGGTGGAACCATCTTTTTTACTGGTCTCAGCGAACTGACTTAACCGACTGAACCGACCATTTCATAACCAATCAGACGATTCAATTCCACTGCATATTCCATTGGTAATTCTTTGGTAAAGGGTTCTACGAAACCCATGATGATCATTTCGGTCGCCTTAGCCTCAGTAATTCCCCGGCTCATCAAGTAATACAATTGCGCTTCTGAAATCTTGGAGACTTTGGCCTCATGTTCCATCGATACATTGCCATTCAAAATGGTGTTGTATGGAATCGTGTCAGAACTGGACTTCTCATCCATGATAATGGTGTCGCACTCCACATGGGCAAACGAGCCATCACTATCCCGATCAAACCGCACAGTCCCCCGATAATCCACTGCTCCGCCATCTTTAGCAATCGACTTAGATACGATCGAACTAGAAGTATTCTTGGCATGGTGAATCATCCGGGCCCCATTATCTTGATCAACGCCAGCACCGGCCACAGCAATACTGAGCATTGTGCCGCGGGCACCCTCGCCGTCCAAATACACCGACGGGTACTTCATGGTGATTTTGCTGCCTAAATTACCATCTACCCATTCCATTGTGGCATTCTTCATGGCTTGCGCACGCTTTGTTTCCAGACTATACACATTCTTTGACCAGTTTTGAATCGTCGTATAGCGGCAATAAGCATCGTCATTCACAAAAACTTCGACCACTGCTGCATGCAGACTATCGGAAGAGTAGTTCGGCGCTGTACACCCCTCCACATAGTTAACACTAGCCCCTGGTTCAACGATGATCAGTGTCCGTTCAAATTGACCAGAATTTTCTGCGTTGATCCGGAAATAAGACTGAATGGGAATATCCGTCTTAACACCCGCCGGGACATAAATGAAACTACCGCCTGACCAGACTGCTGAATTCAACGCCGCAAATTTGTTGTCTGTGGGTTTAACCAGTTTCGCAAAATATTTCTTAAACAGCTCTGGATATTCCTGCAACGCCGAGTCCGTATCCATAAAAACGATTCCTAATTTTTCGAACTCTTTTTTCATATTGTGGTACACCATTTCGGACTCATACTGGGCAGCAGAACCGGCCAGATAGCGTCGTTCGGCTTCTGGTACCCCCAATTTTTCGAAGGTATTCTTAATGGTGTCCGGCACATCATCCCAATTCCGGTACTTCTTGTCCGTCGCCTTTTGAAAATACAGCATATCGTCAAGATCTAATTTGGAGAGATCGGGACCAAAATCAGGCATGGGCATCCGCCGATAAATTTTATATGCCTTCAACCGAAAATCGAGCATCCATTGCGGCTCTTTTTTTTCACGACTGATAGTCCTTACAATTTCTTCAGTTAGTCCCCGGCCAGTGGAAAAGACCGGCTTCACATCGTCGGAAAAGCCATAATCATAGTCCTCATCCAATGTCGGGACGGTATTGAGCAGCTCTTCATTGTTCTTAGTGTTTTTGGTCTTTGCATCAGTCAATGGCATTATCCTCCTTTGGGAAACCTGGTAAGGCCTGATCTAACGCCTTCCAGGCCAATGTCGCACACTTGATCCGGGCCGGAAAAGCACGGACGCCTGCGAGTAACGCGGCGTCTCCTAACACTTGATCCATTTCCTTGGTCGTTTTATCCCCCGTAATCATTTGCGAAAAAAGATACACCGCATCCCGCGCTTGATCGATTGTTTTACCCTGGACCACATCGGTCATCATACTGGCACTCGCCTGAGAAATTGTACAGCCGCTGCCGTTAAACGCAATGTCCTGAATATGAGTACCGTCTTCCCCCAACCTCACCTGCACGGTGATCACATCGCCACAGGTTGGATTCTCCAGTTGCTGTTCATGGCTGCCATCACTCAAGGTGCCATGGTGATGGGGATGCTGGGAATGGTCAAGAATCACTTGACGGTACAACATACGTAATTGATCCTCATTCATACCTGAAAGAACTCCTTTGTTTCATTCAAAGCGGCCACTAACCGATCCACATCTTTTTCCCCATTATACAAGTAAAAGCTGGCGCGCGCTGTGGCGACGACTCCGAGTCGACTCATCAGTGGTTGCGCACAGTGATGCCCCGCCCGCACGGCTACCTGTTGGGTGTCCAGTACCGTGGCCAAGTCATGGGGATGGACGCCTTGCAACGTGAAAGCGATGACGCCTCCTCGTTGCTGAGCGTCAGCGGGACCATATATTGTTAATCCCTCTACCTGTTTTAATTGCGTCAACGCATATTGCGTCAGGGCTTCCTCGTGTGCCCGAATTTCAGCCATGCCGATTCCCTGCAAATACTTAATTGCAGCAGCCAAGCCGATCGCCCCGGCAATATTCGGTGTGCCGCCTTCAAAACGCCAGGGAATATCGGCCCAGGTGGTGTGATATTTCTCGACCTTGCTGATCATTTCGCCACCGAATTCGATGGGTTCCATTTCTGCTAGCAAAGACATCTTCCCGTACAAAACCCCGATGCCGGTTGGTCCTAACATCTTGTGCCCAGAGAAAGCAAAGAAATCCGCATCGAGCGCCTGCACATCCACTGGCATATGCGCTGTGCTTTGCGCGCCATCCACGACTAGAATAGCGCCAACAGCATGAGTCAATTGACCAATCTGACGAATCGGATTGATCGTACCGAGGACATTGGAAACCTGGGTGACGGCGACGATTTTAGTCTTCGCGGACAGCATGGCCTTAAACTGGTCAAGATCAAGCACACCACTATCATCAATATCGACATAGCGCAGAGTCGCACCCGTCCGTAATGCCAGCTGCTGCCAGGGAACCAGGTTGCTGTGATGCTCCATGATGGTAATGATGATTTCATCACCTGCTTGAAGGTGGGTGCCACCATAACTCTGGGCGACCCAATTCAAGCCCTCCGTCGTGCCACGGGTAAAGATAATATTTTCGGGACGCGGGGCATTGATAAACTCAGCCACTGTTTTACGGGCTCCTTCGTACGCTTCGGTGGCTTGTTCAGCCAACGTATACACGCCCCGATGGACATTTGCATTTTGCTTCGTGTAATAATGGATCAAGGCATCAATAACTGCTTGGGGTTTTTGAGAAGTCGCTGCCGAATCCAAATAAACAGCATCTGGGGCGGATGGTCCTTGCCACATTGGAAAATCATTCTTGTGCATGGGCAACAGCTTGGCCATGAATAAGCTTCCTTTCAATTGTATCAATCAGGTCTTTTTGGACTGCTGGCAAAGGAATGGCCGTTAAAACTGCTCCTAAAAATCCGCGAATGACTAATCGCTGGGCCAAATCCCGGGAGAGACCACGACTCATCAGATAATACATTTGCGATTCATCTACGCGGCCGACAGAAGCCGCATGACCCGCCTTCACGTCATTTTCATCAATCAGCAAAATTGGATTGGCATCACCGTGAGCCGTCCGCGATAACATTAAAACACGATTTTCTTGTTGGGCATCTGCACCACGCGCACCTTTGACAATGTGCCCGATACCGTTGAAAACTAACGTGGCGTTCTCTAAAATGACGCCATGCTGCAAAATATTGGCAGTGGTTTGTCGTCCGATGTTAGTGATTCGCGTGTTCATACCTTGAATTTGCTTGCCACTGGCCAACGCCACCATTTTGACATCCGCTTCTGCACCGGTCCCAACCAAGTCAGTACTAGTGTCCACCAAGACATTGCCATCATTTAGGACGCCACCAGTCCAATTCAGCACACCATCTTGCGCCACAGTCGCTTGCCGACGAATAAAGGCTGTGATGTTGTCATCAAAAGCATCCACATTGGCATAATTGACCCGGCTGCCAGCGCCAACGACCAATTCAGTCACCACTGAATCGCCACTTTTTGCTCCTACTTCACCAGTGTATCGATCGACGATGGTCACTTGAGCATCTTCACCAACCACCACCAACACATGATGATGAGCGGTGCGTCCAGCGAGTAACTCAGTATTCAAGACAATGGGGTCCGCTTGGTGAAAATGATCAGGCACATGAATCAACAGACCACTGTTGATTTGGGCGACATGAAATGCAGTTAACCGGTCTTTGACCGTCGCCTCTTGAAATAAATATTGAGTAGCCCATGGCATCTGATCAATGGCTGCATCTAACAATGGCGTAATCAATAAACCGTCCTTTTGGTCAGGCAACCCATCTGGATAGCGGATGCCGGCATCGGCAGCTGGGGCCCCGAATAACGGCCAGGCATGAAACTGAACCTTGGGAAAATCTGGCCAAGGCGCGGTTCCATAAATTTTCGCTGCCGCAAGCCGTTGAGCCGTTAGCCACGCACTATGATCCCGGGGACCGAATTGATCCTGGATGGCTTGTTTCGCGAGTGTTTTCGGTCCGAATGCCATTTAGTGGGCCTCCTTTTTGTCCGCCGCTGGTTCGTCAGTCAAAGGCACATCCAATCCCAGATCATCCCGCAAACCCACGTAACCTTCCTTTTCCAATGTCTTGGCCAAATCGGCATTGCCGGATTTCACAATTCGGCCGTCCATCATGACATGGACCACATCTGGCACAATATAATTGAGCAGGCGCTGGTAATGGGTGATGATCAATGCCCCGAAATTATCGCCGCGCATGGCATTGACCCCCTTGGACACGACTTTCAAAGCGTCGATATCCAAGCCGGAATCAATTTCATCCAAAATGGCAAAGGGTGGTTCAATCATCAATAGTTGCAAGATCTCGTTGCGCTTCTTTTCACCACCCGAAAAGCCTTGATTCAAATAACGCTCAGCCATTTCCTCGGACATGTCTAAAATAGCCATCTTGTCATCCAACTTTTGAATAAACTCGCGCACGCCAATTTGGTGATCGTCATCACGCCGAGCGTTGATGGCTGCCCGCATAAATTCAGCATTGGTGACACCCGCAATTTCGGCCGGATATTGCATGGCTAAGAAAAGACCATGGCGGGCCCGTTTATCCACTGGCCAATCCAAGATACTCTCTCCATTCAGCAAGATGTCGCCTTGGGTGACATGGTACTTGGGATTGCCCATGATCGTTTCTGATAGTGTGGATTTACCCGTGCCATTGGGACCCATGATGGCGTGAATTTCGCCGGTATGCATAGTGAGATTAAGCCCTTTCAGGATCACTTGGTGCCCATCTTCATCGTCCACGGCCACATGTAAATCTTTCACTTCTAACGTATCCATTCTTATCCGTCCTCTCGTGTCATAGTGCTCAATCAAATTGTACAGCAAATAGTTGGTGAATGCAGAGGGCGGAGCCGACCGGTTGGGGGCGTAGGCAGAAGGCAGGGCAGGCAGAAAACTCGCCCTTAGGTTTTATGTCTGCCCTGCCTTCTGCCCTAGCCCCTGGTCGGCGGAGCCCGTTTATGTCGGTGCTCTAGCTTCTGCTCGGCTTTGCCCGTTTCAGGGAGCTGAGCGGGGACCAACATAAACGGGTTGCGCGCCCCAGCTCCGCCCTCTGGCAAAAAACCAGCCGCTACCTGTTCTTCAGGACGACTGGTCGATTATACTTAAAAGTCCTCTTCTTCGCCGCCAAACATGTAACTGGTGTAATGATAACGCATCGACATAATGAAGCCGATACACATCATATTCCCCAGCAATGACGATCCGCCCTGCGAGATGAACGGTAAAGGAATCCCGGTTAGCGGTAAGAGACCGATGCTCATCCCAATGTTTTCAAAAACATGGAATACGATCATCATGATGACGCCCGTAGATACATAGGCATAGAATTCGTTTTTGGTATCAAAAGTGACCTGAATCATTTGATAAATCAGCAGGAAATACAACAAGATCACCGTACAACTGCCAACGAAACCAAAGTTTTCACCAATGACGGAAAAGATCATGTCGGATTCACGCACAGGGACATATACCTGCGAGTTATCGAATCCACGGCCCGTCATTTGGCCTGAACCAATTGCTTTCATCGACTGCCATAACTGATAACTGGTTGACGAGGTATCCCCCGACGGATTTAGCCAAGCATCAATTCGGTTAAATTGATACTGCTTGAAACCAATGTGGGTTAAGATTTCCCGGCCCCAATCTTGGGTGACCAGCAAAACAGCCGTACCGCCCGCCAATACAATGAGAGTGATTAGCGGGACCAATATCTTCCAGGTAATGCCCGACACCAACATGACACCACCGACAATGGCGAAGAAAACAATCATCGTCCCAAAATCATTCTGCAATTTAAGCAAAACAGCCACTGGGAGCAATGTTAACATCATTTTACCGATCAACAGTAAATCCGTGGGAATCGTGTGGGTCGCGAATTTCTCGTTGTGCCGGGAAACAACCATTGCCAACATCAAGATAAAGGCCGGTTTCATGATTTCAGAAGGCTGAAAAGTGATCGATCCAATCGCAAACCAGCTTTTGGCCCCTGTGTTGGCAGCGTAACTCTTCGAATAAAACCGCAACACCAGGACTAGCAGCAGCAATCCCCCGGCATAGGCGTAAGGTGCAATCTTCCAAAGCTGTTCGGAATCGAATTGCATAATCACCGCAATGGCCACAGCGCCGATCACATACCAAAGAACTTGGACACCGACTGTTCGCAAGACGCTGCCGCCGCCATTTGAATCGTGGGTAGTCGCGACATAGATCGACAGCAACCCCACAATCGCTAACATCATGACGGAGAAAATCACCCCGTAATCAATGCGGTCCCCTTCAGATTTATTCTTGCGATGAAGTGTTTGCATGCAATCCTTCCTTATTCATTATTACGCGTTGTGATGATGTAAATTGTATTCAGCGATCAACGCCTCAACTGCATCATCCGCATTTTTATACTTACCACCGACAAGTGTCGAACCGGTTCTTGCCAGATAATAATCGCCTTCTTGAGAAACTGTTCCCAATACGCCTTGCGCACTGGTGAGTCGCCATGTATTCGGCGTATCCGGGATGTCTTCTAGAGAAAGCGCAATGTTTTGTTTTTTCTTACTTGTCATGGGTACCTCCAGTATTTTCCGCAAATTTTTCAGGATGGAAGCGGCGAGCGATGATCTCATCCTCGTATCGTTCGGGATGGGGATTGCGACGTAACGAAAAATGGTCTGGCACCGGATCAAAGCCGCCCTTCACGAATGGATTACACCGCAGTATGCGGGCCAAGCCCATCAAAAAACCACGCACTGCCCCAAACTTTTGAACAGCCTGCAACATATAGTTTGAACAGGTTGGATAATAACGACAGCTGGGCGGCGTGAGCGGTGAGATAAATCGTTGGTAAAAACGGACAAAGCCGAGTAACAAACGACGCACGATTCATTCCCCCCGACTAATTAATGCCAAAATGAAAAGACGTGCTGCCATGTGGCCGGATCAAAGAAACGGAAAGGGTTTTGGCCACCTAAAGCCATCCCCGCCATTCCGCCGATCAGCAGCGCCAAAAACGCTGCGATGAGCACGATCAACACATGCTTCAATACTTTTCGGGCATGATGACTATCTGTTTTCAACAGCATCACTTCCTGCTTTCATCGTCACCATTAACGTTTCTTTTTACCGACAATGTGGTCCAGCAAAATGCCTGTGCCCAGTGCCACTGAATCCAACGGATCATCAGCAATCACCACAGGTAAGTCCAATGCGTCGGCAAAGAGATGGTCAATATTCTTAAGTAGGGCACCGCCACCAGTCAGCATCACTCCGCGGTCAATAATATCCGCCGAGAGTTCTGGCGGCGTCTGGTTCAATACCTCTTTGGTCGCCGCAATCACTTCACTCAGTGTGGGGGCAATGGCGTCAGTAATCTCAGTGGCATTGACCGATACTTCTCGCGGCAAGCCGGTCATCAGATCTCGACCACGAACCTCAATACTATCATCGGCTGGTGGTTCAAAAGCATAGCCGATTTCTTTCTTTAATGTTTCAGCGGTATGTTCACCAATTAATAAGTTGTGCTGCTTCTTAATGTGATTGACGATATCCTGGTCCAAACGATCGCCTGCGCGTCGTAATGACCGAGAAGTGACTACATCACCCATGGACAGTACCGCAATATCGCTGGTCCCACCACCGATATCCACCACCATGTTACCTTGCGGCTTAAAGATATCCATACCTGCACCGACAGCCGCCACTTTCGGTTCAAGTTCCAAATAAACCTTGCCGCCGCCAGTTTTTTCAGCAGCCTCAATAATTGCTTTGCGCTCAATATCTGTCGTATTGGTGGGCGCACAGATCATGATGACTGGCTTCGACATGAAGCCCTTCACATTCAATTTATTGATGAAATACGCGAGCATTGCTTCTGTCACGTTAAAATCAGCGATTACGCCGTCTTTCAACGGCCGAATTGCACGAATGTTGCCTGGTGTCCGGCCTACCATTTGATAGGCCTCTGTTCCGACTGCCAAGACTTTCCCAGTTTGGGTATCGATGGCCACAACGGAAGGCTCGTTCAAAACGATCCCCTTGCCCTTTACGTTAATTAAAACATTTGCGGTACCCAAATCGATTCCGATGTCCTTTGCCAAAATGTTGACTCCTCTCGCAGAAATGCTTGCATTATTATAGCATAAAAATCCCCGCCATTGCGCCGCCGACACCCTGGAGTGTCTTGTCGCCCATGACGGTGCGGCATTGGACCGGCGTTAATACCAATACTAAAGATTACTAAAAATAGTCGAAAATTGGTCAATAATGTCCAGCACAAACGAACTGACCCCGAATCCAATCGCACAAGCTAACAGAATTAAGAAAATACGGGCAGGTCCTGTCTTATCACGCTGCAAAATCATGTCGAAACGTAATGCAATAAATGAACGAAATGTTAAGAGGATAAAAAACAAGTGCGATGCAATCCGTAAACCGGCTTGGATTTTGAATTGATTCATAAAGTTCTCCTTTGTATATACAAAAAGTCAGCGCATTACACGCTGACTTTAGCATACCATACTCTTTATTTTTGTTTGACTTGAATTCGATTCACAGCCCGCTGCAACGCGACGGAAGCACGTTTCACCTGATCGGTGTCATGCTTCGCGTTGGCAGCCGCAATCGCTTTCTCGGCCCGTTCCTTGGCGCGCTGCGCTCGGCTCAAATCAATATTGCGCTGTCGTTCTGCCGAATCAGCCACAATACTCGCCACGTTGTTGGAAAATTCCATGAAGCCGCCGTTCACTGCAATATGGTTCTCATGGGTCGGGCCATCAATTCGTTCCACCCGGACCTCCGCTATTTTCAACGGGGCAATGATGGGTTCATGATTGGCCATAATTCCCAATTCACCGTCAATCGCATTAACGACGAGCAGACGGGCGTGGTGGTCATACACGACACCATCGGGTGTCACGATGCGCACCGTGATGATGTGGTCATTATCTTCCGCCACTTAAATCCCCCCTACTGTGCTGCTTGTGCAGTCGCTTTGTTCGAGGAATCAGCGGTATTTGCCGAGGTGTCCTTCGGCGAGAAGCCTAATTGTTTAGCCTTCTTCACCACATCTTCGATTGGTCCGACTGAGCGAAAAGCTTCTTCCGGATAGTCGTCATATTCGCCATCCAAGATGGCCTTAAAGCCAGCGACTGTATCCTTGACAGGAACATATGAGCCAGGCTGACCAGTAAACTGTTCAGCCACGAAGAAGTTCTGGGACAGGAAGAACTGAATCTTCCGCGCCCGGGATACAATGAGCTTTTCATCATCGGACAGTTCATCCATCCCGAGGATCGAGATGATATCCTGTAATTCCCGGTAACGTTGCAGCACATGCTGGACCTGGGTAGCCACTTCATAGTGGTCTTGACCCACGATCTCTGGATCCAAAGCAGAAGATGAGGACTCCAGCGGATCAACTGCTGGATAAATCCCTTGTTCAGTCAACCGTCGTTCCAAGTTAGTCGTCGCGTCCAAATGGGCAAACGCAGTGGCAGGCGCCGGGTCGGTATAGTCATCGGCCGGCACGTAAATGGCTTGAATCGATGTGACTGAACCCTTTTTAGTGGATACGATCCGTTCCTGCAACTGGCCCATTTCTGTCGCCAATGTGGGTTGATAACCTACAGCAGACGGCATTCGACCCAGCAATGCAGAAACTTCGGAACCAGCCTGGGTAAATCGGAAAATGTTGTCGATGAACAACAACACATCCTGCCCGGCGACATCCCGGAAGTATTCAGCCAGAGTCAAACCAGTCAACGCCACCCGCATCCGGGCACCAGGCGGTTCATTCATCTGACCAAAGACCAGTGCGGTTTTTTCAAGCACCCCGGAACCCTTCATTTCAAAATAAAGGTCGTTCCCTTCCCGGGTCCGTTCACCAACCCCGGTAAAGACGGAGATGCCCCCGTGTTCTTCGGCAATGTTATGAATTAATTCTTGAATTAATACAGTTTTACCAACACCGGCACCGCCGAACAAACCAACTTTCCCACCTCGTAAATACGGAGCCAGCAAGTCAATGACTTTAATGCCAGTTTCCAACACTTCCGAAGTCGTACTAATATCGGCGTACTTAGGCGGCTCACGGTGAATGGGGTCGCGTCTGAAGTCGGCTGGGAATTCTGGGCCACCGTCGATTGGTTGCCCTAAAACGTTAAATACCCGTCCTAAAGTTTCCTTACCCACAGGGACAGAGATGGGACCGCCAGTATCTTTGACGGTCATCCCGCGCTGCAAACCATCGGTGGATTCCATCGAGATGGTCCGCATAACGCCGTCACCGAGCTCCAGAGCGACTTCCAAGACAACGGTTTGTTGGTTATTGTTTTTCACTTCCAGCGCATTGTTAATATCCGGCAATGAGCCGTCAAGTGGAAAAGTCACATCGACAACAGGACCGATGACTTGGACGATTGTACCTTCACTCATTCAATTGTCTCCTCCCATCTTGATTATTCCAACGCAGCGGCACCACCGACAATTTCGGTGATTTCCGTTGTGATTTGAGCCTGCCGAGCGCGGTTCAATTGCGTCGTCAGCGTACTGATCATGTCGTCTGCATTATCTGATGCCGACTTCATCGCCGTCATTGCAGAGGCATGTTCAGCCGTCTTGGCATCCAGAATCGCACCGAAGATCAGGCTTTCAGCAAATTGCGGTAAAATCGCACTCAACACAACAGACAATGACGGGTCAGTGTCATACTCCGTTGTCACGGGTGCTTCAGTGTCATCCTCTTCCGCTTCAATGTCATTAATCGGCAGCATTTTTTCAACCCGGAACGCGCTGCTCAATGAATTGATATGATGGTTGTAGCACACATACAATTCATCGAACACGCCGTTGTCATACATGGTGACAGCAGTTGAAAGAATTTCCCGAATTTCATCGAAGGTAGGGATATCACTGATACCGCGATATTCATAAATCAAATTCATGTTGTTTGTCTTAAAGAAGTCGGCACCCGTTCCGCCAATCGCCATAATCGCGTAATCTGGACCAGATGGGTCATGATCCCGGTGAATCATATCCAGCATGGCTTTGAGGATGGTGTTATTGTAACCACCGACCAAACCACGATCCGATGTGATGACCAGGTAACCAGTCTTCTTGACCGGCCGCTGAATCATTAAATCACTGAGGCTAATGCCCAGCTCATCCGTCAATGGATTCGAACTACTACCTACTTCATTCGCTTTTGCCAGCAATTGAGCGCTGGCCAAATGTGTCACAATAGAACGAATCTTATCCGCATAAACCTGATAATCAGTGGAACGCTGTTGAATTCGATTCAACTTGGAACCAGAGACCATCTGCATTGCTTTGGTGATTTGCCGAGTACTCTTGGTTGAGGCAATGCGCCGTTTAATGTCAATTAAGGAATCAGCCATGTTGCCCCCTCCTATTTCGCTTGACTTTGTGTGGTATTACCCTGTTTGCCACCATTCACGGCAGCAGCTTCTTGAGCGGGCGTTTGCTTTTGCGTCGAGAATCCAGCCGCAAAGTCTTTCACGGCCTGCTCCAATGAATCATCCTTCGGCAAATCACCAGTATCTTTGATTTGTTTCAGAACATCCGCATGGGTGCCATCAAAGTAAGCAAACAATTCTGTTTCAAACCGAGTAATATCGTCAACCGGCACAGCATCCAAGTAACCATGAACCAAGGCATACAAAATCAAAACCTGTTTTTCCACTGCTAATGGTTTGTGCAAGCCTTGCTTCAATACCTCCACTGTTCGACGACCACGGTTCAACTTTGCCTGAGTCGCTGCATCCAAGTCAGAACCGAATTGGGTGAATGATTCCAGCTCCCGATAAGAAGCCAAATCTGTCCGCAAAGTTCCGGCAACTTTTTTCATTGCCTTAATCTGTGCCGCACCACCAACCCGAGATACGGAAGCCCCGGCATCAATAGCCGGCCGTGTCCCAGAGAAGAACAGATCACTTTCCAAGAAGATCTGACCATCAGTAATCGAAATTACGTTGGTTGGAATATAAGCAGAGATATCGCCTGCCTGGGTTTCAATGATCGGCAAAGCGGTCATGGAACCGCCGCCCAGCTTATCACTCAGCTTAGCGGACCGTTCCAGTAAACGAGAATGTAAGTAGAAAATGTCCCCCGGATAAGCTTCACGACCAGGTGGACGACGAAGCAGTAAAGAAAGTTCACGGTAAGCAACTGCCTGTTTAGACAGATCGTCAAACACAATGAGCACGTGTTTGCCGTTATACATGAACTCCTCACCCATCGCAGACCCAGAATAGGGTGCGATATAGAGCATTGGGGCAGGTTCAGAAGGACCCGCTTCAACAATAATGGTATAATCCAACGCCCCGTATTTACGTAATGTCTCCACTTGTGCACGAACTGTCGATTGTTTCTGGCCAATCGCGACGTAAATACAGATCATATTTTGACCCTTTTGGTTCAAAATGGTATCGATGGCAATGGATGTTTTACCAGTCTTACGATCACCAATGATCAACTCCCGCTGACCACGGCCAATTGGTACCAAGGCATCAATTGCTTTAAGCCCAGTCTGCAATGGTTCATCAACGGATTGACGTTGCATGACGCCGGGGGCTGGTGATTCAATGGGACGGGTTTTGTCCGTATTGATCGGTCCTTGTCCATCGACTGGTTGACCTAATGGGTTGACCACGCGGCCAATCATGGCATCACCGACCGGTACTTGCATGATTCGGCCGGTCCGCTTGACCCGATCGCCTTCACGAATATTATCAAACTCTCCCAGGATAATGATCCCGACATCGTTTGTTTCCAAGTTCTGGGCGACCCCATAAGAGCCATTGGAAAATTGCAACAGCTCATTACTCATGGCATTTTCCAGTCCGGTCGCACGGGCAATCCCATCACCGACGTAAGTGACAGTACCCACTTCGTCGACTTGCAGATCATCTTGGTAACTCTCTAATTGTTTTTTGATCAGAGCACTGATTTCCTCAGCTTTGATGCTCATTCATTTCACCTCTCTTGCGACCAATCACGAAGTCATTAACGCTTGCTTGAGGTGCGCCAACCGACGCGCCACACTGCCATCTAGGACTTCATCGTGCACCCGTACAACAACTCCGCCGATTAAAGCGGGATCTTGTTGCAAATGCAGATGAACGGCAGTAGCGCCATAACGTTTTGCCAAAGTTTCTTGCAACGCTGTCTGCTGGTCTGTGCTCAATGGTACAACTGACGTCACAAACGCCTCAATAATTCCCTGTTGGGCATCGTAAAAGCGTTCGTACGCCGTCACCACGTCAGGCAGATCAGTCATCCGTTTATAATCAAACATCATTTGCAGCAATGTCTGTATTAATTTGGAAAACGGCTGTTGCAATCCGGTCAGAATTGGTGCCTTCTCTAACGCAGACAATCGATTGTCTGTTAAGATTTGGCCCAAATCCGGCTGTGCGGCAAAGACTTGCGCCAATTCCTGGAGTTCATCCAGAATCTGTGCCGCATTATTTTGCTCATTGGCCACTGCCAATAATGCTTTGGCATAACGCGTGCCCACAGTCTGTCTATCAAGCTTTGCCATGATCATCCAATCCTTTAATATAAGAATTGATCAATTGCTGATGGGCGCTGGCATCCAACTCTTTATTGATCATCTTACTGGCAATTTCCACAGACAAACTGGCAATGTCGTCCTTTGCGTGGGCAAGTGCATCTTGACGGGCCTGAGCGGCATCTTTTTCAGCAGCGGCTTGAGTCGCTGCTGCTGCCGCATGGGCTTGTTTCATTATGGCGTCTTCTTGCGCCGATCCGCGCTTTTGCGCTTCGGCGATAATGGAAACGGCTTGATTCTTAGAATCTGCTAGTGCAGCAGCAGTCTTTTTCTGGTTGTCTTCGGCATCACTGCGCGCCTTTTGGGCATGATCAATGTCACCATTGACCTTATCTTGCCGTTTTTGCATCATGGCGTTAATGGGACCCCAGGCAAAGTGCCCAACAGCCCACATCAATAATGTGAAGAGAACGAGGTAAAGAATCAAGTCGCCAACATATAGGCCACCTGCTAATATTAAATCATTAGCCAATCATACACACTTCCCTTCGTCCAAATTCGTTGCCTTGAAGTTAGACAAAGAGAATAACGAAGGCGACGGCGACAGACAAGATCGGCACGGCTTCAATTAAACCAACACCGATGAACATCAAGGTACGCAGCGTACCAGCAACCTCGGGCTGACGGGAGATGCTTTCCACCGTCCGGGAAATAACTAACCCGTTACCAAAAGATGCAGCCAGGGCAGCTAAGCCCGCAGCGATAGAAGCGGCAATATATTGCATGTAAGTTCCTCCTAGATTATGTTTATTCTGTTTCCAATTTCCGTGACATGTACACCATAGCCAGTGTCACAAAAACATAGGCCTGAATGGATCCGATGAATACGGAGAATCCTTGCCAAATCAGCTCCAAGGGAGCCGCCAGCACAATACTCACAATACCGAAACTCTTCATAACGGAGCCCAGTAAAGTCAACAAAATTTCACCGGCAAAAATATTACCATAGAGCCGGAGAGCCAGCGTCAAGAAGTTCGTGAACTCCTCCAACAAGTTAATTGGCAACAAAAGGGCCATTGGTCGCAGGTAATTATGCAAATACCCGCCAAAACCAAACTTGCGTACAGAGAAGTAATGGGTCAAGACTAAGGCCATGAAGGCCAAAGACATGGTCACCATTGGATCGCTTGTGGGCGACTTGATCCAAGTCGTGCCGCCAACATTGACTTCAATCGCCAAACCCAGTTGATTGGACATCCAAATGAACAAGAACAACACAAAGGCAAATAAACGAAAAGGCTGAGCAGCTTCACCTGGGATCGCACTATGCACGATACCATCGGTGAAGTCGATCAACCATTCTAAAATATTTTGCTTCTTTGTGGGGCGAAACTGGGGTTTACGGGACAGCCAAAATACCAATGCAAAAACTAAGACAGCGGCAACAATACCGGATAAATCATTGGCCAAGTTGAAGCGAATCCCCATAAATTCCACGATCGGATACTTCTCGTTCACGTTGTGACCTCCTTTCTGAAAATGGTGGGTAGAGTCGTGCAAGAAACGTGCACTCTCTCCCGAACACACTTGGAATGATAACACCACTAAGTCTAAAAGACAAAGTGAAAGAAGTGCGGAAAACGGTTGCGAAATGGACAATTACAAGGGATTGTCCAAAAAAATGCGCGCACTAATCAACAATTCATCGCAGTCCTCGCACACATGCGACTACTTGGTACCGAATAACCGATCACCCGCGTCACCCAAGCCTGGCACAATATAGCCATTGTCGTTCAAATGATCATCCAATGCGGCCGCATAGATGTCCACGTCGGGATTTTCAGCCTGGACCGTTTTGACCCCTTCAGGCGCGGCAACTAATACCACCAGGCGCATGTGAGTCGCACCACGCTTCTTTAAAGCCGCAATGGCCATGTTTGCAGAACCACCCGTGGCCAGCATTGGATCAACGATAAACAGCTCCCGTTGATCAATATCTTCCGGCATCTTGACGAAGTATTCATGGGGCTTCAACGTCTTTTCATCCCGATACATCCCAATATGCCCGACCTTGGCGGCTGGTACCAATTCCAAGACACCGTCCACCATGCCCAGACCAGCCCGTAAGATCGGAATGACTGCTAATTTTTTGCCGGCCAATTGTTTCTGGATGGTTTTACCCATCGGCGTTTCGATTTCAACATCCTCCAAAGGCAAATCCCGGGTAATTTCATAGACCATTAACTCAGCAATTTCGTTAGCGACTTCACGAAATTCCTTCGTACCCGTGTGTTTGTCCCGAATGATGGTGAGCTTATGTTGGATCAGCGGATGATTCAACACTGTAAATTTTCCCAATGTGCGATACCTTCCTTTGCATTTTCTTCTATTCTACCATGCTTTGCGCAGCAAAAGACCCGCTTACCGGGTAATTGGGCGGCGATCGGTTAATTCGTACACCTGCTGACGAAGCGTGGCCAATACTGCAGGATCATCATGGTGGTGCAAAGCGTGCACGATAATTTCCGCGACTTCATGACAATCTTTCTCGTCAAAGCCACGGCTAGTGACCGCCGCTGCACCAATTCGCACACCACTGGTCTTAAACGGTCCGAGTTTCTCGCCAGGAATCGTATTTTTATTAAGTGTAATAGCAATACTATCGCATAAGTCTTGCACATCGCGACCGCTCATACCAACGCCTGTCACATCCACCATGAAGAGGTGATTATCCGTACCGCCGGAAACGACCCGTAAATCAGGCTGTTCAGCAAAATAATCGGCCATGACGGCAGTGTTTTTGAGCACCTGTTGGATATACGTCTTGAACTCTGGCTGCAAAGCTTCATTCAACGCAACTGCCTTGGCGGCAATGACATGTTCTAAAGGACCACCCTGGGTACCAGGAAAAACAGCCGAATTGATGGCCCGACCATAGTCTGCCTTAGCTAAAATCAGCCCGCCCCTGGGTCCCCGTAATGTCTTATGGGTCGTCGTGGTCACCACGTCAGCATAAGGTACTGGACTAGGATGCAAGCCAGCCGCAACGAGTCCGGCAATATGCGCCATGTCCACCATTAAATAAGCTCCCACAGAATCCGCAATGGCGCGAAATTTAGAGAAATCAATTGTGCGCGAATAAGCCGATGCGCCCGCGACGATCATCCGCGGCCGAATTTCTTCCGCTAATGACCGGATTGCATCGTAATCAATTCGTTCCGTTTTTGGATCCACACCATAACTATGGAACGCATAAGTCTCACCTGAAAAGTTAACGGGTGAACCATGCGTCAAGTGCCCACCAGCCGACAAATCCATCCCCAAGACCTTGTCCCCGGGTTTCAAAAAGGCACGGTAAGCAGCTTCATTTGCCTGAGAACCAGAGTGCGGTTGAACATTGGCATATTCCGCACCAAACAATTTTTTGGCCCGGTCAATGGCGAGGTTTTCCACAATATCGATGTACTCGCAACCGCCATAAAAACGGTGACCAGGATAACCTTCCGCGTATTTATTAGTGAGTACTGACCCTTGCGCGGCACGCACACCAGTGGAAACGATGTTTTCAGAAGCAATCAACTCGACATTATGCTGTTGACGATCTTCTTCCTGGTGCACTGCTGCCCACAATTCATGATCTTCATTTTCATATGTTGGGGTTGTCATGGCGCTCATCCTCTCAAAATTGATTCATTCCAAACCAGCTAATCGAAATATTGCAACCCCGCGGCTTTTTCCAACCGATTCATGTAGGCTAAGCCCAGACCGTCCGGGGTAAAACCCTGGGCCAAGATGATTTTGATTTCGGGGTTTAGGTCAAAATAACGCAGTCCGGCAAACAGGCGGTGAGTGGCAGACTCGACATCATTTCCCAATGAGTACTGGGATTTAAACCGCACCGTATTTTGCTTCTCCAACACGGCATCAGTGGCCAATAAGCCCACAGGTGCCTTTTCCTCTGCCCAGGCAATCGCTTTGGCAAAATCTGCCGGGTCCCGCACAATAATCACTTGGGCGTTGGGCGCATAATGTTTATACTTCATTCCCGGTGCCTTAGGAATTTCGTTGGCCTTGACCTTATGGCTGTCATTCAACACTTTCCCAATAATCGGTTCAAGATCATGGGCAGAAATTGCCCCTGGCCGTAAAATAACCGGCGGCACCACGGACATGTCCACAATCGTAGATTCTACCCCGACCTTGGTCTGACCATCATCCAGTACAGCTGCAATCTTGCCATCCATGTCGTGGAGGACATGGTCCGCAGTGGTCGGACTGGGTTTACCGGATGTATTCGCACTTGGACCGACAATGGGTACCCCCGCGCGGCTAATGATCTCTCGGGTCAGTTTATCCGCTGGATTGCGGAAAGCGGCTGTGCGTAAGCCCCCTGTCACGGCACTGGGCAATGCATTGGGTTTGATGGGCAAAATGATGGTTAACGGTCCCGGCCAGAAATTATCAAACAGTGCCTGAACTTTTGGCGTAATGCCTGCCGCATACTGGGCCACTTGATCGGGGCCAGAGACGGTGACAATAAGTGGATTATCGCTGGGCCGGCCCTTGGCCGCATACACCTGCTTCACCGCTTCCTCATTCGTGGCATCGGCGCCAAGGCCGTAAACTGTTTCTGTTGGAAAAGCCACCAATTTCCCTGCTTTAATGAATTGGGCTGCTTGATCGACTTCTTCTGGTTTTAATCGTAACGTATTCACTATCTATTTCCTTCTTTTTTGCTCATTGTTGAACTTTTTTGTGTTTGCCAAATGGCTTGGACCATGCGGGGATGGCCGGCCATGTCGCGTCGAAAGTTGGCCTGCCAGTCTGGTGCAGCTAATATCGTTTTTAACGCGGGGGCTTGTTGATAGCCGTACTCCAGAAAAATCCGGCCAGCAGCTGTTAAATGGGCAGGCACTTCCCGAATGAATTGTTCATAAAAAGCCAATCCATCGTGGGGCGCAAACAACGCAATGCTGGGTTCAAATTTTTTGACTGACTGATCCATCACGCCGAGTTCAGACCAGGCCACATACGGCGGATTGCTGATCACGACATCATATTGCTTGTCGCTCACTGGCTGAAACATGTCCCCTGATAAAAAGTGGATACTGTGCGGTGCCAGGATAGCGGCATTCTTTTCTGCCACTGCCAACGCCCGAGGTGAAATATCTGTCGCTGTAACCTGCCAATCCGGTCGTTCGCTGGCCACCGTCACGGCAATCGCACCTGAACCGGTGCCCATATCCAATACCTGCAAAGGTTGTTGCGCCGGTAATGAATCCAACAGCCACGCCACGAGTTCTTCCGTTTCTGGCCGTGGAATCAATACGCCTGGGCCGACTTGGAAAGGACGGCCATAAAACCACGCTTGCCCCACCACATATTGCGCTGGCTCAGCAGCTAACAACCGCTGCGCGTCACTCGCCAGTTGCTGTCGCAAAGGGACTGGAATTAAATTGCGGCCGTGGATGACAAAATCGGTGTGCCGCCAATTATTTCTAGCTAACACCACGTATTCAGCACCGCCATCGTCTAATCCGGCAGCTGCCAACTGTGTCCCGATTTGATCCACCCACTGGGCATAAGTGACTGAGTGTTTACTGGACTCCGGCATTTTGCAGGTTCTCCAGTTTTTGAGCCTGGTCGTGGACGATCAGTGCATCAATAATTTCGTCCAAGTCACCATTCATAATCCGATCCAATTTATTGAGGGTCAGACCAATGCGGTGATCGGTCACTCGGTTTTGCGGATAATTATAAGTTCGAATCCGTTCAGAACGGTCACCGGTACCAACCTTATTCTTTCGGTTTTCATCGTACTTATCCTGATTTTGGGTTTCGTAAAAGTCGTAAACCCGCGAACGCAAAATTTGCATTGCTTTTTCCCGGTTTTGTTGCTGTGAGCGTTGATCCTGCATGGCCACCACAATACCCGTGGGCAAATGGGTCATCCGCACGGCCGAGGAAGTCTTGTTGATATGCTGACCACCGGCACCAGACGACCGATAAACATCCACGCGGATATCCTTGGGATCCAGTTGGAAATCAATTTCGTCATATTCTGGCATGACCGCCACCGTCGCCGTGGATGTATGGACCCGACCAGCAGATTCGGTCACCGGTACCCGCTGAACGCGGTGAGCGCCATTCTCATACTTCAATTTGGAATAGACTCGATCGCCAGTAATCATTACCGCAACTTCTTTATAGCCGCCCACGTCGGTTTTATTCTCATCAACGATTTCGAAGCTCCAACCTTGGCGTTCCGCATACTTTTCATACATACCCAAAAGATCGGCCGCAAACAAACTGGCTTCGTCGCCACCGGCAGCACCGCGAATTTCCATGATGATATTCTTATCGTCATTAGGATCGGCAGGCAGCATCAGGACGAGGATCTCATGCTCTAATGTGTCTTTTTCGGACCGCAAATTGGCCAGATCTTCCTTAGCGAGTTCTTCCAAATCAGAATCCTTAGAATCTGCCAAGACCTCTTCGCTTTCCTCGATGTCGTGCATCACTGTTTTGTAGTGCTTATATTTTTGCACCACATCCCGCATGCTGCCCTCTTCTTTGCTGACGGCCATATAGCGTTTCGTATCCGAAATTACATCTGGATCGGCCATCATTTCTTGAAGCTCATCATAGCGGGCCAAAACGCCCTCCAGCTGAGCAATAATCTTATCCATTTACGTCATCGCTTCCTTCTAATTTATTCAGCGGCGGGTGAAGGTAGTGATGGCGGCACACTGGGTAATAAGACTCGTTGCCGCCAATCATGATTTGTTCTCCTTCATACACTGGCTGTCCATCGTGTACGCGCAGATTCATTGTGGCTTTGTGGTTGCAGAACCAACAAATCGTCTTCATCTCTTCAATTTTATCCGCAAACAGGAGTAAATACTTAGACCCTTCAAATAATTCATTGCGAAAGTCGTTTTTTAACCCAAACGCCATTACCGGAATGCCTAAATCATCCACGACCCGGCAGGCCTGCAGAATTTGATCTCTTTTTAGAAACTGAGCCTCATCAATGAGCACACAAGCGGGCTTAACTGGTTGCGCATCAGCCACTGCAAAAATATTTGTATCATCTAAAATCGGCAATGCCGGTCGGTGCAAACCGATCCGGCTGGCAATCACACCTTCTCCACTACGGGTATCCAAATGACTGGTCATTAAAACTACCGGTTTATTCTGTTCTTCATAATTATGGGCCACCTTCAAAATTTCGATGGACTTACCACTGTTCATTGCGCCGTAACGGAAAAACAATTGGGCCAAAACAGCCACCCCCACTTTCGTCAAGATCTTAATTAGTATAGCGGAAAAAAAAGAGAGAGTGAAGCAGAGGGCAAAGCCGAGCGGTCAGAAGCGTAGAGATAAGGCAGGGGCGGTGAAAAACTCGCACTTAAGTTTTACACCGCCCCTACCTTATCTCATAGCTTCTGCTCGGCTTTGCCCGTNGGTGAAAAACTCGCACTTAAGTTTTACACCGCCCCTACCTTATCTCATAGCTTCTGCTCGGCTTTGCCCGTTTACAACGAGTTAAGAACGGGCGCAAACCCTAAAGTTTTATTGGTCACTGCATTTGTCTGTCCCTGGGATGGCCCAGGCGTATACGGTTCAAGGCGGTCTCACATAAACGGGCGGAGCCGACCAGGGGCTAGGGCAGAAGGCAGGGCAGGCAAAAAATCTAAAACCGGGTTTTCTGCCTGCCCTGCCTTCTGCCTACGCCCCTAACCGGCCGGCTCCGCCCTCTCGCTGTGCTTCCACCTTCATCTATGCTAAAATTTATCAAGAAATCAGTTCACAAAGGATGGGTGTCGACGGATGAGTATTCGGGAGCAATTGGCAATTACAGCAGGAAAAAGTGTGTACTGGTTTTTACATACCTTTCGCAATGGCGGCAGTTCCTTTCCAGGTCAGCTGGTAGAACGTATGGCGCCCAATGCCTTAAGTGCTCTTGGCAAACGGTATGACACCATTATTATTACCGGAACCAATGGCAAGACATTAACCACCGCATTGACGGTGAAGGCGCTTGGTCAAGGCTACCAAAATATCTTGACCAACCCTACCGGCTCAAACATGACCCAAGGTATTGTCGCAGCCTTCTTAGCAAAGCCGCAACCAGCTCGGGGACAAAAAGGATTGGCCGTTTTAGAAGTTGATGAAGCTAATGTGGAGCGGGTGGCTATTCAGTTGCATCCCAAGATGTTTGTCCTCACCAATATTTTCCGGGATCAAATGGACCGGTACGGTGAAATATATACCACGTACGAAAAAATCTTGGCTGGTATTCGCCGGTGTCCAGACGCCACCATCGTGGCCAATGGTGACGCCCCAATCTTTAATTCAAAAAAATTGCCAAATCCAAAGGTGTATTACGGTTTCAACTTGCCCGATCAAGGTGACATCCGGGCAGACGTCAATACAGATGGTGTTTTATGTCCAGTATGCGATCACATTCTTCACTATCACTTCAATACCTACGCAAATCTAGGTAATTACTTTTGCCCGAATTGCGGATTTCACCGTCCCGCTCTCAAATACACCGTGAACAAAGTGGACACATTGTTACCAACGGAATCTCAATTCGATCTGGATGGACATTCGGCCACGATTCACATTGGCGGCATGTATAACATCTATAACACTTTGGCGGCCTATACCGTCGCTCGTGAATTCGGTATCGCTGGTCCAGCGATCGTCAATGCCTTAGCGGGTGACGAAACTGTCTTTGGCCGGCAAGAAGTGATTACCATGGGCGGTAAAACAGTGACGATAATCCTTGTTAAAAATCCGGTGGGTTTGAATCAAGTCTTGACCATGATTGGCAATGATCCTCAATCATATTCGCTCGCGGTATTGCTCAATTCAAATTATGCTGATGGTATTGATACCAGTTGGATTTGGGATGGTCGCTTTGAAGACTTGGATTACCCAAAGATTCCCGCGATTATCACCGGTGGCCATCGGTACAAAGACATTTCACTGCGCCTGCAAGTGGCCGGTGTACCCGCTGAACGGATGCAAACTGCCGAGAATGTAGTGGATGTCATCCCTTTGATCAAGCAAATCCCCAACGATCGCATCTATGTGTTGGCCACTTATACTGCCATGTTGGAATTGCGTAAAGCATTAGCCGATCAGAATTATGTGAGCCAGCAATTGGTGAATGAATAACCTCGATATGGACAAAAACGACTCTACCATACGGATTGCGTATTGGTAGAGTCGTTTTTTAAGTCCGATCACATTCCGCCAACCACGTATTCACGATCCGTTCGCGGTTAATCAAGAAGCGGTCATTGTGACCGTTGGGATAGATTCGATTAGTGAGCACAATCAAGCCCTGCTGATGCTGGCGGTCTAACGCCATAAACGTCCCTGTGAACCCAGTGTGAAACAGGACCGGCGTACCATGTGGCGTTGTCTTTAAATCCCAGCCCAGAGATCGATGACCATGACGCGGCGCCCAATCGTGCCACAACGTCTGTAACCTCGTCTGAGTGACCGGCGCTGCCACTGGCGCCCACTGACCTAAATACCACTGACCAAAGCGTATGAGGGTCGCCAGATCACTGAAAAGACCTGCAGAGCCGCTGTGGGGGCCTAGAATACGGCTCTTAGGATCATGCACAACCCCTGCGAAGTTGGTTTTCGTCGACACATCGTACAAAGTAGGGACAGCTTGGTCAGGTTGAAATGTTGCACCTGCCAAACCAAGGGGACCCAATACGCGATCGGTAATTAAATCATGAATCGCTGCGCCATACAATTTTTCCAACACAAAACCAGTCAACAATAAATTCGTGTCGCTATATATTGGCCACCCTGCAAAAGCTTCAGTAACCGGCAACCGCAGCAGCGCCTCCTTTAACGCCGGTGCAGGCAATTCGTTGCGGTGGGGAATGTAGCCTGCAATACCGGAAGTATGGGTCAAGAGATGGCGGAAGGTCACTCGATGATCCGTCATGGTCGGTAAAAAGTCTGCCAACGCACTATCCGGTGTGAGTAATCCCTGGTCCACTGCCTGCAAAAACACTGTCAGCGTCCCCACTACTTTGGTCAGTGATGCTAAATCAAACTGAGCCGTGGGCGCAAGGGGCGCTGGTATCGGCCACAGCGCGGAATATCCATTAATCTGGCTAGACACTGTCGCTGGGCCGATATACGCATAGGCACAACCGGGCACAATCCGAGCCGTTGTTAAGCGATTAATCAATGCCTGACTCTGTCTCATGCCAGTGAAAACCAGAGGTTAATACCATTGGGATCTGTCACCTGGAGATAATGAAACTGGGCGTTATAATCAAAGTCCGAAAATCCTTGCGCAGCCAAATTGGTTTGCAATAAGTCCATGGCACTTTCGTTTGGTAATACCAAATTGACAAAGTCGAGCCCATAATTATTGAACGCTGGCCTAGCCAGCTGCCCGCTATCGGCCAAATTCACGCCAATATGATGATGATAATCGCCAGCGGCCAGAAACAGCTGCTTGGGATCAGCATCGTCATTGATTGAGAAACCAAGTCCCTTTTCGTAAAAATTTGCCGTTTCTTTCAAATTGTTTACGCGCAACTGGACATGGCCAATATTGACCCCCGCGGGTGCCTCTGAGTATTTACCATCCTGGTGGTTCAACACATTGTCTAAAGGAATCTTCACGGTGCGTTCGCTGTGCCAGTCGACAGCATTAATATTACGCCACTCTGCCGCCGATTTATCATAAGCAAATTCCACACCGTTGCCCTCTGGATCATGAATGATAAACGTTTGCGAATAGGCATTTTCATACACGCCGTCAATGGCAATACCATTATCGACCATGTGCTGCAAAGCAGAACCCAACGTATTGCGATCCGGCAGCAGAATGGCAAAGTGTTCCAATCCTGCTGTAGCTTCCTTGGGCTTTTCACCCGCAATTTTGTGCAATGTCACCAATACTTCTTGATTCTGCCGAGCGCCCAGGTACGCGGCCTCTTCTGAACGTTTTAACAATGCCAAACCTGCAATCTGTGAATAGAAATCCAACATTGCTTGCAGATCTTTGACCTTCAAGGCCACGAAGCCGATTCGTGTTTCATCGGCAATATTATAACCGGACATCGATCCCAATCCCTTCTCGATTCGTAGTCTGTGTTAATTGTGAGCGAACCAGCGTTAAAATTCAAGCATGCCGGCTTGAATCTCATTCTTCTTGATGTTTTCTAAGGACAAAAATTGAGCCGCCGACTCACCATGACTGCAGAATTACCGTAATCAAGGTGAACTAGCGACTCAGTGTTGTCATAAATGTAATTTAGTCTGGTTGGGCCATGGCCAAATTACCAGAGAATTGACTGTTATACAAATCCGCATAGAAACCATTTTCTGCTAACAGGCTCTGATGGGTCCCAGTTTCCACGACATCACCGTGGTTCATCACGATGATGTTGTCAGCGTCTTGAATGGTCGACAGCCGGTGGGCTACCACGAAGCTGGTCCGACCCTTAAGCAGCCGTTCCATCGCGTGTTGAATATGCAATTCTGTCCGCGTATCCACCGAACTGGTCGCTTCATCCAAAATTAGAATGTCCGGGTCAGCCACAAATGCCCGGGCAATCGTCAACAGCTGCCGTTGTCCCTGCGAAATATTTGAAGCTTCCTCATTCAAAACAGTGGCATAGCCATTGGGTAACTGACGAATAAAACCGTCCGCATGGGCCGCTGTGGCCGCTGCATAAATTTCGTCATCCGTGGCATTTTCTCGCCCATAGCGCAAATTATCCATGATTGAACCCGTAAATAACCAGGTATCCTGAAGCACCATGGCAAAGTGCGCCCGTAAATCTGACCGTTTGATATCCCGAGTATCAGTACCCGCCAAGCGGATCGAACCGCCGCTGATATCATAGAAGCGCTCCAACAAGTTGATGATCGTCGTTTTCCCTGCACCGGTGGGCCCTACGATGGCGACCATTTGACCCGTATATACATCCAAATTGAAATCGCTCATCAACTGCGGCTTTCCGACATAGCCAAATTGAACATGTTCCAAGGCAATTTTGCGTTTGTCATCGGGAATCGGTGCGACATTCGAGTGCGTTTCAGTCATTTCTGGTTCATCGAGCACTTCAAAAATCCGCTCTGCTGACGCAATTGTTGCTTGAATGGTATTAGCGAGGTTGGCAAGTTGTGAAATCGGTTGGGAGAATTGTTGGGTATACTGCAAGAAGGCTTGCACATCCCCTAAGCTGACCTGCCCGTTCGCTACCCGCACGCCCCCGAAAATGGCGACAAAGACGTAACCCAAGTTATTCACGAAAGTCATTAAGGGCATGATGATCCCCGAAATCATTTGAGCTTTCCAAGAAGAGTCGTACAATTTCTTGTTTTCGACTTCAAACTGGGTAATACTCTTATCTTCGTGGTTGAAGGACTTGTTAACGATATGACCACTATAATTTTCTTCAATTTGATCATTCAATAAACCCAAAGACTTTTGTTGAGCCGCGAAGAACTTCTGTGACCGGGGGGCCACAATACCAACAACAATCAGACTCAACGGAATGGTTAAAACGGCAATCCCCGTTAGTAACCAGCTGATGGAAGCCATCATCCATAACGTCCCGATAAACATGACGGTACTGGTAATGGCCTGGGTAATATTTTGCTGCAAAGTGCCGGCAATATTATCCATATCGTTGATAGCCCGAGACATGATGTCCCCATTGGGATGTGTATCATAATATTGGACTGGCACCCGGGCCATCTTATCCTTTAGATCGCGCCTTAACCGATAAACCGTGTCCTGGGATACCTGGGTCATGATAAACTGCTGCAGAAAGCTGAATAGGGCTGCTGCCAGGTAAAGAAGCACCACCGTCATAATAATTTGTTGAATCTTACCGAAGTCAATCGGGAATTGATTCACTGTGATTCCCGCTTTTTGTTCAGCGGTCCCTTTCATGACCCCTTTGAAGATTTCAGTTGTGGCTTCCCCTAAGATTTTGGGCGTCCGCACTTGGAAAATTTGGGATACCACCGCCAAAATAATTACCGCTGAAAAGGCAATGGCGTGGGGTTTCATATAACCCATTAAGCGCCGAGTCGTGCCCCAGAAATTCTTTGGCTTGACCTTGACACCCATTCCGCGCATTGGCCCCCGCGGACCCGCATTTACCGGTCGGCGACTCGTTTTATTATCACTCATGGTGTGTCTCCCCCTTTCGAATTTGCGACGAGACAATTTCTTGGTACGTCTTATTATTCGCCAATAATTCTTGGTGGGTGCCGCGACCAACCATCTTACCGCTATCTAATACAATAATCGTGTCCGCATCGGCCACAGTGGATACCCGCTGCCCAACGATGACCACGACGCTTTGCTGCATTTGAGTATCATGATGCAAAGCAGCCCGTAAATTTGCGTCCGTTTTGAAGTCCAAAGCAGAGAAAGAATCGTCGAATACGTAAATGCTGGCTGGCTTTACCAGTGCCCGGGCAATTGCCAAACGCTGCTTTTGACCACCGGAGAAGTTATTCCCGCCCTGTTCAACAACGGCGTCCAGACCGGCGGATAAGCCTTTCACAAATTCTGTGGCTTGGGCAATATCCAAAGCGTGCCAAATCTGTTCATCGGTGGCCTGTTCATTACCATACAGCATATTTGAACGAATGGTGCCGCGGAATAGAACTGATTTTTGCGGTACGAAAGCGACGTGCCGGTGGAGATCCGATAGATCCCAAGAACGCACATCCGTGCCGTTCACATCGACATCCCCCTTTTCCACATCATAGAAGCGGGAGATAAGATTCACCAAGGTGGTCTTACCGGAACCAGTACCCCCGATGATCGCTACCGTCTGGCCAGTGGCGGCATGGAAGTCGACACCGGTTAATGCTGGATTCTCAGCTTGGGCATAACGGAATTGGACATTGTTAAAATCCAAAGACGCTGTCGCTGATTTTTGCTCTTTGGTTTGGGTTGGCGAAGTCAATGTTGTCTTGGCATCCAATACCTGATTGATCCGTGTCGCGGACGCTTGGGCCCGGGGAACAAAGAAGAACACCATGGCGAGCATCATGAAACTCATCAGAATTTGCATCGCGTATGTAATGAAGGCAATCATATTACCAGTTTCCATAGACTGGGACGCAATCCGTTGGGCTCCAAACCACACAATGCCGATGTTAGTCCCGGACATAATCAGTGTCACCAATGGGAAGAGGACCGCTATGATGGAGAAAACGCGCCGGGCATTCTGGGTATAGTCCTTGTTGGCGACATCGAACCGGTTTTGCTCAAACGCATCCCGCCGAAACGCCCGAATGACCCGGACCCCAGTAAGACCTTCTCGAAAAATCAGGTTTAACCGGTCGGTTTTCGTCTGCATTTTTTTGAACAACGGTACAGCAAAAAACATTGTTCCGCCCATCACGATGACCAATACTGGGATAACGACTAAGAAAATACGGGTCAGATAGGCATCTTTAGAATAGGCCAAAAAACTAGCCCCGACCAATGTGATTGGTGCCATGATCATCATCCGCAGCATCATCATGGTGACGTTTTGAATCTGTACGACATCGTTGGTCGTCCGCGTAATTAATGAACTCGTCCCAATCTGATCGAACTGATCGTTGGAGTAGTACAGCACTTTATGATACAAATCGCTGCGCAGTTTTTGACCTAATTGTTGCGACGCCCGGGACGCCAAAAAGACGTTCCCCGTAGCCGACAAAACGGCCACCAGGGTCACCAGTAACATGCGCATACCAGTTTGCCAGATATAATTCACATCACCGTTGGCAATACCCTTGTTCACGATGTCTGCCGTCAAGTTAGGCAAGAATAAATTGGCCACCACTTGTCCCGTCATGAACAGGATTGCGCCCAAGATGGCCCAAATGGACATCCTGGATTTCATTAACTTGATCATTAACTTTCCTCCTGCGTTTCTTTTTCAACACCGAACTGCAGCCAATCAAACATCAGCAGCATGTTTTGGCGATACTGTTCAGCCACCAGTTCATCATTTTTACCGGCCGTCTCGTTAAAGTAGTTCGCGACGTTTTGAGCGAAAACACCAAAAAGCATGTAAAGTAGTGTCCGCAGCTGGGTATCATTGGACACATTCAGGCGTGACACATCCACCATTTCTGCCCATTGCGTGCGCGGGTGGCCCTCAGCCTTGTAGGCCCTAGCCCATTCTTTATTGACTTGGGCAGTACCGCGATAACTGAAATTGAGGAAGAGCGTGCGATAAAACGCCCGGTGTTTGCCGCGACTGACATCACGAAAGCCAGCTTGTGCCAGCTCCCGCACTGTCGCAAATAGGTCGCCCTGATGACGCCGCAAGGTACCCGTCGAATTGGCCACCCATTGTTCTCGCATCTGCGTCAGTAGGTAAAAATAAAGGTCTCTTTTATCAGCAAAATACTGATAAAAACTGCCTCGAGAAATTTTCGCCAACCGGACAATTTCACTCACGGAGGCGTCTTCCAGACTGGCCCGAGAAAAAACAGAAAAGCCCGCTTCGATTAACCGTTGACGCTTCATCTCAGGTAAATTAAAAAACGTTTGGGTGGGCACGGCCGCTTTCCTCCTCCATTATCACATTATCGAATAAAAATGACACACTGTCATATGACAATGTGTCATTTTTATAGCCTCTTCACAGGAAAAATCAATCCGTAATCGTATTGGTTTCCTTCAATATGTTTGTTAAATCACGGGTACTGGTCAGATTCACCGCCAATACTGTCGGTACACCATCTTCCACATCGACTAGGCTCACGCTGGTATTGTCCAGCAAGTGGCCATTGATCACTGAGCGATCCAATCCATACAGATAGTTACTCAACGATAAACCAGAAGAGACGATCAAAATATTACCGTCTTCGTTTTGGTCACAGATGTGCTGCATTGTAGTCGTCATTCGCTGCTGCAACGTCCGATAATCCTCCGCTTGATCGGTTGAATCTAGTGCAGCAAAGGAATTCGTCATTGCCATGATATTACCGTCACCCGCATACAAATTGCGCGCGGTCCGCAAACCATAGCGCCGCACAATTTCGATAAACACTCGACGCATCGGTTGTCCTTCCAGCGCCCCGAAGTACATCTCCCGTAAACCTGTGTTCACATGCAGTGTCGTTTCCGGATGTTTTTGCAAAATCAGGCGGGCGGTGACTTGCTGACGTTCTAAGTCGCTGGCATATGCTGCGGCAAAGTCCACTTTACGCAGCATATGGCTCAACTGCCGGGCTGATTTCATCCCCTCCGCAGTTAACGGCGAATCAATCCAGCCTTGCAGTTTGTCTGCCACATTCAATTCTGTTTGGCCATGACGGACCAGGAACAGCAATTGTTTGGTCATATTTGGGTCACCCTTCTCTTCGAACCTCTTGATACTGCATTTTAACATATTTCAAGCCGCCACAAATTTTTTTGCCCGACCGTCTTGACAACCCCACCCAAAAATTTATATACTATTACTCGTTGTTAAGCACTGGGTAATAGCCAAATTGGTAAGGCAACGGACTCTGAATCCGTAATGTCTAGGTTCGAGTCCTAGTTACCCAATAATCGGGTGTCACCGGCTGTCATGGACGTTCAAAACGTTGATGTGACAGCCTTTTTTATTTCTCAAATTGTCACTGAACCGCACTGATTTTCAAACCAGGCGCATTTCGGGCGGTTGCCGTTGCGCAAAGACGTCACGGCTATTTTTGTCCACAAAAAAGCTGGCCCTCGTGAACCAGCTGCTGTTATCGTATTAAGCTTGTGCACTGCGCAAAACCTTCAGAATATTTACCCATTCGAAGGTCACCACTTGATCGACATGCAAATAGGGCAAACGGACCGGTGCGGTCAAAATCTTGCCTTGTAAATCATCCACATTGATCGCCGTGATGGTCACCGGTAACATTTCCCCTTGAATCTCAGGATCAACAAAACCCAATTGCACTTCGTCACCCACCATCAAGCGTTTAATCGCCTCTGGAGTGGGTGCTTGGAACGTCACCGGTTGGGTGATTGCTAATTGTTGGGCATTGAGATAATGAATCTGGTCATCTTGTACCATGTTGTTCCTCCTATTGAAAAATCAGATAAGGGGTTGAAACCGATTGGCTTCAACCCCTTATGATTTACTGATAGCCCGTACGAGAATCGAACTCGCAACTCCGCCTTGAGAGGGCGACGTCTTAACCATTTGACCAACGGGCAATAAAAATGGCACGTTTATTATTCTACAAAATCTACGGAAAAAGTCAAGGCCTATTTTCACCGTCGGTAGGCAAACCAAAACGTGCCGGCCATAATGATCAGTAAGAAAATACAGAGAAACAAACTAATGTAGAACGCATAGTGAAAAGCCGGCCACCGAAACAGTTGCCAGCACACCGCAAAAACCAACGTCATGATGATACATTCCACCAGTCGAGCGCGAAACTGCATGAACACTGATTTCATTCGTAGGACAACTCCACCATTAACAAGTGTTGATCCTTCAACCAAGAAGTGGTCATCCAAACATCTTGATACCCTCGCTCAGTGGGACTCAAGGTTTCTTGGTATAACGCATCCAACATTTTCTTTTGCTTTTTGACAAATTCTCGCGGCAATCGGTAGACATGCAGCCGCATCGGGACAAAATAATCGGGATAATCAGCGTATGGGAAAAGTTGTTGATCAAATGCAAAAGTCAGCATGTTAACGTACTTACGCGGCTCCCGGACAATATCATCCCGATGGGTCATAATAAATTGCAAAATTTCAGCAGATGGTGACATACTTGCGTCTCCTTTCATCAATATAACTGAGCATTGGCATCCTGGGCAAACCGGACGAAGGATGGTTGGGTAATGTCCCGATCATGTTGCTCCAAATTAAGGACAGCACTATCCCTTTGTCCGCCTTTAATAAAATCATACATAAAATCATCGCGGAACCCAATTTTTGTGGCGTCAGCAGGAGCGTTACCATAATATACCGTTTTGATATTGGCCCACATAATCGCCCCGAGACACATTGGGCAAGGATAAGCCGATGTGTACAATTCACAGCCTGTGAGGTCATAGGTATCCAAGGTTTCGCAAGCCTGGCGAATCGTCACAATTTCGCCATGAGCAGTGGGATCATGCTGGAAGAGCACTTGGTTGTGACCCTTTCCCACGATCTTACCATCTTTGACAATCACACAGCCAAATGGGCCACCTTCATGTAGTTCATTGTTAAGTTCTGCCTGCGCGGCAGCAATCTTCATAAAACGCTGTTCATACGCCATTTTTCGTCGACCACTTTCATATCGCAATTAATGCGTCGCCTGTCCTAATAAAGTATTCAGTCAATCGACGCTATTCAAACTCCAGCATACCACAGTCCCAAGCCTATTTCTTGGGCCGCAACGGTAAGACGACTGTGAATTGTACCCCCTGGGGATGGATATCACTGACAGTCATTTTACCCTGATGATTCTGGACAATCCAATGGGCTATCGCCAATCCCAGACCACTCCCCCCTGTATCTCGATTACGGGATGGATCCACCCGGTAAAATCGGTCAAAGATACGCGCCTTATCGGCGTCCGGAATGCTGGGGCCAGAATTACCGACTTTAATTGTCCAAGTATTCTTCTCTCGGTCAAGCACGACCCAAATAGAATCGCCGGCACTCGTGTATTTGAACCCATTGTCCAACAAAATGACCAGTAATTGATGCAACTGATCTGCGTCAAAGATGGCTTCTCCAGCGGCATTGAGAGTGCTGTCAAAAGCCCGTTGCTGCGCACTGGCGATCTCCGGATAAGGGGTTAACACACTGGCCGCCCAGGCCTTGATATTGTGGGCCTGCAAATCAGTAGTCAAAGCATTGCTGTCGGCCTTCGCCATCGTTAACAAGTCATTAGTCAAATGTTCTAACCGCGTCGCCTCAGCCAGTGTGGTGGCAATTGCTTCACTTTGCGCCATCACCGTGTCGCGCGGTTTCGTTAACAGATGCTCTTGTTGACTTTGAATCACCGCCAACGGTGCCCGTAATTCATGCGCAGCATCCGCCACGAAATCCTGCTGCCGCTGCCAGGAGCGAATAATTGGCCGCATGGAGCGGCGACTGAGGAATGAGGCAAACAATAAAGCCAGTAACCAGAAAATGATCATAGTGACGACTAACACGCGCAGAAAACTGTTAATCCCATCAAGCTGCGCATCCACATTTTGCAAAATCAGCACATAGTTACCCGCATACAACGGATTCAACGTGTCTTTGGAGACTTTCACCAATAATGTGCGAAAAACGCCTCCGCTAGTCGTGAGGGTTTGTTCTTTACCGACAGAACCTTTGTCCAAGTGTAAATTTTGAAAATAGGCATAATAGCGATCCCCTAAATCGGTGGCATTGACAATTTCTCCACTCGCATCGAAGACCACCAAATTAGTCCGAAACGGTGCACCATTTTGACCACTGGGCCGCCGATTGGGTGTCAATGGCCCAGGCGGTGTGCCAGGGCTGCTTTGCAGCAGCTTCTCTTGGCGAATCAAGGCATTGTCGACCCTTCGATAAACAGAATTTTGATACAGAAAAAAGACCACTGCGCCAAGTGTGAAAAACAGCACCGCAAAGCTAAGCACTTCGCCCCAAAATAACCGTCGCTGCTGTCGCCGAATCCCTTCATTTGGCCTCATCATTATCTCCTTGTTCAAAAATATACCCCACGTTGCGAATGGTCCGAATGGCTGCCGCCGTGGCCGTTCCCCGTAACTTCTTTCGTAAATTACTCATATAGACTTCAACCACGGCTAATCCCGTATCGGAATCAAATCCCCAGAGGCGATCAAAGATTTGCTCTTTCGTAAGAATCGTTCCTTGGTTTTGCAACAGGTAAACTAACAAATCAAATTCTTTACCCGAAAGTGGCACAGCAGTCTCGTTCACCGTCACCGAACGATTGTCCAGCTGAATCTTCAGCGAGCCATCCGTCAACATGTGATCATCGGCAATTTTTCCAGCTCTTTTAAGCAGCACTTTGATTCGGGCCATCAGTTCTTCCCGGTGAAACGGCTTAGTTAAATAATCGTCCGTACCTAACGTGAACCCGCGCATCTTGTCACTGAGACCGTCCTTAGCCGTCAGAATCAGCACGGGCGTAGTAATTCCTTTCTCCCGAATCTTGTGTAAGATCGTAAAACCATCCATTTCAGGCAGCATGATATCCAAAATAATGGCATCAAAAATACCTTCTGCCGCTAAATACTCTCCCTCATCGCCAGTCAGCACACCCTGGGAATCGGCCAGCGGTGCCAAAAATTCACGGATGCTGTCATTCAAAACACGGTCGTCTTCCACGACTAATACCAACGGCTTGGTGGTCATGAGGTATCTTCCTTCTTTCCTATTAATATCGAGTATACCGGTTCAACCTTTATGGCACCTTAAACATTTTCTGTATGTTTTTAAGCTGAATTTATGCTCCACCCCTTAATGTGGTCCCTAAAGCAAAGGAGGTGGCAATTGTGAAACGATTGCTCACTCAGTTCATCCAGTTTGGATTAGTGGGTGCACTGAATACTGTGTTAACTTACGTCATTTATTTGTTATTATACCAACAAATTTCTCCCACTCTGGCAATGGCAGTGGGATACGGCCTCACGTCTTTAATGGGCCTTTGGCTCAACAAGTCCTGGGTCTTTAAACGTGCCGGAGGAGAATTGTCCTGGCTCACTTTTAAATATTATGCCACATATGGTTCAACATTTTGTCTCAGCCTCGTCCTCACTAGTCTCTGGGTGGACGCCTGGCATTTGCCATCCGCGATAGCACCATTGTTCAGTCTGATGATCACGGTGCCGGCCAACTTCGTATTAAGCAAATATTGGGTGTTTACACAGAAAGGAGTCCGCATCAATGCAAGCAAAAACTAAACCGACTGTCACTGAACCACCTGTAAAAAAGCGCTGGTCCATGGATATATGGTTAATTGCCATTCTAATTCTGGCCGCATTCCTTTATGGCTGGAACATTTGGCAAGCCGGGAATGCCAATGATTATTACACCGCTGCCATCGTCAGCATGACCAAGAGCTGGCACAATTTTTGGTACGGCGCGTTCGATCCGGCCGGCTTTATTACTGTCGATAAGCCGCCAGTCGCATTATGGTTCATGGCGATTTCGGCCAAAATATTCGGGGTCCACGGCTGGTCCGTGGTTTTACCGTCGATCCTCTTTGGCATTGGCTCCGTATATCTCCTTTACGCAATGGTCAAACGTCCGTTTGGTGCCTGGGCAGGCCGCTTAGCTGCCTTGATCATGACATTAACACCAATTGTGGTCGCCGATTCACGAACCAATAATATGGATGCCACATTGGTGTATTTCCTCTTATTAGCGACTGATTGTCTCTTTATTGCGATTGCCAAGAAGAAACCTTGGCTTGTCATTGTCAGCTTTGCATTGATTGGTGTGGCGTTCAACATCAAGATGCTGCAGGCATTTATGATTCTGCCGGCACTCATTCTTTTCTATTGGCTAGCCAGTTCTGCCACTTGGCCCAAGCGTTTACTGACTTTAGGCGGTGCGGCTGTTGCTTGTGCCGTCTTCACTCTGGCTTGGCCCTTGCAAGTAGATTCCACCAATGCTGCCGATCGGCCATATATCGGTAGTTCGCAAACCAACTCGGTGATGGAACTTGCTTTTGGTTATAACGGCACTGAACGGCTACTCGGTCAATCCACCGGCACTGGTGGTGCATTCGGGGCTGGTATGACCGGTAAGACAAATAGTCAACAAGAGGGCATGCCCGGCAGTATGGGAACAACGAAGTCTGGGACCACCACCAAAAAGAGTACCGGTAAGACAACGACTACCCAAGGACAAATGCCCGGCGGCGGTAATCCGCCATCTGGTACCCCAAAAGGCGGGAACCCGCCTACAGGAGCCAAGGGTCAGAACCCGCCGGGCCAAGCCGCTAATGGCACAGCCACCAATAAAACTACGACAAAAGGTAGTACAACGGTAACCGCCAATGGTACCACTACTGGTCAAACAGCCGAGGGCGGCTTCCCCGGTGGCACGCCGCCCACAGGTAACCGCAAGGGTGGTTTTGGCGGTAGTAATCGCCGTGGCCGCACGGGCGGCGGTGGCGGTGCGTTCAACATTGGTACTGTCGGTGTATTCCGAATATTCCAGACTGAACTAGGACCGCAAATCAGCTGGCTATTACCCACAGCGCTGATTGGCTTTGTCAGTGCCTTTGCCTACTACTTTGATCGCAAACGCAAATGGTGGCAATTGACCTTGCAGCAGAAGCATCTCGGCTACTGGCTCGCATGGCTAGTTCCCGTCGGTGGCTTCTTCTCCATCGCATCGTTCTTCCATCCGTATTACACAATCATGCTGGCACCTCCCATTGCCGCTTTGGGCGGGATTGGTCTTTACACCATGTTTAAACAGTTTAGCGGTTCTTGGAAAAAATGGACTACCTACTTACTTCCGCTAGCAATTGCTGCTACCGTGGCGTTGCAAGCTTGGTATCTGACGCTGTACTACACCATTGCGCCGTGGCTCTTAATCATCGCGGGCCTCGTCGTCATCGCAGGGTTACTGGCCACTCGACTGCGCCGCTTCCGTAAAACCATGGTAGGTGCAACCTTGATCACCATTCTGGCGGCTCCAGGCTTTTGGTCACTCACCCCAACATTAGCTGCAGAGTCCGCGGGTATCCCCACCGCCGGTCCAGATTTACTTTCTCAAGGCGGTAATGCCAGTGGCGGAATCGGCAGTGGCAGTGTCAATTCTGGCATGCTGAAATACTTGGAAAAACATCAAGGTTCTGCGAAATACCTTTTTGCCACCTCTAATGCCTCCACCGCTGCCCCCTATATCATTAAATCGGGCAAAGCGGTTATGGCCATCGGTGGATTCAACGGCACCGACCCAACATTAACTTTGAAGCAATTCAAAGCGTTAGTGAAGAAAGGTGAAATCAAGTATTACTACAGCTCTGGCCGTGCAGGTAACTCAACCATTACCACTTGGATCGAAAAAGTCGGTAAAAAAGTCTCCAGCAGCAAGTATTCTTCTGGCAGCACAAAAACTACCAATCAGAGAAGCTTTGGCGGCGGTATGCCAGGTGGCATGGGAGACAGCGGTACGCTGTACCAACTGAGTCCCAGCGATGTCAAATAATCCCACTAGAAAGGAGTCATCATTATGGCTAACATACATTCAATCAATCCCCTCATTTCCATTGTTTTACCGGTATTTAATGAAGAAGCGGGTATTCAAGAAACCATCGATGTGTTAGAACGCTTCGTGGTTGCCCGAAAGGAGCGCTATGAACTGATTTTTGTCGATGATGGCAGTCGCGATCATACAATTGAAATCTTGCATGCCGCCATGCAAAAGTTTCCGCAAATTCGGATCGTCGAATTTTCTCGCAACTTTGGCCATCAATTGGCTATCACTGCTGGGGTGCGTTATGCGTCCGGTGATGCGGTAGTCGTAATGGACGCAGACTTGCAAGATCCCCCTAGCGTGATTCCCAGTATGATCGCCAAGTGGCAGGAAGGATTCGCCGTGGTGTATGGCAAACGACGGCATCGCGATGGTGAGACGTGGTTTAAAACCGCTACCGCAGCAGCTTTCTATCGATTACTGCGCAGCATGACGAACGTCGATATTCCTGTGGACACTGGTGATTTCCGCCTTATGGATCGCAAAGTCGTCGACATATTGGCACAAATGGACGAACCCGACCCTTTCGTTCGCGGAATGGTCAGCTGGGTCGGCTTCAAGCAGACGGGGGTGCTCTATGATCGCCAAGAACGGTATGCTGGTTCTTCCAAGTATCCCCTGCGCAAAATGTTGGGACTGGCAATGAACGGCATCACGAGCTTTTCTAAACTGCCCTTGGTCATTGGCTACTGGGGGGCCGGTCTGCTCGGTATAATCAGTGTCTTAGCCGTATTGACGAACTTATTTTTGGGCACCATGACTGGTACGACTTGGTTGATTGCCATGACTGGGTTCGTGGGCGCCTTGATCCTCCTGTCGTTAGGAATACTGGGCACCTATGTTGGCCGCATGTTTACTGCTTCCCGGCAGCGTCCACTTTACATCGTGGCGCAAACGGAAGGATTTAAACAAGCCATCGTGAAACCAAAGCAAAATGATTATCACTTGGTTCAGTTGCGTAACTGACCGACACTGACTCACCCCAATCGGTCTGGCGCTGAACCAAACGCCCACCAGGATTCGAAGAAACCGTCTCTTGCATACAATCGCAAGGGACGGTTTTGTGTATCTATGGAAATCACTAAAAAAAGAAGCTCCGCCAAAGCGGAACTTCCGTGATACCAAAAATTAGTCAGTCATTACGTCCTTATCAAAGACCTCAATGTTGTCCAAACCACCATAAATGGCATACCAAGGCTTCGCATACTTCGCTAAAATGTCATTCAATTCCTCAACATTTTCCTTGCCTTGCGTATCAAGCCACTGAATCAGCGCTTCGCGACCATCCTTGGCATAAACTTCTACACCGTCTAACCACGTTGCCCGGCCACCTAAAATACCGCTATAGGCATTGCCAGATTCACCAGCAAAAGTTAATTCTTCCCGGAATGTTTCGGCAGGCACACCCGCAGACAAGTAAATGAACGGCCGATCCACCAATTCATTCATGTCTTTGAAGATTTGTTTTACTTCATCTTGGCTGTAAACAGCGTCCACACCATCCTTGGTGTAACCAGCCACGTAATTCCAGTTAACCGGAATCTCTGCCTTGAGCACGTCAATGTGATATTTGTCCTTCGAGAATTCCTTCATCGAATCCAATACCAATTGCGGTTTCTCCTTGGCAAACTCTGGGCTCTTGCCATCCGGTACATTATCATCATACGTGACAATTTCAACAAACACGGGAATGTCTGCGGCTAAAGCTTCATTACCCAGGCGTTCCAAGAAAGCGTGCTTCACCTTATTGATTTCGTCTTTGTCATTGGGATTGTAATAGATCAAGACTTTAGCCGCGTCGCCGCCCTTTTCCAGAATCCGGTCTAATGATTCATCTGGTAAGAGTTCTGGGAAACGACCTACAGTATCAGCATCGTAGCCTGTCTTCTCGTAAGAAAGAATCAAACCACTATCCTTAGACTTAGATTTCATTCCCTTGAAACCCAGCTCTTCATCAATCAAAATGGCGGAGGTGTACTCCGTCAACTCTTGGGCGACGAGTTCCTTGTATTCATAAACCATGTCCAAAGAATATTCCTTGCCGTATTTCTTGGCAGCCGCCTGCATAATACGCTTCATCGAACCCCGTTGGTCAATCGCCAAAGCTGCAATAACCCCTTGATCATTGGACAACTTCTGCAACTTGTCGAATTTACCGCGGGAAATACGTTTCTTTGCCATAAGTGTGTTCCCTCCATAGTTTGTGAGCATCGCTTACCAGTGGAAATGAAGCGGCGCTCGATATTCTCAATCGCCCTGAATTATACAGGGAAAGGCGAACATTAACAAAGAATATGCCTCGCAAAACCCACTTGGCCTTTTATGCGGATTGACGTCGATTGCGATGCCAGTGCAGATTGGGGCGGTATAAATACCAGTAACCGAGCAGTAAGACGATGATTCCCGTAATGCCCATCGAGATTGCTTTTTCACCTACGAATAACCAGTCTCCTGTGGCAATCGGTACATAAATCACGAAGGCTAATAAGACCCATGGCCGCAACCACTCCAGGAGCAAATAATGACCGCTGTTCTCCATGGATACCCGATCGTAAAACCAGAACGTCAAACCTAAAAATATCATAGTCAGTACCAGAACGATGATTGTATAGGATACTGCATTGTCCAAATACCGCCAAACTTGTTTTTGTACATGGAAGAACTGAGTCACCTGGTCAAAGAAAGAACTTCCCGAAAGTCCAAGAAATGCCACTGTCAAGACAAGGGGCAGTGCGGTACCGATAATGGTGCCAAACATCGCTCCGAGTCCGAACGCGAAGAGCAAAGTGCCGACAAACGCGACTAGATTGAGCATCGTGTTTGGCCAGTCAATAATCAAATACCGTGCGGGAATTCCAAAATGATAAACGAGCATGATGATTGCCGCAGCGCCTAAATAGCTGAGCAAAACGACCGCCACATAAGGCAAGATTTTGGCCATTAAGATCCTCTTTCTGGCCACCCCACTGCTGAACAACAACCGATTAAACTGACTGTTTTGGTCCATGAACATCATCAGCACACCAGCGACCAGTGCCATGATTATGAACGGCTCTATAAATAACATACTGGTGCCAAAAGTGATTTTATTACCCTTGTCGCCGATATACTCTGTTTTTTGACGCCGCACGAATTCTTGGTACGATATTTTCTCATCACCCACATAGTCCCGATACTCTTTTGTAAAAGACCGCGCACTGGGAATGTATTCGTTGGTTGTCGCGCGATTGGCCAAATGATTGGTCCCCAAAAACAGACCCAGTAAGAGCGTGAGCACAGCAATGAGGATCAACCACACCCGATGACGTTCTAAAATCAACTGACGCACTTTTTTATTTGTCATGTGTGAAATCCTCCTGTCCCATCAAGTAGTCCGTATCATGTACTGCGGTGGTGCGAAACACATCGGTTAAGGTTAATGGCAGTTCTTCCATAAACACAGGCTGGGCCTGATGAAGAGCCCCATCAATGGCATCCGTATATTTTAGGAAGATAATTTCCAACACCTGGCCAGTGACCCGAATCAAGGTACCCTGCTCTTTGACAAGTGGCGGCACCTGATTGTGGCGAAAGACGACTTGAATTTTCTTTGCTTCTTCCCGCAGCTTCTCCAACTCGTAATCGTGGGTAATATGATGATTCTTTAAGATCAATACCCGATCGCTGATGCCATCCAATTCTTCCAAATCATGGGAGGAAATCAAGAATGCATGATTGCCGTCTGCCGCTGCCTGAATAATGAGTTTGGTCACTTGATCCCGCGCAATCACATCCAAACCGGAGAATGGTTCGTCCAAGATAATGTACGGCGCGTCACTGGCCAGTGCCAATGCCATTAATACAGTGGCTTGCATTCCCTTGGATAGATCCATCCACCGGGCCGTCGCTTCAATTGAGAAATGCCGTACTGTATTCAAAAAGTCAGCCATTTGGAAACCGGGATAAATCAAGGCATAGTAGTCGGCCATTCGTTGGACTTCAGAACGGTCAAAGAAATTTTGTTGACCGTCCACGAAAAAAATCTGCTGGGTAAAATTAGCCTGGGGATTGATGGCCTGCTCGTTAAGACAAACCGTTCCCTTTTCTGGAATATACTGCATCATCATGGTTCGAAAAAGAGTCGTTTTACCCGCACCATTACGCCCGACCAAACCCGTGATTTGCCCTGGTTGCCAGGTGAAGCTCACATCTTGCAGTACGACTTTGCCATCGATCCGTTTACTCAGATTCATTACTGTCACTGTCATTGCTTGGAATCCTCCTTTGCCGGTGAATATCGGGTATTCAGAAAATCATCGATTTGTACCCGCGTAATCCCCGCCACTTCCGCGTTGATTAACCATCGCGATAATTGCTGCCATAATGGTTTTTGCTGATCCACAGTCGTTGCTGTCATCGCTTTGATAAAAGTGCCCTTCCCCGGTTGAACTTCGATGACGCCATCTTTTTCCAGTTGACGATATGCTTTCGCCACTGTATTAGGATTGAGTTGTTCTTGTTGCGCCATTTCACGGACAGACGGTAATTTGTCTCCGGCAGCCCAGATCCCCTGCAAAATTTGATTTTTGATCTTTAATGCCAGCCGCTCATAATAAGCCATCGAATAGTTTGCCTCCACAATCAAGTCACCGCCTTTAATTTGATGTGTACTATGTGTACTACTATACCTAGTACACTTAAAAAATCAAGTCCCCTCTTTTGGAACATAAAAGCCCTGAAAATCAGTTGATATAATACGGTTTCTAACCAATTGTTGGGAATTGCATTTTGGTGCGTAAGCGATTAAAGTGATAGAGTAATGGTTTATCGAAAAAAAGAAAGCAGGTTTATTCATGGCACATATTTCATTTGACTCATCTGCGTTAACCAAATTCGTTCACGACAACGAATTAAGTGAAATTCAACCGTTAGTCACCGCGGCCGATAAAGAGTTGCGGGAAGGTACCGGCGCTGGTAATGATTTTAGAGGTTTCCTTGATTTACCCGTCGCTTATGACAAAGATGAATTCGCGCGGATCAAAGCCGCTGCCAAGAAGGTGCAAGGTAATTCTGAAGTCTTTGTGGCCATTGGGATCGGTGGTTCCTACTTGGGTGCCCAAGCAGCCATTGATTTCTTGAATCCAAATTTCTATAACCAACAGGCCAACCGTTCTGTCCCAGAAGTGTACTTTGCCGGTAATTCCATTAGCGGCAGTTACTTACACGACTTAGTACAAATGATCGGTGATCGCGACTTCAGTATCAATGTGATTTCTAAGTCTGGCACAACCACTGAACCATCCATTGCCTTCCGCGTATTGAAAGCCAAGCTGATTGCCAAATATGGTGCAGCCGGTGCAAAGGAACGCATCTTTGCGACTACTGATAAGGCAAAAGGAGCTTTGAAGACTGAAGCAGATGCAGAGGGTTACGAAGAGTTTGTCGTGCCCGATGATATCGGCGGCCGTTTCTCTGTTCTTTCTGCTGTTGGTTTGCTGCCGATTGCTGTGGCTGGCGGCGATATTGACCAACTCATGCAAGGCGCGGCAGATGCCCGGAGTGAATACACAAATCCAGATGTCACCAAGAACGAAGCTTATCGTTATGCTGCACTGCGTAACATTCTGTACCGTAAAGGTTTCACCACTGAATTGTTGGAAAACTACGAACCGAATCTGCGTTTGTTTGGCGAATGGTGGAAGCAATTAATGGGTGAATCCGAAGGTAAAGATCAAAAGGGTATCTATCCTTCTTCCGCCAACTTCTCAACTGATCTGCACTCCCTGGGCCAATATATCCAGGAGGGTCTGCGTAATCTGTTTGAAACAGTGGTTAAGATTGATGACGCGCCTAACGATGTCACCATCCCCGATGATGACAAGAACTTGGACGGGCTTGGTTACTTGGCTGGCAAGTCCATGAACTATGTCAATGACAAGGCTTATCATGGTGTGGTATTAGCCCATACTGATGGTGGCGTACCGGTAATGACTGTCAACGTACCGAAGCAGGATGCTTATTCTTTGGGCTACACAATCTACTTCTTTGAAATTGCAGTGGCAATTTCTGGTTATCTGAATGGTATCAACCCATTCAATCAACCCGGGGTGGAAGCCTATAAGAAGAATATGTTTGCCCTGTTGGGTCGCCAAGGTTATGAAGAATTGACTAAAGAACTGACAGCGCGTCTAAACAAGTAATTTGACGTGAGCAAAAAGAAGTTTCGCTCAAAAAGCGAAACTTCTTTTTTTGTGGATTTAAGCAAGCTGTGTTTTACCGTCCTACCGTCGAAACAGGCGTCGGCCAATTGCGTACAGCAGATAACCACATAATGCCCCCAGCGTATTAAACATCACATCGTCCACATCAGAAATACCAGTGTACAGGATAAACTGGAGCGCTTCGATGATACAGGACACCAGCATTCCCGTTAACACTGTGGTAAATAGCCCCACTCGTTTTTTCCGGATGGCGGGATACAATACGCCAAAAGGAATGAACCAGGCAATGTTCCCAAAAAGATTGTAGATGAAATCGACAATGGATTGGCCCTGCTGCAGCTTGGCGGTTTGAGTCCATAGCTGCCAGTTCACATCACTTAATGGGCGATGCAGATAAAGATGCAACTGCCATGGGAAATAAACCCCGCGAAACACAGTGAGCGCAAAAACCAGCATTAGATAAAAGACAAACACCCACACCAGCAATTCTTTGCCCCAACCTCCGGTGGTGTGTCGATGATGGCGCCAAATCAAACGCACTCCGATAAAAATCAAGAAATACAGCAGTGTCTTATCCAGCGAATAAAACGTCAACCGAATCAGTGGAAAATGGTTGATACGATCACTAAAGGTGGTTGCCACCCAGTTATACAACGGACCCAAGAAAATCAATGGGACACGCCCTCTCCATGTTTTAGAATTTACTTACAGTTGGGTCCGGAATTGCGCACTAATCGCGTTCCGCGTTACAATGTTGGCAATGAACACAGAAAGGATCACGGTCATGCTCAAAATTCAGCAATGGGTTCGTACGCGTCCGCGCTTTACCGCCCTGCTCGTCTTCCTGTACTGGGCTAAGTGTATGCTTGCCTATACAGTCGATTTTTCTTTGGGGGTTGATAATCCGTACGACGCTTTTATACTCGCTTTGAACCCACTGGCCACGACCCTTTTACTCTTCAGCCTCAGTTACTTCATTCCCCGTCCAAAAATAGCTTACTGGGTGCTGTTTGGTCTGTATGTGGCCAATACGCTTTTATTGTATAGTAACATTATTTACTATCGTCAATTCACCGACTTTCTGACCCTTTCCACAATTTTAAATGCCTCTAAGGTCAGTGCCGGCTTAGGCAGCAGTACACTCAAGCTGATGACCATCCACGATGTCTTTTACTGGTTGGATATTATCATCCTCTTACTTCTCTTGTTGCGTAAGGCCATTCCCATGAATCCCAAGCGTTACCCATCGGTCAATGCGTGGGCTTGTTTGAGTGGCGCCGTCGTTTTATTCGCTGTTAACCTCACACTGGCGGATACCTCCCGACCACAACTGTTGACGCGAACCTTTGACCGTAATTACATTGTGCGCTACTTAGGAATTAATGCCTTCATGGTTTACGATGCAGCCCGTTCTGCGCAAAATAACCAGATTCGGTCGCAGGCGGACGGGACTGATTTAACCAACGTGCTCGCATACACCCGGAAGCATTATGCCGCTCCCGACCCCCAATATTTTGGCGTGGCTAAGAATAAAAACGTCATCATCATTCATCTGGAAAGTTTTGAACAATTTTTAATTAATTATAAGGTGGACGGCAAGGAAGTCACACCTTTTCTCAATAGCCTTTACAAGAGCAGTGATACGCTGTCTTTCGACAACTTTTATCATCAAGTGGGACTCGGTCGGACCAGTGATGCCGAAAATATGTTAGAAAACTCTGTATACGGTATTTCCGACGGATCTGTCTTCACTTCCCTGGGCAGTGACAATGTCTTTCAGTCTGCCCCGGCTATTTTGCAGCAAAGTGCGGGGTATACCTCCGGCGTTTTCCATGGCAATGTAGGTAGTTTCTGGAATCGGGACAGTGTTTACAAGAACTTGGGGTATCAGTATTTCTTTGACTCCCGCTATTTTGACACATCCGCTGACAATTCCATGGGTTATGGGCTGAAAGATAAGTTGCTGTTCGCTGAAAGCACTAAATATTTGGAACAAATGCAGCAACCTTTCTACGTGAAATACATTACCGTCACCAACCACTTTCCTTTCATGATCACCAACACAGATAGTACTTTTCCCAAGGGCAACACGGGTGATAGTTTGGTGGATAACTACTTCCGGACGGCAAATTATCTGGATCAATCCATCAAAGAATTCTTTGACTACCTGAAGAAATCTGGTCTGTACGATAATTCTCTGGTGATGATTTACGGCGACCATTATGGTCTCTCCAATTCCAATAACTTATCGTTGGCCAAAATGCTCGGGCGTGATCCGAGTCACTGGACTGCTTTTGACAATGCGCAAATGCAAAGGGTGCCCTTTATGCTGCATATGCCCGGATTAAAGGGCGGATTACAGCCTCAATACGGCGGTGAAATTGATGTACTACCGACTCTTCTCCATCTGTTAGGCGTAAATACCAAACAGTATGTCCAATTTGGCACCGATTTGTTGTCCCCCCAACATGATCAAACAGTCATCTTCCGGAACAACAACTTCGTCACACCAAATTACACCTTTGTAGGCGGCAAAGGCGCAGACAGCAGCGTATATGACAACCACACGGGCTTGCCTGTGACTAACCCCACAGATGCCCAAAAGGAAAACTTCAACAATTTGCAAACCCAGGTAGACAACACATTGTCGCTATCGGATTCCCTTAATTCAAAGAATCTGTTGCGGTTTTATACACCGGCCAATTTTACCCCGGTCGATCCAAAACAATACGATTACCGGGCGCTATGGACCAAATTACAAGCCACCGAGAAAATGTTGGGTAAAAAATCGACCAGTTTGTATAGCAAAAACGGCGATCGCACGACAACTGGTCTTTATCAAACGGATGCGCCAGAATTACAGGAAAATAACGATGCCATCAACAATGTACCCGCTGATCAGTTGAAAAAGGAAAAGGAAATCTCGCAATCTGACAAAGAAAAGGTTTCCAAATCAAGCAGTGCAAATCCTTAACTTCATTTTTTCACAAATTATTCAAACTCAACCGGTACAATAATTGTGGAGGGTAAAGGATGCTGTTTATTAATCGCGCAATTGCCAGTTTGAAGTATCACCGCCGCAATTCTATCGTTGTAGTCAGCGGAATGGTCGTATTTATGATCGTTGCGCTGGCATTGCAAATGTTGCACCAAATTGAAACATCGATTTCGATCAATTTTATGCAAAATATCAAGATGTTTCCTCAGTCGGTGCAGACTGCATTGAAGTACACAATTGATGCCTTGCAGCAAAGTCATATAGACATGTTGGGATTGTATGAACACTATATCCAATACACCTATCTTGGCTTCTTTCTTTTCCTGGTAGTCGTCCATCTATTTTCCCTCCATGCCCGCCAAAGTGAGTTGAAGGCCTATACCGCCACTGACAAATCCGTGTCTTGGATTTCCTTGCAATTGTTTACCGAGTACTTTCTGCTTTTTCTTTTGGCATATGTCATCGTATTCGGACTGGGTATTATTCTCACTTTTGTCGGAATCAATTGGCTGCGGGATCTGAATCAGCAATTATTTGCCTATCAATTTCCCAACATTTTGACAACTGTTGTGAAGACGGCCGACGACAATCGATTCATTAGTAATTTATTTCACCAGCAGTTTACCTATTTCAATTGGGACGAATTGCTTGCTGGCAATACCGTCTACATCAACCGCATCTCCATCTTCACCAGCGGTATCCGTGAGAATTTCTTTTCATTCTTCGCTCTCGTGATTCTGGCCATCATCGGCAGTTCATGGGTTGGGATCCACTGGTGGCGATTCCGGTTAAGTCGCAAACAATAATAATCGCTCGAAACGTTTAGGAGGAATGCACATTGCGCAAAGCCAGTATGACGACACCCTGGATGGACACTTTGACCACCCCCGGTTCCTACTTTGTCCTAACACCTGCGGATACGACGCCTGCTGCTTTTTATCAAAAGTTATGGCATGATTTCCATCGATTGGATGATGTTGGCTTCGTTGATCCCAGCGATCAATCGGTAATTCCTTTTTTATCTGTGGCCGACAATATCTTAATTGACTCGCCCAAAAATGATGTCGAACGGCTGCGCCAATTTCTTTTGGACAACGAGTACACGGAACTCAACACCCATGACTTTTTGGATAAACCCGCTAGCACGTTGAATGAGACCGAGCGTTTCTATGTTCAGCTCTTCCGGTTTTTATTGTTAAAACGCCATTTTATTGTGACTACCAATTTCTTGGATCACCAGGGAGTTTCCACCTTCCGGATCTTCTTCAATTTGTTAGAAAACGTTTTGCAGTCCACGCAAAGTCATTTGATTATGGTGACTAGTGATCACGAAATGATCGATGGTCAGCCGCCGGAACGCCTTCTCAACGCCAGCATGTTTAAACGCGAATAGCAAAAAATGGATTTAGCCTGCACCGTCGGCTGAGTCCATTTTTTTGCGTTCTCCAATGGTGCTGGGCATAATGGAAGTGTTCACTAAGTTAATCAGATTGGAGATTTGTTGTGATGCATGAAATATTTATTGCCGCACCCGTACCTCAACTCATGACGGACCAGTTAGCAAAATTGCCCGTGCATGTCACCATTCATCAAAGTGCCGACCCTATTACCCTCGCTGAACTCAAAGATGGCGTTAAAAATGCTGAAATTCTGGTGGTTCCCTTATCGACTCCGGTGACAACTGATGTGTTAGCCGCCGCACCGCATTTACGCTTAATTGCAAACTATGGGGCAGGTGTGGATAACATTGCACTGGACGACGCCCATGCCCGCAATATTCAGGTCGTGAATACTCCCGGCGTGTCCGCCAACGCAGTGGCCGAGTTAACCATCGCGTTAATCTTAGCCTGGAGTCGCCGCTTGCCCGAGGGCGACTCCCTCATGCGCCACGAAGGGTTCAAAGCCTGGGAACCATTATTCTTCTTAGGCCACGAGATCCAAGGCAAGTCGCTGGGAATTGTTGGTTTGGGCGCGATTGGCCGATCAGTTGCGGCCAAGGCAACTGCGTTGGGAATGTCCGTCCAATACTGGCAGCGTCATGCCCTCACCTCAGATGAAGAGAAGACATTGGGTGTGCATTATGCCACCCTTGACCAATTACTCGCGACAAGTCAATTCGTCAGTCTGCATGTACCGCTGGTTGCCGGTACGCACCATTTAATTGATGCTCCAAAATTGGCTAAAATGCGTCATGACGCGGTTTTGATTAATGTTGCTCGTGGACCCGTCATTGACGAAGCAGCCCTGCTCAAGGCACTGCAAGCCGGAGAAATCGCTGGTGCTGCCCTGGATGTATACGAGCACGAGCCTCAGGTGAGCGCGGGTCTTAAAAAAATGGAAAACGTCATACTGACACCACACATCGGTAATGCGACCGTTGAAGCCCGGGAAGCCATGGCAGCATTGATCACTGCCAATATTACTGCCTACCTGCAGGGAGAGCCGCTAAAGTTTACGGTCTAACTTAAAAAAACTGGCCGCCGCAGAAATTATCACGGTGACCAGTTTTTTGATGCTGTTTACTTTTCCAATTTTGGTTTTTCTTCCTTGGGTTCCGTGCTATCCGGGAATGTAATTTTGAACGTGGTGCCCTCATGCAATTGACTGTGCACTTTGATATCGCCGCCGTGTTGTTTGACCAGCGAATGCACAATTGAAAGCCCCAGTCCAGATTCCCCGTACTTCGTGTTTTTACGAGACGGATCAGCCTTGTAATACCGATCCCAGATATTGCGTACTTGATCTGGCGTCATCCCAATCCCCGTATCTGAAATCGTAAAGGCCGCCTCATGGAAGCCCCGCTCAGCCTTAATGGTAATTTGACCATTTTGGGTAAATTGAATGGCGTTTTGGATCACGTTGAAAATTATTTGCACGAACCGGTCGTAATCAGCGTACACTTGTACCGGCGCAGTTCCTTCCAATATCAACTTATCTTTGGCCTCCGCAGCCTTTTGCGTCAATTGTGTCACAATATTGTGCAAAGGCTCCATGGCATCAAACTCCCGCTCAGATAGTCGAATCTGACCGGTGCGGATTTTTTCGTAATCCAGGTTTTCATTAACTAATCGGATGAGTCGCTTGGTTTCACCACGCATCAATTCGATGCTCTTACCCTTAGACTCTTCAGGAATAGCATCGTAGGCTAAACCTTCCAACAGACCATTGATCGTAGTCAATGGCGTCCGCATTTCGTGTGCCGCATTCGCCATGAATTCTTTGCGGCGTTCTTCCTGCCGCTCGATTTCATTTTGCGAATCCTGCAGTGACTTGGCCATGATATTAAAATCACTCGCCAAATCGTCAATTTCATCTCGATGCTTACTGGGCAAATCAATATCAAAGTTCCCATCTGCGACTTCATGGGCCGCATGACGTACCTGATTGACTCGAGAAACCTGATACCGTGCCAGTAAATAAGCCAAGATTAAAGCCAGTACCAACGAAATAATCAGGGCCACAAACATATTGGACTCGATCTGGTTAATATTCGAGTTAATGTCTGCAATGCGCGCGCTGACCACCACGGCAGCAATCATCTTGTTCTCATAGAACCAGGGAACGACAACATATGCTTCTGGCTGGGCCCCTGTTGGCATTTGATCCATTCGCAACAGTTTACCCGTGGAAGACACATCCCGAATATATTCGCTCTTCTTCAGAGTCTGCCAATATGCTTTAGTCAAATGCAGCGGTACTGGTCGCATGGCATTCTCATTCGGGGCAGGATAAACACGCAGATTACCATTGGTCTGATTGGTCGCGGCGGAATAAATCGCAAAATTGACCTTTTGATTTTTAAACACCGTCTCAATGTTGCGAATGGTTTCAGCATTGATCTGATAATGACCATCACTGGACGTTCTGGCCACCAACCGCTCAGCATTTTGCCCATAACCTGTCAGTTGATCATACGTGCTGCTATACACGTAATTACTGTAATAATTAAGAACCGTACCGCCCACGATGAAGATCACGGTCAGGATCACCGCGAAGAAGCTGATCATCAACTGGTAGATAAGTTTCATTCGTCCTCACTTTGCCCATCCGAAAGGTCGCTATCATCGTACTTATAGCCGACCCCCCAAACCGTCTGGATGACTTGTGGACCCACCTTTTCAATTTTTTGGCGCAACTTTTTAATGTGGGCGTCGACGGTTCGTTCATCCCCAAAATATTCATAATCCCAGACTAATTCCAATAATTGTTCCCGAGAAAATACCTGTTTAGGCTTTTGTGCCAATGTCTTCAACAAATCAAATTCCTTCGGTGTTAAATTCTCGATTTGCTTGCCATCCAAAAAAGCTTCCCGCGTTTTAGTCGACAACTGCAAATGGCCAGTGGTCACATCGTAGGCATCATCAGCGCTCTCGCTATGTTCTTCTCCTTCACCCATTTCCACCCGTCGATGCAGTGCCTTGATGCGGGCAATCAACGTGATGGGACTGAAAGGCTTGGTGACATAATCATCGGCCCCCATTTCCAATCCCAAGACCTGATCACTATCCGAGTCCCGCGCGGTTAACATAATGATCGGCACGGTTTGGGAAACTTCACGAATTTCTTTAGCGACTTGCATACCGTCTTTACCAGGCAAATTCAAATCCAGTGTGATAATATCCCAACCAGTGGGATCTTCATTGAATTTATCCACTGCCTCGTTGCCATCATACGCAAAAACAACGTCCCAACCTTCTTTTTGGAAAAACATCGACATCATTTCCGAAACAGATTTATTATCCTCAATCATTAAAAGCTTCATGTCCATACCCCTTTACTTCAGTCGATCGCGTAACCCGATTGTTCGATGACGCCGTTTGTGGGCGAGATTGTTGTCTGGGTCCACATAGTCTCGAGGCAATTCGTCCCGGTCGATTAAGTATTTCTTCAATTTTGTTTCAACATAGGCAAAGATGCCCACGGTGAGTAACACGCTTAAGAATAACCATATGATAAAAAAGTTGTCCCAATGTAACCAATGTATGAATAAACCAAGAAGGAGGGTTCCTCCGCCAATGATCAAATGGGCATTTCGCGCTTGTTGCTGCGCATATTTAAACGCAGCTTCGTTGGTACTGGCCAAATACGACTTGTAAGCCACAATTTCATCGGCTCTTTTGGCGGGCCAAAAAACATACTTCACTCCAATTGCCAAAATAATTCCGCCGACCCATACAAAAATCATGGTCGCACCTGCTTTCCTTTCCTCACCACTCAGTTAGAGCAGCAAGCTTACACGCTTTATTTTAACCGATTTACAAGGGAATGCCAAAAATGCTACCATTACGCTGAACGCTTTATAATTTGAAAACTTTTTAGGAGGAATACTATGACTCAATATTCAGGCGTCGTATTCTTCGACCTTGATGGAACGCTGCTCAACGGCCATTCCGTGGTCGATGACAGTACCGCCAACGCAGTCCATGAGCTCAAAGACAATGGCTATCTACCCATTATTGCTACCGGCCGCTCACCCTTAGAAATTAAAGATGCCCGCCGGGCCACTGGTATCAATACATTCATTACCTTAAACGGCGGTTACATTGAATACGAGGGCAAGGCCATCTATCGCGGCGTGATTCCCCATGACATCGTGGATCAGACAGTGGCCATTGGTGACGCCCTGGGTGAAGCTGTCAGTTTTTATACTGCCGACGCCATCCGCACGACTCGGGATACAACTGCCATGCGAACTGCCTATACGGATATTAAGACCACAATTCCTGCCGTTGATCCTGACTATTATCAAGGTCGCGACATTCTCATGCTATTGATCTTAACTGAAAAAAATGACGGTCGTTATGAATTTCCACTGAAAGACGAGCTGGATTTTTATCGCAATGGTCCCCACTCCATTGATACTGTGCTAAAAACCGTGTCAAAACGCAAAGGTATCGAACGTTTACTGGCATTGTTGAAACTGACAGACATTCCTACTTATGCATTCGGCGACGGTCCTAACGATCTGCCCATGTTGGAATACGTTGATCATCCTGTGGCAATGGGTAATGGGATTACTGCAGCCAAGGACCGGGCAGAATTTATCACCAGCACCAATACCGCGGATGGCATCCGTAATGGGTTGCGTCACTTTAATTTAATCAAATAGGAGATAACTATGATTCTTCCCCGTATTGGCAGTATGCTGCTGGGCTATGTGTTGGGTAATTTTCTCACAGCATTTGCGGTGACTTACCTATTTGCTCATACCTCTCCCCGTAAGATTGGCTCCGGCAACCCCGGCATGGCCAATGTGATGGCGCAGCTCGGCTTCGGTCCCGGCGTGCTGGTATTAATTGGTGACTTAGGTAAAACGATTCTGGCGGTGGTCCTCGCCCAGTATTGGTTTGGGTCCAATATTGGCTCCCTTGCTACTCTTTATGCGGCGGTGGGAGCTACCTTGGGTCACAACTTTCCCGTCTGGCAAAATTTCCGCGGCGGCAAGGGTGTTGCAGTGACCGTCGCTTTGGTTGTCCTCTACAATCCCTTTTGGGGATTCATGGCCCTGATCGGTGCCTTGGTAGTACTTCTGGCCACTCAATACCTTAGTCTAGCAGGGATTGCGATATTGGCTGTCTACCTGATTATCAGTTTGTTTGTTTTTACGCCAGAAGTTTCTATTGTTCTGGCAGTATTGATGCTGGTTATGAGTGTGCGGTTTTGGCGGGATATTGAGAATATTCTTCAGGGGAAACAGGAGAAGAAGAATATTCCCAGGAAGATTGTTTCGCTGTTGAAGAAAAAGGCGGCTAAACCTGTCAAAAAGTAGACGTATTGCCGTCAACCACATGTGGTGAAGTTGACAATCCGGGTGTTTCTTGCTAAGCTTATCATGCATTACGAATCTGGGGGTGTTACGGATTCGACATGCGTAGGTGAGTGTGAGTTGCATTCCGCAGGAGACGTCTGCGTCATCACCGTCACAGTTAATATAACTGCAAAAGATCAAAATTCTTACGCTTTAGCTGCCTAATCACAGCTTACTAGCGTGATCCTTCATCGCCGTGACCCGGGCGGTGGTCAAGGGTCTCAAAAAATCACCGGGTTACGATTCAGCGCTACACCTGGGTGCTGAATAAGAGACTTACAGGCATGTCTGTGCGTGCCAGCCTTGATTAGCGGCGTTTCGTGCAGACGAGATTAATAAGTTGTTAATCTATGAATGTAGAGATTTGCATGGCAATGCGTATGGACACGGGTTCAACTCCCGTCACCTCCATAATCACCGAGCTCCTTGGAATTTCCAAGGAGTTTTTATTTTGCAATACACACCAATTACATACCCTTTAGAATAAATTCTTGACTCGGTACGTTTTGTTCAATATAATGAAACCACTTTCGAAGTATCGATTGAATCACCCTTTAAGGAGGAGTTTCGATGTTTAGTGCCCTAATTGTGGGTCATATTCTATTTGGTTTAGCGTCCTTTGCTGGTTCTCTGTTGTTGGTGGCTGGTTTCAAAACGTCATTCCACTTACTCACTAAGATTCAGCAAGCAGGTATTCTGTTCACCGTGGGTGGACTGTTTGCAACATTAGCGTTTGCCATGGGGGCCCACGGTAACTGGTTCGCCACTGTTGTTTTTATCATCCTTGGTACGAGCATGGCCGGATTTTTAGCATGGCCGCGCCAACAGTCAGCACCGACCAAATTAAAGTAACCAAAAAGTCCACACCCGACAAAAATTGGATGTGGACTTTTTGGAATGGTCTAGTCGTTATTTGCAGTGATAGTACGATCTTCGTAAACTAAACCGCCTATCCCATTCTCGGCGTTCTGATCTGACAAATAAATTGCCGTACGCAAGTTAGGGGTGTCAACGCGAATTAGCGTCCCGACATTGGGATTATGTGTGGTCCATGTATAATGGCTGGCATCACCAACAGTTTTGCGGGGAAATACGGCAGGATTTTTATTCAATACGATAATTGGTTTATGCGCAAAGGAGCGAGCCATTCCCTGCGCTTGAGGAGAAACGGGTTGACTGTCGATACTGTTATCTGTCAGCTGTCTCACTTGCTCTGGAGTCCCACCCGTTAAGCGGCCCTGTTGGAAGTAAAGGTCCCCCTCAACGTATCCCCAAGTATTCTCCGAGTACGAATGCGGTCGACCCACCAAGGCCTTGATCTCGCCTTTTGTCATCCCCAGTTTTACTTGATCCAAATGCTGGGCATGATGCGCAATGGCATATTCGGCCTGCGATGACGTTTTTTCGGATGCGGACGATGATATGGTGTGCTTTTTGCGACTGGCTGATTGTGCAGTTGAGACTGAGCGAGTGCCGGACTTTTCCGCCGTATTACTACTGGTTTGGCAAGCGGATAGAAGGCCGATCATCAGTAGAGTGACAGAGATCGTGATGAATTTCTTCACGATAATTCCTCCTCTGCAATATGCAAATTTGGCATGATCGTTTGTGATCGCCATCACTATCATTATCGCAAAGAATGTGAGTTAAGCCAAGGAGAAAAATAGGCTCTACCGCAATTCACGACGCCATTACGAAGTCGTATGTGCCACAAATACTGGCCACAGAAATTTCACAACATTCTGCGTGACTTCCCAATTATGTTCATGTAAGGCAGAGTGCTGCGCGTTGGGCCCTACCACTTTAACCTGCTTGAATACCGTAATCCGATTTTTCACCAAATAAGCGATACTGGTGGCTGAAGGAATAGTCACCACCCCATCTGCTTCTGAGCCATCACCTAGATCCCCATAAATATTGAGCATCCGCAGCGTCTTGGGTACGCCAGAAGCATATTGCGCCAAACGAGCATACTCGGGATGGATCAAAACCGGACGGCCGTTTTGATCTAATCGATTTTGATGCGGCTCATCCGTCCAAGTGGTCCCATCGTTTGGATGAATAAAGGAGTTGAGCGGTGCACGGCCAATAATGCCATCAAACGGGCCGGCTATCGTCACCAAATTAGCCACTCGCGGCAAGCCACTGGCCTGGCCAAAACGAAACGTATACAGCGTCGACGCATATGCTCCCATAGAATGGCCCACCAGATTAACGCGGCGAAAACCGAAGTGTTCATAACAATAATTCATCAACTGATGCAGCCACTGGGCATACTGCACTTCCCCGGCTCGATTGTTTACAAAGATGATCCGCAATAGATTACGCGAGTTGGCGCGGGGTTTTGGCCCAATAAACTCAAACTGACCCTGGGGCGATACTTTCACCGTTGTGACAGTATCGGTAACCCCCAAGGAAACAATATCATCAGTAATCAGTTGAGTGGAATATCCAGTTGAATGCCATCCAGGTACAAAGATCGTTGGAAAGTTCATGGTACTCTTCTCCTGTGTCGTCAACACAACTGGACGGTGGCGTGCTTGCCCGGCCATGGTAGTTCCCACAACGACGGCCACAACACCACACAGTATCGCCAAAACTGCTATACGGAATGCACATTGAACACGGCGCTGCAAGTGCAACACGACGCCCCCCTTCTAATTGACTTAACCGGTCCGTATCTCCCTCTTTACAAAAATACCCGGGCAGTTTATCACCCACCCGGGTATTTGACAATCCTAATATATAATTAAGCAATTGCCTTTTTTGCGGTATCCACCAAAGAAGTGAAACCGGCGGGATCAGCAACCGCTAAATCAGCCAGCATCTTCCGGTTGATTGTCACGTTTGCGACCTTTAAACCATGCATTAATTGGCTGTAGCTCATATCATTTTGGCGAGCAGCCGCGTTAATCCGCGCAATCCAAAGCTTGCGGAAATCACGCTTAACCTGCCGACGATCGCGGAATGCATACCGATAAGAGTTCATTACTTGGGCATTGGCTGACTTGAACAATAAGTGCTTCGCGCCAACGTAACCCTTTGCCAGTTTTAATACCTTTTTGCGCCGTTTACGCGCAACAGTTCCACCTTTAACACGTGCCATTACGAGTTCCTCCTTATTCTTTCACGTACAAAAACAGTTGTGCGATTACTTCATTTGCGAAAGCATCGGTTTGATCCGCTTCATATCACTCGCAGATACTAAAGCTGATTTCCGTAATTGCCGCCGCTGCTTGACTGTCTTGCCGTGGAACCGGTGGGACGTGTAAGCATGGTGACGCTTCAAAGCACCTGAAGCAGTCCGCTTGAAGCGTTTTGCTGATGCGCGATGTGTTTTAAACTTTGGCATTTGAAAAATCCTCCTAATTTCCTACAGAATTTGAGCGGTCTTAGTTGTTGTCCTTTTCGACTTTGGGAGCCAACATCAAGAACATGAAACGACCGTCCATCTTGGGCCGAGTTTCGACCGTAGCAATGTCAGCGGTTTGCTTAGCAAGCTCGTCCAACACTTTTTGGCCGATATCTTTATGGGTGATTGCCCGGCCGCGGAACCGAACAGAAGCCTTGACCTTGGCACCTTTGCTCAAGAATTTGCGGGCGTTGTTAAGCTTCGTATTGAAATCATTGGTCTCAATCGTCGGGCTCAAGCGCACCTCTTTGATGTTGATGGTCTTTTGCTTCTTCCGTGCTTCTCGGTCCTTCTTCTGCAGTTCGAAGCGATACTTTCCGTAGTCCATAATTCGGGCAACAGGTGGTTTCGCTCCAGGGGCAACGAGGACGACGTCCAAATTGGCTTGTTCGGCCAATTGCAATGCGTCCTGTTTGGATTTAACACCCAATTGTTCGCCGTCCTGATTGATCAGACGGACTTCACGGGCACGAATGCCATCGTTTACCATCAAATCTCTTGCTATGGTAATTCACCTCTCCTATTCTTTATCCTTCTAAACTAAGAAAACACAAACGGACGGATGCACAATGCACCCGTCCGGAAATAAGAGTCTACCGATTATACGAGCCCAGAGGTTTATAACTTGGGCGAGAGACGGGTGTCTCTACTTGCATTTTCTCAACTCTTAATAGTATACAGAGACGATTAGTTCTTGTCAAGCGCAGATAAAACCTTGGAGTTCTTAGCACTGCCAGTTCGCGAATAATTCTTGATGTCGGCCACAATTGCGTCGATGAACATTTCCAAATCCTGAGATTCAGTCTTGTCCTCACCATAACGTCGTACTGAAACGCTGGAATCCTTCTTTTCCTCGTCACCCACAACTAAGGTATAAGGAATCTTTTGAGTCTGTGATTCGCGAATCTTGTAACCCATCTTTTCATTGCGATCATCCACTTCGACCCGCACGCCCTCTTTGAGTAAGCGTTTCTTGATCTCTAATGCATAATCCATGTGCAAGTCCGTATTGACGGGGATGATTTCACATTGAATCGGAGACAGCCAAGTTGGGAAGGCACCTTTGTAGATTTCAGTCAGATAAGCGATAAACCGTTCCATGGTGGAAATGACACCCCGGTGAATCATAACCGGCCGGTGTTCCTCACCATCGTCACCCACATAAGTCAGATGGAACTTCTCAGGCATCATGAAGTCCAATTGAATGGTAGACAACGTTTCATCATTACCAAGCGCCGTCTTGGTCTGGACATCCAGCTTAGGGCCATAGAATGCGGCTTCCCCCTCGGCTTCGTAATAATCCAAGCCAAGATCGTCCATGGCGCCCTTCAACATTGCTTGAGACTTATTCCACATCGCATCATCATCAAAATACTTGGCAGTATTCTTGGGATCGCGATAGCTCAAACGGAAGCTGTAATCGTTAATATCGAAATCAGCGTATACATCCATCATCAATGTCAAGATCTTCTTAAACTCGTCTTGAATTTGATCTGGGGCGACGAAAGTATGACCATCATTCAAAGTCATTTCGCGAACCCGTTGCAAACCAGATAACGCCCCAGACTTTTCGTACCGGTGCATCATCCCCAGTTCAGCAATCCGGATCGGTAATTCCCGGTAGCTGCGGATATGATGCTTATAAATCTGAATATGAGACGGGCAATTCATTGGCCGCAGTTCCAGCATTTCGCCATCGCCCATGTCCATTGGCGGGAACATGTCGTCTTTGTAGTGATCCCAGTGACCGGATTGCTTGTAGAGATCCAGATTGGCCAAGATTGGTGTATAAACATGTTCATACCCGTTGGCAATTTCCTTGTCGATGATATACCGTTCAATTGTCCGGCGAATGGTAGCCCCTTTGGGCATCCAGTAAGCTAAACCAGCACCGACAGACGGATCCACAAAGAACAAATCCAATTCCCGGCCGATCGTCCGGTGATCCCGTTCCTTGATATCTGCCCGACGCTTCGCATCCGCCTCTAACTCATCGGCGCCGAAGAAGGCAGTCCCATAAATCCGTTGCAACATCGGATTAGAAGACTTGCCTTGCCAATAAGCACCTGCCACGCTAAGTAAAGAGAAGTGCTTCAATAACTTGGTATCCGGTAAAATGGGACCATAACCAAAGTCGATGAAATCACCTAACTTGTGCACAGGAATTTGCACACCTGCTTGAGCCTTGACCAAAGCAGCCTTGTATGGATCATCTTCAAAGTGTTTGGCCAGTTCTTCTTTATCCATCAAGACCCGTTCGATCTTGTCGTCGTCTTTGACTGCGGCCTTCATTTCTTTCTCTAAAGCTGGCAGGTCAGTGACTGCAATTTGATTTTCACCATTGGCAGGATTATCCGTGTCGTAGAAGAAACCATCTTCCTGAGCCTTGCCCTCACCTAAATTGTAGCTGGGAAAACTTTTGTGGACCGCAGCTGCCAACAAAAAAGCCCCTGTGTTGCGTAATACGGCTAAGCCCAAAGCATCTTTCTTGGTGACGATCGTAATCTTAGCGTCCTGTTTGATGGGCGCCAACAAATCAACAGGATTACCATTCACTGTGGCCGCCACTGCCGCTTTGGCCAGACTGTTGCTAATGCCCTTGGCCACATCCAGGGCTGTTGTCCCAGACTCAACCTGCTGTTTGGCACCATCGGGAAATGTTAACGTTACTGAAGCCATAAAAATTCCTCCTTAAATTAAAAAATCCCAGCAATCAAAAGATTACTGGGACGCTTATGCGCGGTTCCACCCGTATTGAATGTGTCACCACATTCCACTTGAACAGTCGATAACGGGACTAGCCGATTGCATAGAATCAAGAGAACGGTGCTCACTTCCGTTAAGCAGCTTTCAGCATGGGCTGCTCTCTCTGAAATGGAAATGAATTTTATCTCTCATGCACTTTCAAATTGACTTAATTATATACACCTTGTTTTCAAAAAAACAAGGGTCTCTTCAAAAGTTTTTCAGTTTGTTCGGCCGACAATTTGCTGCCGCCGGTCGGGTCCTTCAATATTGACTTCCTTGGCCAAAAATTTAATCCGCGCCATAATCCGATTAGCTTTCAAGGAATCGTCTTGACCATTACGTCCCGCTGCCATGAATTCCTGCAGATTTTTCATGCTGAGGTTGGAACTAAAGAAAGTGGCCAACCGTTCCTGCATCCGGTACTGCAAAATCACGCCCAGGACATCATCCCGAAACCACGGGCTGAGGGTTTCACCACCAATATCGTCAAATACCAAAATAGGGACATCTTGAATCCGGTGAATCCGTTTGAGTACGCTATTGTCACTGATGGCGTCCCGCATTTCGACAGAAAAGGTGGGAACATGCAAAATTACAGTACGGATATGTCGATCCGCCAGTGCATTAGCAATACCACCCAGCAGATATGTCTTCCCCACCCCGTAATTCCCCGTCAAATAAAGTCCTTGGGAAAACTGACCGGGTTGATAATCAGCGACAAAACTCAAGGCTTCCGACAAAGCCTGTTCTCTTCCGGCGGGATCATAATCACGCAAATTGGCATCCTTAAAATCCTTGGGCATATTGGCCGCATCCACCAGCGCATCTTTGGCTGCCGCCGCATCCGCCGCCATCTTCTCCGGTTGCGGTTCATAGGTAATATCAATCAAGTGGTTGTTCACAATTAAGCGAGGATAATAACCCGGGGCAAAAGTCTCCTGGTTATTCGCAATTTTTTCCTTCTCGTTAACGAACTCATATAACTTTGCTGACCCTTTGCTGACGGCATCCGTGGCCAGTTTACTCTGATTGGCCTGCAAGAATGCCCGGACATCGGGATCATTCTCTACCTTATGCAAGATTGAAGCATAGCTGGCTCGCAGTCGTTTCTGATCCAAGTATGCAGCCAACTCCTTACCAATTTCTTTCATTACGACCGGCCTCCCTTCTGTTTGTCTTGCTGATCATTTTGAAATTTAGCCAGTTGTTCGGCCAGTCGCTTCTTTGTGGCCGCATCCGCCTCTTTGGCCGCTGGCGCCTGATAGTTCGGATCTGCCCACGCCGGCTGCTTGGTCTTGTGGGGTACGGTCCGGGGCCGATAACGGGATGTTTGCGGCTTATTCTCCCAATCATGGATGCGCTGCACCGCTTGTTGGGCAGTGGCGATATTTTCACTTAACCATTGATTACGCAATGCGTCCATTTTGGCCGTTTTTAAAATATTATCGTTGGTGCTCAATACGTAGTGCACAAGCACATTGATCACCGGCACCGACAATACCCGCTGGGCCAAATCTTGAGCTTGGATAAATTTACGTAAATTGGTGTAATCGAATTGACCAGGGGTGGTTTCCATCCGGGCATGGTGCCAGCGCAGGAAAGTCGCCGGATCCAACCGTTGGGCTTGCTTGATCAGTTCTTGATCACCGATTGGACTGATTTTTTGGCTGGTTGGCTGATCCACTGGAATCGGTGCACGATCGAACCGTTGTTGGGCCATACTCTGCAAGCGCTTAGGCTCAATGGCATTAGTCAAGCGATTCATGGATTGTTCGATCAGCTCCGCCATCGGCACCTCATCGATGTTATAAAACTGATGCAAGGTGAAGATCAAGTCCATGTTTTTCTCAACTTGGGCCCGATTGATTTGGAAATCAGCCAACGACTGAATCAGCCAGTCCCAATCAAAAGTCCGCAACTGTCGTTGAGTATAGCGGGGTGCGGTACTGGCCTGGGCAGTCGGTCGAGGTGCACTGCTCGCCCCACTGGCAAGCGTTCGATCCACTTCTGCGGCAAAAACAGTCGTAAAGTCTTGACTGACGTTAGTGTAGCCCGTGGCATCAAAGTGCTGTTTTTTGAAATGGTGTTGAATTTGGACGAATCGACTACTGCCCACTTGATCGCGGAGAAAAACAGACAGCAAAGGTTCCGCGAAGAATGCCTCAGGATTCAATGGCGCATGCAATTCGTAGACAAAATACGTCCCGATCTGATCTGTCTTGCGATAGGACTGTAAAAGACCCAATGCCTCCAGTTTGCTACGGGCATTAAAAAATGTGCTGAGATCCTCTCCAAGCATCGTAATCAGCCAATTATGGGGCTGACGGTCAGAAAGAATCAGTGCCTTTTGCCCATCCTTGATCAAGCTTTCAAATAAATGGTACAGCGAAAAACCCACCGCCCCAGTGAGGGGTTGATACAAATACGTCAACAACTCCTCAGAGTATGCGCTGAGATAATCCGCCGAGGTGACTAAGAAGCCATCCTGGGGGGACAAGTTGCCGACATTGGCAATCTGACCATTCATTTCTTTGATCCCTTCTCCGGTTGCGCCGGGGGCTCTCCGTCATGGGCCTGCTGATTTCCCCGATGCATCATTTCCTGTAACTCTTGCATGAAAACATTCATATCCTTAAATTGCCGGTACACGCTGGCAAACCGAATATAAGCCACGTCGTCAATGCTGGACAAACGGCTCATGACGGCTTCGCCGATCTCTTTAGACGCAATTTCATTCTCTCCGGTTTCCCGTAATTGGCGTTCCACGTCATCGACCAAACCCGTCATTTGTTCCATGGTCACCGGGCGCTTTTCGGCGGCTCGAATCACCCCTTTGAGAATCTTTTCGCGACTAAACTCCTCACGGGTACCGTTCTTTTTGATAACCAAGAGTGGTGTCTGTTCCACCCGTTCAAACGTCGTGAAGCGGTAACCGCAATTTTCACATTCCCGACGCCGCCGAATGGCCCGGTTGCCGTCGGCTGGCCGGGAATCAATCACCCGTGAACTATTGTGATGACAACGGGGACAAAGCATGTTCATTCCTCATTTCTTGATGGCAATCCTAACTGTTTCAAAATCGCGTCCACCTGTGGATACAAGTCCGTGATTGCGCCACGATTATCGGTCCAAAAATCTGCCCGTGCGCGTTTTTCTTCGATAGGCAACTGCGCGGCAATTCGGTCATCCGCCGCCTGGGGAGTTAACCCGTCCCGTTCGATCAAGCGTTGCCGCTCCAGCGCCGGTGGCACATAGGCAAGCAGCACGCCATCCACCATCGGCAGATAGTGCTGGCTTTCATACAGTAATGGTATGTCGAGCACAATGAGCGGCGCATTATTTTGTTGATAATGATTCAGGGCAGCTTGGATTCCCTTGCGGATTAAATCACCGTTCAAGCGATCCAACCGATGACGTTGGGTCGAATCCTGGAACACAATATGGCCCAGCGCACGCCGATTAAGACTGCCATCTGGATTAATCACTGAATCACCATACGCTGCTTTGATCCGTGCAAGTCCTTCTGTACCGGGGGCGACGATGGCGTGGGCAATGGCATCGGCATCCACCACTGGATAACCCTTTTCCTTAAAGATATGGGCAACAGTGCTTTTCCCTGTCGCAATACTACCTGTCAACCCGAGAATATAGCTCATTTCGACACCGACCTATGGGGCAGTCGTTGACAATGCGGACAAAAATGAGTGCCGCGGCCAGCGACGCGAATTTTGGCAATTATTGTACCACACCGTTCGCATGGTTGTCCTTCCCGATCATACACGTGTAATTTGTTTTGAAAATCACCCGTATGGCCATTGGCGCCGGTAAAAGAACGGACAGTCGTGCCATGGGCCGTAATCGCTAAGCGCAATTCTGCAATAATGGCATCGTGCAACCGGCGCAATTTGATGGCACTGATTTCGTCAGCGGGGATCAGGGGGTGAATCCGGGCCAGCCATAATACTTCATCGGCATAAATGTTGCCTAACCCAGCCACCACCGCTTGGTTGAGCAAAACTCCCTTGATGGCAGCATGCCGTTTGGCCAACGCCTGGCGCAGATATGCAACAGTGAACTCAGGCGCAAATGGTTCCGGTCCCAGCGCTGCTAAACCGGACAGCTGGTTCTCCGCGCCAGTGGCCACTAACGTCATCCGGCCAAATTTACGCATGTCCCGATATCGCAACTGACTGCCATCCGTGAAGGTAAACACAACATGGGTGAAACGCTCTAAGGGTGCGTTGGCCGGCCCATAGGTGTATTTTCCCTCCATCCGTAAATGGGAAACCATACTGAGGCCCCGATCAAACCGGAAGATCAAATATTTGCCCCGGCGATCAATCGCTTGGATTGTGTGGCCAATGATGGTGTTTTGAAAACCGTCTAAATCACCGCCAACGATTTTTGGCCAGTTACTGTCCACAGCGGCCACCTTTTTACCCACCACAGTCGCTGCCAATCCCCGGCGCACAGTTTCTACTTCCGGTAACTCTGGCATTCCAAATATCCCTCTTCCTTACCGTATTATTACTTCACATCATACCAGGTATTGCCATAACTGCTATCCACTTTGAGTGGTACTGCCAGTTTTACTGCAGAATCCATAATGGATGGCACTAACTTTTCCAAAATAGGGATTTCTTCAGCGGGTGCTTCAAAGATCAACTCATCATGAACCTGCAACAACATGGTGGCCTGCAGTTTCCTTTCCCTCAAAACCTTAGCCATATTGATCATTGCCACTTTGATAATATCCGCAGCACTGCCTTGGATAGGGGTATTCATTGCGGTGCGTTCTGCAAACAGCCGCAGGTTGCGATTCTTTGCGTTGATATCCGGTAAATACCGGCGGCGATGCATGATTGTCTCCACATACCCCTTCTCCCGGGCGGTCTGAACGATCTGTTCGGTCCACTCCTTTACCTTGGGGTACTGTTCAAAATAAGCGTCGATAAAAGCCTTCGCCTGTATTCTGGAAATACCAATGTTTTGTGAGAGACCGTAATCCGAAATGCCGTAAACAATCCCAAAGTTAGTGGCCTTCGCTTGACGCCGCATATTATCGGTCACTTGACTGGGATCAGATAAATGGAAAATCTTCATAGCCGTATTCGCATGGATATCCCGGTTCTCCCGGAATGCTTCCCGCATATTTTCATCCCCGGAAACATGTGCCAAGACACGCAATTCAACCTGGGAATAATCGGAGTCAAAAATTTGCCAGCCGGGATAACTGGGAACAAACGCCTTACGAATCTGTTTACCCTCGTCTTGATGCATGGGAATATTTTGCAAATTCGGATCCTGGGATGACAGACGACCTGTTTGAGTCAATGTTTGCACGTACCGGGTGTGAATCTTGCCATCGGGATGAATTTGCCCCAGCAATCCTTCGACATAGGTGGACTGAATCTTCGCCAACTGCCGGTATGACAGAATCATCTGAATAATGGGTGATTCGTCCTGGAGTTTCTCCAAAACAGACACAGAGGTGGAATAGCCCGTCTTGGTCTTCTTGATTGGAGTCAACTTCATTTCGTCGAACAGAACGACACCCAACTGTTTGGGCGAGTTGATATTGAATTCATGGCCCGCTTCAGTGTAGATTCGATTCTCCAGATCCTGTAGACGTTCCTTCAAGGAGGCGCCCATCTTCTTCAATGTGTCAGGTTCCACTTTTACGCCAGCAATTTCCATATCGGCCAATACGATGGCCAAAGGCAGCTCAATATCGGTATATAGCGGCATTTGTTCGTGATCCTTCAAATCTTGAATCAATTGCGGTTGCAACTGATAAATGGCCGCCAATTTATGCGCGATATGTTGGATAAAAAGTGCCGAGTCGGTGGGAACTTGCCGTTTTGCACCGGTGCCATACACCGTCGCGTCTGGTTCGACCCCTTGGTAACCATGCATTTTAGCCACGGCACCCAAATCGTTGCTGTTGTCCACAGTGTTCAGCAAATAAGAAACCAGCAGCATATCAAAATCAATACCTTTAATCGTGGCCCCAAAACGGTGGGCAGCCACATAGTTTCGTTTGGCATCAAAAACATACTTAATCCGCTGATTGTCGGCCAGCCACGCCTGTAAAGCTGGGTTTTGTAAAATCGTGTGGTCAGTAGTGACGTACCACTGTGCGGGTGTGCCCAGTCCCACTGCAATCACTGGTTCCGTATGATAATTATCACCCAGCATCTCGATCATGAAAGCTTGCGGATCTGTGTTCTTCAGGGCCAGGTCTAAATTCTCCGCGGATAAACTGATCACGGGCAATTCCTTCTTGACGGCGACTTCTTCCTCTTGAGGAGCCAAATCTTTAAGAAATGAGTTGAAATCTAATTCCTGATAAAGTGCCGTGAGGGCTTCCACATCTGGTCCAGCATAGTCAGTGTCGGCCAATTTCACCGTGATCGGTGCACTTGTCCGGATGGTCGCCAAATCTTTACTGAGGAAAGCCATGTCTTTGTCATTGATCAAGTTTTCCTTCAGCTTGGACTTCTTCATCTCATCCACATGGGCGTAGAGATCTTCCACTGAACCATATTCTTGAACGAGCTTCAAAGCAGTTTTTTCACCCACTTTAGTCACACCGGGATAGTTATCTGAGTTATCTCCCATAAGGGCTTTCACATCAATCAACTGTTTTGGCGCGATCCCGAGTTTTTCTTGGAAGTGTGCGGGGGTATAGGCCTCCAGCTGGGTAACGCCTTTAACTGTCACCTGCACCGTCACTCGATCACTGGCTAGCTGTGTCAGATCTCGATCGCCAGAAAGGACCGTGACGTCCATACCGGCTGCAGCGCCCTCCTTGGCCATGGTACCGATAATATCATCCGCTTCATAATCTTTCAGTTCATACCATTTGATTCCGTATGCATCCAACAATTTATGCAGAAAAGGCAATTGCTCAGCCAATTCACCTGGCATCTTTGCTCTGGTGCCCTTATAGTCGTCGAATTTCTTCGTGCGGAACGTGGTCTTCCCTGCATCGAAGGCCACTAAAACGTTCGTTGGTTCCGTCTGCTTCAAGATGTTGTCCAGCATCGTTTTGAACGCATAAATGGCATTGGTATGCAGCCCATCATGGTTAATAAATGATTCTAACGCACTGTGCATCGCAAAAAACGCGCGAAAAGCCACACTGTTACCATCCACGAGCAGTAATTTCTTGGTTGTCGGCACCGTCAAAACTCCCTTCGCGAGAAAGTATCGCATCAAAGACCCACGCCTTTTACTTCCCCGATCTCTTCCTTACATTGTAACAAAAGAATAGCCGCGGCGGCATGCGCCCAACGGCTATTCTGACAATCATGATTTATTTTTCCGCTTGCAGTGTATCGGTAAAGACTTTTTCATATTTTTGAATGTCGCCAGCACCCATAAAGACTAAGACATTACCCTTTTCCTTCAATAGCGGAGTCGTGTCACCATTCTCTAACACAGTGGCGCCCTGGGGAATCTTAGCTGCTAAATCCGCGCTGGAGACATTGCCGTGGGATTCCCGGACAGAACCAAAGATTGGGAAAATATAAACCGCATCGGCTTGGCTCAAGCTCTTTACGAAGCCGGGCATCAACGCTTTAGTTCGAGTGTACGTATGCGGCTGGAAAACTGCGACAATTTTGCGATCCGGGAACTTTTGCCGGGCTGCATCCAATGTCGCCCGAATTTCATTGGGATGGTGAGCATAGTCATCAATAACCTTGGTCGTCCCATAGTCAGTCTCAGCAAAGCGGCGTTTAACTCCCTTAAAGGAAACCAACTCTTGCGCCACTTTAGCAGAATCCATCTTTTCCAAATGGGCCACACCGACCACGGCTAAACTGTTCAGAATACTGTGTTCGCCAAAGAGCGAAACAGCATAATGACCAATCGGCTGCTTGTGGAATAACACATCAAAGCTGGAGCCCTTAGTCGTCCGTTGCACATTGACTGCCTGGAAATCATCGGTGTCCTTCAAACCATAGAAATAAATGGGAACATCGGTATGCAGTTCGTGGACATGGGGATCGTCACCCCAGGCGAAGATAGCCTTCTTGGTCTGGTCCGCTTCCTGTTGGAAAGCCGAAACCACATCGTTGATGTCCTTGTAATAATCGGGATGGTCATAATCGATATTGGTAATGACCGTGTAATCGGGGTGATAGGAGACAAAGTGCCGTTCATATTCATCGGCTTCGTACACGAAGAAACGGGCGCCGGGCACGCCTTTACCAGTACCGTCACCAATCAAGTAACTGGTTTTAGCAACACCGGACAATGTGTGGGACAAAAGACCGGTCGTGCTAGTTTTCCCGTGGGTACCGCTGATGCCGATACTGGTGTATGGCTTCATAAATTCACCAAGAAACTCATTGTATCGATACATCTTCAAACCCATTTTCTTGGCCTGTTGAATTTCTGGATTGTCATCCCGGAAGGCATTCCCGCGAATGATGATGAAGTCCTTCTTTAGGTTAGCCGGATCAAACGGATAGATCGGAATATGAGCAGCTTCCAGGGGCTTTTGGGTGAACGTATACTGGGCAATGTCTGATCCAGAAACATCCTCCCCTAAGTCATGTAAAATCAACGCCAGGGCACTCATCCCGGACCCCTTAATACCGATGAAATAATACTTCGTCATGCATGTCATTCCTTTTCTTCTGAATCAGATTGTGGTGCGGCGCCATTATCTTTGGTGCCTTGATAAAACACTTTGCGCGGCTTTGATCCCCGGGGACCAGAGACGTAATTTTGGGCTTCCAAATGGTCAATCAAATTGGCGGCCCGATTGTACCCAATGGAAAACAACCGCTGTAACTTGCTTGTGGAAATTGTATCTTCATGTTGGACGTAATCCAGCACTTGCTCCCACAGTGGATCTTCTTCTTCAGTGACTGTGGCCGCTTTTTTTAGATCCCGGTTGGTAAAAACATAGTCCGCTCCAGCCTGGGCAGTGATCGCTGCAGTCACCCGATCAATTTCGGCACTAGTGACATAGGCTCCTTGAATCCGGAGCGGATGATTGGAGCCGTTGGCACGGTAAAGCATGTCGCCCTTACCTAGTAATCGTTCGGCTCCTTGACTGTCGAGAATTGTCCGGGAATCCACTTGACTGGAAACCATGAAGGCAATTCGGGTGGGAATATTATTTTTGATCACACCGGTCAACACATCCACGCTTGGCCGCTGGGTCGCAATGAGCAAATGAATGCCCGCTGCCCGCGCCTTTTGAGTCAGGCGGGCAATACTGTCCTGCACCGCGTTGGCGGTCGTCATCATTAAGTCCGCTAATTCATCGATCACAACAACGATGTAAGGCATTTGCATTTCGGGTTCATGCTGGGCTTTGGCCCGTTGATTGAATTCCTCAATGTTGCGGACACCAGCGGCCACTAATTGAGTATACCGCTGCTCCATGCGTTCGACGACCCAATCTAAGGCCGCCACCGCTTCTTCTGGATCTGAAATTACTGGTGCCAGCAAATGCGGCAGATTATTATATGGGGCTAGTTCCACCGCCTTCGGATCAATTAGCAGCAATTGCAACTGATCCGGAGAAGCTTTCAGTAACAAGGATAGCAAAATACCATTAATGAAAACAGACTTTCCTGAACCTGTGGAACCGGCAATTAACCCATGGGGCATTTTTCGCAAATCACCCACGACTGGCCGACCAAACAAATCAATTCCCAATGCGATCGTCAATGGCGATAACGATTGAGCAAAGGCGGTGGAGCCGACAATTTCTTTGAGCGCAACGGACCGGGGATGCGCATTGGGGATTTCAATGCCCACAGTCCGTTTGCCGGGAATGGGTGCCTCAATCCGGATCTCTGCCGCCGCCAAAGCCAATTTCAAATCATCCTGCAGCGCTGTCACTTTACTGACTTTAACACCCGGTGCCAATTGGATCTCAAATTGGGTCACAGTCGGGCCGACAGTATGATGGACGACCTGCCCCTTCACGTGAAAGGCTTGCAGTGTGGTATTCAACTGCCCTGTTTGATCAGTCACCCACTCTTCCTGACTAGCCATATCTGTTTTAGCCACAGGCTGAAGTAAATCACTGCCCGGTAATTGATACTGATCATAATTGGTTGTGCGAATTGGTGCATTGGCAGACGCTGGTTTGTCATTCTCCAAATCTGGTGAGGTGACGTCTTGTTTTGCATGCAGCTTGTCAGAATCAACAGCTGGTGACGCTGACGCCGCGACAGTTTGGCCCAGTGCCCTTTGTAAAATACTATCGGGCATGTGAAAAGCCGCGACCGACTCATCATCGACATTGGTATCTTCCGGTAGATCAAATGAATCCGGCTCCGATGTTTCCGCATCGTGCGAATCATCAGATTCCGCTTGTTCATGATCAGGTTCTACCGCATTCGCTGGCTCGCTTTCATCCACCAATGCATCTGCTGGGGGTTGTGCTTCATCTACTGGCGTGATTGAGACTGATTGATCCACCTCGTGGGGAATAGTGTCAATTGGTGCTTCAGTGTGGTCACCTGATGTCTCTGTCACATCCGTATCATCAGATTCAACTGGTGTCACTTCATCTTGTTTATCTTCTTCTTGACTGCCAATTAAATAAAAGGCAGCTGCAGACTTATGGAAAGCGGCCACCATATTCGGATCGGCCTGGTGATCGGAATACACAAATGGATGCAGCCGGTTAATCGGCGTATAATCCTCCGGCGCAGCGGCAGCACGAGTTGGTTCCGTTGAGGTTGATGAATGTGTCGCATCAGCCACTGGAACAGGTCGATTAGCCACAGATTTCGGCTGCGGCTGAGATACTTTTTCATGATTCTGCTGGGGGTGTCGATAAAACGCCGGCCCGTCATAATGTGCCATGCATGCTCTCTCCAAACGATGCAGTTGGGAAAACCTGGCCAACTGTTACTCTCTTTACTCTCTGTTGATTGTAGCAGATTCCCAGACAACAAAAAACAACACCAACCAAAATGAAACGATCATTGGCTGGTGTTGTGCTTACGTAATTAGTATTTAAGATCTAACTCAGTGGGCTTGAAGGCCGCGCCGACCGGAGCATCGGCGGGTAACAACAAAATGCCGCGTTTTTCCGGTGTATTGGGCAAAGCCAATTCACGGGGTGAACACATCATCCCGAAAGAAGGCACCCCACGCAGTTTGCCTGGCCAAATAATTTTGCCACTGGGCATAAAAGCCCCTGGGAGTGCCACGACGACCTTTTCGCCAGCTGCCGCATTAGGCGCGCCGACCACGATCTGCAGGGGTTTATCTTGGCCCACATCAACAGACGCGACATGCAAGTGATTAGAATCTGGATGATCTTTGAGCGTGTCAATATGTCCGATCACAAACTTCGGAGATGTATCGGCCACTAATTGTTCTGTGAAACCTGCTTCTGTTAAAGCAGCGTTCAATTTGGCGACACTTTCTGCACTCAATGTCACATGCCCGACCGTCAATACCGCCGCCGGTAAAATCTTTTCCGGACCAAAGAAATTGACACCAATCAGTTTTTGACTTTTAGCATCCCGAATGACGGCCACATCGCCCTTGCGCTCCGTGTTTTCGTCTTCCGGTGCATCGGGCGCGACCACCGCAAACAACACTGCTAAATCTTTGCTATATGCTGTAATTAACAATTCATTAGACTCCCTACCGATTTAAGTTAACCTAATTTTAGCATTAGGCTGGTAAGTTGTCGATGAAGGCCTCAATCTGCTTCTTGGTCTTACGGTCCTTATTGACAAAACGGCCGACTTCTTGGCCATCCTTAATGGCCACAAAACTGGGAATGCCGAAAACATCCATGTCTTTAGCCAAATCCAAGAATTTATCCCGATCAACTTCCACAAACTGCCAATCGGCATATTCCTTTTCAATAGCGGGCATTTGCGGTTTGATAAACCGGCAATCGCCGCACCAAGCGGCATCGAAGAACAACATGTGCTTGCCTTGGGCGGTCACGTTTTGCAATTGCTGATCGTCCATTTCAGCGAGTGATTTCATTTCGACAGCTCCTTTTCTGCAAATGGTCTGTATTTTTCCATCTGGTTAATTTTACTTACTTATTATAAGTGAATGGGGTTAAAAAGTAAACACCCGGGTGGCACGTATTGGCAAGTCACTACCAAAACTCTTATAATGAATCCAGTTAACGACGTTTAGGAGGGTTGCATATGGCTAAGGCACAACGTCCGTGGGTTTACTTCGCCGCGGGGGCGCTCACCGGTCTTTTTACCGGGACCGTCCAAATGTATTGGCATCAACATCAGCAACGACTGCAGCTGGATCATCGCCTGCAACAGGTGAAGGATCTTTTCTTGCGGGAGGGGCCGATCGAAGGTTCTTGGATTGAATATCAATCCCACGCTTATCGCGCTAAGGACGGGCGCACAGTGGCCGTCAACTATGGCGGCATTACCCGCTTGGAAGATGGTCAGTTACGGCAATATGAGTTTATTATGGACGTCCCGACCGGCCAATTGTTGGATATTTATCCCCTAGTCCAACGGTGATTCAAAGGTCGCACGAACACCGTAGATGGGTTGCCCTTTAGCGGCGAACTTGTCTTCGTATTCGGTAGTTACATTGGTCATTGCCCACGCAGTCGTATCATGGTGCAAGTCCAAGCTCAGTTCCGCAAAGTGCATTCCGAAATGATTCATACTCATGAGTGAATATTCAAAGAAATGACGGTTATCTGTTTTTAGCTGGAGGACCCCAGTCGGTGTGAGAATACGCCGATATTGGGTCAAGAAGCTGGCATAGGTGAGCCGTCTTTTTTCATGCCTGGTTTTTGGCCAGGGGTCAGAAAAGTTTAGGTAAATCTCAGAGACTTGGTCGTCTGAGAACAAATCAACCAAGTGATCTGCGTTAGCCACAAGCAACTGCAAGTTGGGTAACGGGGTGGCTACTTGCTGTTTAAGTAATACGGCCAGTGCAGATTCTTGCATTTCCAGCGCAATAAAGTTCATGTTGGGGTGCTGCTGGGCCATGGTGTAAATGAATTGGCCTTTGCCGGTCCCGATTTCGAGGCGGAGCGGTTGTGCTTTTTCGAAATTGGGGTGAAAGTGGCTTGGTTGGACTTGGATCAATTCGGGGTGCTGGGCGATAAGCTCTTTGGCCCAGGGTTTGTTTCGTAAACGCAAAAAAGTTCCTCCTAAAATATGGGTATAAATTCTATTACTGTATTTTGTCGATTCGGCGTGGCGCATAGACCACGATGAAGGCAATTAAAATCAACAAACTAATCCCTGTCGCTGCAAATGTGAGTGTGGAGAAGCCTAAACGCCAGCAAGTGGGGATTAGAAAAACCAGCCAGGTTAAGCCGAGCAGGATAGTCAATAGATGCAAAAATGCTTGGCGCTGGGTTCGTTTTGTCACTGGGTACAAAAAGGTCATGACGTTATTTTGATATTGGCCAGCGAACGGCAATAGCTGGAAACCAATCAAGTAAATGAAAAGTGCTGCAACGAGTGCGGCCAACCACCAGGTATTGACGAAATACAGGATCACGGCGCCAATCACGGTCAAGCGTAAAAATAAGCCCAGATATTCTGTTCCCCGTAGGAAGCCGCGGGTATACAAATACGTAAAGGTATGCTGAGGCGATAATGATTGGCGGGGCAGGAAGATATCCAGGTACTTGCGCCGCTTGGCACTAGCCACCATCCCCGGGACATCAGTGAATAGGTTATAGAAACGGTAAATGCGAAACTGCCGGCGCTCTTCCTGAGCAATGGCCGGCAACCAATCGATTCGACCTTTCTGCGCAATTTGCTGGGCACGGCGATTGGCCTGGATTTCCCAAATGAGCGCCAGGACAGCCCCGCCGATCGCCACATAATTCGGCAAATAAATTGTGAGCGCCAGACTGGCGATATTGATTAGTTGCGAAAACCAGTACCAGCGTGTGTTATTCTCACTTTGGCCGACAAACAGAGCCATGCTTTGAACAGATAAATCAGCACTTTTCAGCAGTAATAACGCCACTAAGAAGCTTGCCCACTGGATAATCGTCAACCCGGCACCCTGGATAGCAAAGGGGGCGGCGAGGAGTCCCAGGAAAGTTAAAATGATCAGCGGCAAGACATGGCTGTATCGCCATGCGCCCCGCACGTATGCCTGCATATTGGCTTCTTGGGGTTGTAAAAACACCGCGTCTGCGGCAAAGAACAGACTGGCTAATTTACCCATCTGCAAGAGTGCCCAAAAACCAATGATCAGCAGCGGTGCTCCCCACCACAAGGGTGCCGTCACCGTCTTTAAGGCATTGGCATAACTGACGCCCAGTGCCCCAAACAAAAAAATCAACGCAATCATAAAATGATCATTAAACACTAACCGCAAATATTTAATCTGCTGAGTGAGATGATGCCGCTGACGAGACTGCCAGAGTTCTTTCATGAGGCACTCGGCTCCTTCGTCATCGCCATGTAAATATCGTCCAGACTCGCATCGGTCATGCCAAATTCCTTCTTCAGCGCAGCCAGGCTGCCTTGCGTGCGAACCCGCCCATCGTTAAGCAGAATAAAGGTGTCCGCATATTGTTGGGCGGTGGCTAAAATATGGGTCGACATTAAAATACTGCTGCCGGCGGCCTTCTTTTCCTGCACAATCGTCAATAAGTCATGAACCGCCAACGGGTCTAATCCGGTAAATGGTTCATCGATGATAAATAGCTGGGCATCGGTCATGAAGGCGGTCACAATCATGACCTTTTGCCGCATTCCCTTGGAGAAGTTATTGGGAAACCAGTCCAACTTATTGTCTAAGCGAAACATGGCCAACAGCCGATCGGCCTTTGCCCAAGTTTCTTTTGCCGGCAACCCGTAAGCGCTGATTGTCAGATCAATATGTTCCTTGAGCGTCAATTCGGGATACAAGACCGGTGTCTCTGGAACATAGGCAATCTGCTGATGATAGGCGGTGGCATCCTGCTGCAAGGTCAGATCATTAATTGCAATGGTCCCCTTCGTTGGTGTTAGCAACCCAATGACATGTTTAATTGTCGTGGACTTGCCCGCCCCATTCAGCCCGATTAGCCCTGCAATCTGGCCATCTGCAACAGTGAAACTCACGTCATGGAGCACCGGCACATGGGCATAGCCCCCGGTTAAATTATTTACAGTAAGCACTTCAACTTCGTCCTTTCAGTGAAACGAAAACTGGCTTGACCACGGTAAGAGACAGCGGATTTTCGCCAAGCTGTCGCCGTTTCCGTGCTATTTGATATGGTATCATGATAGCAGAAACAACGACACCGTGAAAATGGTGGATAGGAGGTCTTTTTATGTTAGATGAAAATTGTGTATTTTGTAAGATCATCCGGGGCGAAATCCCCAGTGTCACCGTGTTTGAAGACGAACATGTCAAGGCATTCCTCGATATTTCGCAAACCACGCCGGGTCATACGCTGCTGGTCCCAAAGGATCACATCACCGATGTATTCCACTTGGACAGTGAGACAGCAGCCAAACTCTTCTCATATGTCCCTATGCTGGCCCAGGCTATTTTGGCGTCCAACACAGCCATCAAGGGTATGAATATTATCAACAACAATGGCGCTGTGGCTTATCAGTCTGTTCATCATGTGCACATCCATTTGATTCCCCGTTATTCTGCGCAAGATGATTTCAGTATTCACTTCGGGGACCACACCAAGATGTACGATGCGGCTAAATTGAACGCAGTGGCCGACAAGATTCGCACGCATGTGACGGAGGTGCCCCATGCCTAAATTCCGTCACGGCTTGATCCTCGGAGCCATCGTTGGTGGCGCCACAGCACTTTTCACTGCGAAAAAAACCGGTCCTCAAAGGCAACGGGAAACTGCCGCGTATCTTGATGATGTCACTCGTGCAGTGGATGAAGTCAGCAACAGTGCTAGTCGTCTCCAAACGGCTCTGGGCAAATTACTGGGTCAGTTACAAACCACTGTCCCCACTGTTCAGCAACAAATCCAACAAGACATCACCGATTTTCAATTCCAAGCAGCCCCCCGTTTGAAACAAATTAACGAAAGTATTGCCACCTTACAAAAGGACGCCGCTCCATTGACTGGTGAGCAAGACAAGAGCCACGCGTAATTGTGGCGTTTTTGTGGAGAAAGTGTAAAACTTCTTGAAACGACCCACCAGAATTTTCAATCGCAATTCTGGTGTGTTATATTTGTCATTGTGCTTATTTACCCGTTTGACGGGTAGAATCTTATGCGAATGGATGTGTATTTAATGTTTAAAAAGTCTGGCAAGTGGGCCATTGCGCTCAGTGCAGCCGTTGTCATGTTGTTGGCAGCCGGTTGTTCCGCCGGCAATAAAACCGTCGTTTCAATGAAAGGCGGCAAGATTACCCAAGAGCAATACTATGAGTCTATGAAGGATTCTAGCGCAGGCAAGACCACCCTGCAGACATTGATTTGGCAAAAAGCTCTGGAAAATCAATATGGTAAGACTGTTTCCGACAAGACCGTTAATAAACAGTACAACGCTGTGAAGACTCAATACGGTGCGCAGTTCTCACAAGCCTTAGCGCAAAACGGGATGACTGCTTCTCAATTCAAGACCAGCATCAAGACCAACCTCTTGACGCGTAAGGCCTTGGAAGACTTGAAGAAAGTCACCAATGCCGATTTGAAGACTCAATGGAAATCCTATGAGCCAAAGATTACTGTATCCCATATTTTGGTGAAGGACGAAGCCACAGCCAAGGATATCATCAATCAATTGAACAAGGATAACGGTAAGAACTTTGCCACATTGGCTAAGAAATATTCTACTGATACTGGTTCAAAAGCCCAGGGCGGTAAGTTAGCTGCCTTTGACAGTACCGATACTCAATTGGATGCGACATTTAAGAAAGCCGCCTTTGCTTTGAAGCAAGGTGAATGGACTAAGACACCCGTTAAAACCCAGTTCGGTTATCACGTCATCATGTCTGACAAGAATCCGGGCAAGGGTAAGATGTCCGATCATACCAAGGAATTAAAGACTGCTATCTATGACAAATGGATGCAAGATTCCACTGTTATGCAAGGTGTGATGTCTAAGGTATTACAAAAGGCCAACATCGACATCAAGGATAAAGATTTGAAGGATATTCTGTCCGGTTATCTGAATAGCTCATCCAGCAAATCGACGGCTACGAGCAGTAGTAAAGAAAGTTCCTCAAAGGAAAGTTCTTCTAGTGAAAGCAGCAGTTCTTCGGACAGTTCTTCCACTTCGAGTTCTTCCAGCAGTGAGTCATCATCTAGTTCTGCCAGCAAGTAATCCATTGATTGGCTAATAAAAAAACACGCTGCGGCGTGTTTTTTTTATGCTCTCATTATTAATCCAATGGACGGCGCTGATAGAAGCGGCGATTGTCTAAGCCAAATACCCGCTCGGAATAATCCCCTGGCTTCGTATCCGCCAACGCATTCGTAATCATCGTTAACGATGCGTCCATTTGATCGATTTGATGCAGCAATTCTGCTTCAAGTAATTGCGGTAATACCGGTGCCCCAAATTCCAGCCGCCCATGATGAGACAAAACCATGTGGCGGAGGAGAATGACAGCTTCTGAATGGCTATCAATGGCCAGCGCATCACAGGCACGGACAATCTCTTCATCGATCATCACCACGTGACCAATTAAGTTGCCCTCAGCGCGGTACTGAGTCGCAATCGGCCCAGTCAGTTCCCGGGTTTTACCCATATCGTGGAGTAACGCCCCACTAATGAGCAAATCCGGATCAACTGCATCGTACAAGGGGGCTATTTTTTGTGCCAGTTTAACCATCGAGACGGTATGATACGCCAACCCGCCCTCATAAGCATGGTGATTGGTTTTTGCCGCTGGATAAGTAAAGAAAGCGTCCCAATGGGCTTTGAAAATCCAGCGCACAATAGCCTGCCAGGTGGGTTCTTGAATGCCCGCAATGGTCTGCTCGACAAATTCGGTTAATGCCTCCCGAGATGTGGGCGCCACTGGTGTATAAGCGTGGGGGTCTTGATCCGCTGATGGTAAAACCTGCATGTGCCGAATTCGGATCTGGGGACGATCTTGATAGGTCTCCCGCTTACCCGTCAGTTGAATCACTGTACCAGTCGTGAAGTCGCGAATGGCCTGCTGGCTGGCATGCCAAAGTTTACCGGTAATTTCTCCGGACGAATCCGTGAAGACCAATGCAATGTAGGAACTGCTGTCTTGGGCAGTGCGGACATCCGCGGATTTGATCAATACCGGGATATCCAATGTTTCGTTGGGTTGGAAATCTTTTAGTTTTTTATCCATATCACACAAAGAGGCTGATCCAAAAATCTCTTTGGACAGACCCCTTTTATCCTTTCACCCTTGCTTTCCTAGTTAAAGAAGCCTTTCACGTCATTATACCATTCACTGGCCTTGTCCTTGATGGAATCGATCCCCTTTTGGACGTTACTTTGAAAATCATTCAGCCAGTCGGAGTCGCCGCTATTATTGGTGCCGGTGCCGCCATTGTTATTGGCCTGATCTTCCTGGGCAGCGTCGGCCACCTTAAATGGTGTTTGTTTCGTGTTGGGAAGGATGTTGCTCATTTCTAACTTAAAAATAGGCGCCACGCCCTGCTCGCTCAATCCCTTGAGAAAGTGATTAGCATCAGTGTTATCGAAGCCGACCCAAGTGGCGACAGTGATATCCGGGGTGTAGCCCACGATCCACTGATCCTTGGTCCCATAGCCCCATGAATTTTCCCCTTCTGTACTCCCTGTCTTACCAGCGACGGTATAGCCATAGGGCTTTGCCGAGGCGCCGGTCCCACTAGAGAAGACGGCGAGCATCATGCTGGTCATATCATTAACAGTCTTCTGGGTCATGATTTGTTTGGCACTAGTTTGTGTGTTATCCACAACGACTGCACCAGTCGCATCGACGATTTTGGTGATGAAGTGTGTATCCGGTAATTTACCGCCATTCGCAAATGCGGAATACGCCCGGGCCATTTGTAACGGGGAAACACCCTTCGTGACCCCGCCAATCCCAAATGCCAAGTTTTGGTCAGACTTTGGCACATCAATACCAAACCGTTCCACAGAGGAAACACCTTTGGACACGCCAATTTTATTCAGTAACCATACTGCGGCAGCGTTCTTGCTTTGCGCCAACGCCTCATACATTGGAACTTCCCCCGCATACTGTTCGTCGACATTGTGGGGAGTATATTTATTTTTGCCATAGCTTTGCAGCTTATCCTCCACCATAGAATCAGGGTGATACCCTTCTTCTATTGCAGGGGTATAAATGGCCAAAGGTTTCATCGTGGATCCGGGCTGGCGCCGAATTTGGGTTGCCCGGTTAAATCCCCGGAAAACGTGCTTGCCGCGTCCGCCAACAACGCCTAAGATCCCACCAGTATTGGGATCAACTGCCACCGACGCCGCTTGCACTTCGGTGCCATCCGCCGCGTTGGCCGGAAATACCGAGTCATCTTTGAACGAGTCCTGCATTTGCGTTTGCACTGTCTGATTCAGGGTCGTGTAAATCTTGTACCCCTTATTCAGGATATCTTCTTCTTTAATGCCGTACCGGTTATAAGCCTCATCCAGCACCGCATCGAAATAATACGGGTAACGATATTCGTCAGACTGTTGGTAATTGTTGACCAGAGTCAGCTTTTCCGCTTTAGCAGCATTGGCCTGATCCTGCGTCAACTTGCCATTGTCCACCATCAATCCCAGAATCAAATTGCGCCGGGAAATCGAATTATCGAGATGGTCGACTGGATTGTAAAAACTGGGGGAGCGCAAGATTGCTGCTAAGGCGGCGCCCTCTGATGCATCCAAGTCCTTGGCGTGCTTGCCAAAGTAACGCTGGGAAGCATCCTCCACGCCCCACACACCGTTGCCAAAGTAGGCATTATTCAGATACATCGTCAGGATATCGTCTTTGGTATAATGACGAGTGATCTCTACGGCTAAGAAAATTTCTTGAAATTTACGAACAAACGTCTGTTTCTGGGTCAACAATGTATTCTTGGCCAATTGCTGGGTGATGGTCGAACCCCCGCCAGTAATTTGACCGCGGTGGATGACATAACTCACTCCCGCCCGAGCCAATCCTTTGACATCAAAACCGGGGTTAGAATAGAAACTGCGGTCCTCAGTGGAAATCACGGCATTGCGCACTTGGGGTGAAATATCATTCAGTTCCACAAAAGTGCCCTTATTCGTGATGGTGCCGGCTTTTTCATTGTTTCGATCATAAATCTGAGTAACCGTCTTTAGGTTAGTCTTTAAGTTCTCGACATCGGCCGTCTTCGCTTTGTACGTGAAAAAAGCTGACGCCCCTAGAGAAACAGTCAAAAAGAGGACGATCAACCAACGAATTACTTGATAGCGATGATTAAAGCGGCGAATGAACACCCAGGCCCGATGACAGTATGGGTATAACCATTCCGCAAAGTGGAGCCAATATGTCCATAATTTGCGCCAAAAACTCATTTTCCAAATCCCTCGTTTATCAGTGCCGGCCGTTGTCCTTCGGCACTTTCAGTCAGTTACAATTGAGAACATCATACCATAATCAAAAAAAGCTTCGTTTCAGTGCACTGAGAATTACCGAAAACTTCAAGAATCGAGATGCCATCGTGTCCATTTATCAACGTCTTGTCACCCTGCCCAGTCATTACACAAACCGCTCACTGCGTCAACAACTGAAAGACTGGCGTATCCCCCGCAAATGGCAGCATTTCTTGCGTATTGAGAAGAGCGTCCTCGTCAACGGCTATTATGAGCCGATGAATGTACTGTTGCACTCGGGTGACCAGCTATCACTATCCTTCAAGGACATTGATGCAACCCACCAGGACTATGCCCTGGACCCCGTCAGTCAACTGACGGTGCTGTTCGAAAACCCAGATCTCATTGTTGCAGACAAGCCAGCAGGGATCAAAATGCACCCGAACTTTGCCGGAGAGAACGGCACACTCATGAACGCAGCGGAAAGCTTCCTCGCCGCAGCAGGTCAACACGCTTGGATGGTGCACCGATTAGATCAAGCCACCAGCGGCGCAGTCTTGATTGCTAAAAATCCGTTGGTGGTACCCTTGTTGAATCGACAATTGGCGACGAAATTGTTGCATCGAGAATATCTCGCCGTTGTACCAGCGACTCGCCGATTACCCGATCACGGCTTTTTCACTGGCGCCATTGGGCAGGACCCCAACGATATTCGCAAACGGATGGTGGATGAAAAAAACGGGCAGGCAGCGAACACCGAGTTCACCGTCCTGCACCGTCATTCTCATTTTCAACTGTTATTGATTAAATTACACACGGGTCGAACCCATCAAATTCGGGTCCATCTGGCCCATGCTGGCCTGCCGATCATCGGCGATCCGTTATATGCCGACGAGGGCAATGCCGGCGATGGGATGCTGCTGCATGGTTGGCGGCTCACTTGGGAAACGCCACTTGGTTTTGGTCAGCAAAACGTCACTACACCCATCCCCGTGCGCTTTAATCCTTTTCTTCCGCCGACAATGCTTGATCGTCAATGACAAACTTCACGGTCCGAGCGAAGCGGTCCGCGGCATCGATGTCAGGACAGATGACTAAGACCGTGTCATGACCGGCCAATGTGCCCACTACTTCGGGCATGGTGACGTCGTCCAGAGCGGCAGCGACCAAATTGCCGCTGCCCGGTTCTGTTTTTAGCACGACGGTGAATTGTACCGAAGTTACAGAATGCACCTGGGTGGCCACCGCTTCTTGCAGTGCATCCGGTAGGACCGCTGTGCGGGCATCACTCAGCGCATAATAAGAATGCCCTGTGCGATCCTTGAACTTATGAATCCCCAGTTCCCGAATATCTCGGGAAAGGTTGCCCTGGGAGATCATGATTCCTTTGGCATGTAGTGCAGCCATCAGATCCCGTTGGCGCTCAAAGCGAATCGTGGTCACCAATTGGCGAATTGCTGCCATCCGTTCTTCTCGCTTCATCGCTTACATCTCCGCGGGCGCACCAACGCCAAGCAGCGAAAACGCACTGGTCAATACTGCACTCACCGCCGCCACTAATGCGAGACGGCTATCTTGAGTCGCGTCACCGGTAAGAACTTTCGTATGGGCATAATACTTATTGAAGGCTTTCGCCAACCGCAAGGCATACTTGGCAATGACAGAAGGCTCATATTCCCGTGCCGCCCGTTGAATGGTTTCCGGGAAGTCGCCCAGGTAACGTACCACTTCCCAGGCATTTGGATCTGCCAACGCCGGCGCATCAACCAAGTCTGCACCAGTTTTACCGGCTTTACGCAAAATACTCTGCGCCCGGGCATTCGTATATTGGACGTATGGCCCAGTTTCACCTTCGAACCGCACGACTTCTTCCAAATTGAAATCGAAGTTATCCATCCGGTCATTCTTTAAATCATGGAAGACCACTGCACCGACACCAACTTGATGAGCCACCTCTTCTTTATTGGGTAAAGAAGGGTTCTTTTCATCGATTTGCTGACGCGCCAACTGCACGGCGTCCTGGAGAACCTTTTCCAATAAAATGATCCGACCGGAACGCGTGGACAGCTTCTTGCCGCCTTCTGTGATCAGGCCAAACGGCACATGCACAATTTCATCCGCCCAGTCAAAGCCCATCTTCTTCAAAACAGCCTTCATCTGGTCGAAATGTTCCTTCTGCTCGCCCCCAACGACGTACAGAGACTGCACAAAATGATAAGTCCGCTTTCGGTAAATGGCTGCAGCCAGATCCCGGGTCATGTATAGTGAAGCCCCATCGGACTTACGAATCAACGCCGGATTTAAGTCTTGATCACTCAGATCAACAATGTCGGCTCCCTGGCTCTTTACCAGCAAGCCTTTTTGCTCCAAGATATCAATGACTTCATCCATCTTATCGTTATAAAAAGCTTCGCCATTGTAGGAATCGAAAGTCACGCCCAATTGATCATAAACCTTTTGGAACTCTTTCAATGAAATTTCGCGGAACCATGCCCACAACTTCGTGGCTTCCTCGTCTCCATCTTCCAATTTACGGAACCATTCCCGGGCTTCATCGTCCATTTCAGGGTGTTCTTTATCCTCTTTGTGGAAACGCACGTAATAAGCTAAGAGGTTCTTGATTGGATTTTCCTTGACTGCTTCTTCAGAACCCCACATCTTATAACCGACGATCAGCTTACCAAATTGAGTACCCCAGTCGCCCAAATGGTTGATCTTGATCGGATGATAGCCCAACTTGGCCAAAATGTTAGCCAACGCATTGCCGATCACTGTCGAGCGCAGGTGGCCCATGGACATCGGCTTAGCAATGTTGGGAGAAGACATATCGATAGGCACATTGCCGCCCTGCCCTAGGTCTGCCTGACCATACGCGGTCGGTTCCGCCAAAATGGTGTGAATCGTCGTCTGTGCAAAAGTGGTTTGATCCAAGAAGAAGTTGACGTACGGGCCCTTCGCTTCCACCTTTTGTAAACCAGTTGCGTCCACTAATGGGGCTAGCTGCTGGGCAATTTGCACCGGAGAACGATGCAGCGTCTTGGCTAACTGGAACGCGGGAAAGGCAAAATCACCTAAGTCCAGTGTCTTGGGCACTTCTAGCATATTAGCCACTTGATCGGCGGTTAATGAAACGTCCAATTGGGTCAAGGCCGTACTAATTTTTGTGGCTACAGTGTGTCGTAAATCCATAGATTCAAATCCTCCTTAAGATATAAAAAAATCCTGTCGCAAAAACGACAGGAGAGACGGGCAATGTCCGCGGTACCACTCTCATTACCTTATTTAAAGATCACTCAAAAAATTCGGTGTGCAATTGAATTCCCAAGGCGCGCCGATCAACTGTCTGGCTCAGCTTCCATCAACCTGAACTTGCTCTACAGACATCTTTGATCTATTCCTCGGTACAAAGCGGGTGACGAGAATCGAACTCGCGACTTCAGCTTGGGAAGCTAATATTTTACCACTAAACCACACCCGCATTACGTCTTACTAGTATAGCGGAATTGTTGCCGCTTGGCAAGATTAATTACCAACGTTATATTCCAAAATTTGTCTCATTTCTCTTTAATTATTCACGAGGATTTGCTATACTCGTCGTAAGAACTCAATGTGGAGGAGCCGAACATGAATACAGAATCAGGAGACGATCAGTTGATCTACGGGGTCATCAGTGAACGAACACCAAGAGGCTATGTGTTGCGTCTAAGCAGTGATCCAAGCATCTCTGCGAAAGGGACCGTCTTTGAAGAAGCCGTCTATTATTTCTACCGCGTTTTGTCTGATTTCCTTAAAAAAGAACGAGATGAGGGTAAAGACATCCGCGATTTCACCTTTATGCATTTTGATTTTCACGAACTGGACCAAGTGCATTTTCTCACTTTAGTCAGTGTACCGGAAAATATTGATCCCCATAAAATGGAAATGACCATGACTTTTCCCCAAACCCGGTTAGTGGATTTAGGCGATACGTTCAATCAATTGAAAGCATTACTCAGTTGAAGAACGGCGGTTGACTAAGGCGCTAATGAGTGCGGTCACCACAATGCCGCTCACGGCAATACTCAGATCAAACCAAAATACCGCCATTATGTCAGTGCTCCAACGGGCCGTGATGAGTGGCAGGATAAACTGAGAGATGGCCCCTGCTGAATAAAAAAAGCCGGTCGCCGTCCCCCGACCAAGCGGCAGCGTTTCGCCCATTACTGTTAAGCCCAGTTGCATTACCCCGCCAGCGGTACAGAAACCGAACAGGAATGTCGCCAGATAAATCACCCCGGTGGGTGCTTGCAAAATAATGGGCAGCAACGTCACGGTGCCACCGATCGTGAATGGCACCAGCAATTGATGCGGCCGGAAACGCCGACTCAAGAAAAATACGTTAACAAGGACACACAGAAATGAACCCACGCTGTACCAGCTAAGCAGGCTGCCACTCACGCTGGGAGCCAGGTACAACACCTGAATCCCGTATTGGGTCAGATTTTGTGTGAATACCCAGAATATACCCTGGGACAGAAAACCGTAACAAATGAAAAGAATAAATAGCAGCCACGGCATTTTTTTATGTGTGGTCGGCGCCGTCATCTTTATGTTGCCGGCGCTTTTTGTTTGCTGCTTGACAGGGTTTTTCCTCCACCAGGGCGTGAGAAAAGCGGCGGCATTAATGATCAATATAGCAGTCAGGACGAGATAGTTGATCCCGAACCAAGCATGAGCGTTGATCGTCCAGCCGACCAGCAGGGGTAACAAAAACTGCCCGGCAGACATCGCCCCTTTGATCAATACGTTAGCGGCCCCAGCCTGCTCGGGATACACATCCATCAGTGCAGGATAGGTACCGGCATCCAAAAAAGAATTGGCACATCCTGCAAGGAAACTGAAGGCAAAACCCCAGGCGGCGGTGGGACTCCATAAGATGCCAATGAAGAATACCAAGTAACTGGTCATACCAAGGCCGACAAAGAACTGTCTGCCCCAACGGTCGCTTAAATATCCAGACAGCAACAACACGACCAACCGACCGATTCCCATGGCTGCAATCACGGCACCAACGGCAGCGGTGGTTGTGTGCCACTGACCGGCCAGCATCGTCATGGACTGAGCGAGGATGAGGACGCCGGCGCCGTGGACGATGTAGTTGATGTAGAGACCGATGGAGATGCGGGTGCGGTAAGTGTTTGCTGGTGACAATGGTGGATGTTCCCTTCTGGGGTAAGTTGTTGTGTATAACGTTGTCCATTGTACCAAAAAGACCACTGTTTTTGGCAGTGGTCTTTGGTGGTTGGGTGTTCTGATTATTAATATTTGCCTCTGCACAAATCATCCCGGCAGCAGTTGTACTTCAGCCAAGTGTGAGTGTTTTATAATTTACGCACCATAATAGGTACAACCTAAAATCACCGAGATATTTTCTTTGCATTGCATGTTCAGTTCACGGACTTCTGAGAATGCGACCATGGTGCCGGCACGTGGCAAGGTCGTCACGCCAGGCTTTCAATTCACACACCCCGAGGGATGCGATAAACACGAACCAATCCTTTCGTTGAGTTTTCGCACTTTCAATTCACGCACCCCGAGGGATGCGACCAACTCCGAAAATCAGGCGAAAACATCCGTCGTGCTTTCAATTCACGCACCCCAAGGGATGCGACGGATTGACCCCTTGGCCTTGGATAAAGATATTGTCCTTTCAATTCACGCACCCCTAAAGGTGCGACCGTGGAAGACTTCGAAAAGTGGCCTTCGAATTGGCTTTCAATTCACGCACCCCTAAAGGTGCGACTATGGTCTTGGTTCACTACGGCACTTGTATATGCTTTCAATTCACGCACCCCCTAAAGGTGCGACACTTACAAGCACTGTGCAAAGAGTGTCATTATTGCTTTCAATTCACGCACCCCTAAAGATGCGACGACCAACAAACTGGCATTAAAGTTGGTTGCCTACCACTTTCAATTCACGCACCCCTAAAGGTGCGACATTACCGTAGTTTCTAGGTTGATGCTGTGCCTTCTTTCAATTCACACACCCCTAAAGGTGCGACAATGAGCCAGCGCTTCCGCTTGCTTGCGTGTTAGACTTTCAATTCACGCACCCCTAAA
>NZ_AZEC01000020.1 GCF_001435585.1 Schleiferilactobacillus perolens DSM 12744
CAGCCATTTTGATCTTGGTGAAGTGGTGCGTGGTCTTCAGTGGTCGATCCAACTGGAGAAATCTCCCCGCCACTTTGGCTCGATCGGTCGTAAAGCTTTGCTTGGCGTCCCGCTTACTGTGAAACTTGGGCTTGTGGGCATCCGGCATGTTGGGATTAAAGAAGTTTTGCCAGGCTTGGTGCAGACGATGAATCGCAGTCTGCAGCACCCGCGCAGACAATCGGCGCTGCCAGCGCGCTTTGTTTTCCACCAGTTCATCACGGACTTTGCGTTCGCTGGGCCGCAGCTTCTTGTCGTCCAGAAGTCGGGATGCATCATACATATCCTGCCAAGTTTCTAAACCACGATTCCAGCAGAAACGGTTATAATCCATTAACTCAGTGATGACAGTCTTCATTTCCGCATTGGGGTAGATGCGAAGCTTGTGGGTTTTGATGGGCATTCGATTCACCTCCTCATAATTCAAGGATACCGGATCGAATGTACGTTTGTCTCCTCCTGTGCTCAACCATTTTTTGCCTCTTCCAGGAGCCGGCACCGGATCCACGCAAACAATGTTAATGATCGTATTTGATCATTGATGATGATACTTGACCACAAAATCGGTAATCATTCCCAACCTCCTTAGTCAAAATCGGCAAAGACGGCTTCACCGAATAATTCGTTAAACAACTGCGAGCGCTTCGTGGCCGCCTCCGCTTCGTCCTGCTTGCCCAAGCGCTGGGCAATTTTAGCCAATAAATAGTAGTCATTAGCCAACATGTAGTGGGAATTATGACTGGTGGTGAAATGAATTCCCTGGGCCAAGACTTTGGCACTGGTAGTATCTTGTTTCACGTGGAAATAGAGCAATGCTGCGAGATAATAGACGATGTTCAAGTTTTCCGTGTACCGGGCGGCATCAATTCCGCCTAACGCCCGGTCGATATTATCTTGCACCGTGGGGGATACTTGTTGATTCTTCAAGGTCTTGATGTAGGCGGCACTGATGGTGGCCAGCCGCGTGAGGGTGGTCAATGTCTTGGTATGGGCGGCATTGGCCAGACACAGCTGCAGATTTTGCAGGGCAGCATCCCAGTTGTTAGCGCCTTGGAACTCGGCCACCGCTAAATAATAGTAGTAAGCTTGGGTTTCTGCACCGTCTGCAATACTGTCAATCACTGCGTCAGTATTCAAAAACGTCAACAATTTCCGATACTGGTGGGTATTGCACAGCGTCTCCACCTGCTGGTTAAAGTCTTTCTGTTGGCCAATGGCAAAGTTTTGGGCCAGTGCAACTGTTTCCAAAGTAATCCCCAGCCGTTGACACAGGGCAATCACCAGCGTCACGTTAGGCGTATACTTGTTACTTTCAATGGCTGAAAGCATGGCCTGGGAACAAATACCAGCTGCCGCCTCCGCTTGCGAAAGGCCGGCATCTTTGCGGGCTTGTTTCAGCACGGCACCAATTGTCATCGATTAAACACCTCTTTATACCATTCTAACCTTTTTGTTGCATCCGCAACGTTAAAAAGCAAAAAGTCATAGGCAAAAACGGTTTGACAACCGTCTAATGAAAGAACTACCGTGGGTTGCAGACAATACATTATGGCACAACTCATTTAGGATTGGGCCAGTCAGAGACGGTATTGTTAAAAAGGAGTCTTCATATGGCCAATAAATCTTCTGAAGAATTAGTCCAGGTGTTGATTGATTGGGGAGTCAAAAACATCTATGGTCTGCCGGGTGATTCCATCGATACGACGGTCAGTGCTCTGCAGGAAAAACAGGATCAAATCAAGTTTATTCAGGTGCGGCACGAAGAAGTCGGGGCCTTGGCGGCAGCGGCTGAGGCCAAGCTGACAGGCAAACTAGGAGTATGTTTGTCCATCGGTGGACCCGGCGCGATTCATATGTTGAATGGCTTGTACGATGCCAAGATGGACCATGCACCGGTGCTGGCGTTGCTGGGACAAGTCACCACTAACGATCTTAACGAGGGTTATTTCCAGGAAATCAACACACCCAAGTTGTTCGATGATGTGGCTGTCTTCAACAGGACGATCACGTCGCCAGATAATTTAGCAGAAGTCTTGGATGAGGCCATCCGCAGTGCCTACGAACATCGCGGTGTGGCGGTGTTGACCATTCCAGATAACTTGCCGGATGAGAAGGCGGCACCGTATCAGTCATCTGCTAAGTCATTTCATTTGAATGCCCCTGCGGTGACGGATGAACAGTTGCAACAGGCGGCGGATTTGATTAGGGCGTCTGCAAAGCCCATTGCCTTGGTGGGCGTCGGTGCGCGCAATGCCGGCCCAGCTGTCACTAAGTTTTTGGAGACGAATCATATTCCATTTATTTCCAGTATGCCGGCCAAGGGCATCATTGGCGATGCCCACCCGAATTCCTTGGGCAATGTGGGTAAACTGGGGACCAAGCCGGCTTACGAAGCCATGAAGAGTGCGGATTTGTTACTGTTATTCGGCACCAATTATCCATACAAACCTTATCTGCCTAAACCAGGGACAGCGAAATGTATTCAAATTGATCTGAATCCAGAAAATATTAGTCGTCGCTATCCAGTGGACGTGGCGATTCAAAGTGATCTAGGGCTCGTGATCACGGCGCTGAATAAGCAAGGTGAATTACGTCAGGATAAGCGCTTCTTATCCGCTTGTCAAAAGAGCATGGCCAATTGGAATCAGTGGATGACTGCTAAAACACAAATCGATGATACGCCGATTGCGCCGGAAGCATTGGCCAGTGCTATCGATAAAACGGCCCCAGATGATTTGATTTATTCCATTGATGTGGGTACATCAACCACTTGGGGGGCCCGATTTATCCATGCCAAACCGACCCAGCGGTATGTGATTTCAGCGTGGTTAGGCACCATGGGCTGCGGCCTGCCTGGGGCCATTGCTGCCCAACAGGCCTATCCAGATCGCCGCGCGTTGACCATGTGCGGGGACGGCGCCTTCGCCATGGTCATGCAGGACTTCGTCACAGCGGTCAAGTATCATTTGCCAATCATCTGCGTGGTCTTGAATAATCAGAAGTTGGCCTTTATCGAATATGAACAACAGGCCGCTGGTCAATTGAATTACGAGATTAACTTGGCAGATATTGATTTTGCCAAGTTCGCAGAATCCTGCGGCGGGGTCGGCTATAATGTGAAGAACATTACCGAATTCAAGAAGGCCTTGGCAGCAGCCTATCAAGAAAAGGATAAGCCGGTTTTGATCAACGCCTATGTGCGTGATGATGCTCCGCTGCCGGGTAAGATTGTCGGTGACGAAGCCAAAGGGTACATGAAATATGGTGAAGAGTATCTGACTTCTTATTGGAAAATTCCGGAATTACCGCCATTGAAAGATATTATGCGGCAGTTCTTCTAAAGTTTAGACGGCAATAAAAATACGTCGCAATCGTTATTTAGCAACGGTTGCGGCGCATTTTTGTCTCTCGCGGAACACTTTACCGACTAAAGACTAAACGCCAAAAACGGACAAATCGCTCTTCGTCGTGGCGGACTGTTTGCAGCATGCGGCCGCCATACATTGCCCAGCCGCCGTCACTGAAATAGACCAAGGCCATTGAGACGAGGGCCATCATCACGATGGCAATCATTGCCCACCACATAACAACCATCCTCTCCATGATTGCGATCCAGCAGTGTCCAACTTTTCACGACTACAGTATACCGCCAAATGTAAGCGAATGCATACAATTAATGCTCGAGAATCAGTTGTTGATCTTGGAGATGGTAAGTCTGGAAGTGAAATTCTTGAATGAGGGCGGGATCTAGGTGATGAGCGCTTTCGACAATGGTTTGGGGCAGGCGATAAAGCAGTCCGCGCACGGCATGGGCATTTTTATCGTCCAACCCCGCCGTGATTTCATCCAGTAACAACACCGGCCGGCGACGCAATAGGGCACGGGCGATGACCAGCCGCTGTTTTTGGCCGCCGGATAAATCATTGGCATCGGGATGAAGAATGCGACTGAGCGGATCAGGTCCCAACTCAGTGAGCAGTCCCACTTCCTGTAAGCTGGCCAATAATTCTTTATCTGAATAATGTGCCGTTAAGGTGAGATTGTCCCGAACGGTGCCAGTGAACAGCCAGGGCTCCTGGGGCACATAGGTGACATCGGTGGATTGTACCGGGGTGTCGGCTAAATCAACTTTGCCGGTGGTGGGCTGCTGCCAGCCGGCTAACAAATTCAGGCAGGAGGTCTTACCCACACCAGAGGGACCTGTCAACAAGACTTTGCTGCCGTAAGGAATGGTCACTGTGGTTGGGCGCAGAATTTGGTGATCGCCAAAGGCCAAGCTGGCTTGGTGCAATGCCAGTGCCGGGGCAGTCGGAGTTTTGGCGGCTGTTTGGGAGAAGGGGATGGGCGCCGCTTGGAGCTTGCGCAAATCCTTCGTGCTGGCCAAATCTCCCCAGACAGCCATCACTTGGCGAATGCTGCCGACGACGTGATCGGCACTCAATGTCAGTGTCAGTAAAATACTGATGGAGACGCCGAAGCCGCCATGCTGCATGAGATAAAAGCCGATTGCCCACGGTCCCATCATGGCAGCGATTACCAACAACCAGCTGCCGTACTGAACAGTCCACTGGAAAATGTTTTGTTTTTGCAGGCGGCGTTCACTATTAGTTAAAGCACCCGTGACCCGGGCAAAGAAGGACTGCTCGGTGCGGTACTGATTAATCTCCCGCCGCCCCGCCAGCCAATCATTGGCGGTTTGCACAGTCCGGTCATTGGCCTGACTCCAGTCTTTGCCCAATTTGCCGATTTTCTTTTGCGCAAACACCATTGGAATCATGGTCAGCGCTGAGAAGGCGATGGCGATGGTGCCCATTAATAAGTGGACAGATAGGACAAAGGTCGTGGCCAAAACCGCCCCGCAAATCGCTGTGAGCAAAGTCGCCAGTGCACTGAAATAATTGGTTTCGATCTTGGCGGCATCATTGGTTAAGTGGTTCAGGCCGTGACTGGTCGCTTCTCCCTGCTGGAAACTGACCGTGAGCATACTTTGTTTCAACGCGATATTCAGGTGCTTGATGGCGACCACGGTCAAGATCTGGCAGAGATACAGAAAAGTGTATGTGAACAGATATAGGGTACTGGACGTGAGCAGATAACGAATCAATTTGGCGCTGCTGGCGCCGACTAAACTGGGAAACTGTCCCAGGACGACCCCATTGATAATTCCTTCTAAACTGCCGCAAATTGCCGTGATAATTAATGCGGCAATCAACCATAGGGGCAAATGCCGTAATACCCAGCGAAAATTGATGGTCATAATTTATCACTCCTTCATTTTCCCTAGCATAGCGGCTATAATGCAGGAAAAAGGGGTAGGTGACAAAAATGGCACATGAACTGGGACCAGTAGTGAAAACAATTCGGTTGGCTGAGGAAACGACCCAGGTCAAGCTGTATCAAGGTCTGTTGAGCCGGCGACAGGCCATTCGTTTCGAGAGCGGCGAGACGGATATTAAAGCGGAGAGTTTTTTGACGGTGTTAGAACGTTTGGATATGTCCTACGACGAGTTTCTGTATCGGTGGCGCAAACAGACTGGGCAGACCAAGACAGTGACCCGACAAGCGGATATTTTGAACACTGTTCGAGAAAAGCTGGCCGCCTGGACGGACGCAGACATGACGCCAGGAGAAGTACGGGCGATCCAAGCCTTTGCGTTGCACCGGTCTTTTTTTACCGTGAGCGAGATTGAAACATTGATGACTATCCAAGTACGCCTGCCGGCGGATGCCCGGAACCGCATCAACGATAAACTAGCCCGCGTGTTGGCAGAGATGGCGGACATGCCAGCAGTGAAGCGCCTACGGTATCGCTTGTTCAGTAATCAGGCAATTATGCAGTTACTGGACGGCAATGCCCAGGAGGGAAAGAAGTACCTCGACCAGGCGCAACAATTTGCGTCTGAGCGTGATGCGGATCGCTTATTTTATCTGGAAAACACCATGCTGATTATCGCGTTAACCGCCGATTCCATCACCCAGGCCTACCGGGCGACGGAGCCTTTTATCCAACACTTGCGCGGGTTGGGTCTCCCGGTTGAGGCGGACGCCTGGGTGGACAATCGCCGCCATGCCTTGGCTTCAGCGGGAAAGCATCCGGTTTGGACCCCTGGGGAGCTGGGGGCCGTGGCGCGGCTTTTTGAAGTCGTCCCGTGGCAGTTCAAGCAGGATCAAGCCGCCTACTTGCGCGAGTTTCCAGGCTTAACGGACGCATTAGCGCAGGGCGAGAAACCATTGCGGGCTTACCGCGATGTCTATTAGTCCGTTGCGGAATCCGGTATAATGAGCGGATACGTTTTCATTTAATTTTGGGAGTGAAAGAAAAGTGTATTCGTTATTACTGGTTATTATTTATATCGCCTTTATCAGTTTGGGCCTGCCGGATTCGTTGATTGGCGCCGGCTGGCCGGTGATGCACACGGCGTTACACGTGCCGATTGCCGCTGCCGGGATGATCACGATGTTGATTGCCATGGGAACGATTGTCTCCAGCATTCTGTCGGATCGGTTGACCCACCGATTTGGGGCGGGTTTAGTGACCGCTGTCAGTGTATTGACCACAGCCATCGCGTTGTTGGGCTTTTCACTGTCTCAACAGTTCTATATGCTGTGCTTATGGGCGATTCCTTACGGCATGGGTGCTGGCGCGGTGGATGCCGCGTTGAATAATTACGTGGCGCTGCACTATGCCGCTCGGCACATGAGCTGGCTGCACAGCTTCTGGGGCGTGGGCGCCGCCGTTAGTCCATATATTATGGGCTTTGCGTTGAGCAGCGGCCGCGGATGGACTGGCGGCTACTGCATTGACGGCTTGTTGCAGATTGGGTTAGCGGCGGTTTTACTTTTGACGCTGCCCCTGTGGCGACGAGCTAGTCAGCAATTACCAGCCGCAGAAAAAGAGGCCCCCAGCGCGCCGCTGCACTTACCGCAAATCTGGCGGATACCGGGCGTCCCTTTCGTTTTGGCGGCGTTTTTCGCGTATAGTGCCGTCGAGCAGACCACGGGAATTTGGGCCAGCAGTTATTTGGTGCAGGTACGGCAGGTGCCGGTGGATACCGCGGCGAATTTTGCCTCGTTCTTTTATCTAGGTATTACCGGCGGGCGATTTCTATCCGGCTTCGTGGCGGACCGCTTTGGCGACCGGGCGTTGATCCGGGGCGGCACAATTCTAGCGCTGGCCGGCATTGGTCTGGTGGCTCTGCCCGGCCGCCGCACTCGCCGGATTGATCATTACCGGGTTGGGTTGTGCCCCGATATTTCCCGCCATCATTCACGCCACGCCGACGAACTTTGGCGCCAGCCGCTCCCAAGCGGTAATTGGCGTACAGATGGCCGCGGCCTACCTGGGGACCGTATTTATGCCCCCATTATTTGGCTGGTTAGCCAGCCGTCTAGGGATGGGGTTATTCCCATTTTATTTGGTCGTTTTTGCCATCGTGATGTTGTTTGTGACGGAACGACTGAATAGAGTGATTGATCAAGTAGGCTGAAATATGGTCCCATTTTTAATCATGTTCCACGTGAAACCGGCTTTCTATCTGGTGTTACAGCCTGCTTTCCATTATACTTAGCGTCAAGGAGGGTAAGACGTTATATGGTCCTGGCGGAATTGTGTCCAAGCGTCCCCTGAATAGTTGTTTCAGGGGTTTTTTTCATGCCAGCGAGTGGCTCAAAATCGAAACTGGGAAGTATGACGGCGAATAATGCAAAGTTGGGAAAATGAGTTTGATCCAAAACTGGTCGAATTGATGCACCAAGCGGACAAGAAGATTGCCCCGCGGTTGGCCGAAATTGATGACCAGATCCTGCAAAACCAAGCCAAGGTATTGCAGGCGTTCCAAGAACACCACGTGGCAGAGAGTCACTTGTCCGGGTCCACTGGCTACGGCCATAACGACGAAGGCCGGGATGTGCTGGAGGCTATTTACGCCGATGTGTTAGGCGGCGAAGATGCTCTGGTGCGGCCGCAGTTTGTGTCTGGCACCCATGCCATTGGTGTAAGCTTGCTTGGGTTGGTCCGTCCTGGTGACGAGATTCTTTATATTACCGGCGAACCTTATGATACCCTGCAAGAAGTCCTGGGCATGGCCGGCAACGGCATCGGCAGTCCTAAGGAATATGGAATTGGTGCCGATTATGTCCCGTTGAAAAAAGACGGCAGCGTGGATATTCCGGCTGTTCAAAAGCGGCTGCGGGATAACACGAAAGTTGTGGCCATCCAACGGTCTCGCGGTTATGCCACGCGGGATTCCTTCACGGTGGCCCAGATCAAAGACATGATCGCCGCCGTCCGGGCGGTAAAGCCAGATGTGTGGATTTTCGTGGATAACGCCTATGGTGAATTCTCCGAAACCCAAGAACCACTGGATGTTGGTGCTGACTTAATGGCCGGTTCGCTGTTCAAGAATGCCGGCGGCGGTATGGCTAAGACTGGTGGCTATATTGTCGGTCAAAAAGACCTGGTCGAACGGGTCAGCTATCGCTTGACGGTACCCGGTCTGGGTGGTGACGAAGGGGCCACGGTCGGGATGCTGTCCGACATGTTCCAAGGCTTCTTTATTGCCCCGTCCGTGACTGGCAATGCCATCAAGGGTGTCATCTTCGAAGCCGCTTTGTTTGAAAGCCTGGGACTGGATGTTCACCCGAAGTGGGATGCTCCGCGGACGGATTTGATCCAAACCGTCAACTTTGGCAACCCCAAGGACATGGTGAAGTTTGCAGAAGCCATTCAGGCCAGCTCACCGGTAGATTCCTTCGTCACACCGATCGCGGAACACATGGCCGGCTACGAAGACGAAGTGATCATGGCCGGCGGCACCTTCGTCTCTGGCTCCACCATTGAGTTCTCTGGTGACGGTCCCATTCGACCACCATATACGATTTACATGCAAGGCGGCTTAACGTACGCCCACGTAAAAATTGCCACGATGCAAGCGGCCCAGAAAGTATTTTTCAGTCACTAAGCACCACGCGAGCAGAGTGTTTTTCTGCTTGGGGTAACAAGCGTAGACAAAAGAGATAATTTAGGCAATGCGGAGCAATCGCCGCCAAATTAATTCTTTCGCACGCTAATTTGGGAGGTTTTATTTGATGTTTTTAAAAATTGGCACAACGCCGCAGTTAGCGCAAACCCTGCACAGCTTACCGCTAACTGATATTGCCCAGACACCATTGGCCGGGATTAGTGCAGCGGTCATCGAGGCCACTGACACCACCAATATCAAAAAATTGGCAGAGAGTCCCTTGCCCATCCCTGTCTTTATCCTCGGACAACAGGCGCCGCCAGCCCTCCCACTGGTCACCCTGATTACAGAAATCACCCCAGCAGTCCGCAGCCAAATCACGGCGGCGGCACAAAAGTATGAACAACGGGAAATTCCGCCTTACGTGGCCGATCTACTCAAGTTTGCCCAGGCAGACCCGACGACCTTTGCGACGCCGGGACACCATGCCGGTCATTACGATGAACTGGCCCCGGCCGGCTACCTGCTGAAACAAGCGTATGGTCAGGAATTCTTCAGCAGTGACACTTCTGATGTCGTGACTGCCCTGGGGGATATGCTGACTCACGGCGGTACACCGCTGAAGGCTGAACAAGCAGCAGCCAAGCTTTGGCACGCAGACAAGACGTATTTTGTCACCAATGGGACCACCGGTTCGAACAATGTGGTGGCCAGTGCCATCCTCCAACCAGGTGATTTGGTGCTCTTTGATCGCAACAACCACAAGTCTGTTTACAATGGCGCCTTAGTCATGAATGGGGCGATCCCGGTTTATCTAGATACTCTGCGCAGTGACCTAGGCTTGATTGGACCAGTAGACCTGAAGGACAGTACGGAAGAAAAGTTGCGTAATTATTTGCGGACTTTTGCGCCGAAAAAAGCCAATCCAGAGCGGCCTTTTCGATTAGCCGCCATGGAACTGGAAACCTTCGATGGACTCGTGCCGGATGTTAAAATGCTGCTTCACCGGTTTGGCAAATTGGTGGACTACATGCTGTTTGACGCGGCCTGGGGTGGTTATGAACCGTTCATCCCGGCGATGAAACCGATGGACCCGTTGCAACTGGACCTGGGACCAAATGATCCCGGTATCATTGTGACCCAGTCCGTTCATAAACAGCAGTCCGGTTTTGCTCAGACGTCGCAGATCCATAAAAAGGATCACCATATCAAGGGTCAGCCGCGCTACGTCAGCCATGCCCAGTTTAACCATGCCTATTTGAAGCACGTCACCACCAGCTATTCTTACCCTCTTTATGCCTCGCTGGCGGCGAATGTGGCGTTAAATCAAGGCGCGGTGGGCCGCAAAATTTGGCAGCAAGCTCTGGCGGACTCCTTGGCTTTTCGCCGAGCGTTGAACGACACCCAACTGTTCCGGGCTTACAACAGTCCCGATTTGGTTACCATGGAAACAAAGACGGCGTATTCCGATCCGGCTGCCTGGCAGCTGGATCCCCAAGCTCAGTGGCATGGTATTCCTGATCTATTGCCTGGTCAGGCCTATTTAGATCCCGGCAAAGTGACGGTGATTTTACCCCACACTCACGCGCTTGGTGTGTCTGGCTGGGTAGTGGACCGGTATTTGCTGGATCACAATATTGTGCCCGAAAAAGCCGATCCTAATTCACTGCTATTCCTGGTGACTCCTGGTTCCCGGATGACCGATTGGCGCCGGTTGTTGGAAGTCTTGAAGCAGTTTGAAGCGGACTACAACAACGACAAAACAGTCGCGCAAACATTGCCGAAATTAGTGGCTGAAACCGGCGATCGTTATGCTCACACGACATTGCGTGAACTGTGCCAGCAATTATCCGATTTTTTCCAAGATCAACAACTGGTAATTAAACAGCGTTGGCTGTTTCAAAATAGTAACAGTCGTAATCAGGTGATGACAGCTGCTGAAGCAGATGCGAAGTTTGCAATGGGTCATTATGACATGGTGCCGCTAATTCAAAGTGCCGGACAGGTGGCTGTAGAGGGCGCTTTACCGTACCCACCAGGAATTTTTGTGGTGGTGCCAGGAGAAACTTGGACTTTACCGGCTATTGATTATTTCCGTATCCTATTTGCTGGTATCGCCCGCTTCCCCGGATTCACGCCTGAAATCCAGGGTGTCTTCTCCGACGAAGACGGCGACGCCATGGTGCATGTGGCGAAATAACGAGGTTATCACGCTAGCGCCGTGTCAAAGCTGCGCAATCTCCGGTGTCAGGGGGCTGCGACGCGCAGCTAGTGCGTAGCCGCAGGCGTAGCAAGTGGTGACGGCGCTTTGAGCCCGCTGAGGAACGCGGTCTCAAAGTCGCCTAACAGCATATAAACTTGGCCAGGACCGGGCCAAGTTTATCACTGTTCCCACCACTGAGCCCCCTGCCACCTCCGATTGCTCCGCATTGGCACTGGATCTGTCATGATTCACAGCTTATGCACTCATACTACTTGATCTAAAACAACTGAATATAATAATGGAGGATTTCTATTGTGCAGGAAGAATTAACCCCGAACCGTAAATATATGAGCTGGCCAGTCCTGAGCCTGCTGGTCTTTATCACGGTCATCGGTTTCGAAAACATCTTTTACCCGTTCCAAAACCAAGGCTTATCCGTTGTCATCAACTGGATTATCTTGCTTGTCATCTACATCGTCCCCTACGCATTAATTTCGGCGCAACTCGGGACGACCTTTACTCGGGAAGACGAAGGCGGCGGCTTGGCCACCTGGATGCGCCGGACTTTGGGCGACACCTGGGGTTACTGGACCAGTTGGATTTACTGGGCGCAGACCTTGCCTTACTTGGTGGATGTCTCTAACTCTGTCATTGTCGCCTTATCCTGGATGATCTTAGGCGATAACACCTTGGGCAAGCGGATGACGAATTTGACGTTTGGCTTGCTGACCTTTGTCATTATTTTGGTCTTTATTGTCCTTGAGAATCTCTTCTCCCGGTCTCTGGAAGTCATGTCGCTGATTGGCGGGGCGGCCATGTTCCTAATGGCGGTCTTATTCGTGCTCTTGACAGCAGCCGGCCTGGCGAAGGGTGTGCATTCTGCGACCACCTTCACATGGGCAGCCTTTAAGCCGCATTTCTCCATGCATTACTTCGCCACTACTGGGTTGTTGATCTTCGCCACTTCCGGGGCGGAGTTGGGCGCGACCTATGTGGCTCAATTGCGCAACCCGAAAAAAGAATTCCCCAAAGCGATGTGGGCATTGGCCATCATGACCGGATTTTTGGTGATTTTTGGTTCCCTGGCCTTAGGGGTTTGGTTTAATGCCAACCACTTACCCGATGATCTGAAGATGAATGGCGCCTACTATGCTTTCTCAATGCTTGGGCAAGCCTGGGGGTTGGGTAAGATTCTGATGTATATGTTTGCAGCGACCCAGCTGTTATTCATGCTGGCGCAGTTAGCCGTCCTGATCGATGCCTCCAGTCGGGTGTTGTCAGCCGATACCGCGGTGCGCTTTATGCCGAAATGGCTCCTCCAGAAAAACAAGCAAGGCAGGCCAATTCACAGCTATATATTCACCGCTGGCCTGTGTCTGTTTCTATTGTTATTGTCAGGCACATTGCCCAATATCAATGCTATCTTTAACTGGCTGTTGAACCTGAACGGAATTGTATCCCCGTACAAGACGGCGCTGGTCTTCGTCGCCTTCCTCGCTTTGCGGGCCCAGGCAGAGAAATTCACTTCTGGATATACCTTTCTGAAGAGTAAAGCCGCCGCTTATCTGGTGGGTGGCTGGTGCTTCGTCTTCACGTTTGTGTGTGCCACTTTGGGCTTCTTGCCCCAAGAAGTGGTCTTTGGCACTAATGGGTGGACCCATCAACTGGTGATGAACATCATTTCCGTCATCGTCCTCTTTGGGTTCGGCTTCATCATGCCGATGCTGGCGCGCCGGGATTTGAAGGAAGAAAAATTAGGCTAAACAAAAAGACCCACGGTTGACGTGAGTCTTAAAGCTGGAGAGATCATCGTTTGTGATGGTCTCTTTTTTGTATGGAAAGAACTGTCGATCATTGGTGAGGTTAACGATATTTACCCTGCGCATTGTCCTGACGAATCCGCTCAATATTGCGCTTTGCCTTTTCGTCAGAGACCTCGGTCCATTTGTCCGGCCGATTGGCGCCTAGCAATGTACTGAAGAACTTCGCAATTGCCTGCCACATGATCATCCCATCCTTTTCTTGATTAACGGGCTGGGTTCTCCTTGATACCGTTAGGATCAGTGAAATCAATGAAGCCGACATTGGTGTCGATGTCGCCAGAATCGCCCGATAGCACCATGGTGTCGTATTGCGGGTGGAAACGAATCACCAAATGGTCATCCATGCCATCCATGCCGTAAGCCTTGACGTAAACTTTCCCTAAGTTGGAATCAATCGTCGCATCATAGGTATCCAGTGAAGCATCTGGGCCAATGATGTTAATTGTGAACTGGGTCTGCATATGAATCATGGCGTGTTGAGAATAAGGTCCCACACCATCTTCGAAAGTTAATAACAGCCGATCACCGTCTTTCCAGCGATCTTGAATCCGTTTGGTGACAGTTTCGTCAAATTTTACATCTTGTGTCATTGTAAAAGTCCCCCTTAAGAATTGCCGCACCGCGGACATCCGCGGTAGCTACAATCAAATCCGTTGACTCTTCTCTAAGCGTCTACAGTATACGACGAACTGCGCAGAGAGTGGTGGAAAGACGCTTGGGAAAATTGTGTCAAATTGAGCAAGCCACTTTCTTTTCATCAGCAGTCACGTCATTTCTTTCATTCAGGAAAATTCTCTTTCATTTCGACAAACGGTTTCATACCGAGGAATGGCGCGAACAACTGAAAGATATTTGGTTATTAAGAAGACAATTTATTCAGTCTCGATTCGTTATTTTTATTGGAGTGGTCTATACCGATTAAATATTCACATGTTATCCGCACCGTACACCGCGTTATCGGATAGCAAAATAAAGCCCCAAAAACGCCATAAAAAGGCAGATCAAAAGGGTGGTCATGGAAAAAAGATGTCAAAAAATAAGTGCTTTGTGTTGACACCTGATACCGGTTGCAATAGAATTGGGTCGTGAATCAGAAAGGCTCAACAAACAACATTTATGAACATGCTGTTTGTGCGTACTATCACCTAATGCGTGTTTCTGGTGAACAAAAGATACCATATGGGAGGTGAAATAATGGCTGCAAATATCGTATTTACACGGATTGATAACCGGTTGGTGCACGGCCAAGTGGGTGTAACTTGGACCAAGGCAGTGAACGCCAATCTATTGCTGGTAGCGAATGATGAAGCTGCAAGCGATCCGTTGATGCAGAAATTGATGTCCACAACGGCAGAATCTTCTGGCGCAGGCATCCGTTTCTTCACTTTGCAACACACGATCGACATTATCAGTAAGGCTGCTGATCGTCAGCACATCTTTATCGTGGTAAAGACACCGCAAGATTGTGAGAAGTTGATTGCCGGTGGCGTACCCATCAAAACGGTGAATGTCGGGAACATGCACTTTGCTCAAGGCAAGACGGAAATCACAAAGAAGGTTTACGTCGATGCGGATGACAAGAAGGCATTGCTGGACATCGCCCATAAGGGTGTCGACATCTATATCCAGGATTATCCTGGTGAGAAGAAGACCACGGTGGATGACGCATTGTTGAGTAAAGTTCAATAATTCGTGACCGCTTGGTTGTTTGTTTTTGTTGTTTTTGGTTAGGGAGGCCTTTGTAAAATGGAAGTCACATTTATACAAGGCGCGCTCATTGCCATTTGGGCGATGATCTCTGGGCTTGATGCATGGTTGCAGGCGTTCTTTATTTTCCGCCCAATCATTGTATGTACGATTACCGGGTTAATTCTTGGTGATTTGCAGCTTGGGGTCATCGCTGGTGGTTTAACAGAGCTTGCCTTTGCGGGCTTGACTCCGGCCGGTGGTACTCAACCACCGAATACTGTTTTGACAGGTATCATGACCGTCGTCATTGCCTACTCGAACAAGATCGCTCCGGCGACAGCCATTGGGTTGTCATTGCCGTTCGCGATGTTAATGCAATATATCCTATTGTTCTACTATTCATCTTTCTCTCTGTTCCTGCCGCGGTTCGACAAGTACGCTGCTGAAGGAAATGCTAAAGCGTTTAAGCGACTCAACTATATTCCGTTGACCATCGTGACGTTATCCTTTGGGATCGTCGCCTTCCTGAGTGCTTATGCGGCGCAAGGACCCATGCACACATTGGTCACTTCAATGCCGCATTGGTTGACCCACGGATTCGAATTAGCCGGTGGTATTCTGCCAGCCGTTGGGTTCGCGATGTTACTCAAGGTAATGCTGAAGCAACAATATTTCCCTTATCTGTTGTTAGGTTTCGTCATGGCCAGCATGATTCCATTCTCCAACGTTTTGCCAGTCGCATTAGTTGGTGCGGTCTTTGCCATGATTGAATTCTATCGCACTCGGGAAAATGATAAGTTGGCAGCACAAATTAAGGAACTTAAGTCTTCTGGTAATGTGAATAATAACGGAGGAGGCGGCATGGACGATGGCATCTGACGATACAACTCAACAAACCCCTAACAAGGGTGAACGCAAGAGCATTTTCACCAATCATGAAATCTCAATGCTAGGTATCCGTTCTAACCTTGTCCAGGCTTCATTCTCTTACGAACGGATGCATTCACCTGGTTGGACTTGGGCCCAACTGCCTTATTGGCAAAAGATTTACAAAGATGACCCCAAAGGTTTGAAACGGGTCATGACCGACAACATGGAATTTATCAACAGTTCGCCCCCGTTGTACCCGATTCTGATGGGCTTGCTGCTGACGATGGAAGAAGATCATGTTGATCCGCAAACCATCAAAGGTTTAAAGAATGCCTTGTTCGGCCCCATGGCCGGGATTGGTGATGCCATCTTCTGGTTCACCATCATGCCTATTGTCGGTGGTATTTCTGCTTCTATCGCGAAGAATGGTAACGTCTTAGGACCAATCATATTCTTCCTGGTTTACCTGTTCCTGTTCTGGTCTCGTGCACCATTAGCCCACTTAGGGTATAACCTTGGGGCCCGGGCGATTGATGTCATTGAGGATAACTCCAAGATTATTTCGCACGTGGCTTCTATTCTGGGCTTGACTGTAATTGGTTCATTGATTGCCTCTTATGTAAAGATGCAATTAACGATCAAGATCGGTGCCGGGAATGCAACCATTAACTTACAGAAGCAATTACTCGATAAAATCTTCCCGAACATCTTACCATTCGCTTTCGTCTTCTTACTGTACTGGTTGTTGAAGAAGAATGTGAATCCGATTTGGCTGATTGTGGTGACCTTTGTCCTCGCAATTGCCATGTCGGCAATTGGTTGGATGTAGTCACACGAAGGGGGGTTCTACCGTGAGTTCTGTCCAAGTTATCGTCAGCGGTCATGGTACGTTTGCCTCAGGTATGGAGGGAGCTTTGAAGCTCCTGGCCAAGGCACCGGATAACTGGTCCTTTATCAACTTTGCGGAAGGCATGAGCGATAAACAGCTGGCTGCGAAGTTCGATGAGGTACTGGGCGATAAATCTCAACAGGTTGTTTTCTTTACCGATTTAGCTGGTGGCACACCATACAAAGTGGCGGCCACACTCGCCTACCAACACAGTAACTTCCAAGTGGTGGCGGGTTGTAATCTTGGGTCATTGTTGGAGACAATTTTTAGCGACTCTGATAATGCCAAAGAATATGCCGAAAAGTTGGTGACGGTCTCTAAACAAGGGACACAGCTTTTCGAAACCGAAACGCCGAAGAATACACAACCGGCTGATGATGCCGATGGTATTTAGTATCTGATGTATACTGAGAGGGCATAGGGTGCTGCTGAGCATTCTATGTCCTCTATTTTTAGTAAGTAAGGAACGGTGAATGAAATGACAATTTGGGTCCCCATTGTGGTATTGGCGACAATTGCATTGGGTTTAATTCTCAAGCTGCACCAAGACCGCAAGTACTTCTACGCGAAGACATTCTTTGTCCGGGCGGATAACAATAATTTGATCGTTAAAATGAACCTGGGTGGTCATTACCTCATCAACAACACAGTGGTCGCCCAAAACCCGAAGGCACCGGCTCACTTTGCAGTGGAAGAGGGCACCTATACCTATACCTCCGAAAAGATTACGTTGGCGCCTGAAAAAAGGATCACCGCCGACTTTGCGGATGCCCAAGGATTGGTTATGAATGATATCAAAAATACTCATGTTAGCGATACAAGTACGCCAGCCACAGAACTCACAGTGACGCCTGGCCGCCAGCTCACATGGCGCAATAAACCGCTGCAAGCGATGAAACAGGGCAAGTTGGTCAGCTTGAAGGACTATCAAGCGATTGTGGACAAAAAACAGAGGCCATCCGAGGCAAAATAAGTGCGCTTGCAATGAAGCTGTTGTATGATGAACTCGGTTGACATATATCAAACCTTATTGGCTCCGGAATCCCAATTGGCTGGGATTCCGGAGCTTTTTTGCAGATAATGAGGGACTCGTTTATGACGCTGGTACATAGCGGACAAATTTGATAGGCGTTTCGATCGAAAACGCACATATTATGCACACACGAAAAAACACATTTGAACACGAAAACGCACAAAAAAGAAAATACCCAAGCAATCTCTGATTCGATGCACCGGCGTGATGTGATTCAGGAACGCGCTACTTCGAATTCCGGTCTTTAATCATTTGTTCTACTTTGCCGCGAACCGGTAATTGATGTGTTTAAGAAAAACAAACGGTATATGTTAAGCGTTTATTCAAAAAGAGCGATGAGTGCTGTCTCGTCACATCCATTAAATTTTTTATAATGTACTGGTCTATATTTTGCACAGTGAATATTCTCACTGCTTTTTTGATAACGCTATGTTATAGTAAGTGCTAGTATATTCAAGCGGCATTATATAGAAGACGAACATTTGGGAGAGGAAAAATCATGCGGAAAGGTGCCACAGTGGCCGTAATCGGAGCCACGGTCTTATTAGCGGCGTGTCAGTCGGGACACACACACACATCGTCCCGGTCAGCCGTTCAGTTACCACGGACGGCCTACTCCGCCAATCAGCGCGATCAATCACTGGCGGCTGCCCGCACCCGGTTAATTGCCTTTCTTCAACAGCAATTAGTTCGCCCTGATGGTGTGTACACGAACTACTTAGATACCAACCGCAACGCAGCCACCGCCAGCGGCCATGAATATTTGAGCGAATCAGCAGGCTTGTGGTTGTTACATTTGGCGTACACGAGACAATTTGACGCGTTCAGACGCTTCTATCAACAGATAAAAGATACGCTGTGGCAGGGCAGACAATTTGCCTACCGGTATAATCCGGCCAACCATCAACGCTTTCCAGTGAATGCCACCGTGGATGATCTGCGGATCTTACAAGCAGTGGGACAAGCGGCCATCCAGACCAAATCGGATCAATGGCACCACGAGTATCAATGGATTGCCAAAAAGGTGCGCGATCAATCTATTGCAGCTGATCGTCCGGTCGACTTTGTGGATGCCAAGACCGGCAAAAGGGCTAAAACTATCACGTTATGTTATCTGGACTTGACCACGTTACGGGCAATTGGTGGACAGGCGCTTTATCGTAGTCAGCTGGATCGGATTCAAAGCGGTCAGTTGCAAAGTAGGTTGCCTTTATTTGCCACCCGGTATGATTATTCGGCTAAAAAGTATACTGGCACAAGTCAAATTAATAGTGTGGAATCTTTGTTAACGGCGGTCCATTTGGCGTCGGTGAATAAAGTGCCGCCAAAAACAGTGCAGTGGGTGAAAAAGCAGGTCGCTGCGGGCACTTTAGCGAATCGCTATGACGGGACCAGCGGCGCACCGCTAACTTTCGATCAATCAGCGGGCGGGTATGCGCTGGCAGCGCAACTGGGGATTTTGATCCATGATTCGGATTTAGCAAAACAAGCTTTGCACCGAGCCTTGGCGTTCCAGATCCAGAAACCTGATACACCGTTGAATGGTGCTTTAGGAGACTTGGCCAGTCAGCAAGTGTACTCGTTTGATAACTTAGAAACATTGGTTGCTTTGGACATGTACTTAGGAAAGTAGAAAATGAAAGAAAAAATCCAGACGGCGGGCACGCTTTTCCAGCGTCACTGCTCGCCGGCTGCACTGGCCACCGGGGTGGCTGCCCTTATCGTGGGCATTTTACTATTTATCCCACCGATTAACGGGTACGCCGATAATGGGGATTTTTACCGCATGATGTATCACGTCGGGCTGTATCATCGCTTGGACCAGCCGTACATCATGGTCGATCAGATGAATCTGACTTACGGCATTATGCAGCACTTTAATGAGAATACTGCGGCGCTCTTTTCTTCCCAGCCGTTGTTCATTCGCCCAGCGATTTGGTTGAATCAGTTGGTGTTCAGCCAGACGGTGTTCGATATTCGGTTCCAAGCACTGATTTATTATGTGCTTTTTTTAGGCACGCTCTATTTAGTGGTGCGGGCATTGACCACGGGTCGGGCAATACGCCAGTACGTGGTCGCCTTGGTGTGCGTCTTTGTGTTCGCGGATAGCAGCTATACGCTTTACTTTAACTCGCTTTTTGGCGAATCTGTGATGGTCATTACAGGGATGGCTGTGGTGGCGACATTGTTGCTGCTAGCTAAGGCCCGCCCCGGGTTGGAAAAATGGCGGCGGGGCGGCCTGTTACTGCTGTTTACGATCAGCGCGATTGTGCTGATCACCGTGAAACAACAGAATGCACCTTTAGCATTGAGCTATTTGGTCATGGCTCTGGGGTTGTTGCCGCTGATGACTAAACGCGGAAAGTTTGTAGTCGGCGGGAGCATGGCTCTTTTGCTGATGACCGGCGTTGCAACTTATGCTTTGATCACGCCGGAATTTCAAAACATCAATAGTTACCAAAGCATGACCCGCGGTGTTCTGCTACTGGATAAAGATCCGGGTAAGGCGCTCAAAGATAATGGCATCAATCCGCAGTTTGCTTTGCTGCGCAAGTCGACCTATTACCAGAGTTACCAGTCGGTGAATACCCGGAGCCAGTATATGCAAAAGTTTTTTATTAATCGCTTCGATTTCATGTGGATTCTGCGGTTCTACATGTCCCACCCAGAGACCTTTGGCCGGATTTTAGATTTAGCCGCCAAGGATGGCCAGCTCACTCAGGTGAAGGCCGTCAGCAATTACCCAGCCCGCAGCGGCTATCCCAAACAGGCGCAAACCCATTATTTTACGGGTTTTAGCACACTGATGGGAACATTCTTCCCGGCCAAGTTTGCTTTCTATGTACTCTTCGTGGTGGTCTTCATCGGGTTATACGCCGCCGGTGCCTACGTGGGCTTCCGTCGTCACCAACCCTGGCTCATTATGAAATTAGCGATTGTGGCCGGTTTAAGCTCGATCATCATCGGTGTCATGATCATTTCCGTAGTTGGCGATGGAGATGCCGATTTAGCGAAGCATCTATTCATGGTGGCGCAAAGTACCGATTGGCTGTTGCTGATTTTACTTAGCGACATCAATAATAAAACGCTGTTTCACGAACCGAGCGTGAGCCGATGAAGCGATTAGTGTATTGGCTATTTGTCGCTGTTGTTTTGATGTTTTGCCGGACAACGCCCGTGCAAGCCGCGGCGTCCAACCGTGTTTTGCTGGTTTACGATAGTGAAAATCTGAAAGAAAATGGCGAGCAAACAATTGACAGCCTCAGCCGTACTTTGGCCAGTTTAAATATTACGGTGACAGTAGAAAAGTTCAGTACATATCGTGCTGGTGAACTGGCCCGGGGGCATTTTCGAGGCGTGATCACATTGGTGAATTGGCATCAAAGCCGCCTGACCAATCCCCATTTTGAAAAAGACCGGGCGGCCTTTACCGGTAAAAAGCTGCATATTGGTCAAAACCTCACGGCTGCTGAAATGCAGGCCTTGGGCACAGCTGTGACGTTGACTCATCAGCAATACACCTTGGTCGATCCGGCCCAAAATAGTCAGCAGCTGATTCCGTTCACTTCCGATCAGTGGCCGATGTTCCCGGTGGATAAAAACAGTGTGGGTGAGCTAGTGCAGCAAAGCACTGGAAAGCACTATGCGTTTGGCACGATAAACGGGCACCAGGCCTATCTGCCTGCTTATCGCGATACCGGTTTAATGGGTCTGCTCGGTACCCGGCTATTGGCCCAATTTTTTATTGGTCAAGTGACAGCCCAGCCGCCAGTATTGGTCTTGACAGGAATCACCCCGGTTAGTGATCTCAAGTTGTTGAAACAAACGACGCGCTACCTGCATGCTCAGGGCGTGCCCTATGCCTTGAGCGCCACAATGACCGCCGCTAATCCACAGTTGCCGGAGCACGCCGCTTATTTGCGAACCCTGGCCCAGGCACAAGTCGCCGGCGCGTTTATTTTTCTGCAAGTCCCGGAAGTATATGATCCCAGCGCGCAAACGGCAACGATCTTGCAACAGCAGTTGAATGCCCAGTTAGCAGCGGCTGCTCAACAAGGCGTTTTCCCCGGAGCAATCAGCGCGCCAGGGTATTGGATGTTTGACCAGCTGTTCAGTCAGTCACTGCACCAAGCGGATCAAAATCTATTATTGGCCAATCCCACAAACTACGCATTGAACCGATATGCGCCGACAAATGGGTACACGCCGAGCCTGCGAACGTTAATAGCCACACCTTGGACGAATTTCAATGCGGTGAGCGGCAGCCGCCAGTTAACGTTTGCCACCCCCACGGCCTGGACAATCAATTTGCCTACCAGTAAGAAAACATTACAAGCGTTCCGCCAACAGGTGCGCCAGTGGACCGATCAGTCCTGGTGGTCGCTCTCCGCGGATCCAGCGGTGATGACCGTCCGGGCGTCACAAGCCATTACGGTGAGTGCCGGCCAATATACAGTGGCTGGTCGAGCGGTGAATGTGGGGGAACATGTCCAGGTGAAAAAGACAGCCGCCAAGGCCCCGCAAACCGCCAGTCAGGTGAATGCGTTCACCCGGTTTCAAGGGAACATCCTGCTGATTTTTATTATTGTTGCGTTGGTTATTCTGACCATCTTCCTACTTTATGGCCGGCATATTTACCGCAATCAATTCCGTCGAAAGGGGCGCAAGCCGTGAGTGCATTAGATTGGTGTTTACTGGTGGCAATTCTGGCGATCTGGTTGATCTTAATGGTCAATGTCGTCTTGGTGATTGCTGGCTATTTAGAATATGTCCGGCAAATCAAACGACCAGTACCGCAGTTTCCGAAGAAGCCGCCATTCGTGTCGGTCATGGTGCCCGCCCATAACGAGGGGATCGTCATCGTCAAAACGGTCGAGTCGCTCTTACGTTTTGACTACCCCCAAGATCGATATGAAATTATTGTGATCAACGACAACTCCAGTGACAACTCAGCCGCATTATTGGCCAAGCTTCAGCGTCAGCACCCCAGTCGCAACCTGACCGTGGTGAATACAGATGCGGAAAATGGCGGCAAGGGTAAAAGTAATGCGCTAAACATTGGTTTGGCATCTGCTCAGGGCAGTGTGTTGGCGATCTATGACGCCGACAATACCCCGGAGGCCGGCGCGCTGCGCATTTTAGTCAGTGAGTTAATGGCCAACGATGAACTTGGCGCCGTCATCGGCAAGTTTCGCACGCGCAACCGCAATGCCACGCTGTTGACTCGGTTCATCAACATCGAAACCCTGTCCTTCCAGTGGATGGCCCAAGCCGGCCGCCAGCACTTGTTTGGCCTATGTACGATTCCGGGCACCAACTATGTGATTCGCCGCGAGTTGATCGACGAAATTGGCGGTTGGGATGTCCAGGCATTGGCCGAGGATACCGAAATCAGTTTCCATGTGTACTGGCACCAGTTGCGGATCTATTTTCAACCCAAAGCTGTCACCTGGGAACAAGAGCCGCAAACATTGCCTGTCTGGTTTCATCAACGAACGCGCTGGGTGAAGGGGAATATTTACGTTATTTTGAAAAATCTGCGGCTGCTGGGCGATTCCAGTGCCCGTCTGATTCACTTTGACCTGCTATACGATCTGGCCATTTATTTCCTTTTAATGGTTTCCCTGGTGTTATCGGACGTGGTCTTCGTCCTGTCCGTGGCCGGAATCGTGCATTCGAATCTGCAAGGCTTTTCCAATGGGCTCTGGCTGCTGGCCATTATTCTGTTCATCGTCAGCACATACACCACGATTACGACGGAAAAAGGCGAGCGGAACTTCAATAATATTTGGATCATTGTGTTGATGTACATCACGTACAGTCAAATGTGGCTGGCGGTGGCAGTTTATGGGATGGGAGAATATATTCGTGAACAAGTTTTACACAAGCAGGCGCGCTGGTATAAAACACAGCGCTTTGAGTAGGTGGCTTAGTCTTTTTAGTGTGTTGTTGATTCTTTTAGTATGGGGCAAGCGACCGGCCCAAGCCGCCGATTTGACCTATACTCAGCCAATGCAAAATGTGACCCAGTCGCTGACGGGTGACGGAATCACCAGCAACGCGTATTTCGTGCGGGAGGATTACTGGGAGGTGCACCAAGCCAAATTCGTGCTGCACTATCAAGTGAGTCAACTAGCCGATCGCCAATCATCGGATATTACGGTGCTGCTGAACGGCGTGAAATTTTCCTCTTTCCGGCCGCAAAACTCGGCGGGTTTACAGACCCAAACCATCGATATTCCGCTGCGTCTCTTGCAGGGCAGCAATAACTTGCAGTTGATGGGCCAGGTGTTGAATACGGTCGCCGGCCAAACGCAGCGGGTCCAGACCCCCGCCAACTGGCTCACGGTGTATCCAGAATCCAACGTGAATTTTACGTATGCGTTGAAAGCGCCCGATGCGACCATCCGTTCTTTTTACGCCCACTTCAGCGGGCTGGATACCATCAGCAATGGCTTGAGCGGTATTGCCGTGCCGGCAGCACCCCGGAATGCTGAATTAACTGCCGCCACATACGCCCTGGCTGGTTATACCCGGGTAATGACTAATGAACAGGAGCAGGTGCCGATTGCGCCCTTTGGCACAGCAAACTTGGCCAAGCGGACTTATCAGGTGGTGGTGGCCCGCGCGGATCGGCTACCGGCGGTGGTGAAGGATAAAATTAGTACTGCCGACCTGCAAAAAGGGGCGGTGATTCGCACGGTCTATCAAAACGATCATTACTATTTGATCGTGACCGCCAAGACCGATGCATTGCTGATCAAGGCGGCCCGATTTGCGGCTAACCAAGAGCTGATGTCCCAAACAAAAGCAGCCACGAAAATTGTCACCAACACCACGCGTACTTTCAGCAGTTCCCTGCAGGATCATAATGGCCACTATCCATTGACCACCACTGGCACCCAGCTCACGGGGGCAGATCACCAGACGGCCGCCTATTTTGTCCAGTTGCCTATGGATCAGACGAATGCCTCAGGCAGCCAAGTCCGGTTGCGGCTGCGGTATGCACAAAACTTGGACTTTGATCGGTCGCTCGTGACGGTGTACATCAACAATACGCCCATCGGCAGTCGGCGATTGACCAAGGCAGGCGCGAACGGCACCAATATTACCTTGGCTGTACCGGCGAATTTGGCGGTGGGAAATGCCATCAGCGTGCGGGTTGCTTTTGACCTCGACCTGCCCGGCAGTACCGCCAGTAATAATGACCAAACCCCGTGGGCGGCGGTGGATCCGGCATCAGAAATATTTGTGCGGACCAAACCCATGACAGATCAGCTATTCAGCAATTATCCCAGTATGTTTTTACAAAACGATCAATTTAATCAAATTGCGTTGGTCCGCCCGGCAAAAATGACGGAGGCCGACTTTGCGACATTGACTAACATTATCAATTTGCTCGGTAATTTTGCGAAGCGGAATACAGGCTCAGTGGCCTATTATACGGGCAAGCCGGCCGCCAGTGTATTGGCCAACCATAACGTGATTGCGTTTGGCACACCCCGAGCGAATGCCTATATTCGCTCATTACAACCGCAGCTGTATTTCCAGTTCAATAAAAATTTCACGGGTTTTATTTCCAACGAAAAACTGAGCATTGAGGCTGGGTATGGTCGCCGCTTGGGCACTGCCCAGCTACTGCGATCCCTTGTGAATAAGAACAATACGGTGCTCGTGGTGACCGGGGCTACGCCGCAGATGGCTTACTTAGGATCGACCCAGATCAATTTTCAAAAGAATATCGTCAATCATCAAGGCGATCTGATCGCGGTGGATACAGACAATCAAGTCTATGATTATCGGTTCAAGAAACAGGCTAATCCGGTAGCGAAGAAGTCACCGGTCAAGCGGTTGTTGAAACGTTCCAGCCTGGTGATTTTCTTGGCTGTGGCGGGCGTCATGTTGATTATGAGTACTGTCGTCGTGGTGTTTTTACTGCGCAAGTATGGTCATCGTCAAGGAAAGAGGGGTGAACAAAAATGAAAGCACAACAGTTAGGGTTAAAGACAGATCTCTATTTACAGGGCTTTCTGTTCTTGTTTGCGATCACGGCTATCTTCATGGGGATTACCAGCGGACAAATGTTGTTGAATACCATTTATCTTGGTGTGACGCTGCTATTAGTTGTGTTCACCTATTTCTTGGGATTAACTTTTGGTCTGATCACCAACATGGTCTTTATCTTTGCTCAGGGCACGATCATGGTGTATCAAAATGTGCTGCAGGATCAAGCTGTATCCTTGGTGATGGTGTTCTGGCTGGTGATGCCGTTGTTGTTGTCCGTGACTTATCATGGTCTGGCGCAGCGGGCGTTGCAAATGCAGCAAGAAATTTCTCATTTGACGGTCAGCTTGGACCATTACAGCGCCTTTGACAAAGATACCAAATTGCGGACAACGGTCGCTTACTATGAGGATGCCGCCGTATTTCTGGAAACCGGCCGCCGTTTCTCCATTCCCGTCAGTACGATTGCCTTGCGCCTGCGCTATCTTAGCGAGTTGCGCCAACTGTTGACCAAAGAGCAATTTGCGGATTTATTGCGGACGATATCCGCCACCCTGCGCAGTGCCACACGAACGAATGATGTGGTGTATTACATTGATCGGCAAACGCCTACCTGGGCAGTCCTGCTTTATACCAGCAAGGCCGGTGCCCGCATCGCCGCCGACCGGATTCGGACATCCTTTGCAAAACAACTGGCGAACATTCCGGACATGCCAGATGTAGATGTGAGTTTAATTATTGGGATTGCGAGCAGTGTGGACGACGAGATCAAGGACGCCGGAGATTTGATGCATGCGGCGATGAAGGAGACAGAATATGATGTATAGAGAGGGCGGAGCGGACCGGTTAGAGGCTAGGAGATAAGAGCGGGCAGGCAGAAAACCCGGTCTTAGGTTTTATGCCTGCCCGCTCTTATCTCCTAGCCTCTGGTCCGCGCAGCCCGTTTACGTGGAATGAAGAAGGCACAGAAAACCCGGTCTTAGGTTTTATGTCTGCCCTGTCTTGTGCCCTAGCCCCTGGTCGGCGGAGCCCGTTTACGAAAACAACAAATCACGAACTACAACAATTAAGGGACTGGGACAAAAATCTAAGCCCTGATGGATGTAGTGCCAATGCAGAGCAATCGGAGGCTGAAATGGGCCGGAGATTGTGGAGCTTTGGCACGGGCTCATCAGGGAGGATTTTTGTCCCAGTCCCTTTAATCTAATCAATGTGATCCCGGGCATCCGCACTGGCATGCACCGGTCTATCCGATACAATTCTTCTCATCTCAATCGGTTGACCCACCAGGTTGCCCTGCCGGAACTGAATCTTCAACTGACGCGCCAAGGCGGCGTCCTCTTCAGTCTCTACGCCGGTCAGCACCAAATCAATCTGCCGCTCTTTAGCCAACCGATTCCAGAAGCCCAGATTCAAGTCCAACCAAATAGACGGATCATCCTTGCGGAACGCTGCCATAGAGCATTTCAACTCATCTACCACGGGCAAAAGCCACTCGATTTGTTTGAGTGCGCTCAGATCAGAGCCCACATTGTCAATGGCAAACCGGGCCCCTTCGTCTTGGGCGGCCCGGATTTTTTGCAAAAAACGGTATCGCTGCAGTCGATTTGGGATCCGCTCTGACCGATACTCAATCACCAAATATAACGGAGCGATTCGCTGCATCACCCAATCGACAAAGTCTGGAAAATCACGACTCATGATCTGGATATAATACAAATCTATGGCCAAGAAAATTGGTGCTTCTGGCAGTCTTTGAAACGGTACCGCCAGGAGCGATTGAATGTGGGACAAGGCTAGTGTTTCGAGTTGTTGGGGGACTTTCCACTGGCCGTCCGCCCCCCTTTGCCGCAGCAAACACTCATATCCCACGACCCGATTGGCATCATTGACCTGTGGTTGGACAAAGTAACGCAAACCAGGCGCCAATATTTTTTTGAACCGCACTGTTTGTTCTTGCTTGCGGCGGTGAATCGTCCAGAGCCATGCAAAGCCCCCGGCCGATAGCGCGACACATATCAACGATAATAGCCATATCAACTGAGGAAATGCCATGATGTCTGCTTTCTTTCTAGTATTGAAGAAATAGTCCTTTTGTTATTATTTTAGCAAAGTGGTGGGAATTGGCAATGCCTGGAGGAGATTACGGCGTTTTAGCGAGCCATATCAGGATGGTTTCTACTTTGCCTTTTTTACACCGATTTAACACCACCCACCCAAGTTTAACGCCGTTTTTACATCAATCTCGGTATACTGACTTTCAGAAAATGAAATCAGGAGGGTAATCATCATGGTCGAACTCATTGGTCTGATCACCACAATTTTGATGTTGGCCTATCTTTTAAATGTACTTGTGCGAGGTGATAAGAAGTGATCAAGACGATTTTGACGTATGTGCTCTATCTGGGCGTACCGTTTTTACTCGCGATTCCCGTTGGTCATTACATCAGCAAAGTGATGGCCGGTCAAGATAATTGGCTGACCCGCGTCTGGGGGCCAGTGGAGAAGCGGCTGACCCGGTGGTTGCGATTGGATGAAAGAATGAACTGGCAACGGTATGCTTTGGCGGTCGGGGCGTTTTCTGTTCTGAGCTTCGGGGTACTGTGGCTGATTCTGCGGTTTCAAAACCTGTTGCCTGGCAATCCCCAACATTTCGCCGGCTTGTCCTGGTCGTTGGCCTTCAACACGGCGGTATCATTCATCACCAATACGAATTGGCAAAGTTACTCCGGTGAATTAACACTATCGAACTTTTCTCAAGTCTTCGGTCTCACGGTACAAAACTTTGCCAGTGCCGCGGTGGGGATTGCGGTGGTGTATGCATTGATCCGTGGAATAGCGGGACATCAACGGCATGATCTGGGTAATTTTTGGCAGGATATGATCCGGGCCATTCTTTATATTCTTTTGCCATTGAGCACACTATTTGCCGTTTTACTGTTATGGTGCGGGGTGCCGCAAAGCACCTATGGCTTTACCACGGCCACTTTGGCCCAACCAGTCGCGGTCAGTGCCCAAGGCAATGTCATTTTGGGTGCGACGGTCAATCGACAAACTGAAACCGTTAAGGTGGATGGCAAAAAGGTGCCCGGTGCCCGGATCGTCACGAAAGAAACCCTGCCGATTTTTCCCCAGGCCAGCCAAGTGGCGATTAAGCAATTAGGCAGTAACGGCGGCGGAGTGTTAGGGACCAATTCAGCTCATCCGTATGAGAACCCCAATGCCCTCAGTAATTTCATTGAATACTTAGCAATCGTGCTGCTGCCCATGTCATTAGTCTTTGCCTTTGGCCGCAGTCTCGGCCGACCCAAAGAAGGGTGGATGCTCTTCATTGCCATGGGTACCTTGTTTCTCATTGGCATGGTCGTGACTGGCTGGGCAGAACAGCGCGGCGTGCACGTGGCCGGTATCGGCACGATCACCATGGAGGGTAAAGAGGCCCGTCTGGGGGTACCGGCTTCCGCTATCTGGGCAGTGGGTACCACGGCGACCAGCAATGGGGCCGTCAATGCGATGTTGGATAGTTTCTCGCCCTTGGGTGGATTATTACCCATGATGCTCATGCAGTCTGGCGAAGTGGTCTTTGGCGGCGTCGGCTCTGGTCTATACGGCATGTTAGGGTTCGTTCTATTGACAGTCTTTATTGCCAGCTTGATGGTGGGCCGGACGCCCGAATACTTGGGCAAAAAGATTGGCCCAGGAGAAATGCGGATGGCCGTCTTGGCTTGTCTGGCCACGCCGTTATCTATTTTAGTCGGCAGCGGCATTATCGCGGCACTGCCAGTGGTCGCCAAGTCGCTGACGAATACCGGCGCCCATGGTTTCTCGGAATTTCTATACGCCTTCTCATCCGCTGGCGGTAATAACGGATCGGCATTTGCCGGCTTCAATGCGAACACCCCGCTGATGAACATGACGCTGGGGTTAATCATGCTGGCGGCACGCTTCATTCCAATTGTCGCCATGCTGAACATCGGCCAGCGGATGGCAGAACAGAAGCTCACCGCAGAAACCGCTGGGACATTGAAAACCACCAATGCCACCTTTGTCGTTTTACTGTTGATCGTGGTTTTAATTATCGGGGTGCTGAGCTTCTTCCCAGCACTTTCCCTGGGTCCCATTGTGGACGCATTAACCCATTAGGAAGGGAGTATTCACGAGAATGGCTCAAAAAGAAGCATCTAAAAAAGAGAAGTTGTTGACTGGTGCCAATATGTGGAGTGCCGTGCGTAAATTGAATTTTAACGATGAGCGCAATAACCCGGTCATGTTTTTGGTTTATATTTCTGCCGCGATGACGACATTGCTGTTTGTCCTGTCCCTGTTCGGCATCTCCGATCACATTGTGACCAGCGGCTTTATCATCACCGTCGCGATTATTTTGTGGATCACGTGCTGGTTCTCTAACTTGGCAGAAGCGACCGCAGAAGGTCGGGGCAAAGCCCAAGCAGCGACCCTGAAGGCCTCCCGCAAGGATGTCACGGCCCACAAGTTAGCTGATCCAGACCAGCCTGAGCAGTATACCGATGTCGCCGGTCCGACCCTGAACAAGGGGGACTATTTCCTTGTCAAAGCGAATGAGCAAATTCCCGCTGACGGCGAGGTCGTGGGCGGCGCCGCTTCCGTTGACGAAAGTGCCATCACCGGTGAATCGGCACCGGTGATCCGGGAAGCGGGCGGTGACCGATCCGCAGTCACTGGCGGGACCACCGTGCTGTCTGACACCTTGGTGGTCAAGGTGACTCAGGAAAAGGGTCATAGCTTCATGGATAAGATGATCGGCATGGTGGAGGGCGCGAATCGCCAAAAAACACCGAATGAAATTGCGTTGGAAATTTTACTGGTGGCGTTATCGATTATCTTTGTATTAGTGACTGCGTCGCTTTTCACCTATTCCAAGTTTTCGGCCCAATTAATGGGGCAGCATAATCCCATTTCCATCGTGTGGTTGATTGCTCTGTTCGTTTGTCTGGCCCCCACCACGATTGGGGCCTTGCTGTCCGCGATTGGGATTGCTGGGATGAGCCGACTTAACGCCGCCAATGTCTTGGCGATGAGCGGCCGCGCCATCGAAGCTGCCGGAGATGTGGATGTCTTACTATTGGATAAAACGGGGACGATCACGTTTGGCAATCGCCGGGCCAGCGAGTTTATTCCTGTGGCGGGGCATACCGCCGAAGAAGTGGCTGATGCGGCTCAATTGGCTTCCTTGGCTGATGAGACACCAGAAGGCCGCTCGATCGTGGTCTTAGCGAAGAAACAGTTCAATATCCGGGGGCGGGAAGTCGGTCATCACCAATATCACTTTGTCCCCTTTACCGCCCAAACCAAGATGAGCGGGGTAGATTATCAAGGTATTGAGATTCGCAAAGGCGCCGCGGAAAACATCCAAAATTATGTCGAACAGCATGACCATGTCTATTCTGATGAATGTAAAAATGCTGTAGAAAAAATTGCTCGGCAAGGTGGAACACCATTGGTTGTCACCAAAGATTACAATGTTTTAGGCGTCATTGCGTTGAAGGACATTATCAAACCTGGCGTCAAGGAAAAGTTTGCGGATCTGCGAAAAATGGGCATTCAAACCATTATGATCACCGGCGACAACCCCGTCACAGCGGCTGCGATTGCGGCTGAAGCGGGGGTCGACGACTTTCTTTCCCAAGCCACGCCGGAAAGCAAAATGGAAACCATCCATCAATACCAGGCTAAAGGGCACTTGGTCGCAATGACTGGGGATGGCACCAACGATGCGCCCGCACTGGCCCAGGCCGATGTCGCCGTGGCCATGAATTCAGGTACCCAGGCCGCCAAGGAAGCCGGGAACATGGTTGATCTGGATTCGTCACCGACCAAGTTGATTGATATTGTCCGGATTGGCAAGCAATTACTGATGACTCGGGGCAGCCTGACGACGTTCTCGATCGCCAATGATATTTCTAAATATTTCGCGATTATTCCGGCCATCTTCATGAATCTCTATCCACCGTTGCGGGTACTGAATATCATGGGTCTGTCCAGTTCGACCAGTGCCATTTTATCTGCCTTGATTTTCAACGCTTTGATCATTGTGGCTTTGATCCCACTGGCTTTGAACGGAGTCAAATACCGCGAGATTCCCGCGGCTCAATTGCTGAAGCATAATCTGTGGTTGTATGGCGTGGGCGGATTGATCGTGCCTTTCATTGGGATTAAATTAATTGATCTGATTATCACGCCGCTTTTGGCATTATTATAGGGGGTTGAACAACATGAAAACATGGTTACGGGCAGGCCGGCTGCTGCTAGGGTGCATGGTCTTAGTGGGACTTTACACAGCCGTGATTACCGGGATCGGGCAAACCTTCTTTTCCCAACAGGCCAATGGTAGTGTGACCACCGTCAAGGGCAAGGTCACTGGCTCGACCTTGATTGCCCAACCAGAAACCGGTGATGGTGATCTGTGGGGCCGGGCCATGGCGGTGAGCGGAACCGGCAATACGCTGCAGGCTGGGCCTACCAATTTGAGCCCGGCCAGTACCGCTTATCGCCAGCGGACACAGGCCTTGGCAAAAACGATCCAAGCGCGCAACCCAGATGCCCGCGGCGTCATTCCACAGGAGTTGATCACGACTTCCGGTAGTGGCGTGGATCCAGATATTAGTTTGGCAGCGGCGCTGTGGCAGGCTCCGCGCATTGCCAAGGCCCGTCAGTTGACGGTCAAACAGGTTCAACGGATCATTAGCCAGCAAGCCACACCAGCTTGGACCGGTGTTTTCGGTGCCCAAACAGTGAACGTGGCTCAAGTTAATCGGGCATTAGCCAAAACAAATGCGTGATGGATCAAGACAGTAAGGGCGCGTGGAGATATCTGCCGTTCCTGCTGTCTTTGTGCTATGGTGAGAATATCAATCAATGGAGTGGAAAACGAATGGATGATACACAACCAACACCAACTTCAGTGAAGAAGCGGGGACAATTAAAGATATTCTTCGGATACGCTGCCGGTGTGGGCAAGACGTATCAAATGCTTGAAGAAGCCCATCAATTGCAGGATCGCGGCATTGATGTCGTGGTGGGTTATGTGGAACCCTTGGCCCGGCCGGAAACACTGGCACTGGTGCAGGGCCTGGAGCGACTACCGCAGACCCGGCAATATAAGGGGATGACCGTTAACGAGTTTGATCTGCCAGCCGCTTTGGCCCGGCACCCCCAGGTTTTGCTGGTGGATGAATTGGCCCACACCAACACGGATCAGACGCTGCACCAGAAACGCTATCAAGATGTGGAGGAACTGCTCACTGCGGGTATTTCGGTATACACCACCATGAATGTTCAGCATCTGGAAAGTCTGAATGATATTGTCGAAGGCTTTACCCACATTCATGTGCGGGAAAAAGTACCGGATGATTTCTTTGATCAGGCCGATGCAATCAAACTGGTGGATCTAGACCCCCAAGACCTATTAGAACGACTCAAGATGGGTAAGATTTATCGACCGGCAATGGCGAAAGAAGCCATGCAGCACTTTTTCACTCTGAAGACCCTAACGTCATTGCGGGAAATTGCATTGCGGCGGATGACCATGCGGTTGGCGACCCGCAAGGAAACCACCACCGAGAATCTATTGGTCTGCTTCTCAGGGTCTGATACCAGTAAAACGGTGTTACGGTCAGCCATGCAGCTGGCCCACGCCTTTTCGGGCAATATCACCGCACTGTATATTTCACGGCATATGGCCGGTGAGAAACCATCGGCGCCAGTCATGGAGAATATTAAGCTCGCCGAGAAACTGGGCATGCACGTCACGGTATTGTATGGTGACCAGCGGGCCGAGCTGATTGCGGAATATGCCAAAAATAATCACATCTCCAAGTTGATTCTTGGGGCCGGCAGCATGTCACTGTTTAATCGATTGCGCTATCGGGGCAGTATCGTGGATCAACTGAACCAGAGTTTGCCGGATGTGGATAAGTATGTGATTCCGCATCTGCGGCCAAAGCATCGGCGTAAACGGTGGCAATGGCCCCAAGTTTATTGGCAGGATGCCGTGCGGACAGTGGCTATTTTAGCCGTCTGTACTGGGGTGGGAATGGCGATGTCATTGTTCCACATCGCTGTTGAGAATATTATTTTGATTTACATCCTTGGCGTGATGTTTAGTGCCTTGGTCACCGTTGGCCGGATCGCCAGTACGGCGGCCGCCATCGTCGCGGTGGCACTATTTAATTATTTCTTCACGGCACCGTATGGTTCACTGGCCAGCAGCCCAGATAATCTGCTCACCTTTGCCATTATGGCCGTGGTTGGTCTGGTCAGCGGTTCTTGGACTACCCGCTTACGGCGGCAAGCGGCCAATGAAGCTCAACAGGCGCAACGTACGCAACTCCTTTTGAATGCTAGCCATGAGTTAGAGAAAGCACAAGATTTGGCGGACATTTTCGTGATTATTGGTACCCATATCCAGCGTTTGGTGAACCGGGATGTCTTTGTGTATCCGCGCCAAGCGGGCAAACTGGGTGTGCCTTTTCAATTACCCGAGGCATCCACCGACCCTTTGGCGCCTTACTTTAATGCCAACGAACGGGCGGTGGCGGCATGGTCCTTAAAAAACAATCAAGAAGCCGGCTGGCACACGGACACGCTGCCTCGCTCTGCTGGCCTGTATATCCCGATTGGCGGTACCAGTGCACAATTGCCGGTGGCTGTGTTAGGGATTGCGATGCAGGGCACGGCCACCATTGATTTTTATACCCGGAATTTGTTAACGTCCATCATTGACACCAGCGTATTGGCGATTCAGCGGGTGCAAGAGGCCAACGAAAAGAAGCGGGTGGCGGAATTGATGCATCAGGAAACGACGCGGGCTAATTTATTGCGCGGAATTTCTCACGATTTGCGGACGCCTTTGACGACGATTTCAGGAAATGCCGATATGCTCGTGCATCAAAGCGACCGGTTGCGGCCAGACCAACTCCACGGTTTGTATCAATCTATTTACAATGACGCCGTCTGGTTGACGGGGATGGTGGAGAATCTATTGGCGATGACTCGCTTTACAGAGAGTAAAATCACTATCCAGCGGGAACCGGAACTGGTCACTGATATTGTGGGTGAAGCGCTGGCCCATGTGAATCCGCGGGCTACGCAGCATGTGCTCAAGACTGATGTCAGTGATGATTTATTGATGGTCGATACCGATGCGCAACTCATTGTGCAGGTGTTGATCAACATTGTGAATAATGCGATTCAATATACACCTGCCGGTTCACACATCACCGTGACTGCCCGCAGTGAACGACAGCATGTGTTATTCACCATTGAGAATGACGGCCCGCACATTCCGGCGGATGAACAGAAACGATTATTTGATCTTTTCTATAGCAAGCATCAAGAAACTAATCAGCGCCACGGCATGGGTATTGGGTTGGCCTTATGTCGAACGATCATCCAGGCCGCCGGCGGCAAGATTGGCGTGCACAACATCGAACCGCGCGGAGTGGCATTCTATTTCACGTTACCACGCTATCAGCAGAAAAAAGGTGAGTAGCCATCAAACAGCATAAGATTTTACTCGTAGAAGATGATACCGAAGTCGGTAAGTTGGTCCAAATGGCTTTGACGGCTAACGATTATGGTAACGAATGGGCCCATAATGGCAGTCAGGCCGAAACATTGATCAATAGTTATCGCCCTGAAGTAATTTTGCTGGATCTTGGTCTGCCAGATATCGACGGCACCGTCATCATTCAGCAAGTCCGGGAGAAAAGTGTCACACCGATTATTGTTATTTCGGCCCGGGGTGAAGAAAGCGACAAGATTAATGCCTTGGATCTGGGGGCGGATGATTACCTAATCAAGCCCTTCTCAGTGGATGAACTATTGGCACGGATTCGGGTGGCCCTGCGGCGGAATCGGTATTTGCGGCAAACGACGGACCAACAACCCAGTGCGACTTATGAGAATGGGCCGTTGCGGATCAATTATGATACCCGGACGGTGACGCTGGGGGGTGAGGTCATCCATCTCACGGCCATCGAATATCAATTATTGGCTGAGTTTTCCCATAATGCGAACAAGGTTTTGACCCACCACTATCTGCTCACTAAAATTTGGGGCGAAGAGAGCACATCGGATACGTCGTCTCTGCGGGTGGCCGTGGCCACATTGCGGCGCAAGATTGAACCGACGGCCAGCTCGCTGCACTTTATTCAAACCTATATCGGCGTGGGGTACCGGCTGGTGCAACAATGAGATCAGAAGAACCCAAAAAAGGAAAAGCACGCGTTGGCTTTTCTTTTTTGGTAACACCTATTGAATTGGCACGGTGACATTGTATTTCTTGTCATTCACGCTGCCGCTGATATTGAGTTGTTTCGTATTCTTCGGGAGTTGTTTGATGCGGTAGCCGACAATCGGATTCTGTTGACCATCGTGCGTGTCGTTTTGGTAAATGGGGGTCGCATTCAGCAGACGTTCTTCGTTGTCTGCGGCGGCCTTGATCGAGAGGACACTGACGTCCGTATCTTTGTCTGCCAAGGTGAGATTCATCGTCAATAGGGCGGTGCCGCCAGAGTAACGGGTGTATTGCGTGAGCGCTAATTTGGTTTGGTATGGCAGCTGCGCGGTGCCTCTGATGGCGGTGTTGACGGCGCGGCTAGGCGTTAACTTGAGATTGAATTTCCACGGGCCCGGATGACCGACGAAGCGGCTGATGGTGATGGGTAGCGTGACAGGCTTCCGACTATCGACGGCGTCTAATTGACCGAAGAACGAAAAACGGTAGGTATCCTGATTAATCGCGCGGACATCCATCGCTGTTTGCTCGAAGCTCGCAGGGGCTGATTTAGCCAGCTGTAAGTTAAACCATTCGTTTTTTCGGGCTTTGATGCCGGTCGCAGTGCCGGTGACGCCGACGGTTTGGCCTTCCAAATAGGCTGAGTCTAATTTAATGGTGACCCCGTTGACAGTGGACTGGCCAGTGACATGTTGACCGCCACCGTTGTTTTCCACCACCACACTGAGGCGGTCTGGATCGGTGAAGCGCGCAAAGAACTGTCCGACCACGGGTGCTTTAGCAAACACTTCGTTCATCGCGGGGTTGAAGATGCCGCCGAGAGTCAGCAAGAATAGGGCGGCGACTGCCGTGAGTACCCCGATTTGCCAAGGGCGGATGCGGCGTTGGTGGGGAGCCGGGGTGATTTGAGCGAGGGTGTTTTGAATGGTGGCGCGGGTCTGGGCCACATCTGTGGGTGACGGGGTGTTAACCCGATCGACAAAATCATGGAATTTTTGATCATCTGGTGTCATAAGTAGTCCTCTCCTAACCAATCGCGCAGGGCTTGACGGCCGCGGCGCAAATTTGATTTAACGGTGTTGGCGGGGTTGTCTTGCAGAGCGCTGATTTCCTTGATCGACAGGCCATGGTAATAAAACATCATCAGCGTCAGCGCATGGGCCTGGTTGATTTCCCGCAAGCCGGCCAGCAGGTCCATTTTTTCCTCGGTGGTCAATTGACCCGTGTCCGCCGGCGGTTCTGGCAGGTGCTCTTGGGCGTAAATCTCGTGGGCTTTTACTTTGTAACGGGCATAACACTGGCGAATCAAGATCCGGGTGATCCAAGTACGCCAATGGCGGGGCTGTTTGAGTTGCGGCAAAGCCTGGAACGCCGCCAGCGTCGCCGCACTGATGGCGTCTTGGACATCGTGGGCATCGGCCAGGTACAGATAAGCGGTGCGGGTCAGGTACTCGGCCATATCGGTCATTAGTGTCGCAAAGGCATCTGGATCACCGCGCTGGGCCCGGCGAATTAACCGATGTTGCGTCAACATATCCACGGCCGTCCCCTCCTTTCTCTTATTAGTGGTGGATTGGTCGGAAAGGTTGCACAAAAATACCCGGATTTAAAATCTATCCGGGCAGGCATGACTATTGTGATTTCTGATGGGTGAGTCCGATCAGCAAAATGAAGGCGACCCATTCACACAGCATGATCAGCATTACCATGGGCAGGCTGCTGTGGGTGCCGAAAAGGCCCACGACGGGCGACATGAGTCCGCCAATGGCATTCATCCCGAGGCCGAGCAGGGCACTGGCGGCACCGGCGTGGCGGGCCTCATTCCCCAAGGCAAGGGTGGTGGCCGTGGTGTTGACCGCACCGACCAGCGAAATAATGATCACCAAACCAGCGGCCAGGAGTATCCCGCTGGGCCATTGATGGATGGCGAATAAGAGCAAGGTGCTGGCCAAAGCGGCGGCTAGGATACTACCTCTGAGAATCCGATCACCATTTCGATCCGTTAAATTACGGGCCGCCAATTGTGTGGCGACGATCATCCCGGCACCATTGACGGCGTAAATGATGCTGAACAATTGGGGTGAAAAGTGAAAGACAGTTTCGAAGGCAAAGGCTGATCCGGAAATATACACATAAAGGGCGCCATACACAAAACCTTGGCTGAGCATATAGCCCATGAAAGGCCGGTCTTTCAGCAAGCCAGACATCTGGGTAAAGGCGGCAAATCCAGTGGTGGTGCGCTTTTCATTAGGCAGTGTTTCGGGCAGGCCGAACAATGTCCACAGAAACAGGACGAGTCCGGTGACCCCTAAAATCACAAAAACGCCGCGCCAATCGGTGAAGTTCAAGACAGCCCCGCCGAGCAGGGGTGCAATAATCGGAAAGATACCATTGATGGACATCAAAATTCCTAGGAAGCGGCCCAGTTGCGGTCCGCTAAACAGATCGCGGGCCACTGCGCGGGACAACACTTGTCCCGCGGAGCCGCCGATACCTTGAAATAAGCGGAGAATAATTAATGGCCAGATGCTGGTGGTGAACGGAATAAGGAAACTGGTAAGGGTAAAAAGGGCCACACCAGCGAGCAGCGGCAGCTTTCTTCCCCAGCGATCACTTAGCGGACCGACAATAATTTGGCCAGCGGCGAGACCGAAGATACAGCTGGTGATGGTCAATTGGCCCGCCGCGCTGGTGGTGTGCAACTGACTGGCGACTTCGGGCAGAGCAGGCAGGTACATATCCATGGATAATGGCCCAAAAGCACTGAGCACCCCTAACAAAATTGTGCGGGCAGGATGACGAGGACGGGAAGACATAGCGTTTTTCCTTTCTGACGATGAATTCGACTCCATCATTATAACAGTCGGTGTCAGGAAACACGCCGATAAGGTAAAATGGGACTAGCACATGGGTGGACCATGCGAAAGGGAGAAATCATTATTATGAATACACCGAAAAATAATCCAAAAAAAGAGCGCCCTGCGGCGACAGTCACTGTTGTCTTCACCCTGGTGTTTGTCGCCGGGATGCTGCTGACGATTCAGGCGGCCAAGTGGCTGAGCTTGGATAAAAACGTCACATTGATTGTGGAAGTGATTGCGTTATTGGTATTTGCCGTGGCCGCCAACTTTATCAGCAAGTGGTTTGGCAAAAAGTTTCTCTAATCGATTGATCGGCGAAACTTCTACGACCCTAAAAACCGCGTCATGCGGTAGAATGATCACTCAATCAGAAGTTTGAGAAAATGAGGCATTGCGATGACCACATATGCAGTAACAGGCGTCACTGGCCGGTTTGGCCGGGTGGCTGTAAAGACATTGGCAGAATTAGTGCCCGCTGAAAATATCGTCGCGTTGGCCCGGAATACGGAGAAGGCCGCCGAGATTGTGCCGGCCGGGGTGACCGTGCGGCCAGGTGATTATGCCCAACCCGAGGCATTGGCGGCATCATTACAGGGTGTGGATCGATTATTATTTGTGTCATCCATTCCTAGTCGGGTCCTGCCGCGGATTCAGCAACATCAGAATATCATCAATGCCGCCAAGCAGGCTGGTGTATCATATATTGCCTACACCAGTTTCCCGCACGCCGATACCGCGACAGTGCCGTTGGCCAAAGACCACCGGGAGACTGAACAGGCGATCAGTGCTGCTGGTTTGGCGCATTCGTTTTTGCGAAATAATTGGTATTTAGAAAACGAAGCTGATTTCCTGCGCGCAGGTGCCGCGGGCGAACCGTTCGTCTATTCGGCCGGTGAGGGCAAGGCTGGTTATGCCCTGGAACGGGAATATGCCGAAGCCGCTGCACGGGTTTTAGCGGCTATGGATCCCAAAGAAATCTATGAATTTGCTGGGGCGGCGCGGACTTATCGGGAACTGGCTGAGGCTGTTCCCGGACAGTTTCCGATTCTCGCCGTGACGGACGATGAATTTACTGATCGTCTCGTCAAAGCCGGCATGAATCCTCGGTTGGCACAGTTTATGACAGCGACTCAAGCGATGATTCGCGCGGGGGTGTTGGCTGAAGATACAACGGACTTATCGGATGTCCTGGGCCGACCGCTGACACCGTTGGCGGAGGCCATTCAGGAAGTTTTGCGAAAATAAATGAAAATGTGCGGGAGCCTAAAGCATCGACTGATGTTTTGGGTTTTTTTTGCAGTGGTGCAAAAAAGTTTCAGTTTTGTCTTGACCTTGCCGTAACGGCAACCCGTAGTCTATTCAGTGAGCAGGAAAGGAAGGCGATTCGATGGCTTATACAATTCAACAGCTGGCCGCTTTAGCCGGCGTCAGTACACGCACATTGCGGTATTACGACACGATTGGGCTGTTGCCGGCACAGCGTAATTCAACGAACGATTATCGGGAATATACCACAGTGCAAGTCGACCGATTACAACGGATTCTTTTTCTCCGGCTTTTCGGCGTGCCTCTGGCGACGATTCAGAAAATTTTGGATGCGCCGCTGGCTACACAGCAAGCCGCATTACTGGATCAACGCCAGCGGATTCTGGCAGAACGGGATCGTCTGGACCACTTGCTCACAACGCTAGATAAAACACTCAAACGAGGAGGTAATCATATGTCGGATACAGAAAAGTTTGCGGCATTCAAAGAAAAACAGATCAAGGAAAACGATGTGCAATTCGGTTCCGAGATTCGGGAAAAGTATGGAGAAGAAAAAGTGAGTGCGGCCAATAAGCAGTACGCAGGATTAAGCGAGGCAGATTACAATGCGATGCAGGACACGGAAAGCAAGATGCTGACCCTGCTCAAGGCGGTGATCCAAAGCGGCCAGATCGATTCACCAGAGGCACAGCAGGTATTTTCTTTGCATAAAGCGTGGTTGCAGTTCACGTGGCCGACCTATTCGACGGAAGCCCACAAAGGATTGGCACAAATGTACACAGCTGATCCGCGGTTTGGCCAGTATTATGCTGCCAAGACCGGCAGTGATAAGGCTGCTTCAGTATTGGCGGCCATTATTGAGAAGTACGCGGTATAATCCGGACGTAATTGAATCAAAAAGATCGTTCCACCGATACCGATTTTGAAGTGCAACAAAAAAGTTAGAC
>NZ_AZEC01000021.1 GCF_001435585.1 Schleiferilactobacillus perolens DSM 12744
CTTGGCAGCATCGCCAGGTGGTGATTGCTGATCGTTGCTTTCCGTCGACCCAACGCTGTTCACGGTGTGGGTATGTTAAGACCGCAGACAGCTATGGGGGCAAGATGACTTTGCAGGGCGACAGTATTTATCATCAGCACCACACTTACCGTTGTTATGAGTGCGGCTTCGTCATTGATCGGGATGATAATGCGGTGCAGAATTTAATTGCGTATGCGGCGGGGCTTCCGCCAGAACGGGTAACCGTTCAGAGATGATTCTCCAGTCGGTCACTGTCCCAGCTGACTTGTTCAGTTGGGGGAATATCGGCGTTAACGAAATCGACTAAACACTGTCCTCCACGGGCCTAAATCTGAAGTACCACCATAGACCGGATGTGTATACATTTGAGGACATTTTTGAAAGCAGGTCTTTGCTTATTTTATTTGAAAAAGGCTATATCGCCGTCCATGACGCGGAACAAAATAACTTACACCATGTGGATCTGAAGATTCCCAAATATGCCATTACTGTTTTTGCCGGTCTGTCCGGTTCCGGGAAATCATCTTTGGTTTTCGACACCATCGCCGCCGAATCCCGGCGAGAACTGAACGAAACTTTTCCCAGTTTTACCCAACAATATCTGCCGAAATATGGGCAACCCCAAGTGGGCAGTATCGATCATTTACCCGTGGCCATCGTCATTGAACAAAAGCGGATCGGGAAGAACGCCCGGTCGACCTTGGCCACTTATACCGGTATTTACTCCTTGTTGCGGCTGCTGTTTTCGCGAATCGGCAAGCCGTTCATCGGTTATTCGGATACTTTTTCGTTCAACTTGCCCCAAGGGATGTGTCCCACATGTCAGGGATTGGGCTATGTGGACGACATTAACGTGCACAAATTGATCGACCCCAATAAATCCTTGAATCAAGGAGCCATTACCTTCGTCAGCTTCGGCCCGGACACTTGGCGCTGGCGCCGTTACGTCAACAGCGGTCTGTTTGATAACGACAAACCGTTGAAAGACTACTCCAAAGACGAAATGGATAAACTGCTGTATGCGCCTCAGCAAACCATCCCAAATGCGCCCGCAAAGTGGCCGCGCACCGCCTTGTATGAAGGTGTTGTCCCACGCATTAAACGCTCCATTATTGGCAAAAAAGAAGCTGAACATCACCAGGCCGCCCTGGCAGAGATCGTCACCCGCCAGCCTTGTCCCACCTGCCACGGCACCCGGTTGCGACCAGAAGTCCTGACAAACCATATTAATAATCTGAACATCGCAGATGTCTTGGCGATGGACCTGGTCAATGTCCAGAAGTTCCTGAACACTATCACGGTGCCACTGGCTAAAGACGTGGTCCGGGAGTTACAGGGTAAAATCGGTTCATTGATTGATATCGGCCTTGGTTACCTCACATTAGACCGCGGCACCAGTTCTCTGTCCGGTGGCGAAACACAGCGGATCAAAATTGCCAAGTTTCTCACCAGCGCCTTGGTCGATATGGTGTACATACTGGATGAACCTAGCGTCGGGCTGCATCCCCATGATATTGAACTCATCAAAAAGGCGCTGCGCCGGTTGAAGGAAAAGGGCAATACCATCTTGATTGTGGAACATAACCCGGCACTGATTGCACTGGCGGATTATGTGGTGGAGATTGGCCCTGGGGCGGGTACTTTCGGCGGCCACGTGACCTTCACGGGCACTTACGATGAATTATTGCGCAGTAACACGCTGACCGGCCGTCTGTTACAAGAAAGACTCACCTTCCGCCAACCGACTCGACCGGCAAAAGATACGATCTCGTTGCGGAACGTGACCGTGCACAACTTAAAACATGTGAATGTGGATGTGCCACTGGGAATTGAAACAGTGATCTCCGGGGTAGCCGGCTCTGGGAAGAGCTCACTAATGGCGGCATTGCGGCGGCACTTGCAGGACGGTTACATCGACTTGGCTCAGGGTGAAATTGGCGCCAATCGCCGCTCGACACCCGCCACGTATCTGGATCTCTTGGACCCTATTCGCAAGATGTTCGGCCAGGCCAATCATGTCTCCACCACCTGGTTCAGTTACAACAGTCGCGGTGCCTGCCCATTGTGTAAGGGCAAAGGGGTCACGATCACCAATATGGCCTTTATGGACCCCGTGGTGCAGGTCTGTGAACAATGCCATGGCCGCCGGTACAATGATCAAGCCTTAAGCTATCACTACCATGGTAAAAACATTAGCGATGTGTTAACGATGCCCATCGATCAGGCCATCGACTTCTTCGCGGATGTCCCTGCCATCCATGCCCCGCTGGCCAACATGGCCCGAGTCGGTTTGGCTTACCTGACCCTGGGGCAGCCATTAACCACTCTGTCCGGTGGTGAAAAGCAACGGCTGAATTTGGCCGTGCAGCTGAATAAAACTGGTACGGTGTATCTGCTGGATGAACCCACTGCCGGTCTGCACCTGCAAGATGTAAAGAAACTACTGAAGTTGTTTGACGAACTGGTCGCTGCCGGCAACTCTCTCATCATCGTCGAACATAACCTGCAAGTGATTTGCCAGGCAGACTGGTTGATCGATGTGGGACCGAACGCCGGGATTTACGGTGGTAAAATCCTTTATTCTGGGACACCTCAAGGCGCTATGGCGGTGCCAGCTTCTCGGACTGGTCAAGCGTTACAGGAATACAATGCAGCCCGCAACACTCATTAATCTGAATGCGTCGGCGAGATTTTTCTCGCCGGCTTTTTTGTTACTCAAACGGCGTGACAAAAACAAAATATTGCGGGATTTTTTTGTGATAGGCGCTGATTTGCCCCGCTAGAATCTGTTGCCAACGGTCATGCATCTTCGTGAGGTGCAGCATATCGAAATAGTTTAGCGTTTCCGCGAACAATGCTTTCGCCTTTTCTTCATGACCTTCATGCAAGGTGATCCACCCCGCCATGGCCGGCAAGAGGATTGAGGAATGGGCCATGCTTTGCTGCTGACAAAACTGCTGGGCCAAGTGCCAGGTTTGCCAAGCCTTAGCCAGATCATGACGCACAATGAAGCCCGTGATTGCCGAAAAATACACGTTCACGATTTCACTGTCAAACCCTGGCAGCTGAGTCGTCAGCGCTACTTTCTTGCGGACGTTCTGTAAAAGCTGCCAACTAATTTCTGGCGGAAAAAGCCGAAAGCATTTTTTGACGAGATTTAATTCGTATAATCCCCAATCATCCACCTGCGTCAGATAGTATTGCAATTGCCGGGGATAATTGCTCATCTGGCCATCGGCATGCTGCCACTCATACTGGATCAACGTCACGTATTGCTCAAGCTGCACATTATAGTACCGCTCGCTGGCCTTTACTAATTGCTGAAAATGCTGGTTTAATTCAGTTTGACTGATGTGCTGGCCGTTATCCGCGATAACCTGTTCGATGCTGGTCAGGGCGCCAAAATTATGAATCTTATCTTCCACGGGTGTCCGAGTCGTCCCTTGTCTTTTCAGCTGAAACTCGTCATAACTGACTGCAATTTGTTCTAACAAATGGACAAAACGCGCCACCGATATTCGGGACTGATCATTCTCGAACTGACCCACCAGCGAAACAGAATTGACCTCATCCGCCACCTGCTTCAGCGTCAGACCTTTGCTCTTGCGAAAATAACGGAAAGTTTCGCCATATGTCATCATTTCGGCAACCCTCTTTTCCAATATACTGGAATTATAACACAAGCTGTTTCCCCCAATTGCTAAACTCAGTAAAAAGACGAGGAGTGATTGTCATGCAGCTCAAAAATTATCTACATCGTTTCAGACAAGAAAACTTGCTGATGCTGGTGATCATTGGCGTCTACAATATTTTCCCTGTGGTTTCGAATATTTCTGAGGGAAACGCCCTCACCGCCATCGCCCATCTTCGCCTTCCTCAGTTTTTCCAATACGTCAGCATTCAACTTGCCGCTTACACTGCTTACTGTTTGATGATTATCGCGAAGAAACGTTATCAAGAAATAGTCACTCAGAAAATCGATACCGCTATTCGCTCAGATATTACCGGCAATCTATCCCGCATTAATTACCAAGACTATCACGAAAAAGACGATGGGATTTATGTCTCTTGGCTAACAAACGATGTTAATACGATCAACACTCAAGGCATTACTGAATTTTACGCTGTTGTTGACGGCTGGGTGACTATCGTTTTCAACGGTATCTCGCTGGCATTCTATCATTACAGCATCGTCATCGTGGTTTTAGCATTATCAGGTATCCTAATTGAATTGCCCAAGGTCTTCCGCAAACGGTTAAACACTGCTTCTTTACAGATGACCAAAGCTAACGAGCAATTGACCAGCCGGATCACCGACGCCTTAGAAGGATTTGATCCGCTGTTCATGCTGAATATGCGGAAGAATATTCAAAAACAGACAGTGTCTGCATCTAATTCCCTCGCCAAGCAAAAAGTTTCCTTTGCGAGCCTTATGGGTTTGAATGCCGCCTTTATTAATTTCTTCAGTGTTCTTTTCCAAATTGGCATGCTAGGTTTTGCGGGCTGGTTAGTGTGGCGCGGAATCCTCCAAGTCGGGAGTATTATCACTGTCTCCGCTTTAGCCAGTCAGGTTTTTGGCAGTTTTACTGCGCTCAGTTTCTCCAATATGGATTTGCATACGACACGACCAATATTTGATAAATTCAACGCCGTCAAACCTGAGGACGAGCAAAATAAACAGCCCGTTTCTGCACTAACCGCCAGGATTCAAGTGACACAACTGAACTACACTTATCCTGATTCAGATCATCCAATTCTGGAAAATATTCATTTTTCCTTTGAACAAGGTAAAAAATATGCTCTCGTAGGTGATTCTGGCAAAGGAAAGTCCACTTTACTCAACATCCTGGCTGGGAAATTGCTCAATTATCAGGGCAATATCACCTATGATGGCATTGACTATCAAAAACTATCCATGCAAAGTTTGCGCCAACATTTACTTTAGCTGGACCAAACACCCTATGTCTTCAACGATACTGTGCGCAACAACATTACACTGGGTAATCATTATCACGAGGAACAACTGCACCAAGTCATCCATGATTCTCAACTGGACGACCTGGTGAATCATTTACCTGAAGGTATCGACACAATGCTCGATCACAATGGTCGGAATCTGTCTGGCGGACAACGCCAGCGAATTGCCTTAGCCCGCGGATTAATCAGTGGTCGCAATATTATCATGATGGATGAAGGCACCTCCGCTTTAGACAAGAAAAGTGCCGATGCGATCGAATCTGTCTTGGTGGCAAATCCAAACATTACGTTAATCATGGTCACTCATCATCTTCGACCAGAAATTCGAGATCAGTTGAACGCTGTGTATACAATTTGAGAAAAAATAAGGCCCCGAATCGATCACACCGACTCGGGGCCTTATTACACGGGCGACACGCGTGCCCCTATGCTTTGAAATATATTGTATTATCCAACCTTCGCGATTTTTCCTTGTTCAATATACACACTCAAAATCGCCACATCCGCGGGATTTACCCCAGAGATCCGACCTGCCTGGGCAATAGTCTCTGGTTGAATCTTGGTCAGCTTCTGCCGGGCTTCGGTGGCAATGCCGTTGATGGCGTTGTAGTCGATGTGGTCCGGAATCTTCTTGGCTTCCAAGCGATGCAGCCGGTCGATCTTTTGCTGCTCCTTGGCAATGTAGCCGGCGTACTTGATCTGAATTGTCACCTGCTCAATGACCCGGCGATCCACAGCGGGATGATCGGGCATGAATTGGGCCAGATCTTCATAACTAACCTCTGGCCGCTTCAAGAAATCACTGGCCAAAATACCATCTTTCAGCGGTGCACCGCCCTTGCTAGCTAGGAAATCATCCACTTCTTTGCCCGGCTTGATGCGAATGCTGTGCAACCGTGCCATTTCTGCCTCAATAGCCTGCTTCTTGGCCTCGAAAGCCGCATAACGATCGTCATCGATCAACCCCAGTGCCCGGCCTTTTTCAGTCAACCGCAAGTCCGCATTATCATGGCGCAAAACCAATCGATATTCTGCCCGACTCGTCAGCAGCCGATACGGCTCGTTGGTGCCCTTGGTGACCAGGTCGTCGATCATTACCCCAATATAGGCCTCATCACGGCCCAGGCGGAAGCCAGGCTTGCCCTGGGCCCGCAAAGCGGCGTTGATGCCGGCAATAATTCCTTGACCAGCCGCTTCTTCATAACCGGAGGTGCCATTCATCTGACCTGCGGTGAAGAGGTTCTTGACGTGTTTGGTCTCCAGTGTATGGGTCAGCTGCCACGGCTCGATCACGTCATATTCAATGGCGTAACCCGGCCGCATCATTTTTGCGTGCTGTAACCCAGCCACTGTGTGCAGCATTTTTTGCTGGATCTCTTCCGGCATGGAGGTGGAAAAATCACCGACATAATATTCACTGGTATCCCGGCCTTCCGGCTCCAAAAAGATCTGGTGGCGGGGCTTGTCCGCAAACCGCACGACCTTGTCTTCAATGGACGGACAATACCGTGGGCCGACCCCTTTAATGACCCCGGAAAACATCGGGGCGCGCTTCAGATTGGCCCGAATGATCTTATGGGTCTCTTCATTGGTATAGGTCATCCAGCAGGACATTTGATCCTGCAGGTAGTCTGCATCTTTGGTCGTGAAACTGAACGCATTGGGGGTCTTATCCCCGGGTTCTTCCTGGGTCTGATCGTAATCAATCGTGTTGCCATTGACCCGGGGCGGTGTACCCGTCTTGAACCGGCGCAGCTTAAAGCCGAGTTTCTCCAGATTTTCAGAAAGTTCAATGGACGGAATCGAATTGTTAGGACCGGAGGAATACATCAACTCGCCGATAATAATCTTCCCCCGGGAGCTGGTCCCGGCGGTAAGTACGACTGACTTGGCACGGTAACGGGCACCGGTATTCGTGACGATTCCCCGACACTCCCCATCTTCAACAATCAAATCAGTAGCCATGCCTTGACGCAAGGTCAAATTCGGGGTGTTTTCCAACGTATCTTTCATGACCCGATGGTACGCATTCTTATCTGCCTGTGCCCGCAGTGCACGCACAGCCGGTCCTTTGCCGGTATTGAGCATGCGCATCTGGATATAGGTGGCATCAATGTTTTTACCCATTTGGCCACCCAACGCATCAACTTCCCGGACCACAATCCCCTTGGCTGGTCCGCCAACGGAAGGATTGCAGGGCATAAATGCGACCATCTCCAGATTCAATGTAATCAGCATGGTCTTTTGCCCCATGCGGGCCGCGGCCAGGGCCGCCTCACTACCGGCATGACCGGCACCCACAACGATCACGTCGTAGTCTTCACCTGTATATTCTGGTACTGTCACTATTTTCCCTACTTTCCTAAACAGAATTGACTGAACAATTGGGTAATCAGTTCATCTGGCGCATTTTCGCCGACCACTTCGCCCATCTTTTCCCAAGCCGTGGTCATATCGATTTGCACCAAATCCAGTGGGACATCATTTTGTAAACCGGTGATGACATCGTCCAAAGCCGTCTTGGCCTGGGCCAGCAGCCCATATTGGCGGGCATTGGTCACTAGGACATTGCTTTGGGAGTTTTCAATCCCTTCATCGAAAAACAACTTTGCAATGGCGGCTTCTAACCGATCCAGACCATCCGTCTTAAGGATTGATACTGGAATAATTAAAGTGTCGTCGGTCACCACGGCTTCCAGATTAGCCGGGCGAATCTGCGCCGGTAAATCGGTTTTATTCAAAAGAATAATCCGTTTTTTGTCCTTTGTCGCCTTCAGCAATTCCCGATCATCACTTTGCAAAGGGGCACTGGCATCCAGAACCAAAAGCACCAAATCAGCTTGGCTCAAAGCCTTGCGAGAACGTTCCACGCCGATTTTTTCCACTTTATCCATGGTGTGGTGAATGCCCGCCGTATCGACGAGTTTCAGCGGCACGCCGCGCACATTGACGTATTCTTCCAGCGTATCCCGGGTCGTTCCGGCCACGTCGGTCACAATGGCTTTGTCCTCGTGGAGCAAGTAATTGAGCAAGCTGGACTTGCCGACATTTGGCCGGCCGATAATCGCTGTGGCCAGCCCTTCTCGCAGGATTTTCCCTTGATTCGCAGTCTTCATTAATTGTTGCAGATGATCCCGGACTTCAGTGGCCTTCTCCAACATCATCTTGCCAGTGACTTCATCCATCTCATATTCAGGGTAATCAATATTGACCTCTTCTTGGCCCAACACAGAGAAAATATCCTGGCGCAGGTGCTTGATTAAGTGGGAAAGGCTGCCGTCCAATTGATCCACAGCCACCTGCATGGCCTTATCCGTCTTGGCGCGAATCAAGTCCATCACGGATTCGGCCTGGGTCAGATCGATCCGTCCGTTAAGGAACGCCCGCTTGGTGAATTCACCGGGCTCCGCCATCCGCGCACCATGGCTAAGCAACAGCTGGAGAATCCGATTAGTATCCACGATGCCGCCGTGACAGTTAATTTCAATTACGTCTTCCCGAGTATAAGTCTTGGGCGCCCGCATAACCGAAACCATCACTTCATCCACGACGTCCTGATTAGTGGGATCAATAATGTGACCATAGTTAATGGTATGGGAAGCTACTTTGGCCAAGTCTTTCCCTTTGAATACCCGTTGAGCAATTTGAATGGCCTCATCGCCGGATAACCGGACAATGGAAATACCGCCTTCACCAGGCGGCGTGGAGATTGCTGCAATCGTATCGTATGCTGTGATTGAATTTGCCATGCGCGTTTCCTTTCTTTGCCAATAAAAAAAGCGCTATGCCAATCAGCACGGGTATCGATTGACCCCATTGCTGGTTGGCTAAAGCACTTTGACTACTTTAAACCCGATTTAATTAGCACTATAATAGCACGACGCTTCTGGCGCTGCAACTCCCAGAAAAAAGCAAGCCGGCGATCCGACCTGCTTCGTGCCGGACTATTGCCCGGGAAATAATATCATGTTTCAAGAACTTAAACGACGGCTCCTTTTTTTCGTTCAATCACGACGTAGCGCTTGGGTTCGTCGCCTTCGGAGTGGGTGGTGACATAAGGGTTGTCAGCCAAGGTGGCATGGAGGACCTTGCGTTCAAAGGAAGGCATGGGGTCCAGGAAAATGGGCTGGCCGGTGGCGATGACGTCACGCGCGGTTTTCACTGCTAATTTTTCCAGCACTTGTTCCCGCCGTTCGCGGTAATTACCCACGTTGAGCTCCACCACATCGTGGCTATGCGTGAGATGAGAGAATAGGATCTGGGCTAAGTATTGCAAGGAATTAATCGTCCGGCCATGTTTGCCGATCAATAGTCCCTCCCGATCCGTGGTGAGATAAAACGTCCATTTATCCCGGCCAGTCTTTTCGATTTTCACCGATGTGGGTAAATCCAAAGCATTGGTGACATCAACCACGTAAGCAGAGACATTAGCCAGCGCGGATTCGATGTGCTGCTCACGCACGGATGGTGCCGCCGGATTGTTGGCAGGTTGCGCCGGGGGATCCGCAGGCGGATCATCATCGACTACAGCGGTAGCAGCCGCCTGCAAGCGCTTTTCTAAATGCGGCAGCGGATTTTCATGATGGTGCTTGGTTGGTGCAGGGACATTAATATTGAATGAATCCGTGTTGATCTCGATCTTCTTGATATTAACCACAGCAGGCTTACGGCCGAAACCGAGAAATCCCCGCTTGCCCTCTGCAATGACATCCACTGTGACTTCATCGCGGGCTAAGGCTAGTTCAGCTAAGCCATTGTCGATGGCCTGTTGCAGTGTCCGTCCTTCATATGTTGGCATCGTATTCGTCCTCCTTTGAGGCGATCGCAGAATACGAAGATTGTTTTTATCCGCCAAACGAACAAAGACGCCTTGGCGTCGGTTCATGATGGTGTGCAAAAAACTCCCGCATTGCTGCCCGCAAGGCGGAGAAAATGATTGGCAAGACTGCGCAGTCCGTTCCTCCCCCTGCTTACGCCCTCGGAAATATTACCGTTTCTTCAACGCCCGGCGCTTGGCCCGACGCAACCGTCGTTCCTTGTCTTTCTTCTCTTTTTCCTTCGCAGCCATTTCGCGTTGAATCTGCCACGGATTCTGTAAGAGCATGGTCTGACCCACTTGGAAGAGGTTGGAAACAACCCAGTAAATGGATACGGCAGAAGCCGTGACCCAGGCAAACCATGTAATCATGATGGCCGATACACCCATCATAGCCATCCCAATACCGCCTTGTTGCGGCGTCGCTTTCATGGTTAACCAGGACGACAACAGCGTCAACAGACCAGCGACAATTGGTAAGATATGGTACTGATCCGGCTGCCCGAGCTGCATCCAAATGAACGAACCGACCCGCAGATCTGGGGTCCGGTAAATTGCTTGATACAAGGCCAACATAATTGGCATCTGTAATAACAGCGGCAAACAGCCCAACATGGGGTTAATGCCGGCTTCAGAATAAAGCTTTTGCGTTTCTTCGTTTAATTTCTGGCGGGAATCAACATCCTTGCCAGGATATTTCTGTTGCAGCTGTTTAATTTCGGGTTGCAGCTGCATCTGCTTTTTCTGACTCTTTGATTGGAAATACATCAAAGGCAACAGGATTACCCGAACGATTACGGTGAAGACAATAATGGCCCACGCCACACCCAAATGCCAGTTTTTGGCCATAACGAGAATGAATTGCTGGAAATAGTAAACGACATAGCGATCCCAGAAATTAGTCGAGCTCTTGGTGACGGGACTATTCATGTTGCCGCAGCCGGTCAACACAACAACCAGCATGGCTAATGCCGCGATTAATAGGATGCGTTTGAGCGTCCGTTTCGTTTTCTTGCTCAAGTGTCTAACCTCGATCTTCTTGATTTCGATGACTGGTGGCAGCGGAATGATTCAACAGGTCTGCCAGTGATAGTACGTGTTGCAGGTTGCTTTTGGTAGTGGCCATATCCAGATTCCCGGCGCCTTTACGGGCGATCACGAGAAAATCCACAGACCGCGGTAATTCTTCACTCATCTCATGCAGTGATTGGCGAATGTACCGCTTGATCTGGTTGCGCAAGACGGCAGTGTGACCTACCTTTTTCCCCACCGAAATACCGACCCGAAAATGTTTTTGGCCGGCCTTGGGCAGTTGATAGATGACAAAGTACCGATTTGCCACGGAATGGCCAGCGTCGAATACCCGCTGAAAATCTTTTTCCGATTTAACCCGATATGATTTGCGCAAAACGAATTCCTTCCTGAAGGCACCATCTGAATGTGGGTGGTGACGATACGAATAATGCGAATAGTAGTAGTGATACGGTGAAAAAGTTTACGTCGTGGATGTGTCGTTTACCTTAGCGTAAACGGGCTCCGCCAGGCAGAAGCTAGGGCGTCAGCGTATAAAACCTAAGTGCGGGTTTTCTGCCGTCCTTTCCTTCCTCTCGGAAACGGGCTCCGCCGAGCAGAAGCTAGGGGATAAGGCAGGGCGGACGCAAAACCTAAGTGCGGGTTTTTCGCCCGCCCTGCCTTATCCCTACGCTTCTAACCGCTCGGCTGCGCCCTCTGCAAAAAAAAACGACCAAAGAGCACCACCTGGGGCCCTTTCGCCGTTTGGCTGGCGCAAAACGTCAAGCACGTCGTTTCGGTCATTATGCGGACAGGACTTTGCGGCCCTTGGCCCGACGCCGTGCTAACACTTTACGGCCATTCTTTGAGCTCATGCGCTTCATAAAGCCGTGCACACGCGCACGATGAATCTTCTTCGGTTGATAAGTACGTTTCGTTGACATGAATTGACACCCCCTCGGTCCATAGGTGACGCCCATCTTAGACTGATGAGCGTATTACTGATAAATAATAGCATATTTTCAAGAATGCGCCAATATCAAATGCCAATATAGGGCATTATTTTTTCAATAAAACTGAAAAAAGGTTGAAATCTGTTGTAGTACAGCCTGTGGATAACTACTGCAGGATACCCCGTTTTTTGTCCACAAGCAACCATCATTTTGTGGACCAGTTGTGCATACTGCTCGCTTTCACCCGACGAGTTATCCCCCGGTTGTCCACCAAAAATAACTCCTCCACATGGTGTGCAAATCTTATCCACAGTGGTGAACAAATAGCTGTGGATAACCTTGGGAACCTCATATTCCAAGGCTTTCCCACCACAATCATCTTGTGGACAACTCACATGTGCCCCTGAATATTCCTCAGTTTCCTCTGCCTGTGGATAACTCTTTATCCCCGCTTGTGGTTTTCTCTTCACAATACTTATCCACCTGTGGAAAACTTCTGGTGCGAATGCTAAAATGTTCTTCGTGACCAATGAACGGGAATCAATGGAGGGGGCATATTAATGGCCGATAATCTGACCGATCTCTGGCAATATATCGATCAAAATTTTCATGAGCGCTTTTCGGACTTTAGTTACAAAGCGTGGATCCAAACTGCCAAACCGGTGGCCATCGATAAAGACAAGAAACAACTCATTATCAGTGTCCCCACGCAATTGCATAAGGATTACTGGGAACGCAAGTTGATGGTTCCGGTGATCGAATTGATTTATTCCTATACCCAGGAAGAGTTGCAACCAGTCATTCAAGTGGCTCAAGCTGGCGGCCATAATCCGGAAACTGCTGAGTTTGGCAACCCGGATGAAGCGCCGGAAGAAAACGACGGCGACTCAGCCAATCCGGATTATTTGCGGGAAACCCACTTAAATGATAAGTACACGTTTGATACCTTTGTCATCGGGACGGGTAATCAAATGGCCCATGCAGCCGCTTTAGTCGTGTCTGAACAGCCCGGTCAAACTTACAATCCACTATTTCTTTACGGTGGTGTCGGGCTGGGCAAGACCCATTTAATGCAAGCTATCGGCCATCAGCTGCTCAAGAATAATCCTCGCGCCAAGGTCAAATACGTGACCAGTGAAGCCTTCGTCAACGACTACATCACTTCCATTCAGACCCACCGAATGGAACAATTCCGGTTGGAATACCGCACTTGCGACTTACTGATGGTCGATGATATCCAGTTCTTTGCCGAAAAAGAAGGAGCCCAGGAAGAGTTCTTCCATACATTCAACGAACTGTATAACAATCAAAAGCAGATCGTACTGACCAGCGACCGACTGCCCAACGATATTCCAAAATTGCAGGCCCGCCTAGTCTCTCGCTTCAAATGGGGCTTATCCGTGGATATTACCCCGCCAGATCTGGAAACCCGGACGGCTATCTTGCGGAATAAGGCCAACGCCGAGCATCTGGATATTCCTGATGATGCGCTGGGTTACATCGCCGCACAAATCGATTCCAACGTCCGCGAACTGGAAGGTGCGCTGGTGCGAGTGCAGGCTTATGCCCGGATGAAGAACGAAGACGTCACCACGAGCTTAGCCGCCGATGCCTTGAAGGGTTTGAAAGCCAACAGCACGGAAGAAATTCCGATCAGCCGCATTCAACGGATTGTGGCCCGCTATTATCACGTCACGGTGCAGGAGTTACAAGGGAAGAAACGGGTCAAAACCATTGTGGGACCACGCCAGATTGCCATGTACCTAGCCCGTGAACTCACGGATAATTCGTTGCCGAAGATTGGCAACGAATTTGGCGGTCGCGATCACACCACCGTCATCCATGGGTACGATAAAATTGCCGCCGAATTGAAAAACGATCCGGCTTTACGGGATGCCGTGAACGAACTCAAGGGCATGATTCGCGAACAGGATGGGGATAACTAGCCGACTTTTCCCAAAAGTTATCCACCGGTTATCCCCAGGCAAAAGGCCTTGTGGATAGTTGCTGAGAATAGTTATCCACCGATTCCACAGGCCCTATTACTATTACTATAAATTCTTTTAAAAAGAATAATACCACAGCAGTCACTCAGGTCCCCTCAGGAAGGAAGTTACGTGATGAAATTCACAATTAATCGTGATGTGTTTATCAAGGCCCTCAACAATGTTTCACGGGCCATTGCCAGTAAAACGACAATCCCCATTTTGACCGGGTTGAAACTTAGCCTCGATGCAGAAAAGCTCACCCTCACCGGCAGCGACGCCGATATTTCGATTGAAACCACGATCCCCGTGGCCGCCGATCAAGCCCAATTACAAGTGGCTGAACCAGGTGCCATCGTTTTACCATCCCGTTTCTTCACCGATATCGTGAAGCGACTGCCGGAAAAAACAATGACTATTGCGGCCACAGATAATCTGCAGGCCGTCATCACCTCCGGTCAGGCTGAATTCACGATTAATGGGCAAAACAGCGATGAATATCCGTTGTTGCCTACGATTGCCAGTGACCACTCGCTGAAACTTGCGGCGGCTGTTTTGCGGGAAGTGATCGCTCAAACCGTCATTGCCGTATCAAATCAGGATAGTCGGCCTATTTTGACTGGTGTGCATTTATCCATTCATAATGGCGAGTTGCTGGCTGTAGCCACGGATACCCACCGGTTATCCCAACGCATTGTCAAATTGGAAAATGCCGGCGATGCTGATTACAGCATTAACATTCCTGGTCGCAGCTTGATCGAGCTGTCCCGGACGATTCCCGATAACGTGGATACCATTGATTTGCGGATCGCGGAAAATCAAGTGCTCTTCTTGTTGGACAACACTGCGTTTTATTCCCGATTACTGGAGGGCAATTACCCGAATACTCAGCAATTATTGCCCACTGAACACACCACCGCGTTGACCGTCGCTGCGGATACTTTCCGGGCGGCCATCGAACGGGCATCCTTGCTTTCCCACGAAAGCCGCAATAACGTCGTTCGCTTAGTATTGACTCCTGAAGATAATACGGCCGTGCTGTCCAGCACATCGCCGGATGTCGGAACGGTCCAAGAAGAGATTGCCTTCACGGCCTTAACTGGGGATACGCTGGATATCTCCTTCAATCCAGATTACATGAAAGATGCGCTGCAAGTCATTGGCCAAGGCGACGTCAATATGGCCTTTACTTCACCATTGCGGCCCTTCACGATTGCCCCGACGGACGATGCCCAACAGTTCATCCAACTAATTACTCCGATTCGGACATTTTAGTTTTTAAAAATAAGTCGAAAACCAGCAAAGACCAAGAATTGACTGATCGAATTCTTGGTCTTTTTGTTTGCCTTTAATGCGGGCTGGCAGGTTTTCGTTTCAGCGGGATTTTTTTGGGGTCCTCTTTTTATTTTGCTCTGATTGGCTTTCTCAGCGCTTTTACCATTTTTCGACAGTTCACACTTATTCTGTAAAAATTGCCGCTAAGTGTCTGTAAATGCCCGATTTCGTTGTTTTTAGGGTCTCAAACAGATATAATAGTAGAGGTAGTATTTTTACAATCGACAGGAAAAAGTGAGGTGGTACCTTTTGGCCACGCAAGAAATTCAATTGCAAAATGATTTTATAACGTTGGGCCAGTTGCTCAAGGATGTGGGCGCAATTAGTACTGGCGGCCAAGCCAAGTGGTTTTTGCAAGAAACAGCGGTGCAAGTGGACGGCAGCCCGGAAGACCGGCGCGGACGCAAGCTTTATCCCGGCATGCGGGTAGTGATCCCCGATGTAGGCACGATTGCGCTGGTGGAAGGTCACCATGTATCTTGACCACCTGCGTCTTTCCCATTTTCGGAATTACGAAGAATTAACCGTCGACTTCGCACCTGGTTTAAATATTTTGCTGGGTAAAAATGCGCAGGGTAAAACCAACCTGCTGGAGGCCATTTACGTATTGGCTCTGGCCCGCAGCCACCGCACTCACAATGACCACGAGTTGATCCAGTGGGGCGCGGAGGCTGCGACAGTCACTGGCCGGGTGGTCAAACAAAGCGGGCGCACTCCATTGCAGCTGACTATCACGAAAAAAGGCAAGAAAGCCTCTGTGAACCATTTGGAGCAGTCCCGGCTATCTAGCTACTTAGGCCAGCTTAACGTGGTCCTATTCGCCCCAGAAGACCTCAATTTGGTCAAAGGGGCGCCGAGTCAGCGCCGACGGTTCGTGGATATGGAATTTGGTCAGATGAGTCCCAAGTATTTGTACAATTTGACCCAATACCGGGCCATTTTGCGCCAGCGCAATAAATACTTGCGCCAACTTCATTATCACGAGGCCAAAGATCTGGTTTATCTGGATGTGTTATCTGATCAGTTGGCCGGTTTTGGCGCCGAAATCATCCATACCCGCCAAGATCTGCTGAACCAGATGATGGTCTTTGCCAACCAACTGCATCAGGAAATCACCCAGGGCAAAGAAACCCTCACTTTCCAATACGTTGTACCCAGTGAATTGAGCGGACTGCAATCTGCTCAAGAGCTGTATCAGGCCTTATTGACGTTATATCAAAAGCTGCGGACTAGGGAGATCGAACAATCCGTCACCCTGGCCGGGCCGCACCGGGACGATGTGTTATTCATGACGAACGATAAAAACGTCGCGGCGTTTGGCTCTCAGGGCCAACAACGCACCGCGGCGTTGAGTGTGAAATTAGCAGAAATTGAATTAATGAAACAGCAGACCGGCGAATACCCGCTGCTGTTACTGGACGATGTGCTGTCTGAACTAGACACCGTGCGCCAGACCCACCTATTGGCCACCTTCCAAAGCAAAGTCCAAACATTCCTCACCACCACCGACCTCAGCGGCGTGGCCAAAGACATCGTCCACGATCCCCGGATCATGACGATCGGCGAAGGCCACCTGACCGTCAGTGCGCCCGGCCAAATGCCGGATGCAGAACAGTAAACTAATAACAACAATGGGATAAAGACAATTGTTTGAATCCTAATGAGTCTAGTGCCACCGCAGATTACGCAGCTTTGGCACGGCCCATCAGCGATGACTTTTATTCGCTCTCTGAATCAGGAGGTTTAATTTTAATGGCAGACGAAGAACATTTAACGCCCAAAGAAGAAGCCCATGAAGAACACATGGAAAAACTGGCCAAAAGCTACGATGCCAGCCAAATCCAAGTCCTAGAAGGGCTCGAAGCAGTCCGGAAACGGCCCGGGATGTACATTGGCGCCACCAGCAGCCAAGGCTTGCATCACCTCGTATGGGAAATCATCGATAACGGTATCGACGAAGCCCTGGCCGGTTTTGCGACCAAAATTGAAGTCACCGTCGAAGCAGACGGCTCCGTCACTGTCCAAGACGATGGCCGGGGAATTCCCGTCGATATCCAAAAGAAGACTGGCAAACCAGCTCTGGAAACTGTCTTTTCGATTCTCCATGCCGGTGGTAAATTCGGCGGTGGCGGGTATAAAGTTTCCGGTGGTCTGCACGGGGTGGGTGCGTCAGTTGTGAATGCTCTGTCCACCAGTTTGGATGTCACTGTCGCCCGCGAAGGCAAGAAGTATTACATGGACTTCCACCGTGGCAAGGTCAACACGCCAATGAAAGTTATCGGCACGGCGGCGGAACATGAGCATGGTACGCTAGTGCATTTCGTTCCTGATCCAGAGATCTTCACCGAAACCACGACTTTCGACGATAAGATCCTCACCACCCGTATTCGTGAGCTGGCTTTCTTAAACAAGGGCTTGAAGCTGACCTTTACCGATAAGCGGCAAGAAACCCATGAGAAGCTGGTCTTCCATTATGAAGGCGGCATCAAGAGTTACGTCGAATACTTGGATCACGGCAAGGATGTACTTTTCCAAGAACCGATCTACGTGGAAGGCAAGCAAAATGGCATCACCGTGGAAGTGGCCCTGCAATATATTTCGGGCTATCACTCCATCTTGATGACCTTTGCCAACAACATTCACACCTATGAAGGCGGGACCCACGAGGCCGGTTTTAAAGCCGCCTTAACGCGGGTGATCAACGACTACGCTCATAAGCAGAACATTATTAAAGATCCAGACGAAAAGCTCTCCGGGGATGATGTTCGGGAAGGTTTGACGGCTGTGGTGTCGATCAAGCATCCCGACCCGCAATTTGAGGGACAGACCAAGACAAAACTGGGCAACTCAGACGCCCGGACTGTGACTGATCGGACTTTCTCCGAGATGTTCACCAAGTTCTTGATGGAAAATCCCAATGAAGCACGAGCCATCGTCGATAAGGGCATGGTCGCGTCAAAGGCCCGGGTAGCCGCCAAGCGTGCGCGGGAAATGACCCGGAAGAAGTCTGGTTTGGAAATCAGCAATTTACCCGGTAAATTAGCCGATAACACCAGTAAGGACCCATCGATTTCTGAATTATTCATCGTCGAGGGGGACTCCGCCGGCGGGTCTGCTAAGTCTGGCCGGTCACGTCTGACTCAGGCTATCTTGCCGATTCGGGGAAAGATTTTGAACGTGGAAAAGGCCAGCATGGACCGGATTTTGGCAAACGATGAAATTCGTTCTCTGTTTACGGCTATGGGGACTGGTTTTGGCGGCGACTTTGATATTTCCAAAGCCCGCTACCATAAAGTCATCATCATGACCGATGCCGATGTTGATGGGGCCCATATTCGGGCATTGCTGCTGACGCTTTTCTTCCGCTACATGCGGCCATTGGTGGATGCCGGCTATATTTACATCGCCGAGCCGCCGCTGTACCAGGTTCGTCAGGGTAAGTTTATTCGCTATATTGATTCCGACGAAGAATTGCAAGAAGTCTTGCAAACATTGCAACCGAGTCCGAAGCCTGCAATTCAGCGGTACAAAGGTCTGGGGGAAATGGATGCGTCCCAGTTGTGGGATACGACCATGAATCCGGAGAATCGCCGCTTGCAACGGGTGAACGTCGCTGATGCCATTGAGGCGGATGCGGTGTTCGATATGCTGATGGGCGACAAGGTCGAACCGCGCCGAGAATTTATCGAGAAGAATGCCAACTATGCCGACATTGATTCGTAACAGGCTGGCACCAAACGTGAAAGGGGAAAATACACTTCATGGATAATGCACAAGACCGGCGTATTCATACGGTCAATTTGCCGGAGACCATGCGCAAATCCTTCCTGGATTACGCGATGAGTGTCATCGTGGCGCGGGCACTGCCGGATGTTCGGGACGGCCTGAAACCTGTTCATCGCCGGATTCTTTACGGTATGAACGAACTGGGCGTCACACCGGATAAGCCGTATAAGAAATCTGCCCGGATCGTCGGGGACGTCATGGGGAAGTACCATCCCCATGGGGACTCTGCCATTTACGAATCAATGGTCCGGATGGCCCAAGACTTTAGCTATCGCTATCCGTTAGTGGACGGCCATGGTAACTTTGGCTCTGTCGATGGGGACGGTGCCGCAGCAATGCGGTACACCGAAGCTCGGATGAGCAAGATCGCCACAGAAATGTTGCGGGACATCAACAAAGACACTATTGATTTCCAAGACAACTATGACGGCACCGAGCGGGAACCCGTGGTGCTGCCGTCACGGATTCCGAACCTGTTAATTAACGGGGCTACCGGGATCGCCGTCGGGATGACGACCAATATTCCGCCCCATAATCTGTCGGAAGTTATTTCTGCCCTGCACATTTTGATGCGCAATCCAGATGCCACCACGGCCGACTTGATGGAAGCTTTACCGGGGCCGGATTTCCCTACTGGCGGGGTAGTCATGGGTAAATCAGGGATTCGCCGGGCCTACGAAACTGGCCGGGGGAATATTATCCTCCGAGCTAAAGTCGAAGTTCAGACTGAAAAGAGCGGCAAGGAACGGATCATCGTTCACGAAATTCCGTACATGGTCAACAAGGCCAAACTGGTGGAACGGATCGCCGATTTAGCCCGGGATCACCGAATTGACGGGATCACGACTTTGCAGGATGAATCTGACCGGGAAGGTATGCGGATCACGATTGATATTCGCCGGGACACTTCCGCCACGGTGGTATTGAATAATCTGTACAAACTGACGCCTCTGCAAACCAACTTTGGCTTCAACATGGTCGCCATTGTGGACGGTGCACCGAAACTGTTGAACTTGAAACAGATCCTAGTTTACTATCTGCAGCACCAAGAGCACGTCATTACTCGCCGGACCAAGTTTGAGCTGCGCAAAGCCGAGGCCCGGGCCCATATCCTAGACGGTTTGCGGACCGCCCTGGATCATGTGGACGCCATCGTCTCCTTGCTGCGCAGTGCGCCCAACGGTGATGTCGCCAAGGCCCAATTGATCGATCAATTTGCGCTGGATGATAAGCAGGCCCAAGCTATCTTGGATATGCGGATGGTGCGCTTAACCGGTCTGGAGCGGGACAAGATCGACAGTGAATTCAATGACTTACAGGCCTCGATTACCGACTACAAGGATATTTTGGCCAAGCCAGAACGGATTCACGATATCATTTATCAAGAATTGCTGGATATCCAGAAGCAGTACGGCGACAAGCGCCGGACTGAATTGCTGGTCGGCGAAGTTCTTAGCATTGAGGATGAAGATTTAATCGAGAAGGAAAACGTCGTGTTGACGCTGACCCACAACGGTTATATCAAACGGTTGCCAGCCACTGAATTCAAGGTCCAAAACCGTGGCGGCCGCGGGATTCAAGGTATGGGCGTGCACGATGACGACTTCATCGAACACCTCATTTCTTCCTCGACCCACGATGTGTTGCTGTTCTTCACGAACCAGGGCAAAGTTTACCGGGCTAAAGGCTATGAGATTCCAGAATATAGCCGGACTGCCAAGGGTATTCCGATCATTAACCTATTGGGGATCGATTCTGGTGAACGGATTCAAACCGTGATTAATGTCGCAGAAAATGATCAAGCCGAGCATTACTTGTTCTTCATTACCCGGGACGGTACGGTCAAACGGACCAGCGTCCACGAGTTTGAAAACATCCGCAGCAATGGTCTGAAGGCCATCAACCTGCGGGAAGGCGACGAGTTGAGTAACGTGCTGTTCACCGATGGTCAGCAAAACATCATCATTGGGACACATCTGGGTTACTCCGTTTCCTTCGCTGAACAAGCTGTCCGCGCCATGGGCCGGACTGCCAGCGGTGTGCGGGGCGTGCGGTTACGGGATAATGATTACGTCATTGGTTCTGATATTTTGAAACCCGACTGTGAAGTCATGGTTATTTCTGAAAAGGGCTATGGCAAACGTACGGCTACCAGCGAATATCCGATTAAGGGCCGCGGCGGTAAAGGGATCAAGACCGTCAACGTCACGAAGAAGAACGGACCGTTAGCTGGCTTAACCGTAGTGGATGGCAGTGAAGATATGCTGCTGATCACCAATACTGGCGTGCTGATCCGCTTCAAGACCACGGATGTTTCCCAGACTGGCCGAGCGGCCATGGGCGTGCGGGTGATTCGCCTGGATGACGATGCCGCTGTTTCTAGTTTGGCGAAGGTCGCGCCAGAAGATGAAGATGACGGCGGCGATGATCACAACGCGGCTGGTCCAGATAACGGGCCGCAAACATCACCGGACGATTCAGGCACCACACCCAGTACCGATAGCGGCAATTTATCCGCTGGCCAATCCAAGGCCTTGGATGAATTGTTGAATCGAGCCACGGAAGATCAGGAGAATGAGGATCAAGATCATTCGGATGATTAACTAGGGCAAAAAGAAAGCGCGCAATCGCGATGAAAAATCGTGGTTGCGCGCTATTTTTGTCGCAAATCCAGCCTTGTTAACAGGCTTTCGGCACTTTTTGCAAACCGGGTACAATCCGCAAACTGTAGCGCTGCCAGAGCCCCTTGAATCATATCGTTGCCGATTTTTGGTTGGCCAGACTGAACCTGCAAAATACCTCGATAAAATTTAATCAATATCCGTTCTAGCATCATCGGTTCATACAGATTTTGATGTGCCAAAATTGCGAGCGTACGCGCGGCTTTGACGTTAGCGCCATGGCTTAAAAAGATATCGACCGTATTAATTAAGGTGATGATGGCTGTTTCGTAAATCCCACTGGTCGGGTTATACATGGCCACTTTGGTCAGCAGAATTTTAGAAAATTGGTCAATCATGGCCAGAGATAACTGGGAGATGGCGTTGCCGTAAAGCAATAGCTCGTAATATCCCCAGGTTTCGCAGCGGAATAAGTAGTCGATCAGCGGCCGCAAACTAATCTTTTTAGCGATCTGTTGGCCGGTGACACTGGCCAGCATACATTGGCACATCAAATCATTGAGTTGAGAAAATTGGTTGCCCGTCGTTTCCCAAGTTTGTTTTTCTGCGGCAATTAGTTTCTCCATCGCGGGGATGTTGCCGGCCACGGCGAATTGCTGCATTTGGCCCTGCAGTCGATCCAGATGGGCGGGTGTGAAGTGGTTCAACACCGTCATAAACTCAGCTGGGTCGACGTTAATCTTAGCGAGAATATGGAAAAAGCGTTGGGTGGAAAGATCGGTGACGTTATTTTCGAATTTCGACAGGGCGCTTTTTGAGACGACCTCATCGGCCAATGCATTGAGACTGACTTGCCGATTTTCACGCAAATATTTGAATGTGGCCCCAAAGTTTTGCGGCATATCATGGCCCCCTCGGGTTTCTTTTTGGAAACAAAACCAATTGTCCATTAGCTTACGCCCTACGCTATGGTCAAGCAAATCGAAAAGGGGCTTTGCAATGAAAAAATACTTAATGATGCACAAACCGCGCATGGTTCTCAACATTCTCTGGATTTTGGTCACGATTGGCCTGCAAACGATCACCTCTGTTTTACTTACTTTCTCGACTAACGCAGTATTCTCTAGAAATATTCAGCAACTGTTATTCTGGGTTTCCGTGAATCTATTAGTTTGGCTGACGATGCTGGCCAGTAACTACTTTCAAGCAGTTTTCCAAGAAAAGCTAGTGCAGGCCATCATGGTGGATGTTCGGGATACGATTTCAAAAAAGATTGCGGGACAATCTTACGCTGATTTCCACCAGAAAAATGTCGGGCAATATATTTCTCAGTACATTAACGATGCCAGCAACATTGAGGACAAAGCTTTCAATAATTTCTTCCAGCTGATTGCGGACGGTACTGCCGTCGTGTTTTCCATCGCAGCGTTAATGGCCTATCACTTCGCACTGCCATTGGTGGTGATCCTCTTAGCGGCAGCGATGCTCACGCTGCCCAGTCGTTTGAGTAGATCAATGGCGCAGGCCACCAGTCAGCTGTCCCAAGGCAACGAAACGCTGTCGAATCATCTGACCAACGTGCTGAATGGTTTTGACGTGTTGTTCAATGCCAATAAACTAGGCAAGCTGCAGGCACTCGTGCACCATTCTGCCCAGACCTATGAGCATACTCGGGTGGACTATACCCGTACCAGCGAACGGGTCGGCAACAGCATCGGCGCATTGAGTGTCTTTTGTCAAATGATTGTCGATGTGGTCACCAGTATTCTGGCGATTGCCGGATTGATTCCCCTGGGGGCAATCAGTTCTACCGGGAATATTGCGGCGACCGTGTTCAACGCATTATCCCGGTTGAGTAACGAATCTGTCCAAATTAAAGCCACTCGACCGTTGTTCGATAAGATTGCAGTGCAGCCGACTACGGCCGATCAGACAGTGACCAAAACCGAGTTTGATCATGATATCAGCGTCAAGGATGTCAGCTATTCGATTGATGGGACACCGATTCTGAGCCATCTGAATTGTCATTTCCAAAAAGGTGGCAAATACGCCATCGTGGGAAAGAGCGGTGCTGGGAAAAGTACCCTACTCAAAATTTTGGACGGTCAGATTACCGACTATACAGGGCGAGTGGCTATTGATGGCGTGGACTTGCGCCAACTTAATCATGCGACCATGACTGGAATTGCTCAATACATCGATCAAAACGTGTATCTGTTCAACGATTCGGTCGCCAATAATGTATCGCTGTGGACTAAGAATATGCGTCCGCAACGCTTACAACAAGCCTTGCAAGCGGCGGCGGTAGACTTTGTAACCACGGATCAACAAATGATTGATGAGAACGGCAAGAACCTGTCTGGCGGTCAAAAACAGCGACTGGCACTGGCGCGGTTCTTCTACCAGCCCAAGCCCATTGTCTTCCTGGATGAGGGGACTTCGGCCTTGGATGCGGCCACGGCTGCACAGGTGACAGAGCGGTTTTTGAATGATTCGGAGATCACGTTGATCGAGGTGAGTCATCGGCTGACGGAGCAGATGCGGAAACAGTATGATCAGGTAATCATGTTGTAAGATAACAGTATCAAATACAGCGCCAAAAGTTTTGGGGGAGATGATTTCGTGAAAGAACAGAGGGTTCACGGCGTGAGTATAACTGAATTGAAAAGTGATCCAGCAAAAATAATTGCTGAACAGGAACGGTTGCTTGATGACGAAGTCGAACAATTAGCACTCAGGAATATCCAACACGACGATGGCCGACGCATGGCTGCCGAACAAGTCATTGGCCATGAGATTCCTGGAAAAATTGATCCTCTGACGAGTGGGAATAAATCATCGGTGATTCGTGAGCACAGGTTTGTATTACCAAACAAATAACACAAAAGGGTCCAGGCACAAATTCCATTGTGGCTGGACCCTTATTACATGGACGTACAGCGGTCAATCCTCATGACGCTTATTCTTACCCGTCACTGTTCTGTATAGCACATAGGCGTTGAACAGAACCACGAAACCACCGCCAAAGACTATTTCCGTCACCACAAAATCTTGTATCGCGTGACCAGCGGACACACCTACGAGCATTGGCCCAAAATTATAGTAGGCGGCCCAGATGCTGATGAGGACGAGTGCCCCCAGATTAATCAGGATCAAGCTGCCAGCGTTGGAGAAGATTTTTTTAATCACGCACATCAATTCCGATCTGAATGGATTGCGCTCCGAGTTCGCGGTCGTGCGTCCCAAAAGAAAATCCCTGAGGTCAACTTAACAGAATGTTTCGGCAGTCGTCAAGCGGTTTCAATGCAATGTAACCTAACAAAACTGTTAGTCTACTATGATTCGATTGTCGTACGTCTTGCGGGGTTATTGTGGTTCCTTGGACTCGCTAAGCCGCTGTAAAATCAACTCCAATTGTCGGAACCGATTGCGATTCAGCGAGTAGTATTTCGCCCGACCCACGGGTTCAACATGGATCAGCCCGGCCTGTCGGAGAATGTCCAGGTGGTGGGAAATGGTGGATGCAGAGAAACCAATGTGGTCAATGAGATCGACTGCGCGGAGTGGACCATTGGTATCCATCAATCGGACAATGGCATAACGGGTATCGTCTGCCAAGGCCTTCCACATGGCGGCAATCTCTGCTGGTGTTAACTGGGCTTGGGGAACATGGATGAAAAGTGTTTGTTGGCGGCCGAAAATACGGATCGTGGGACCAAAGAATGTGGGCACAAAGAAGAATCGCTGATAGGGACCGCGGTGGCGGAACTGTTTGCCCATGAGATCTTCGGCGAGGGGTAGCGGTGCCTCTTTCGCCAAGCGCGGCGCCAATTGCGTTTGCAGTTCCTGGGCGGCGGCATCGGCAGCTTTGAAATCAGCGGCAGTGAGATGGCTGGCGACAGCATTGAGGAATGTTTGCAGGTCGGCTAAGAATGTTTGCTGATGGTCGAACAGATATTGGCCGACTAAAGCGGAGACTGTGTAACCAAGAGTGGCCAGTTGCTTGGCTAAGGGTGGCCAGGTCTTGGCTGGTTGGGTGATTTGGCCGCCAAAGAAGAGGTTGATTAACTCGTTTGGCGGTAGAGTCCCCGCCTTTTCGGCAAACGTCGCCACGTGAAAATGGGCAAGATCACTGGCACCGATAACTTCCAGAATCGGTACCAGCTGATACTGATCCAGCGCCGTGACGATTTCCTGGCTGGGGCCGGTCAAGGTAATGTCTGAAAGCTTAGCCGCAATGGCGGCGGGTAGTGTAAAGCGGCTGCTGAGCGCCATTTGGGCCACCATCGCGATTTCCAAATCATGGGAATAAACAAATTGCGCACTGGTCATGGAATCTCCCTCTTCTTAGTCGATCTTCTAACTGAATGATACCAGTAATTTAGCCAAGTGTCTTGCTTTACACTTCGTTTGCTGTATAATCACACTCATAAACAGTTAGACAAACGGCTAACAATTGGAGGGGTTATTATGGCAATGATTAGCGTCAACCATTTACAGCGCGATTTTGTTCAGCGTCACTCCCGGACTTGGCATCGGCATCCGACCGTGGTGCACGCAGTCCGGGATTTAAGCTTTCAAGTACAAGCGGGAGAAATCTTTGGCTTGTTGGGCCAAAATGGAGCCGGTAAGACGACTACAATTAAAACATTGACGACATTATTGCTGCCGACTGGCGGCCAGGCCACGGTCGCCGGGCTGGACGTGGCCCGGGATTATAAAGCAATTCGCCAGCAGATCAACTTTATCTTTGGCGGTGAACTAGGTCTGTACCGCCGCCTTTCCGCCCGGGACAATCTGATCTATTTTGGCAGCCTATACAAATTACCGCCGACCACCCTCGTGCAACGCGCCGACACACTCCTGGCCCAGGTCGGACTGAGTGCAGAGGCGGATCATTTGGTGGAGACTTTCTCCAAAGGGATGACGCAGAAGCTGCAAATTGCCCGCGGGTTGATCAATATCCCCAAGGTTCTATTTATGGACGAACCGACGATTGGCCTGGATGCCATTTCTGTCCAGAATCTGCACCAGATCATTTTGCAGGCGAAAAAGAGCGGCACCACGATTGTATTGACGACCCATTATCTGCCCGAGGCCGAGCTGTTGTGTGATCACCTCATCGTGATTGATCATGGCCAGGAAGTCGCTAGTGGAACGGTGGCCGATGTGATCGCTCAGGGTCAAAAAATCGCGCCCAAAGCTCAGATTGCGTCGCTGGAAGAGGCATATATTACGCTGATCGAAAGGAGTGCCGCTCATGTTTAACGTGTTGTGGGGCACCATTAAAATCCAGATGAAAAACTCATGGGCCCGACCGATGTTTCGGTTCACCCTGATTGCCAGTCCCATGCTGAATACGGTGCTGATTTATGAAATGTTCCGGCACTCTGGCCAAAGTGATGCGGCCAGTTACATCATTCTGGGTTCTGGCTTGATGGGTTTATGGAGCAGTATTTGCTTTTCTTCCATCGGCGATATCGCCCGGGATCGGTACATGGGAGTGCTGCCGTTTCTTTTTACCAGTCCGAGTAATTACAATGTGCTGATTGTGGCGAAGACGATTGGCAATACCCTGTTGGCGAGTCTGACATTGGTGGTGTCTTGGCTGACAGCGGGGCTGCTATTTCGGCTGACGCTGGTGGTCCCGCATCCGATCGTGTTCCTCGGTGCCTTGGTGGTGACGATTATTGGGTTTGTGGCGATTTCCATTCCCATCAGCTACTTGATGCTGCTGTCGCGCAAAACTGGCCTGTACATGAATGTCCTGGATATTCCGGTCACGCTGCTGTGCGGCTTTGTCTTTCCACTGAATGTGCTGCCCCAGTGGACCCAGCCGATTAGTCAGGCGCTGGTACCCACTTGGTCCACGCGGCTGCTGCATCTGGCTTTGCAACCGACGATTGACTGGGTTGCGTTACGCACCACTATGACTTGGAACGCTGGCTTGATTCTGCTTTACGGTGGGTTGACCGTCGTGTTTTGGCACGCCATCCAATTACGGGTCCGACGGAATGCGACTTTGGAGGTGAGTGAATAATGCGGATATTACGTTATTTCTGGACCCAGGCGTGGTTGAACTTCAAGAGTCTGAACGCCATTTTCAATCCTGAGGAGTTTATCCTTCTTGATCTCGGTTATCCGATCATCTCGATGACCTTTTACGTGCTGCTGGCCGCCTATAGTTTCAATCCCGCTTCGCTGACCCATTGGGTGGTGGGCAACGCCTTTCTGCTATGCATCAACGTCTGCATTTTTACCATGGGCCAGTCGATCAACGCCGAACGCGCCCAGGGCCGGTTGCGGACGGTGGTGACGGCACCGACCAGTGACTTGCAGTTTCTGTTGGCAAAAGGGTTCTTCCCCATTTTGATGGAATTTGTGACTGTTCTAGTCGGTTTCGTCATCGGCGGCTGGATTTTCCATATTGATCTCAGTCAGATCGCCTGGGTGCCGCTAATTGGCTGCATTCTTGCCGGGATGGCGAGTGCCACAGCGTTTGGGTTGTTTCTGGCGACATTCAGCTTGGTGACGGATAGCATGCATTTTATACTGAACTTCGTAGCGACGGGATTGTTTATCCTCACAGGGGCCAACTTTCCGGTGACCCAACTGCCGCTTTTCTGGCGCGGTGTGAGCCAAGTGCTACCGTTGACCCACAGTATTCAGGCCGCCAGCCAGGTGACGGCCGGTCGGACGAGTGGGGTGCTGGGCAATGTGCTGTGGGAATTGGGATTGACCGTGGTGTATTTTGCCCTGGCGACGGTGGCGATTAAGTTCTGTGAACGTTATGCGCGTAAGCATGCGACGTTGGAGATGTTCTGAGAAAGATGCTGAAACTTGAAGGCACCGAACATTGTATTGTATCGTTAGCAACGATTAGGAATCACAACTCGGTAATATCAACCCCAAATGAAATAATTAAGAATTCGTTAAGTAGATTGTTTGAAATTTGATTTTGCACAATCAAACATTTAGAATGTGCTTGATTTAAAAAAGCGATTACATCTACGGGGTTTGAGAAAGGGGAATTGCACCATGAAGAATTGGAATTTGAAAGTTTCAACGGGTTTATTGGCGTCCGCAATGGTGTTGTCAGTGGCGGCTCCTTCAGTATCGTATGCTGCATCAACTAACGGCTTTTCCACTACGCCTCCTTCAGGGGAAACGGGGACTGATTATAGCAATATGACACCTGAACAGATTGCTGCTTTTCTGAATCAACCATTTGGGGAATACAAGTTATCCGCAGACCAGATTAATATGGCCGTATCGATTAAAGATTCAATTGCAGAGGGTATGAATAACGGGAGCATTGTCCTTGCTGATCAGTCATATACTGATGCATTTGAAACAAAGCTGAACATTGAAACTCGTGGTAAAGGTACGATGGCAGTGAAGGCAGCAGTTGCTGTTATTAAAGCGACACTTAAACGTATCGGTAAATCAGCATGGGATGGGATGGTTAAAAAAATTGAGACAGCAACTGCGACACAACTTGTTTACTTCCATTGGCAAGCAATCAATAAGACTCTTCAAACTCTTACCAACTTTGAAGGGCACATTGAGGATGCAATTATCCACTTTCTGACACAACACGGGATGAATGCATGGCTAGCCGGGGTAGTAACTCGTCTTGCAATTACTCTCTTACTGTAAGATTGAAAATATAGAGGATCTGAGCACATGGTAAAGAAGTTAGTAGCGTTATTGTTTTGGATGACAATTGTGATTCTGTGTTTAGTAGTTCCGGTAAGCTATCCGTTTTCTAAATGGTCCGTTCCATTTTGGATTAAGGACTTTCTGGAAAGATTCCTAAGTCTTTTCACGTTAATTGCAATTGTAATATTTGTGATACTCTTCAAAAGATTACTCCACAATCCCAAGGAATAGTGCTTATCTTTAGCGTCACGTACTCAGTTCATTATGCGTTTGTGGGTAGTATCAAACGTGGACCCAGATAGCGCATAATCTTTCAGATTCTCAAAAACAGAGGAGTTAAGTCTCATTTCCATTCAGAAAAACGAAGTCCGGTCGATGAATCCGAAAACGGGCTTCGCTTTTTATATGTATGGTAAAAAGGACGCACGGATTTCTTTTAAGAATTCGCATCGAGTCACTACAGAACTGGTTGACCATATGGAGGATAGCATTGAAAATTGTTTTGCTAGATGGTTTTGCGCTGAATCAAGACCTGGATTGGACAACACTCAAGAAACTTGGTGAGTGTACCTTATACGATCGCACCCCCGCAGCCGATGAGGCAGAAATTCTGCGGCGAATTGGTGATGCCAAGGTGGTGCTGACGCATAAAACACCGCTCACTGCGTCGGTCATCCAACAAGCCCCGCAACTCAAGTACATCGGCATCATGGGGACTGGCTACGATATGGTGGATGTGGCGGCCGCCCGAACAGCAGGCGTCACCGTCACCAACATTCCCACATACGGAACGGAAGCAGTAGCACAATTCACGTTCGCGTTATTGTTAGAGATCACCAGTCAAGTGGATCTGCACAACCAGTTAGTGCATGCCGGTCGTTGGGTCAAGGGGCCAGATTTCACTTTTTGGGCGAAGCCGTTGATTGAGCTGCACGGGAAGGTAATGGGTTTGGTGGGTTATGGTCACATCGCTCAGCGGGTGGCGGAGATCGCCCATGCGTTTGGCATGCGGGTGATTTTCTATAACCATCGGCCGAAAACTGATTTGCCGGAGTGGGTTCAGCAAGTTGATTTTGATACGCTCTTACACCGGGCGGATGTGATCAGCCTACATGTCCTGCAAAAACCTGAAACGATTGGATTGATCGATGCTGCCGCCATTCATAAAATGAAGGATGGTGTCATTTTTTTAAACACTGCCAGAGGTAAACTGATCAACGAAGCAGATCTCGCCGCCGCCCTTAATCGTGGTAAAATTTACGCCGCGGGGCTGGATGTGGTCAGCCAGGAACCTATTCGGGCCGATAACCCGCTGCTCACGGCTAAAAATTGCCTGCTCACGCCGCATATTGCCTGGGCACCGCGAGAGACCCGCCAGCGGTTGTTGGACATCACTGTCAGTAATCTCACTGCGTTTTTGGCCGGGCATACGCAGAATGTGGTCACTGATTGATGGCAGATGTTTTACATGACATCATGTTTTTGCGCGTTTGTTTCAGACACTTTTATACACGGCACCAATAAAAAATTACGCATTTCTGATAAACAACAATTTCCATCGAAATAATGCCAAGATCGCGATGCCCTTATTGATTTGCGCATTGGCTTGGCAGAGCGCTTTGGTCTATCCATGCGATATTATGTTGTTAGTAGATTGAACATGCGCAAGAATCACTCAAGTGCTTTTAATTGCTGTTAGGTTCCGTTTGTGCTACGATTCACTTGTAAAAATAATAGCGGTTTCGGGGAGCTGAAAATCGCTAGAAAAAAGATAAATGTAATACGGTGATTGTCGGTGAATCTTTCATCGTGGTTACCACGAGAAGGGAGAGTTATGAATGTTTTAAAAGAAAAGGGAAAAATCCTATCAGTGATCTTTGCACTTGTGTTAGCATTCGGAATCATTGCACCGTCTGTATCCTATGCCTTTGCTACCGACGGGTTCTCAACAGAACCCGTATCGTCTAACCAAAGTAATACCGACCCTTTGGCAGGTTCAGAAAACTGGACTCCCGAACAAATTGCTGAGTTCCTCAAAAACAATAATACCCAACCAACCACAACTCAGACCAGTTCTGCTCTTGAAGCCAAAGCTGAACCCTATATTACGGTGAAGAATAATCAATACGTTATCTTGGATGGTGCCAAATCCGTATTAACCACAAGCGAATATTCGATCGTTTCAAATGTAGTTAAAAAATCGAACACCGACGTTATTGCCGGGAACTTGTTGATTAATCCTGAAAACAAGGTTGCCGCTCCACTGTTAACATTACGTTCTTTTCAAGAAATTGAGTATACTTCGGGATGGAACTATCAGCGACTAATTTTTCGGTCAGATCGAGCGATCAATACTGCCATTTCCTTCTTCAAATTTATTTCCCATGGATATAGTGTAGAAGCGGCATACGCTGCGGCTATTGTAACAATTGGTGGAACCTATGGTGCTCCTTACCAGGTTCTGCTTATCGCCACAGCTGCTTTTGCTGAAACATTTATTTTAGCCCAGGTCACGGCGTCAATGGCTGGAACACTACAGTGGGCTCAAGATCATTGGCCCAACAATTACATTGCCTTTGACGTCAACAAGATCACGCATATGTGGCAGGCATACAAGCTTTAAAAAGCTGTGGTTGAGGAAGTGTGACTCATGGCATTGATGGAAATAGCGCTCATGTTTCTGGCGTTCGCGTTAATTTGGATAGCGCATAAGCGTGGTATTTATTTTCTGATTCTCAGGCTTTGTGTCTTCAGTATTGCGATGCTCATTTGTCTCGCTCTGTTCCTATCTTTTTCGAGTGACAACGTGTGGAGATTCAGTACTTGGCTGGCGTTCATTTTAATAACGATGGCTGGAATCACACACATTGTGCTTAACGAGAAAAATAATCCTAATTGACTTTCCCTGATGACCTTGTTCACTTTCTTAACAATTCACCTCGACAACTGTTTCAATAGTTGTCGAGGCGTTTTTTTAGTGCTATTTCAATTTTCCCAAATTTATTCGATCCGATTCTATACTTAACACGATGGGCCTCGGTCTTGGTCACTTCGTCGGCCGGGTGGATGGCATGCCTTATCTGCAATTCATTACGTTGGGACTGATTGACGGGACAGCGATGAACGCCGCCACCAATGAAAGAACCGTCAATGCGTACATTCAGATGTACTTGGATAAGACGTATTACGAAATGAGTACAAGTCCAGTCAGTTTGCCGGATATTATTGCGAGCGAAGCGATCTGGGCAGGGATGCGTAGTGTTTTCTTCGGCACTCTGTTTATGGGCATTGCCATGCTGCTTGGTGTTTTTAGCAGTCCGGCCGCATTGCTTAACCCGCTGGTTCTGTTGATACTGGGAACGCTGTTTGGCTTTCTAGGACTTACTTTCACTCTTCTGGCGCCCACCCGGGACTATTTGAACTATTACACCATGTTGTTGGTGGAGCCGATGTTTATGTTCTCCAACACCTTTTTCCCCATCGGTCATGTCGCTCCCTGGTTGCAGAGAGTGGCTTGGTTTTCATCGCTGACCCATGCTGTGGCGTTGATTCGTGGTTTTGCAGTGGGTAATTGAGCAGGAATGGCCGGTCACCTGATTTGGCTCTTGGTGGCTTTGTTGCTCATTGCGTTTGTACCAATTCAACTTGTCCAGAAGAAGTTGATTTATTGAACTGAGATGTTCAGTATTCTGTTAGAACGCTCACTTGAATGGGGTATGATGACGCAAGTTTGAGGATTAAATTCACGGTTGTGGGCGTTGAACAACATTCATAAAAACAGCGAGTGCAATTCGTTGACGCCACAAATATGAAGGGCTTACAATGTGTTTGATTTTCAATGGATGTTTTACTGGAAGGTTGGATGTAACGGTGTCTGCAAAGCGATACGCCAAGTTCTTACTTGTGAGTCGTCGCAGGAGGGGATAGCAATGTTGTTGTCTGGATTGACACTATTACTAGATGTATTAGCTGCTGCCGCAGTCGTTGATTTAATTTTTCGTTTTAGTCGTTATACGAAAACGCCAAAGGAATCTCGAAAAGAAATTCGTCTGCGTGATTTTGTTTACTTCGCCACGATTCTAATTGCCGTCTTCGTTTTCCTCCCAGTGACATCACCACCATTTGATGCCATGTATTTTGCAATTTTGCCAGTGCGCGTCATTTTTGGCGGATGGATCATTGTGCTGTTAACTGCAGCGTACTTCTACTTGCGGCACATGACCACTAAACGGCACAAGGGTTCGCTGTGAACCACAGAGCCCAATCTTAGAGTGAAAAAATACCGTCATCGCAATCTAACGGATGACGGTATTTTTGATGCAATTAAATCTCAGAGCTGGATTACGCCAACAGCTTTTCCAATGCCTGAGTCGCGACACGAGACACGTTGATGCCGCGTTCCTTGGCTTCTTCTTTAAGATACTCAGGCACCGTAATACTCATTCGCACGGTTTTCATTTTTAGTGCCAATGCTTTCTCACGATACCATTGCGTCATGTTGACTGGCACGTAGACGATGGTTTCGTTCTTCTTCAATATCCATTGCCCTGGATCTTGAACGCTTGGATACTTTTCACCATCCAGCATTGTCGCAATGGCATCGATGGCTTCTGTCACTGCTTGTTGGCGCGTCGTGCCTTCGGTGACCATACCGGGAATATTCGGGCTGGTCACCACAAAATAATGACCATCTTCATCATGATGTTCCGCAAAAACTGTGGGATAAATCAAAATTTCATCATGCATCAAGATACCTTCTTCCATTGCCGTTTAGGGACATAGCCAATTTGTTTGAAAATTTCCTCCTGTGTGCCTTTTCGAATTTCTTTCGAATGGAAATTGATCTCGGTTGTTCGTCCATCTGGGTGTTGATAACGCCGATGGCTCCCTTTTCCCTTACCTTTAACTAAACTAAAGCCTTGAGAAAGTACAATTTTTTCAAGCTTTTGGGGCTTCATCGGCATATGAGTAACTCCTCTCAAACACAATTATACGCATCTTTATATGCATAGACAAGTCGAAAAGACTGCACCCATTCGACAACTCAAGCCCCGCCGTTGTAGGATAACCATATCCGTTCCACGGGGAAAGAAGTTTGATTTTTACATAATGAACAATGTCAAAAAAACACGGCAGCAAACGATGCCGAAAAATGCCATGTTTGTGATTGTGGTGGTGGCGTTGATGTCCTTCATCGGAGTATTGACCGAGACATCGATGAACGTCACTTTTCCCACGCTGATGCGGCAGTTTAATGTGCCCATGTCGACGATCCAGTGGGTGACGTCCGGCTACTTGCTCACAGCGGCGCTGGTGATGTTAACATCGGCCTTCATGAAGCGCCGGTTCACGAACCGGACGCTGTTTATCTGGGCCGCAGTGCTATTCATTATCGGCGATATCCTATGCGGTTTGGCCACCACCTTTTGGGTGATGCTTCTGGGTCGGCTGATTCAAGCGGGGTGTGTGGGTTTGTGTACACCGCTGATGGTGAACATCATTTTGGACGTGGTACCCCTGCATAAGTTAGGGACCTATATGGGCATGGCCAATCTGATTATTTTGGTGGCGCCCGCGCTCGGCCCGACATTTGGCGGGGCTGTGGTGGCTTTTTCCAATTGGCGGATGATCTTTTGGATCACGCTGCCGCTTACCTTGATCCTGTTATTCATTGGTCAGGGTAAAATTGAGCAGTATACGCCGACATCCCATTATGAATTTGATTGGTTGCGCTTCGCCTTGCTGGGCGTGGGGTTAGTTAGTTTGATCGTGGGATTAAACACGCTGGGCGGGGGCCATGGATGGTGGCAATGCGGCCTGTATCTTTTAGTTACAGCCATCATGCTGGTCCTTTTTGGCGTGGTGTCGCAGCACAGTCAGCGGGCACTTTTTTCCTTATCCGTTTTTCGCGACCCGGCCTTTCTGTACAGCTTCTTACCCTACGTTTTTCTGCAGTTTGCCAATGTGGGGATCAATTTCCTGTTGCCTAACTATGTCCAGGAAGTGAATGGGGCCACATCGTTTGTGGGCGGGCTGATTTTACTGCCGGGCAGTCTCTTTAATGGTTTTGGTCAGCCTGTGTATGGCTGGATGCTGGATCATTTCGGCGGCAAGCTGCCCCTTTATCTGGGGGACATTTTATTCACCCTGGGCTTGATCGGGTTCACCATTGGCGGCGCCAGTCTCGGTATCATCGGCGTGACTGTCATGTACCTAATCTTTGCCATTGGCCGTTCCATGGCCTTTGGCAACAGTGTGGCGTATGGGTTGAAAAAGATCGACAAATCTCTGCGCAACGATGCCAACGCGCTCTATAACACCGGGCAGCAAGTCTCCGGCGCCATTGGGACGACCGTCTTAGCGCTGATGATGTCGGCGGTGACGGTCCCGCATAATACCCATGCGCAAAATGTGGCGGCGGGCAGTCAGTTGGCTTTTGGGTTGTTGGTCTTGTTAGGGTTGATTAACTTGTTCCTGTTTTATCGCCTATTACATGTGGATGCGGCTAAAGCGCACGGGGCGCAGCCTGTGCACTTGTGGGCCAAAGTACATGCCTATCTAAAATGAGTTGACATAAAAACGGCAGCGCTCCTTTTGATTGGAGTGCTGCCGTTTTAGTGTGGTTACTTCAGTTTAGCAACCAACTTTGGTGAATGATTCGGTCGAGTATCGCGATTAGTAAAAGCGACCCTAACGGCAGAATCAAATTGATCTTGTCCCATCCCGATATGGGACGGTGGTTCTTTCTCGACTCATACAAAAAATCAATGGCGAAATAAACTTGGATAAAAACCAAGAACCAAAATCCCCAGTTTGACTTTGCCCAGCGAGTCGATGGTTCTTGGTTGTAGAAGCTAGTTATCGAAAATGCGATCAGCATTAAGACCATGAGCTTAGATTGTGTCGAAAACTGGTGTAAGAATTTTCGCATTGCTGAACACCTCGGTGTCTGACGAAGAGCGGCTCACTCACGTTAAACATATTGTATCAGGACCAGAACTGTAAGCGCGAGTAAACGGCTCACCCGATTTTTTTACTTTTGAGTTAGCATTACAATGTGGCTTTTTAACTCAGAAAATTTATTCAGCGGATACGCACCTGTCTTGTTGAAGTTGCCCCTTTGACCGATGTACAGCGATGCCAGCGCTTTGTATAATGCTCATAATCAGTGCGCGGCATGGGTGAATGACAATGCTAAAGCAGCGAGTTAGATGCATTGACAAGTCAATCAATTGAGAAAGGTGAACACGAATGAAACTGGATATGGACAGCATGACGAAGTGGCAAGGGATATTACAAAAAATGGGACCGCGGTTGACCGCGACAGATAACCACAATCGATTTATACAATTTGTAAAGGACCAAATTACAGATCTTGGTTTTCCAATAAAGCGATTTCCCTTTACGATCAACCGCTGTATTCAAGATACATATCAGTTGCAAAATGATGTGACAGGAGAATCGATCCCTACGCTTGGGCCAGTGCCATACTCAGGCATCACGACTTCCCGTGGGGTAAGTGGACCGCTTAGATTTTATCACGCCAAAAACGATTCAAAAATGAAAGGAAAAATTACCGTGATTAAGGTTAACAACCTATCGTTACCGACTTTCCTTTTGCTTCAAAAAATTGCTAAATATCCCAACGATGCCCGTTTAGCCTATAAAATGAGACATCCGCTGGTTGCTGCAACGCTGGTTTTAAATAAGATACAGGCCGCTAAAGACAATGGTGCAGTTGCCGTGATTCTAGTATGGCATAAAATCAGTGCGGAGCTTGCGAAAGACGAGGTGCTTCCTTTCACCAATGGGTATCTTGGCATTCCCGGTATTTGGGTCCATGAACAGCAAGCGAGTGTTCTAAAAAAGATTAGTCAGCAAAAGACGACTGTGCGATTAACCATGCCTGGCAGTTATCAAACCAATATACCAACAGAGTCATTTGCAGTCATTATTCAGGGACGCCAAGCGGATCGGCAAATTTTTATCAACACCCATACTGATGGGCCCAACGATATCGAAGAAAACGGATCGATTGCTCTATTAACTATTTTGAAGGCCATCAAAGACTATCATTTGCAATTTGAAAACACGCTGGTATTCGGATTTACCAGCGGCCATTTTCAAATACCGCAAAGCGGAATTTTGGGCAGACAGGCCACTTCCAGACTACTACGGGACTTCGAGGCGGATGCGGCCAGTCAAAACATATCAATCAAGAAAGTGCTGGGGTTAACTGTTGAGCATCTTGGCGGTGCAGAGTATGTGGATGATGCTAAGCAGGGAACGTTGAAATTAAAGAGTCCCTATGATCCGATGTATATCTACGCGTCGAACAAAAACAATCAGGACTTGGTTAAAAACTGTCAGCACGCGGTTAAACCCCATGGTCAATATTTCACGCTCAAACCGCGAAAATCGTCTTATTTTGGTGAGGGGCAGCCATTATTTCAAGATGGCTGGCCAACGATTTCGTTTATCGGCATGCCTTTGGCGTTATGCCAGTATCCATCAGCCAAAACGGAACCGAATATTGAGCAGATGTATACGCAAACTAATTTGATATTTCGAATTCTGAGTGCGGCTGACAAACAGCTTTAAACTAGTTTCGAAGTTGGATGAAATCACGGAAAAAAGAAAAGGCACAATTCTCGTATTATCAGAATTGTGCCTTTTGAGTTGGGCAAAAAGTTATTTAGGATAAACCAAATCGTTAGGACGCACTGCTTGATAAAGCTGATAGGCGCCATCCAAATTTTTAACCTGAAAGCCGTGCTGGCGGAGTATGCGTTCTGCAATGTAAGCCCGTTGGCCGCTGCGGCAACTGACGATGTAGGTTTGTTTTGGATCTAACTCATTCAGCCGATCCCGCAGATCATTAAGGGGAATGTTCACAGAATGGGGAAAATGTCCTTCGGCGATCTCATCGGGGTCACGCACATCTAATAAGATAGCGCCATTTTTCAAGGCATCCGGTAACTGATACCACTGAATATGCGTGCTCAAACCCTCTGTAATGTTTAAGGCCGCATACCCCAGCATATTGACGGGATCTTTCGCAGAACCAAAGGGCGGGGCATAAGTGAGTTCCAGTTCCGGCAAGTCGGCGACGGTCAGGTGGCCCTTGATGGCTGTCGCCAACACATCGATCCGTTTATCGACACCATCAACGCCCACCCCTTGGGCACCATAAATCTCACCGGTATGCGGATTGAAGATCAATTTCAGATTAATGGGTGTGGCTTCTGGATAGTAGGCGGCGTGATTTTTACCCAGGACATGGATGACTGCTACATCCAATCCGGCCTGGCGTGCCGCCCGCTCGCTAAGCCCGGTGGAGGCGGCGGCTAAATCGAAGACCCGGACAATGGCAGTACCGATGCTGCCGCGATTCCTTTGGGGCAAGCCGGCAATAACATCCGCCACCTGGCGGCCTTGCCGGTTGGCAGGCGAAGCAAGAGGAATCAAGGCGGGCTGACCGGTGATTTGCTGCGTAACGACGATGGCGTCGCCCACCGCATAGATATTCGGCTGACTGGTTTGATAGTGGTCATCCACGACGATGCCACCACGCAGGCCCAGCTTAATACCGGCGGCACCGGCCACATCCGTATTGGGCCGCACGCCCACGGACAGGATGGTGAGATCAGTGGATAAAGTCGTCCCGTCGCTCAGTTGGGCGGTATGGCCGTCATCCTGTAAAGTCGTTACCGATTGGCCAGTGATGACCCGGACATTGTGCGCTTGTAGTTCTTGTTGGACAAAAGCCGCCATTTCCTCATCCAGCGGCGGTAAAACATGGGGTGTTTGTTCGACGATGGTGACCGCCAGTCCGCGCCGGCGCAGATTTTCAGCGACTTCCAACCCAATGAAACCCGCACCGATGATTAACGCCTGCTTGGGTTGAACTTGGTGCAGAGTAAGCATGATTCTATCGAGATCAGGAATACTTCGGAGGACAAATGCATTGGCGGCATCAGCCAGACCGTGAATATCCGGCACCAACGGCTTGGCACCAGGGGCCAAAATGAGCTTATCGTAGGATTCCGTAAAAGATCGGCCACCGCTGGTCGTGCCACTCACGGTTTGGGTGACCGGATCAATCTTGGTCACCGTATGTTCCGGCCGCACGTCGAGATTGAACCGCGCCTGCAACTCCGCTGGGGATTCTACGATCAAATCGTCGCGATTACCAATTTCACCAGAAATATAATAAGGCAGACCGCAATTAGCAAAAGAAACGTAGGGCCCCTTTTCCAGCACCACAATTTGTGCCTGCTCATCCAGCCGCCGCAACCGCGTCGCCGCCGACATCCCACCAGCGACACCACCCACAATAACCACTTTCACACCAATCACCCTCCGCTTTCGTTTTCTTTATCATACCGTATCTGGAATTAAATACAGTGGGACTGAACTTTGAATTTCGGATTCCCATAAATATAGTGCCAAGTGCGGAGCAATCGGAG
>NZ_AZEC01000022.1 GCF_001435585.1 Schleiferilactobacillus perolens DSM 12744
CAACACCCTTTTTACAAAAAATTGATGCGACTAAAAAACATTAACGAACAAACCCAAAAGTGACCCAAGCTATTATTAATAAATAGCTTGGGTCACCGCCGAGATATTTCGGATATCTCAGTAAATTCCTTGTTTTTTCCTGAAAAATCAGTCAAAAAAATCTTTTTCGGCTTCTTTTAACCAACCCGGAACGGCATTATGAATTGGTGCAAAACCAGCCTCTCCGTGACGGTTAGTCCAGTAATGCTTAGACCGGGTGTGCTCCCCGGTAAAGGGATCTTGACTGAGCGCTCGCAGTGACAAGCTCACCTTACGAGAATATTCATCAACATCAAGAACTTTAACGCGGACCACATCCCCCACATGGAGAATATCCCGTACACTCTTCACATACCCGTGGCAACACTCAGAAATATGAATCAATCCTTGGGTATCATCATCCAAGGCGACAAAGGCACCATAGGGCTGAATACCGCTGATCGTGCCAGAAAGAACATCACCAATACGGACTTCCAATTGTCCTAAGCCCCCTTTCTTATCGCTATTGGCCTCATTATACCCGGACTGTCAAAATTATTGTTCAGCAGCCAACAGTAAGGCACCAGTGATCCCTGCATCATCTCCGAGACCCACGGGAACAATATAATCCGAGATCGGCGGTACATCCACATAGTCCCCCAAGATCTTCGCAAATTGCGACCGAATCAATGGGAAAAGTTGTGCTTGTTTAGAAACCCCGCCGCCAAACACAATGATATCGGGAGACAGGTACAATGTCGTATTCATGGATGCCTGAGCCAAATAGTAGGCTTCAATTTCCCAGGCTTGGGAATTGGGGTCAATATCTTTACCCTTTTTACCCCAACGCTGTTCCAAGGCTGGACCAGCGGCCATACCCTCTAAACAATCTTGGTGATACGGGCATGCACCGACAAAATGGTCATCAGGATGGCGACGAACTAAAAAGTGCCCCGCTTCTGGATTTTCGCGGCCCATGTAAATTTGACCGTTATGAATATACCCCATGCCAATCCCCGTGCCCACTGTATAGTAGGCGACATTCTTTTTACCTTGGGCAGCACCGAGTTTAAACTCACCAAAGGCGGCCACATTCACATCTGTCGTAAAGGCTGTCTTCGTATTTGGATAATGCGCCCGAATGGCTCCTAGAAAGTCAAAGTTGGTCCAGGCTAACTTTGGGGTCGTGGTGATATAGCCATAGTGCGCGGATTCCGGATTGGCATCAATCGGGCCAAAGGAACCAATGCCGATTGCCTCAATATCATATTGATCAAAGAACGTAAAAACCGCACCAAGAGTCTCCTGGGGAGTAGTCGTGGGAATGTGTTTACGGTCCTTGATGGTAAAATCATGATCGCTGACGGCACAGACAAATTTGGTGCCCCCTGCTTCAATTGCTGCATACATTATTTCGTAACCTGCTTTCCATCACGGGTTAAATGATCCGTGAAATTATATTAAAGTGCTTTCATTAGCAACTTAATAGTACCCAGAAAACGTCTTTGTGTAAAGATGGACGAGCAAAAGTCTCGTAGTAATTCGGCCACCCTCCAAAAAACAATCTGTGCTATGCTGTTGAGGAAACAGTATGGAAAGGAACGGTCACAGTGACAGCAGACACAACACATATGTACGATATCAGTATCATCGGAGGCGGCCCAGTCGGTATGTTCGCGGCTTTTTACGCCGGCTTACGGAATGCCGATGCCCACCTGATCGAAACACTCCCCCATTTAGGCGGCCAAGTGGCTGCCCTCTATCCCGAAAAAGATGTATACGATGTGGCTGGCTTCCCACACATCAAAGCAAAAGAACTCGTGGCTCAATTAGCTGATCAATTGACTGAATTTTCGCCAGCCATTTCGTTGAATACCACTGTAGAAAAAATCACCAAAGAAGCAGACGAGACATTTACCATCATCACGAATCATGGCGACTACCATAGTCGGGCGGTCGTGATCGCCATTGGCAATGGGGCTTTTGCACCACGGAAATTGGCCTTCAAGTATGATCACAAGCTAGACGATCGGCAGGTCCATTACTTCATCAATAACTTAGAAGACTTCCGGGACCAAAACGTCACCGTGGCTGGTGGCGGCGACTCTGCCATTGACTGGGCACTGGCCCTAGAGCCCATCGCCAAAAGTGTGACGATTATCCATCGGCGAGATCAATTCCGTGGATTAGAATCCAGCGTTGAAAAGATGAAAGCTTCCAGTATTAAAATTATGACGCCGTACCTGCTGAGCGGCTTGGCACCAGCGGGTAAACAGATAGAAATTCAGTTAAAGAAGGCCCGCACCAAGGAAGAAACCACGGTGCTGACTGATCAGCTGATCGTCAATTATGGTTTTACTGCCGATGCCCGTATATTGCGTCAGTTCCCGATTGAAATTCAGGGTGCGACAGTGCCAGTGGATACGCATATGGCCACTTCCACTGACCGTATTTACGCCATTGGTGACGTGGTTACTTATCCAGGCAAGATGCAGCTCATTGCCAGCGGCTTTGGCGAGGCGCCCGTCGCTGTCACCCAAGCCTTGCAACAAGTCTACCCCGAACGTAAGCAGCCTTTGCACTCCACTTCATTGATTCATTAGCAATAGAAAGCAGGCCCATCATGGCAACAAATGCGGAACGAATTTACGATTACTGTGTCCATCTGTTACACGAGCGAGGCGTCGACCTCGAAGAAATCGGCAAGTTAACCCTTTTCCTTCAAGAAAAGTACATCCCCAATCTGACACTTGCTGAATGCAATGAAAGTGTCGATGTCGTCTTGCACAAACGAGAAGTGCAAAACGCGATCATGACTGGGATTCAATTGGATAAATTAGCAGAACAAAAGAAATTAGAACCCCCGCTGCAACAAATTGTTGAAGAAGATGAGGGTCTGTACGGTATTGATGAAATCATGGCGTTGTCCATTGTCAATGTGTACGGTAGTATCGGTTTGACCAACTATGGTTATATCGACAAAATCAAGCCTGGAATTCTTGCCAAATTAAATGCGCATGAACCGGGTATTATTCACACCTTCTTGGACGATATCGTCGGTGCCATTGCAGCAGCCGCCGCCAGCCGGCTGGCTCATGCCCATCCAGAAACACAGCCCGATGTGTATTAAAGACATGAACGCGCGTTAAAAACCTAAGAATTATCAACGAAGCGGCTAAAGATTTCTTTGCCGCTTCTTTTTTTGATATAATGCCTCTAGTTTATCTGAAAACGACAATGAAAAATGGAACAAGTGGAGGGCTAATCCCATGAGTACGTTAATTGACTTTATCCTACATATCGACGACCATCTGGTCCAAATTGTAGGCACCTTTGGTAATTGGACTTACGTAATTTTGTTTGTGATGATCTTTATTGAGACTGGGATTGTAATTTTCCCATTTCTACCTGGTGATTCGCTTCTCTTTGCCGCGGCAGCCTTGGCTGCCAATGCAGAGTATCACTTGAATATTTGTCTGTTATTCTTCATCTTTTTGGCCGCCGCCGTCATCGGTGATACTGTCAATTACCACATTGGCCATCATATGGGATTAGCGGCTTCCAATAATTCGTTCTTCGGGCGGTTCATTAACCGGGATAAATTAAAGGTCGCCGAAGATTTCTTCAATAAACACGGGGGCAAGACGATCGCCATCGCGCGGTTCGTCCCCATTGTCCGGACCTTTGCCCCGTTCGTTTCTGGTGGCAGCAACATGCACTACATGCACTTCCTCCACTACAACTTCATCGGTGGGCTGGCATGGGTAGTGGTCTGCCTGTCCGGCGGCTACTTCTTCGGCAACATTCCCTTTGTTCAACAGCACTTTAGCCTGGTCGCCCTGGCCATCGTGTTCATCTCTTTGCTGCCAATGGTATTTGCCTACCTGAAGCATCGGTTCGGTAAACCTTCAGTCGAGTAAGAATAAACTGGGCATAATAAAAAAGGAGCGCTCGGCTCCTTTTTTATTATGCCCGAAATTGTTTTTTGGCCCAGTGCCGCAAGCCCCAGCAAATCAGTTCCAAGAGGATAAACGCCAGAAAAAATGTATGGGCAAAAAAGTCTTCTGGCAACACAGTAATAATTGGGTCTTTAGCCGGATCAAAAATCCAGTCCGAATTGCGAAAAAGGATTTCGTGGAATGTGACAAAGAATCGATCAAAACCCATCAGCGCCAGCGCACCTAACACGATCGGCACACCCATGGCCACAGTGCTTTGGCGATACAAACGCCATGTTTCGCGGTTCTTTTTCAGTTGCCCCAGGAAGTGCCAGGCGGGCAAAGCGGTGATGATCAAAATGGCATAATCCAGTAAAAATAAATTCTTCACATCACTGAAATGTTGTGCACCAGTGCTGGAAACCGGGAAATTAGTCATATGCAAGGTCGTGATCCAAGGAAAATGAAGATAGGCCATCAACTGAGCAAAATTAGCATACAATTGACCAAATGTGACTTGGACGTTGGATTGATCCAATATGTCTAAAAAATGCACGTCAATGGGATAAAGGATAAAAGTTCCCAAGATCGTGATCGCGATCGCTGCACTGAGTACAAATAGCCATAACGCCACCCAAAACCCAAAGCGTCGAATCATGCTTCAACCTGCCAATCTGCTAAGCTGGCCACAACATAGGTCGGTTTAACGGGTAATTTAGGCACTTCGGTTGGCTTCGTATACCCAGTAGTCACGAGCAGTGTGTCCATACCGGTGTTTATGCCGGCTTGAATATCAGTGTGGTAATTATCCCCCACCATGATGACGTCTTTAGGCGGTAAACCGATTTCGTTCAACGCGGCCCGCATGATCGGCACTTGCGGTTTGCCGATATAAAATGCCTTTTGCTGGGTTGCCCGCTCAACCAGTGCTACCAGCGAACCAGCCCCTGGAACTAATCCGCGCTCATTGGGCAAATTGGTATCCTCATTGGTCCCGATAAAACGGGCTCCTCGTTTGATAGCCAATGTCGCCGTTTCAAACTTATGATATGTGACATCATAATCCAGACCGACCACAACATAATCCGGATTGACCTCTTCCAAAGTCATCCCCGCATCCAGCAAGGCCTTCTTCAATCCCAACTCGCCAATACAATAGAAGCTGAATTTATGCCCGACTGTTTGTGCACGGCTTGTCAAATAAGCCGCGGTGGCTAGTGATGGGGTATAGACGGTTTCTGGTGACACGTGAATACCGTGATTGTGGGCCAGGTTGTCCACCACTGCTTCGGGTGTTTTGGTCGTATTGTTGGTTAAAAAAAGAAACGGCACATGCGCAGCCTGTAACCGTTCGATGAAGCCCTTGGCAGCTGGAATGCGTTCCTTCCCCTTGTAAATTGTTCCGTCCAAATCAATGAAGTAACCTTTGTAATGCCGCAATATCGTCTCTTCTTTCTATGTGTTGTGAACTCAATGGCGCCGTGTCCGCTCGCGGCGTTCTTTGTGCACCGGCCGCCGCAACTTTGGTCGGTTCCGCGGAGCTGGCTCAATATGCGGGGCTGCGGGCGCTGGGCTGAGTCGTTCCAAAACAAAATAAGCACAGCCAAAATTACAAAACTCATAAATATAATCCATCAGGGTCGAAATATATTGGTCTCGATTCGCATGTTTATGACCATCGGCATAAAAGCCCCGTAACCGTAATTGTTCAAAACCCCAATCCCCCACGATGTAATCATACTTGGTCAGTAAGTCGATAAATGACGTGGATAGAGCCTCTGGATCAAAGCCATCCTTATGATTAAAAACGACGCGATAGGTTAAATCATCAATTTGGATTTGATCATCCGCCAATTGAACCACTTGATGAATTGGCGTCGCAATGGTCTCTGCTTTCTCCGGTGTGTCTGGAGACGATAACTGGTCACTCATGAGACCCTCCCTTTCTGGTCATTCTTCTTCCGGCAATGGATAATGACGCGCAAGATAGCGGGCCACAATTTGCCGCAGAAAATCTGGAAACAAAATCTCGTTGTCTCCCATAATCTCAATAGTCGGGAAAAACGGCACGAACAAATAATGATCCAATGTGGCGATGGTATATTGCTGATTCGGGTCAATGGGTCGGTCGTGCCAATAAACCGTGCGATTAGTCGGATCATACCGAATTCCAGCATACCCGATCGTCCCAAAAATCTTACCCCGGAAACTCATTCCCCGAAGTGGAAAACGGCGTAAGAATCCCCGGTTTTTTTCCATCTCGCGCACTAACCGCCAAAGATCCGTTCCCCGCAAAGTCACTTTCATGGCATGCATGGGATGAGGCATTTGGGTGTGCAGATCATCTGCTGTGACGATGCCTTCATGTAGTCCGGTCAAAAAGAGTCCTGCATTCAGTACCGCGGCCTCGGTCCCGGTATATTCTTGCAACGCGGCCAATGCTAAATCAAGCATCGGTGACGGCCGATTGTAATCGATCGGAAAGTCTTGGGGCAGTTGCGCAATCTGTTCCTGTTGTAATAACTGATGTCCCTCTGCTGCCCACTGATCGATTTCTTGACTATCGCCGGGAGCAGCGGGTAAATCGGCCGTATCATAAACCCAAGCCTTCTTCTCGACAATGTGATGATCCTGCACCACCAGTGACATTTCACCCAGGTGTTCACCCCACTTGCCCGCTGCACCAAGCAATACCCCATTGTCCAGTTCGCCTTGGGGCAGGAGATGATGGGTATGTGCCCCTAATATCACATCGATTTGGGGATAATGGCGAGCCAGCCACCGATCCATTTCAATTCCGAGGTGCGATAAAACAATACATACATCATACTGGCCAGCAAAACGGGCCAATTGTTCGGGTAAAACCGTGCCCACCATTTCCGGGTACCAATGATTAGCGGTATAAGTCGTGATGAATGGAGCGGTGTAACCCAATACCAACACTCGTGTGCCTTGTTTGGTATGCAACATAAGGTGATCCACCGCAAAAGGCACTAGCTTTGTCCGGTCGGCGTCACTAAAAAGATTGCCCAACACCACCGGAAACTGGGCATGATCGTACAAGTGCCATAATACGGCCGGCGGATTACCAATGCCTTCATTATTGCCAATGGTGACAGCATCATAGCCGACCTCGTTGAACATCGCAATGTTACTAGCGCCATCGGTGGCCTCCGTTAACGGGTGAGCGCGATCCATGGCATCCCCGATATCAAACGTGAAGACCGTATTATTCCCCGCCGCTGCCAATCCATCCGCCTTCCGTTTCGCCAATTGCCGTTCTATACGCGGCCAATTTTCGAAATGGGAATGCAGATCATTGGTGTGGAGGAGATGAATGGTTTCTTGCACCGAACTGCCTCTTTTCTCAACAATTTTCATCATACACACACTATACCGTGGCCCTTGGCGATTGACAACGACGCTAATGCGACTGGGCGGCCAGGAATTTTTTCTTGCCGGCAATCATTTGCATCACTTCAGCAAACGTCAAAGGCGCCCCAAAGGGTAATGTCGGGTTAACCCATTGCCGTTCAGGAGCATCCACCCCGATATTGATATTCGTATCCGTGGGCATCATGTTGTGGTGAATGTGCCCGTGTAAATTGTAGGTCTGGTGGGTGATTCCGAACAATAATGGGTAATGCGTCAAGAAAAATTGATTATGATCAAATTTGACGATAATACCGACATCGTGGAATGTATACTTCACCTGGCCATCCGGCAATATCGGGTTGTGCTGGGCCAAGTACTTAAACAAATCACGATAGTCGTGGTTACCCTTGATCAACACAATATGACCATTCAATTGTGCCAAAATCCCGGCAATTTCTGCTGGGGTTAAATAATCATGGGGGCGCAGCGCAATGTCCCCCAAGTGATAAACCGTGTCATGCTCTGCCACCCGCTCATTCCAGGCGGTAATCATCTGCTGGTTCATCGCTTCCACATTGGGAAAAAGGCGTGGGGCAAAATCGTTATCACCCAGCAGATCAGCGTGGAAATAATGGGTATCACTAATGACAAATTGCATCAATATTCCTCCAACCAATAGCTCACCAAATGAGCCGATAAATAAAAAAGGTCTTTCGTTAACGCTCAGCGTCAACGAAAGACCTATCCTGTTTTAATTAACCAATAAGCTTAAATGCTTGTTGCAGAACGGTCTCGCCGTCCATCATACCATAAGCCCGCATGTCAATGACATCAACTGGGATGTCCTTGTCAGCCAATTTCTTAGTGAATTGGTCCTTCATGAAACGAACTTGCGGTCCTAACAACAATACATCAACATCGTTGTCTGCCAACTTGTTGTCTGCATCAGACGCGCCCGTGGCGAAGATCTTAGCGGTCACACCATCTTTTTCTGCGGCAGCCTGCATCCGCTGAACTAACATTGAAGTGGACATACCTGCTGCACAAACTAACATAATTGTTTTTTCATGATCTGCCATATTTACAATCTCCTTATTATCGCCAGATTGGTGGTGAATTCCTTTACATTTATAAGGATACACTGGTAGCCGTTTCATGTCAACTATTTGTTATTTTTAGGAAGTGTCTGGAAACCTTTGCCGGCATGAGGCGGTGTCAGGGATACTGCTGTGATTATTTCTGGTTTCGTGTTATTTTATGCGGTACGTGTGTCAAATGACAGGCCAGGGTCGGCGTTCAAGTGCAAATCACCACGAATTCCCTTCGCCAGTGCCACATGGGCCGCTGCACCGATCATGGCAGCGTTATCGCCACACAGCCGCAACGGCGGAATCAAAAGCTGCGGCGGATTCGGTAATTTAGCCAATTCAGTGTGCATACGTTCGCGCAAGCCCTGATTCGCGGCAACCCCGCCGGCAATCACTAATTGATGGACCGGATGGGTCTGCAGCGCCCGTAATGTTTTGCCTACTAAAATGTCCAATACGGCCGCTTGAAAACTGGTAGCCAAATCCGCTCGATCCAGCGTTTCATTCAGTTGATCGGCATGATGGACAGTATTGATGAACGCACTCTTTAAACCGGAAAAACTGAAGTCAAGATTGTCTTCCTCAAGCATCGCTCGGGGGAAGTGGAATGTGTCCTGACCTTCATGGGCTAACGCGTCCACCTCTTTACCCGCCGGGTAGGTAATACCTAATACCCGACCGATTTTATCATACGCTTCACCCACAGCATCATCCCGGGTATCGCCGATGATTTCAAAATCGTAGTCGGACTGCATATACACCAGCTCTGTGTGCCCGCCGGATACCAGCAATGCCAGCAGCGGAAACTCAAACGGGGCGACATAACTGGCGGCATAAGTGTGTCCTGCCATATGGTTGATGGGAATCAGCGGTAAGTGATGGGCAAATGCAATCACTTTAGCCGCCGTAACGCCAATGAGTAACGCCCCCACCAAACCAGGGCCCATAGTCACAGCCACCGCAGTGAGGTCATCATAATCAACCCCCGCCTGGGCCATTGCTTCCTCTGTACAGCGGGTAATTTGCTGCACATGGTGGCGACTCGCTACTTCGGGAACAACCCCGCCAAACCTTTTGTGACTATTAATCTGGGTGGCAATGATGTTACTGAGAATGGTGTGGCCATTCTCCACGACTGCCACGCTTGTTTCATCACAGCTGGATTCAAACGCCAGAATTAATTCACGCAAACCAGTTTATTCCTCCTTTTCTTGTGGGTCGATCGGTAAAATCATGTTACGGGCATCCATATGGTCGGCCAAGTAATAGTTAGGTTTGATGGCCCCATTTTGAAATCCTAACGAATGATACAAGGAAATAGCCGGCGCATTATCCACCCGCACTTCCAGAGTCATCTTCGACGCACCATAGACCGCCGCCCGATGAATCATTAACTGCATCAAAAAGCGTCCCAATCCGCGCGACTGCCAATCTGGATCGACCGCCAAGTTGGTGACGTGGGCTTCATCGGGGGTAAACCATGAACCAATATATGCCACCAAATCTTGATCGTGAAAGACATTCAAATAGAGGGCTTTGTCTCGCCGCCGCAATTCCGAGTGAAAGGCCCGGGCATCCCATGGCTGCTGTCCCTGATAGATACGCCGTTCAACAGCCAACATGGCGGGGATGTCTTCTTCTGCGGCTTTTTTGAGCACATAAGAAACCCCCTTAATAGTCACGGGGGTTTCGGGATACTGTAAAATCGCGGGTTGCTCTTCGCTGCCGCTAAACCATTCTTTAAACTTCTTGAACATAGGGCGCGTGTCCTTCATCATGATGATGTTTCCCCCATTCCTGCTCCGCTTGGGTTAAGCGGTAGTAGGTCGGTACAAAATCATGAATATTTTTGATCGGTGTCATTTCTGGTGCCCATAGTGCTAACCGGGCAGTTTGCGGCAAACTGGCAAGATCGCCAGCAAAACTGGCTTGGTCGCCGAGTTGTGCGCGAATCAAGGCCTGATCCTCCAGTGGAATATTACCCACAAATATTGTGGGTTGCCGCAATGCCGCCACATCGGGTAAAAGATCCGCTAGGGCTAAGTGCCGCGGTAAAATCACATTCCGGGGACCCTGCTCAGGTTCTTCCGGAATCCACTGATAGCCGCCGGCATATACATTCATATGACGCGCATCAATAAGTGATACGATCAGCCGCGTGTCCGTTGTGGGAATATTACCCGCCAGCAATTGCAACGAGGTGGTAGTCACTAAAGGAATGCCCATCGTCCAGGCCAATGTCTTTGCTGTCGTCACTCCAATCCGTACGCCGGTATAACTTCCCGGCCCGCTAGTGACGGCCACGCGATCCAAATCTTCCACTTTCGTCTGGGTATGGTCTAACAGTTCAGCCACCACGGGCATCAATGTTTGACTATGGGTCCGGGCCATGTTGAGCGTGACCGTCCCCAGCAATGTATCGTCCTCACTGATTGCCACGCTTAGCGGCTTATTCGCAGTATCAATGGCAATTACCCGCAAGTTTTGTCAATCCCCTTCTTAATCACATCATGATTTTACTTTAAATCGTGCCAATTGCGGCAACCGCTCCAACCCACCGAAGAGTGTGTATAACACCACGATATTGATCGGTGCGGAGATGAATTGTTTCAACAACCGCCAAGTAATTAGCAAAGACCACGGCGTCTGATACATCCAATGCACCCAGATGGTATTCATCACCATATTCACCACGACGGTGACGGTGAGGACGGCCAAAATAGTGTAACGCCACTGATGGGGCCGCTCGTGCAACCAATACCCGTAAATCAGACCGGCCATCATTGCAGAAAGCGTGAACCCAAAGAAAAAGTTGGCTCCTCCGCCAAACAAAAACATACTGATGATATCGTCCAACCCACTGGCAATCGCGGCCCACCACGGACCAAAAAAATATCCCAGTAATGCTGTGCCAATAAAACCAAAACCCACTTTGACCAGCGTATCGTTGCCGATACTGAATTTAGCGAGCACCATTTGCATGGCCATCAGAACCGCCAACCAAATCACCTGGAGAGAAGTGAGTTTTAATGAATGCGTTGTTGTCATCTCTGACATCTCCTTTTTGGGAGCTGTCGCAAAATAATCTTGCGGCGAATGCGGTCCCGACACCGCGAGTTAAACTCTTCGTCCGCAGTTCACATTCCGTTCCTGCGGCACTTAACGCATCGGGACCTACTCCGTATTTTTCTGTAAATACGTAACATATGATGCACCAGGATGGCTGTAAAAGCAAGTATTCCCCCTTTTCAACTCTCCTCGCAACATGTATGCTGAATACAATTCTATTGAGAAAAGGACGTCACTAACTGTGAAAAAAATACTAGTCCTCCACACTGGCGGAACAATTTCCATGTCAGCCACTGCGTCAGGCGCTTTACAACCCAATGCTGAAAATCCGTTAATGGCCCAAGATGATCTCCAAGGATTATTTGATCACAAGCTCCAGCTGATCACAGAGGAAATCTTCAATTTACCCTCTCCCCACATGACGCCACAGCGTATGTTGGCATTACGCGACCGAATCTTACGAGGCGAACGAGAGGAGGATATTGACGGGGTGGTCATTACCCATGGCACCGACACTTTGGAAGAAACGGCCTATTTCCTTGATTTGACCTTACCCAGCACGATCTCCGTCGTTGTCACGGGCGCCATGCGCGGAGCCAATGAAATCGGCAGTGATGGACTGTATAATTTTCAAAGTGCCGTCTGGACCGCCTATTCAGATGAAGCCCGCGGAAAAGGGGTATTGGTCGTGATGAACGACGAAGTCCACACGGCCCGGTTCGTGACCAAAACCCACACTACCAATGTGGCCACCTTTCGGACACCAACTTTTGGTCCGATTGGCTTAATTTCTAAACACCACGTCAACTTCTTCCAAGAGTTGATTCAACAAACCGTTTGCGATATCGATCACGTCATTAATGGTGTTTACCTTTTAAAGGCATTTGCTGGGATGGATGGCGATCTGTTTTCGGCCGTGGATCTGCCCACGACTCACGGTATCGTAATCGAAGCCTTGGGCGCTGGCAACCTGCCCCCCGAAACATTGCCAGCAATTCGTCAGCTGCTCGCCCATCATATCCCCATCGTTCTGGTATCGCGCTGCTTCAACGGTATTGCCGAGGACGTGTATGACTATGCGGGCGGCGGTGTGGAATTGAAGAAAATGGGAATCATTTTCTGCCGCGGACTCAATGGGCAAAAGGCTCGCATCAAACTATTGGTCGCCCTTAGCAATGGCAAACAGGGTGATGAATTACGCCACTATGTCAATAACGCAGTATCCTAGAAATGCAAAACGCCCGCTGACAAAGAATGTCGACGGACGTTTTTTTAGTCTTCTTCCCAGTGATAAATGGCCTCGGTATTCGTTTCGCCATCGTGCCGAATTAAGTGGTGGGTAATCAGTGGATTCTCAGTATCAGACAAGTAAAGTGATTCCGCCGTGTCACCATACTGAATCTCCCGTTCATAACGAATATCCACTTGGACGAGGCGGTGGTGCAAAATGAAGTCTAGTGGCAGCGTATCGATCATCCAGTCAAAATAATGAACATTATTAACGTGGTGATTGGAGTCAATGTCTTGATAACGCACTCGGTAAGGCTTGGCTGGGGCACCTGTATAGTCCATTTTTGTGATCCGCGGAAACTTCAATACTTTCTTCTCTTCAGCGGTATGGAACGGGGCAACCAGTTCATCGATGATCGGTACCATTTTGCGTGTGGCAAAGCTCATCATGACAAATGTGGCGGTGATATGCACCATTTCTTGGCCAGCGTCGTCCATCACCCAAAAATCACGATAACAGAAAAACCGGTTCCGGCTTGTGGCAGCGGTCCGCAGTTCCACCTGGTCGCCGACTTTTGGCATCCGCTGAAAAGCCATATGGTATTGCGTAATAACCCAACCGACACCGTGGGCATGGGTTTTATCCTCGCCCACCCCTAGCGCTTCTGTTTGATGTTCTGACGCCATGACTAAAACGTTCAGTAAGCTGGAAAGATGCATCTCTTCCCGGGTATTCACTTGAAAGTACGGAATGGTGTATTTCTCCGACCACACTAATGCCATATGGTTTTACCTGCTTTCCTGTTCGACGTATTGTTGATACACATCCTGCCGCGACCAGCCTGATTCCTTGGCCACTGCCTTAGCGGCGGCAGTGGGCTTTTCACCATGGACGACCCGATCCCGCAGAGCAGCCAGTACGGCCTCTTGGGACCAGGCGACCGATTCTGCTGCGGGTGCGGGCGGTCCCAGTAAAATCACCATCTCACCCTTTGGCGCCTTTGCTTTAATAAATTCCTGTACCTGAGCGACTGTACCGCGAATATAGCTCTCGAATTTTTTGGTCAGTTCTCGGGCAACCACAATGGGGCGATCGGGCCCCACCACTGTCGCAAAACGATCCAATGTTTTGGCAATTCGCTGCGGCGACTCATAATAAATGGTGGTCATCGGCAACGCCGCATACTGGCTCAAGAAGCGTTCTTGCTCCTGCGCTTTGCGCGGTAAAAAGCCGATAAAAGCAAAAGGCTGGGTCACTAAGCCTGACGCGATCAGCGCCGTGAGTCCCGCATTGGGGCCGGGCAAAGCGACCACTGGAATATGCGCCGCCACACACGCTGCCACGAGTTCCTGTCCCGGATCACTGATTGCTGGCATACCGGCATCACTGACCTGAGCAATTGTTTTACCTTGTTGCAAGTCAGCCAATAAAACAGGGATCCGACTCTGGGTATTATGCTCATGGAAGCTGATCTGATGGGTCGTAATATCATAATGGTTCAGCAATTTTTGGGTATTTCGGGTATCCTCTGCCGCAATCAGATCGGCGTCCTGCAATATCTGCACCGCCCGGGGAGAGAAATCCCCTAAGTTGCCGATTGGGGTAGGCACTAAGTAGAGCGTGCCTGTGCTATGTTCACCAAAGCTGCGTTGTTCTTCAATCATTTGCGGTCCCCATATATCACGTCTAGACAAAACGCGCAATCTTCATTATTTTCCCGCCGTGAGCCATACAGGACGGTGCATACATGATATCCCTGTTCGTATAATTTTTCCAAGTTTTTCTTGGACTTCGACAATCCCTCTTTAGTTTGATTCGTTGTGCCTTCCGGTTTGCTTAACTCTTCTAACCGATTGCGCAAATTTACATTTTCAATTCGCAACTCGGCGTTTTTTTCTGTCAGATCAGCCACTTCATCTGTCATTTTATTGGCCAGCGCCAGGGTGTTTTCAGCGCTTTCTTTCAATGCCAGCAATTCATGGTAGAGATCTTCTTCTGCTGGTTGCTCTGCTTGTTGTGCCACGTCTGTCACCTTTCTTGCGCATCCAAATCAAATCATTACCGGGCCATCTGCGTCAGAATATGGGCACTTAGTGTCTCCATTAACCCTTGGAAAGCCACGTTGCCTTGCAGTTGGGTTTGTGTGGTCAGTGCCGCCGTCAGCGCGTCTGCGGCCACGCGTGGCGATAATTCCTGGGCGGCTTGTTGAATATGGGTTTGCTCGCTGGGGAAAAAGTTGGCTGCGGCAGTTTGATATTGATAATGTACCACATCCTGTAACGCCAAAACGACCAAATCCAAAAACAGAATTTGGCTGTTCTTATCCTTGACGAGGGACATGATGCGCGTTTGAACGATAATAAAGGCCTGCCAATCACCATGCCCCAGCGCGGTTAACCATTGACCCATCGCCTGAATCATATCATTCAGTGTATGACTCTCCGCCAGTTCGCGGGCAGTGGCGGCATCCGCACCTAACGCGCCAAATAAGGGGGCAAGGCTTTGGTCCAACCCTTCGGCCGTCAATTCACCGGCCATTTGTCCAGCCGTCAGCGGGGGAAAATCAATCACCTGTACTCGGGATAGAATCGTGGCCAGCAAGCGCTGTTTTTGCTCGGTAAGTAAGATAATCAACACTGGGCCAGGTGGTTCTTCAATAAATTTAAGTAGTGAATTGGCCGCCGCGGCACTCAATAAATCGGCCTGATCAATCACAAAAACCCGCCGCTTCTGTTCCAAACCAGTGCGGCTCATCTCTTGACGCAAATACCGAATATCATCCACCTTAATTGTCTGTCCAGTAGGCTTGATGGTCAAAAAATCAGGATGATTGCCACTAAGAATTTGTTGGCAATTGGCACATTGCCCGCACGGTACCCCGTTGTGTAAATTACTGCAAAAAAGGCGCAACGCGATCCACTGTGCGAGCGCCGTTGTGCCACTTTCCGGAGTACCATTAAAAAGATACGCATGAGCCAGGCGCCCGTTGTCAATTAAATGGGCAAATCGCTCTTGCAGCCGCGGTTGTAATTGAACGATCGGCCACTGCTTCACCACTGTCATTAGAACTGGTGGAACTGTTCAACCGGCAGGACAAAGACAGTTGCGCCGCCGACCTGCACTTCGATCGGGTAGGAAAGTGAACTGTCGCCAGTTACATCCATACTCACCGGCGGGGTCATAAATTGCTCGCGGGAATGCGATGTTTTCTTGATTAAAGCCAAGACCTCATTCACTCGTTCATCCTCGATCCCGATGATGAACGTGGTGTTTCCAGACTTCAGAAAACCCCCAGTGGTGGATAATTTGGTGGCCCGAATATTTGCATCAATGAATTCATTTTGCAGCATATTGCTGTCTTTATCTTGGACAATGGCCATAATCAGCTTCATAACGATTCCTTCTTTCTAATGCCCTTAGGCTGGGAAAAATTGGGGAAAACGGCTGTGGATCTCGTGCCATGCAGCGGCGGTTAATTCCTTTGCAGGGGCGGCCCCATCTAGTGCCACGATCCGCTGAGGGTCATCATGCACCAGTTGCAAATAAGTCGCCCGGACTCGGTCGTGAAATGCATTGCCGGCCACTTCCAACCGATCCTCTGGGGTATCGCGGTATTTTTTAATCCGGCTTAATCCAACTTCGGGAGAAATATCCACGTACAGGGTCAACTGCGGTAGTACGCCTCCGGTGGCGAAATGATTGATGCTCGCTACCGTATCGGTGCCTAACTGGCGGCCGCCGCCCTGATACGCAATTGAACTATCCACATACCGGTCAGAGATCACGATTTGATCCTTAGCCAAAGCGGGCAGGATAATATCATGCAAGTGTTGACTGCGGGCGGCGGCATATAACAAAGCCTCCGTTTCACCAGTCATCTCCTGATTGGCGACATCCAGAATCAGATGGCGAATCTTTTCGGCAATGGGACTGCCGCCTGGCTCGCGGGTCAGCACCACCGTGCGGGAAGTATGTTTCTTTAAGATCGGCATCAGATGAGTGAGCATGGTACCCTTGCCTGCCCCATCTGGACCTTCTAAAGAAATAAATAAACCGCTCACAACGTTCCCTCTTTCCACTACATAAATAATATTTTACATTAAAACACGGGTAAATGGCATTTTTTCCAAATTAATTAAACGTATCCGTGAAATGACTGATCAATCCAGGCGCGATCGTATGAGAACGAAGTTGTCGACGGCGGGCTTCTTCGTAAAGCATCTCGTAGCGTGCGCGTAAGATCATCACATCGTTCTCATCAAACCAGGCATCCGGCACAGCAGCATTGGAAAGCCGCTGTTGCCGTTGCCATTCCTCCCGGATCGCGTTGATCTCGGCCAATAAGTCTTCGTTGAACTCTTCTCGCAGGCTGTCTTGCTTGAACATGGCTACATCTCCTGGCGTCCTTCGACGGCTTTGATCAAGGTCATGGAATCGGCGTACTCAATATCACTGCCCACGGCAAGACCATAGGCCAAGCGAGTCACTTTAATACCAGCCGGTTTGATTAACCGGGCCAAATACATCGCCGTGGATTCCCCTTCTGGCGTCGCGTTCGTGGCAATAATCACCTCTTGCACTTCGGTGTGTTGTTGCAATCGTTTGAGCAGCGACTTGATGTTAATATCCTCGGGCCCCTTGCCGGTTGTCGGTGAAAGGACACCATGCAATACATGGTACAGTCCATGATATTCGTTCATCCGTTCTAAGGCCATAATATCTTTGGGCTGTTCCACCACTAAAATGCGGGTTTGATCCCGGGATGGATCAGAGCAAATAACGCACGGATCTTGGTCCGTAATATTCCCACAGATAGAACAAAAATGCAGTTTGGTTTTGACATCGTGCAAATCAGACGCAAATTCATCCACTTCATCCTGGGGCATATCCAACGTAAAAAAAGCTAATCGGGTGGCCGTCTTTTCGCCGATTCCGGGTAACTTCATATAACTGTCGATCAACTTCGCGATGGGCTCTGGATATTGCAGCATTCTATTTACATTCCTTTAGCGAATCGGCCTAGCGTCGATTCGGTTTTGTCCTTGATGGTCTTCATGGCATCATTAACCGCTGCCACAATCAAATCCTGTAACATATCTGGATCGTCCGCATCAATTGCTTCCGGCTTGATTTGAATATCCTTCATCTGATGATCGCCGGTAAATGTCACCGTCACCAAGTCTTCTGGGGCCTTGCCAACGAATTCAGATTCATTCAACTGATCCTGAGCAGCGCCCATCTCTTTTTGCATCTTTTGCATTTGGCGCATCATGTTTTGCATGTTGCCACCGCCAAAATTAGGCATTTTAGCCATTTTGCTTCACTCCATCTTCTGTTTGTTTTTGTGGTGCGGTACTATTCGGCTCTCCAGAATCAATCTCCACGAAGCTGCCAAACAATTCTTGTGCTTTAGCGACTACTGGATCTACCGTGGCAGACGCTGTGGCTGCGGCCGATTCGGAAGCAGCTGTGGATGTCGGTGCTGTTGGCGCTGATTGATCCTTGGGAAGCTTCTTTTTGCCCGGACCATGATTAACCAAATAATTCTTACGAATCCGGGGCCATTCTTCTTTAGGCACGAAGTAAACCGCAATATCGTTCCCGTCCAATTTTTTTAAATCGGCTTCGATTTGCTCACGCAACACCTGGTCCTTAGCTACCCGCGCAAACATCATCGGGTAATCAAAGGATACCACAACGGCACTGGCACTGGCAGCCACGGGCTTGGTGCCCACATGCAACACTGCACGCTGGGCCACATCCAACATACTCAGCAATTCGCCCCACAGGGATTGTTGATGTTCCAAAGCCTTGCGGGTGGCCTGACCCAACACTTGATTAATTTGCTCCAGATTGACGTGCACCTTGGTATGGGTCTTGGGGGCAGCACTGCGTTTTGGCGCGGCCGCAGGCACTGCTGCCGCCGACCCAGCGGTGCCGCCAGCGGCTAATTGCTTTTGCAGCGCGGCGACTTGCTCTTGCAAGGTCTGCACAGTAGCCGCTAATTGGGCGGGTACTGCCGCCTCAGAAGCTGCTGGGGAAGCCGCCGTCTTATCCTTCAAGGTGGTCAGCTTGACTGTCAGCACATCCAAATACACATCGGGATGGGTAGTCTGGCGCAACTGGGCTTGAACAGTGGTCAACACATCAATCATTTGATACACCCGGGTGTCATCCATTGCCTTAGTCAACTCAGCAAACGTATCCGGATCGGTGGTGGCGTAATAACTGCGAGCCAACTTGGGGTCTTGTCGATATAATAATAGGTCCCGTAAATATACCAGTAAATTCGTAATGAACTGATTGGGGTCTTTACCGGCAGCCAAGCTCTTCTGAACAATGGTCAACCCCTGTGCGGTGTCCCCAGCGTTCACCGTCCGTAAATATTGCGCCAGCACATCGCCAGAAAGACTACCGGTCACGGTCAAGGCATTGGCCAATGTGACATGATCATCACCAAAGGACAACACTTGGTCCAAAATACTCAACGCATCTCGCATCCCGCCGGCAGCGGCGTTGGCAATCAGGGCGAGGGCAGCATCATCGAAGGTAACCTTCATGTCATTTAAGATGTAGGCCATCCGGTCAACGATCGTATCGGGAGCAATTCGTTTGAAATCAAAACGCTGGGTCCGAGAAATAATTGTCGCAGGTACTTTCTGCACTTCTGTGGTGGCTAAGATAAAGATGACATGGGCAGGCGGCTCCTCCAACGTCTTTAATAAGGCGTTAAACGCACCCGTCGACAACATGTGGACTTCGTCAATAATATATACTTTGTAATCCGCCACCGTGGGGGCGTATTTTGCCTTATCCCGAATATCCCGGATTTCATCGACCCCGTTGTTACTGGCGGCATCAATTTCAATAACATCGCCCAAGCGACCGGCGGTAATTGCTTTGCAGGTCTCGCATTGATTACATGGCTCACCATCTTGCCGGAAGCGGCAGTTAACGGCCTTGGCCAGTATCTTAGCCGCAGAGGTTTTGCCCGTACCCCGCGGACCGGTGAACAAGTAGGCATGACTGATCGAATCGGTCATCAACGCATTCTTGAGGGTTTGCGTGACTGTTTCCTGCCCAACCAAGTCCGCAAAACGTTGCGGCCGCCATACCCGATATAACGCCTGATAAGCCATCGCACGCAATCCTTTCTGCCATAATTCAAAGTCTGTTCCAAAATTCTATTTTAACAAAGATTGACTAATTTTTTCTGTGGATAGTCAAGTGGCTGAAGCAGAATATCCGCCCCAGCCACAATAATTTTATAAATAACAAAAGGCACATGACAATACCTACTTAGTGCTGCTTCCTTCCGGATCTGACACGCTTCGTAAGACTGTCATTGCCTTAAGGCCTTGCGGCGTAAATAAGTATAGCAAAAATTAGCCGCAAAGGCAAAAATGATTCTACTTTCCCTTAGCCGCTTGCTTGGCCGCCTTGATCTCCTTGCGCACCCGTCCAAAGAACGCCTTCATGCGTTCTCCGGCTTCCTCACCGCGTACTCCAGAGACACTGGGTACAGACAAATGGTAGGCAGGAAAATCGAGTAGATTAATTAGGGTCCCGGCACTCCCCGCCTTGGGATTCAACGCCCCATAGTACACGGCATCTAAACGTGAATTGATGATTGCCCCGGCACACATGGGACATGGTTCAAGCGTCACAAATAGACTAGCGTGGGTAAGCCGCCAACTGCTGCGGCGCGCACAGGCTTGCCGAATCGCCAGCAACTCCGCGTGGGCAGTCGCATCATGATTCACTTCCCGAAGATTATGCCCGCGACCAATAATTTCCCCGCCGTCTGCGACAATCACCGCACCAATTGGCACTTCGCCCAGCGCTTGGGCCAGGTCCGCCTCTTTGAGTGCCTTCCCCATATAGTATTGAATTTCCGATTCTGAAAATACGATCACAATCCCTGCTTTCTAAAGCGATAATGTTACAATTAAATGCGTTGATATTTGGAAAGGAGATGCCAACATGGCGTTAGACGCACCGGCTTGGCAACGTATTTATCCCACTGCAATGGTGGTCGCCCAGCCGCTTTCAGATCCCCGCTATATTTCCCTGCCGCTACCGGCGAAAGGGGGATACATTGCCATCGATCGTCATCCCCTCAGTGCGAGTGAGACGGCACTCTTAGAAACGTTGGCCCAGGAACAAGCCCCCCGAATCAAAGAACCTTGGTACGCTTTTTTAACCGGGCAAACGACTGATGCTCCACAATCATTCGAGCGGCTACGCGTGGTCCAGTTACGGGTCACGATGAAAGACGCCAGCGTCAGTCGGCAAGACTTCATGGCGGCTGTGACGGGGATGTTTCCGCGGCTGCTCGCTCATTTTTGGGTGGACCAGTCTTACGCCCTGTTCGTTGAACCGGATCAAGAAAAAGATCCTGATCAACAAAAACTCAGTGATTTTGCCCAAGTCTTAGCGGCGATGGAGACAGACTTTTATGCCAACATTCAAATTTATGTCGGCAACTTTTGGCAAAAAGATGATCCGCTGCCCGCCCTTTTTGCGGAGGAACAGCGGATCTTCACCAGTGTAAAAGCCACCAAGGCCGAGAGCGATCTGGCCACCCAATCATTGGCATATTTCACCACGCCGACCCGCGAACAATCCGCCGTCTACCAAACCCTGCGCCAACGACTAGCGCAAATGCCTGAATACGCCGAGGTGATCGTTGCTCTCTACCACCACCAAGGCAACATGACGAGTGCGGCCAAAGCGTTGTATCTTCACCGCAACACCCTTCAGTACCGCATCGATAAATTTCAAGAGTTGACCGGCTGGTCCTTGCGGGACATGGATCATTTGACACTGTGCTATCTGTTATTGATTGACTAGCACACTATCAATTACTTGATATCCCTTATTGTGTTTCAAGACAGTGGCATTCCCAAAGGCCGCCATCATGCGTTTCTTCGCAGATGGTGCGCCTTGTTTTTTTTGGATGACAATCATCAGATGACCACCCTCGCTCAAATGCTGGACGGCACCATCGATAATGGCATTCACCACATTTTTCCCAGCGCGAATTGGCGGATTCGATAAAATGGCCGCATAGCGCCCGGCCACCTTGTCATAAGCGTCGGACGCGAAGACCCGGACATTCATGACGTGGTTGGCCGCGGCGTTTTCCTTAGCCAAGCCTAATGCCCGTTCGTTGACATCTGTCATGTCGACTTCCCGGAAGGCAGCGAGAGCGGCTACAGTCAACCCAATCGGACCGTACCCGCACCCCACATCAAGCACGGCACCGGCGGGCCAATCTGCCGGTTGGACCGTATCGATCAAGGTTTGGGAGCCAAAATCCACCCGCTCCCGGGAAAAAACACTGGCGTCAGTGGTGAAATTGAAATGAAACCCTCGCAATGTGGCCTCGAAATTGTGGCGATCATGAGCACTTGTGGGATCAGCAGAATAATAATGGTCTGGCATTTTTTAGATCCTTCCTAAACATTATGCGGACCGAAGATTTGCGGTCGATACATCCCGGCTTGATATAACTGGGGATCAATCTTTTTATTCACAATGAGCAGAATCTGCAACATTGTGAAAAGAACGGAGCTGCGGCGCCAGTAAACGACGTACCGGGGCACCCATTTTGTGACGTACTTGTTCTTATACCCCCGCAGACCGCCAAAATCGTAAAAGCGGTAGCCGTATTGATAAATCAGGTGGGCGGCCCGTTCTTCGAGGAAACCGTAGCTGTTGGTCCCGACGCCAGAGAGCGGCGCCATTCCCATGTTGAAGTACTCATAGCCATTATCCCGGCCCCAGTAAAACAGATTGATAAAGACCTCGTCCATGATACCGGAAGGGGCGTCAGCAATATGCCGCATTAGATCAATACTAGTGATCTTATCACTGCCTGTGGGCATTTGATTCGCAAAGGCGATGACTTGGCCGTCCTTGTCTTTAATAACCGCAATCGGGGTCTGTTCCAAGTAATACTGGTCCATAAACCCAAGGGAGAAGCCTTTTTCCTCTCGGCCTGCCAGCCAGCTGTCTGAAATTTGGCGCAGTCGTGCCATGAATTGATCATCAAACGGCGGCTTGACCAGATCAAAGGTGTAACCTTCCCGTTTAAACCGATTCATCAGAGACCGCTCACCTTTAAAATGATTACCAGAAATCTTGAAGTCTGGTAATTTGACCAACCCTTCTTCACCAAATTTCATGAAGTCAAAACCTAAATCGTGCATTTGCATCGTGAAGCCTTCAGATACCTCGTAAAAGACCAGGGATAGATCAAGTTTGTCAGCCTCATTCATAAACTCTTCCACAGCGGGCACAACGTATTTCTGATTACCCACTGGTTCGCCCATGATAATGATTTTGTCCGCCTTTTTCCGGTACATGAAAAATAGCTGGTCTTGACCGTCCACTTGATAATAATGAATCGATTTATCCCGCAGTAACGCCAAATGAGAAACCAAATTGCCCCCAAATTGATCAACGACCGCCTTGACCCGGGCGGCGTCGAAGCCAGCATCTAACCGGTCGCCACCTACTGACAGGTACTTGAGCACCAGATATACAGTAATTACTGCGATAAACATGGCTAAAAGGCCGGATAACCACAACCGCCAGCTGGGAAAAATCCAAGCCGTCGGTACTGGTCGGCGATGGTGGATATTGGGGGCATTGTAAAAGCCGGCAACGGCATACGCCACAAACGAAGCAATGTAGATGACCCCATCAAAGAATCGATCACCCCAGGCAAACTGGATGCGTTCCCGATACAATTCACGTTTTGATAAAAGAGTCACCAGAATCATCACGCCTAAGAAGAGAATGGTGCGTACTGAGGTATCTTTTAACAGCGTGGTAATCATCCCTAAAACCAAGATGAGAATTGTTGGCCAATACGCCTTACGTGATTTATTAGCGATCCCCCGGGCAAGGCCCATCAAAGTGAAAGCAATAACAATGTTGGCGGCCCGCCCCATGAACACCAAGGTATACGGCGTAAAGGAGTGGACAAAGCGGTTTTGTAATGCAAAGTTAGGCATCGTAGCTAAAATCAACAACATGATGGCAGTGAAATATAACAACATGGTAAAAATGACATGGGCTGCCCGGGAGAGCAACTGCATGGGAATCCCTTGTAAATACGTGTTGATCCGTTTGCCCATATCTTGGACAAAGATCACGATGGCAATGGCAAATGGCACCAGATAATAAAAGACTCGATAAAACAGCAACCAGACCACAGCCTCACTGGGGTCCACGCCCACTGCGGCCAGTCCGCCAATCATGAAGATGTCAAAACTGCCGATGGCGCCAGGCACCATGGATGCAATCCCAACGACGTTGGCGATCATAAACAACGGGAATACTGCCGCCAAATGAGTCAATCCCAGTTGATAACCAATATACATGAAGAACGCGCCGGCAAATCCCCACTCCAGCATAGAACCAGCTGTGAGTCGGATTTCCCGGGATAAGGGTAAGTCAGAAAAAAACTCCGATTCCCGCAAATGGGTGAACCCCAATAGAATGGGGAAATACAACCCGCCGCCAATCAGCCAAATCGTATATTGCGTGAACTGCCGCCCCACGCCAAAGACATACATCTCGACAAGCGCCAGTAAAGACCATACTGACAATCCGGATAACAGAAACAACGCAATCTTAGAAACGGCGAAAATCACTCGCCGCCGGTCAGCGTGTTTACCATAATACGTGGCCCGCAGCGTGGCCCCGAGGACCCCACCAAAGCCAATCAGGTTATTAAAGGTATTGACGACCCATCCTGATTTTAAAATATATTTTGTTTCTGCCCGTTCTGGTAAAAAATCCTGAATCACAAAGTCATAATTCAACATGGGAAGTACGGCAATAAGGCCAAGTATTAGCATACTGAGCACACTGCCGAGACTTTGATCCGTTAAATAGGTCTGTAATTGTACTGGGTCGATTTCTTGCCCAATGCGCCCCGCCTCAATGATGATAAAGATCACGACGGACATGACAAAGATGCCCTTCAATATCGTCTTATGGGCCTTGGCGAAGGCCAAAATCTTGTGGCCGACTTTTTTCACGACATGTGCTCCTCTCCATAACTACTGTTGCTTATTATATCGTATTTTCCTGACGGTACAAAAAATACCGCACCACCACGGCTTTTGTAGTCGTTGCAGCGCGGTATTCTAAATAACAAGGTAGGCTAAAATTACTTAACAGTAACCGTGGCGCCTACTTCTTCAAGTTGAGCCTTCAGCTTGTCAGCGTCATCCTTAGAAACCTTTTCCTTGATGACAGTCGGAGCATTATCAACCATGCCCTTAGCGTCCTTCAGGCCTTGGCCAGTGATTTCACGAACAGCCTTGATGACCTTAACCTTTTCTTGGCCAGCTTCGGTCAATTCAACGTCGAATTCAGTTTGTTCTGCACCAGCGTCAGCGCCGCCAGCAGCACCAGCTGCAGCTACGGGAGCAGCAGCGGAAACATTGAATTCATCTTCGATTGCTTTTACTAAGTCGTTCAATTCAAGGATAGTAGCACCCTTCAATTGTTCGATAATGCTTTGTGTGTCTAAAGCCATATCTATTTACCTCCGAATTTTAATTACGATTTTAAGAACAATTATGCAGCGGGTTCGTCGTCGCCCTTGCTGTCTGCAACAGCGTTAAGCGCATAAGCAACGTTGCGAACAGGTGCTTGCAGAACAGAAAGCAGCATGGATAACAGACCTTCGCGATCCGGTAAAGTGGAAAGCTCGCTCAGTTGGTCCATGGAAGCGACCTTACCTTCGATCATGCCGCCTTTAACTTCCAAATTCTTGGCAGTCTTAGCGAACTTGTAGATGACCCGTGCCGGTGCAGCAACATCCTCGTAAGAGAACGCCACGGCGGTCGGCCCAGTAAATGTGTCATCCAAGCCTTCATAACCAGACTTTTCAGCAGCACGGCGCAAATACGTATTCTTGATGACTTCTAATTCAACGCCTTCGTCTCGTAATTGCTTACGCAGATTGGTATCTTCCTCAACAGTCAGACCCAAGTAGTCGACGACAACAGCGGATTTAGCACGACTGAACTTATCAGTGACTTCATCAACAACAGCAGCTTTTTTTGCAATTGTGGCTTCTTTTGGCATGTGATTCACCTCCATATAATGAGTTATAGAATTTCTTGCCATAAAAAAACTCCATGCCTGCCTAGACATAGAGTACACTCCGAATTAACTCCTCGGCGGGATATTAAGGCCATACGGCCACCCGAGTCTTAGGCAGAAAATAACCAAGAAGAAGCATAGCATGAACCTGCCCACAGCGTCAATAGAATCCTGCAATAATTTTTTTGATTTAGGCCGCATAATTTGAAAAATGACAGCCAATCGCGTATTGTAGTCACCAAGTAAAAGTTCAACGCACTTTTATTTTATCGAAATTTAGGTTATTTTAACTTTAATTCAGAAAGGCTGTTTCCGATGGCACATACCAATGAAGCATTACTGATTATTGACTACACCAATGACTTTGTCGCCGATCAAGGCGCTCTTAGCTGCGGACAACCGGGACAAGTGTTGGCCGAGCCAATCGTGGCCTTGGCCAACGAATTCCTCCAACAAGACGGGTGGGTCTATTTGCCTACGGATGTCCACACGCCCCACGATCCCTATCATCCTGAGAGCAAACTATTTCCACCACACAATGTGCGCCATACATGGGGCCGGGAATTCTTTGGTCCATTGAAACCTTGGTATACGGCCCATCAATCTGAAGAGCACGTCAATATGTTCGACAAAACACGCTACTCTGCTTTCGCTGGCACCGCCTTGGACCTGCGTTTGCGTGAGCGTCGAATCAACACTGTCCATCTGGTCGGTGTTTGTACTGATATCTGTGTCCTGCATACCGCTGTCGATGCGTACAATCTGAATTACCAAATTATTGTTCACCAAAATGCGGTGGCAGCATTGACCCCGGCCGGTCAAACTTGGGCTTTAGACCATTTTGCCCATGTTCTGGGTGCCACAGTGACCGAATAAGATTTGAAGAAGGTTTTTAAATGAATATGAACCATGCTTTACTAACTGATCTGTATGAGTTCTCCATGGCGAATGGCTACTATGCCACTTTACCCCATGAAGATCGAGCCGTTTTTGATATTTTCTTCCGCAATGTCCCGGACCAAGGCAGCTTTGTCATTGCCGCTGGTTTGCAGCAGGTTCTTGACGCCTTGCAGAATTTCCATTTTGCACCGGCAGACATCGACTATTTGCGTGGCCTGCACCTTTATTCGGTAGACTTCTTGGACTACCTTGCCGATTTACAGTTGGCCTGTACAATTACCGCCCTGCCCGAAGGGACGCCGGTCTTTCCCCGGGAACCATTAATTACCGTTGAAGGACCATTGATGCAAGTGCAATTATTAGAAACATTGCTGCTAAATATTGTGAACCATCAATCCTTGATTGCCACCAAGGCCCGCCGGATCACAGCCGCAGCTGAGGGCAGACCAGTGATGGAATTTGGTGCGCGGCGTGCCCAAGGACCAGACGCAGCGGTGTATGGGGCGCGGGCAGCAATTATCGGCGGCTGTGCCAGCACTTCCAACGTATTGGCCGCACAATTGTTTCATATTCCTGCTGCTGGCACCATGGCCCACAGCTGGGTGGAATCCTTTCCAGACGAACTAACCGCTTTTCGCGCCTGGGCGAAAGTTTACCCGGATAATAGTGCACTGCTGGTCGATACGTTTGATGTCCTCGCATCCGGTGTACCCAACGCCATCACTGTGTTCAAAGAGTTACGGGCGGCCGGTCACCGCCCGGTGGGTATTCGGATCGATTCCGGAGATATCACTCAATTGGCCACACAAGCCCGTCAAATGTTAGATGACGCGGGCTTTCCAGAAGCCAAAATCACTGCCTCCAATGCACTGGACGAAACTGTGATCCAGTCATTACTGAAACAGGGCGCGCCATTAGACAACTTTGGGATCGGCGAAAAGCTGATCACCAGCGCTTCGTCACCTGTTTTGAGCGGTGTCTATAAGCTGGCGGCCTTACAAACCCAGGGTGACTGGCAGCCGAAAATAAAGGTCAGCGCCAGTCGTGAAAAGACGACCCTACCCGGTCATAAGCAAGTCTACCGGCTCTTTCATCCGGGTAGCCAGCAGGCATTCGCTGACGTGATTGCACTGGCCGATGAAACGCTGGCGACAACCATTGCGGCGATCAATGCCAATCCCCTGGCCACGCACACCAAGGTGACATTAAAAGACTTCACTGCCCAACCGCTCTTACACACTGTATTCAAACCCGGTGCACCAGCGACGGAACCGACCGACGTCTTTGCCATCCAGAATTACTGTCAGGATGAATTAACCCGGCTGCCGGCAGCCACAAAACGGCTAGTCAACCCTGACTTGTATCCCGTGTACCTCACACCAAAATTAGCCGATTTACAGCAGCAACTCGTTGACGCCCATCAGGCATAATGATTCAACAATCGAATTCAATTGGGGATCGGAATTTTGTTCCGATCTTTTTTATCCAGTGCCGTCTTGCATACTGTGCTAAATTGGATGTATTAGAAACAAAATTCAAAAGGAGCGTATATTTCATGACGGCATACGAATTTTTGAAGCCTTTGACATTCCCCAAAAAAGGCATCACAGCGAAAAACCGCATCACCATTCCCCCAATGACTGAGCAGATGGCTTTTCACGACGGTACCGTAACCCAGGACGAATTACACTACTATAGTTTACATACAGGCGGCGTGGGTATGTATATCACTGCCGTGGCCAACGTGAATGACCTGGGTAAGGGGTTTGAGGGCGAGTTGAGTATTGCCCATGATGAAGACATCCCTGGACTGACGCGATTGGCCAATGCGATTAAGCAAAACGGCACGCTCGCCATTATCCAAATCTTTAGTGCTGGTCGAATGACCAACAGTCACGTGCTGCGGGGTCACCAACCAGTGAGTGCCAGTGCTGTCGCTGCACCCCGGGCCGGCTATGAAACACCCCAAGCGCTCAGTGGTGCTGCTGTTGAACAAACCGTCGAGGACTTTGGGGCAGCCGTCCGGCGCGCCATTCTGGCCGGTTTCGACGGGGTTGAATTGCACGGCGCCAATACTTATCTGCTCCAACAATTTTTCTCTCCCCATTCTAACCGCCGCACGGATGAATGGGGTGGCAGTTTGGAAAACAGAATGCGGTTTCCAGTCGCAGTCGTTGATAAAGCCGCGGAAACAATTGCACGCTATGCGGACAAACCATTTTTACTTGGCTATCGCCTCTCTCCCGAGGAAGTGGAGACACCAGGAATTACCCTGAACGATACATTGGCGTTGGTGGAAACATTAGTGGAACGCCCACTAGATTATCTGCACGTGTCTCAAAACAATGCATGGGGCACCCCGTTACGTGACCACTCTGACCACACCATCATCAACCAGGCCATTAAACGCCAACTCGGCGGGCGCCTGCCCATGATCGTTGTCGGCGGAATCAAGACGCCGGCAGAGGCCGAAAAGGCAGCTGAAAACTTTGATTTCGTTGCACTGGGACATGAGAGTCTGATTGAACCCAACTGGGTGGAAAAAGTCGAGGCCGACAATGAGGATGCCATTCGTTATGCTGTTGCATTAAGTGACCTGACTGAGCTGGGTATTCAACCACCATTCTGGCAAATGATTCTCAACGTTTCCGGTGGTCCCGCTGGTGTCCCAGTGGTGGGTGAAACAACCAACGATGCTCAATCATCTGGGGAATGATTGAGCAACTTAATATCACTATCCTGCTGAAAACCGTATCATTAAGATATCAGTCTATGGAAGTGGAGAATAGCCGATGGAAAACATCACTCTGATTATTAATCCCCAAGCCGGTAATTCCCGGCATCGTAAACAGATACCCGCACTTGTGGCCCAGTTAACACGCCTTTTTCACATTGATCAAACCTACTACACCGCCCAAGACGGTGATGCCCGCCGTATTGCCCGCGGCCTGGCGCCGTCTGTGAATGGCCGCTGCATTGTGATTGGCGGTGATGGGACATTGCACGATACCGTCAACGGCTTGCAGGAAAGTCAAAACCAGACCGTCGCAGTCGGTTATATTCCCACTGGTACCGGTAATGATTATGCCCGCGCCCACGGCATCCCCCTGCAACCCAACCGTGCCATCGCTGCTTTACGCCACAGCCGGCCAATCGTGACAAAAATCGGCAAGGCCGTCTCGCCAGAAATCGGAACCCAATACTTTATTAATAACTTTGGCATTGGCATTGACGCCCGCATCGTGTATGACACCAATCATTCGGAGACTAAAACGGGGCTAAACCGCCTGCACCTTGGTCAATTTGCCTACTTGACCAATATTCTTCATTCTTCGCGCATTAAAGAATCAACACGGGTTCCCCGCCACTTGGCAGGCTGAACAAACCCACTTTAATGATCGCAGCTATCTTTTTGTATTCACCAACCATCCTTTCTTAGGCGGCGGCATCCGCCTTTTTCCCGATGATCAACGGGATCCGGACCGTCTGAGTCTAGTGATGGTTAACAAAGCCAAATGGCACGTTCTGGTACCCATCTTGATGAACATTCTGAGCGGCCAATCGAATCACCCGCGGCTGCACGTTTATCGCCGCCATCACTTCCGCTTCGCCACTACCGCCCAGGAACATATCCAAATTGACGGTGAAGAATTCCACGCGCCTATTCATGTGGTGTTATCCCAGACGAATCAGTTGATGTGGTTACCGGGAACTGAATAACGTGATCAAACAGCGGCGTTGTTTCTGCATGGGGCGTATGACTGATCATGATCAAGGTCAACGTTGGATCGGTCAGCAAATCCCGCTCAATTTGCACGGCCGTCGCTGCATCAACAGCACTCGTCCCTTCGTCCAGCAGCAGGATCTGATAGCCGCGCAGTAGACCGCGGGCCAAAGCCAACCGTTGTAATTGACCACCAGAGAGGCTGCTGCCTTTTGCACCCACATCCTGGCGCAAAAAATCGGGCCCCTGATCAGCAGCCGTAATTAGCCCAACCCGTTGCAACACGTGAATCATTTCCTGCACGGAATAGTTTTTCGTCAACTGCAAATTGTCGCCCACACTGCCGCTAATCACTTGCGGCGTTTGGGCCAGATAAAGGATTTGATCCATCAATGCCCGTTGACCCCACGCACGATAATTTTGACCTTCGAAGGATACAATTCCCGTATAGGTGGTCAAATATCCCGCAATAATTTTTAATAAAGTGGATTTACCCGCACCACTGGGTCCTTCTAACAGATATTTTTGACCTTGTTGAAACGACAATGAAACATCACGGAAAATAGGTTGCTGTGGATACTTAAATGTCACTTGTTGCAAAGCAATCAGTGGTGCTTGGAAGATCCGGGAAATGAAGTGCAACAAAAAAGTTAGACA
>NZ_AZEC01000023.1 GCF_001435585.1 Schleiferilactobacillus perolens DSM 12744
CAGTTCGAGTCTGACAACCGGAGTTGATGGGACGAGTAGATCGTGCATCATGATTTCGACCTGGAGAGTTGTCCGAGAGGCCGAAGGAGCATGATTGGAAATCATGTATACGGGCATTAACCTGTATCGAGGGTTCGAATCCCTCACTCTCCGTAACTGAGCTTCACCGGTCCCACAAACACCCACCCGTGTTTGTGGGATTTTTTTAACTGGAGGAACTGACAATGACCAAATCGATTAATCTGGACCAAGTGATTGGATATATGGTAGTGTTACAATCCCACCGGATTACTTACTCAATGGCAGGCAGCCGCACTGGCGCCGATGGTACCGCTGATTGTTCTGGGGCGCTGTATGCCGCGTTACGGGCAGGTGGTGCTACCGATGCGGGTTATGTGCTAGATACGGACACGCTGCCGGCATGGCTTGCCTATAATGGCTTTATCGAGATTGCCAGCAACGGCGCTTGGTCGGCTCAACGGGGCGATGTCTTTATTTGGGGTGAGAAGAGTCAGTCTGCTGGCGGTAACGGCCATACGGGTATTTTCGTGAATGAACGGGAGATCATTAATTGTAATTATCCAGAAAACGGCATTGCAATAGATCAATACCATGCATTCTGGGAGAAGGCCCACCGGCCGTATTATCGGGCGTATCGCTATGATGCGGCCAATGCCCGTGCTAATCAACAAGTTTTGGATAAATAAAAAGCCGCAGATTATTGCGGCTTTTTATTTACTTTCAATGTGGAGAGTAAGGGATTAAAACCCTTATGAAAGACTATCCATCTCAAAACGTACCGGTAACCGAATGGAATCGATGGCATTCAGTGTCAATGCTAAGTCATGTGCATCCTTCGGCGAGTTTTGCCCCGGTTGCATTTGTGGTTGTAAGATTTGTTCCAAATAATCGGTGGACCAGGATATTTCTGCTACAAAGAAAGACCCGGGCGTGAGATCGCTGGCAATGTCCATATTGTCTGGATTGAGTTCCAAATTTGCCTCCAAATTATAAAGACGTTGTTGGTCCAACCGATGATCGTCAGGGATCGCCGTTATTTGACGATCCGTTGTGGCCCGGAAAGCAGCGGGTGCCGTGGCGGGATCATCGTCTTCGTCCTTGGCCGGGGGAACAATCAAAATCGTTGAAACGAATACTTTAATGCGGTCCTCGGCGGGCACATTGCTGCCCAAGTCAATGGTGTGGTCATTGATACGTAATTGACCCAATGCCGTAGGGACAATCCCAAAATTGATTTGAACAGGCACAGAATGGTACGCATTGAAATCGATGTACCGTTGTTCGTGGTCATCACCGGCCGTGACATTATAGTGGACTAAATCAAAAACTGCAGTTTGCGGTGCAACAGCCATAATAAACCTCCTCGAATGTTTTAATTTAGTTTACCACACAGAAATAAATAAGCTTCCTCGAATTGTATTCGGGGAAGCTTTTTTGTCTAAATTGGTTGAGTAGTAAAGCTGCGCGCTTCTAAGACTTTTAAGATGGCGTTCGCCGTATCAAGGCTAGTCATCAGGGGTACGTCATGTTGAATTGCGGCTTGGCGAATCTGGAAACCATCGCTGGTACTGGTACGATCCATGGACATGGTATTGATGACCAATTGGAGACGCTGATTGGCGATGGCATCCAGAATATCGGTGTCGTAGCCATTGACGTCATGCCAATCGGCTATGGTTGTATCACTGACTTTCGCCATCGTAATGGTGCGGATACCAGCGGCTTTTAACGCTTGGGCGGTACCAGCAGTGGCGGCAATTTGATAACCGACTTCGTGGAACCGCTGGGCTAGTTTGATGGCCTCTGTTTTGTCGCTATCCTTCACTGTCAGCAATACTGTACCAAAGGCGGGTAAATGCGTATGACTTGCTTCAAAAGCCTTGTAGAGGGCCTTGGCAAGTGTTGTATCGCTACCCATGACTTCACCAGTGGATTTCATCTCCGGTCCAAGCAGACTGTCGACTTTATCCAGTTTATTGAAGCTAAAGACAGGCGCCTTCACGTGAATTTCACCATGATGGGGCTGCAGACCGGGCTTGAGTCCCTGGTCAATGAGCGATTGACCCAGGATTGCTCGGGTGGCCACCTGTGCCATGGCAATATTGGTCACTTTGCTGAGAAAGGGCACAGTCCGACTGGCCCGGGGATTCACTTCGATACAATAGACTTGATGGTCATGGACGATGAATTGGACATTCATGATGCCGATGCAGCCCAAAGCTCGGGCCAGTTCAGTGGTGTATGAAGTGATGTGGTCGATGATGTACTGATCAAAGTGTTGGCTAGGATAAACGGCCATAGAATCACCGGAATGTACACCAGCCCGTTCAATATGCTCCATGATACCGGGAATCACGACGTGATCGCCGTCGCATAAAGCGTCAACTTCACATTCTCGACCCACCAAATATTGATCGATCAGCACAGGGTGATCGTGGGAGACGGCTACGGCTTCATCAATATAATGCGCCAATTCTTGTGCATCATGGACGATTTCCATCGCCCGACCGCCTAAGACATAAGAGGGACGAACCAAGACCGGATAACCGACGCGCTCTGCCACGGCTAAAGCCTGATCTTTCGTTGTGGCAGTGCCGCCGATGGGTTGGGGGATCTCCAAATTCTTGATGACCGCATCGAAGAGATCGCGATCTTCTGCTCGATTCAAGTCGGCCACACTGGTGCCCAGAATTTTCACACCATGGGCCACCAGTGGTTCAGCCAGATTGATGGCAGTTTGACCACCGAATTGAACGATTACCCCCAGTGGCTTTTCTAAATCGATGACGTTTAAGACGTCTTCTAGGGTCAGTGGTTCAAAGTACAATTTGTCCGAAATTGAGAAGTCAGTGGAGACCGTTTCCGGATTACTGTTCATGATAATTGCTTCGTAACCGGCACGTTGAATCGCCTTCACAGAGTGGACGGTGGCGTAATCGAATTCAACCCCTTGACCGATACGGATCGGACCGGAACCGATGACCAAGATGCTGGGCCGATCTGTTCGCTTGCTTTCGGTTTCTTGCTCATAGGTGCTGTAAAAATAAGGCGTTGTGGAGGCAAATTCGCCGGCACACGTATCGACCATCTTGTAGACCGGAGTGAGCTGATGCTGTTGCCGCAGTGCCCGAATAGTCTCAGCAGTGGTGTGCCACAGGCGGCCAATGGTCGCATCTGCAAAGCCGTTACGTTTGGCCTGCCAAAGAGTGGGTAAGTCAGCGACGTGGGCCTGTAGGGTGTGTTCCAAGACCACAATATGCTGGATCTTTGCTAGGAAAAACGGATTAATATGCGATAATTCTGCCACTTCGTTGATCTTGTAGTCTCGTCGGAACGCCTCTGCCAGATAAAAGAGCCGTTCGTCAGTCGGCGTAATGATGTGGTCGGATAGATCCTGCTCGCTGACGTGTCGATATTTTTCCCGGTAAAGATGGGTGGCCCCAACTTCAAGTGACCGGGTCGCTTTAAGCAGGGATTCTTCGATATTGCGGCCGATGGCCATGACCTCACCAGTGGCCTTCATCTGTGTTCCTAGCGTCCGGTCACCATGTTCGAACTTGTCGAACGGAAAGCGCGGGATTTTGCAAACGACATAATCCAACATCGGTTCAAATTCGGCGTAAGTTGCTTTAGTAATTGGGTTCTTGATTTCATCCAAGTGCAGACCAACAGCAATTTTTGCTGCCATTTTTGCAATTGGATAACCGGTGGCCTTCGATGCCAACGCACTGGAGCGGGAAACCCGGGGATTCACTTCAATAATATAGTATTGGAAGGAGTTTGGATCTAATGCCAGCTGAACGTTACAGCCGCCTTCGATCTTTAATGCACGGATGATGCGTAATGAGGCATCCCGTAACATCTGAACTTCTTTATCCGTAAGGGTTTGGACGGGTGCAAAAACGACGGAGTCACCAGTGTGAACACCGACCGGATCGAAGTTTTCCATGTTACACACGACGATGGCGTTATCGGCGGCATCCCGCATCACTTCAAATTCGATTTCCTTAAAGCCGGCAATGGATTGTTCAATCAGGATTTGGGTGACCGGACTCAAGCTTAAGCCATTCTCCGCAATGGTTTGGAGTTCCTCGTCATTATGAGCAATGCCGCCGCCGGTGCCGCCCATGGTGAAGGCGGGACGGATAATGACGGGGTAACCAATGGTATGAGCGACCTGGAACGATTCTTCCATGGTGGTCGCAATGTGGGATTCCGGGATCGGTTCGCCCAATTTTTGCATGAGTTCTTTGAATTTCTCCCGATCTTCAGCTTGATCAATAGCGTCCAGTTTGGTGCCCAGTAATTCGATATGCAAAGCGTCCAGAATGCCGGTTTTGGACAATTCCATGGCTAAGTTTAAGCCAATTTGTCCCCCCAGTGTGGGTAGGATGGCGTCGGGGAGTTCTTTGCGTAAAATCCGCGAAACAAATTCGATCGTCAGCGGTTCGATATAGACTTTATCCGCGATTTCCTTGTCAGTCATAATAGTGGCCGGATTGGAATTGACTAGGATCACTTCATAGCCTTCTTCGCGCAAGGCGAGACAGGCCTGAGTGCCAGAATAATCAAACTCTGCGGCCTGACCAATAATGATCGGGCCGGAACCAATGACCAGAATCTTGTGAATGTCTTGCCGCTTAGGCATGGGCTGTGACTCCCTTTCCTTGTTGTTTGAATGTTGACATCATATCCATGAAGTCATCGAATAAATGATCGGCATCGTGGGGGCCAGGATTGGCATCTGGATGAAACTGCACGGAGAAGGCCGGGTATTCGCGATGGCGCAAGCCTTCGACAGTGTGGTCGTTGATTTCTTCATGTGTGATCATGAGCTGGTCGCGGTTGATGGATGCGGGATCGACCGCGTAGCCGTGGTTTTGACTGGTGAAGTCAATCCTTCCTGTGGCAATTTCCCGGACGGGATGATTAAAACCGCGGTGGCCAAATTTCATTTTGAATGTGTCTGCGCCATTGGCTAAGGCAAACAGTTGATGGCCGAGACAAATGCCAAACAAAGGAATTTTTCCTTGGACGGCTTGAATCATCGGCAAAGCATAGCCCACGTCTTTCGGGTTGCCGGGTCCGTTAGAAAGGAGCACACCGTCGGGATCTAAGTGCTTGATTTCTGAGGCAGTGGTTTTTGGCGGGACCACGATGACATTGCATTGGCGTTTGGTTAACTCCCGCAAAATACTTTGTTTGAAGCCAAAGTCGACTACGACCACCTTACGGCCCGTGCCGGGCACAGGGAAAGGCGTCTTGGTGGCGCTAGTGAGTACTTGATTAGTGGGAAGCACCGTGTGCTTAATTTCGTTTACCGACTCTTCTGTGGCGTGATCGACAAGCATTGCTTTCATCGTCCCCACGGTCCGCAGTTTCTTGGTTAAGGCTCGAGTGTCCACACCTGTGATCCCAGGCACGCCCACTTCCTGAAGATATTCAGACAGGGTCATCTCGGCTCGCCAATTACCTGTGACGTTGGCGGTTTCTCGAACTACGACGCCCTTAACAGTGGGTTGAATGGTTTCGTAATCATCCCGGTTAATTCCGGCATTGCCGATCAAGGGATACGTGAAGACGATGATTTGGCCGTTGTAACTTTGATCAGTCAAAGTTTCTTGGTAACCGCTCATGCCAGTATTAAATACCAGTTCACCCAAAGTACGCACATTAGCACCGATTGCCTCACCATGAAAAATGGTACCGTCCGCTAAAACCAGGTCGCGTTCCATCAATTACCGTCCTTCTTTCTGTTGATACACAATTTTACCGCTCACGATAGTCGCGACAGTTTGGCCGTACACTGTTTCGCCGATGAACGGAGAGTTGACTCCTTTTGAGAACCAAGTATTTGGGTTGATTTGATAGGGCGTTTCTAAATTCATCACGGTGAGATCGGCCGGTGCACCGATTTGAATATGGCCAGCGGGCAATTTGAACGCCGTCGCAGGGGTGGTGCTCATTTTATCGACCAATTCAAGTAACGTCATTCGGCCGCTGCGCACGAATCGGGAGTAGAGTAAAGCAAACGCCGTTTCTAGACCGACAATCCCGAATGCGGCTGTCTTCATGGTGCCGCCCTTATCCGCAATGGTGTGTGGGGCATGATCCGTGGCTACCATGTCTAAGGTGCCATCCAGCAGGCCGCCAATCACCGCCAAGCGGTCGGCATGACTGCGCAGAGGTGGGTTCATTTTGAAATTTGGATCGTCGCCGATAATATCGGTGTCTTCTAATAATAAGTGGTGCGGCGTCACCTCGGCAGTCACATGAACGCCAGCAGCTTTGGCCTGGCGAATTAAAGCCACACTCTGGCGAGTCGAAATGTGACAGGCATGGTAATGAACCCCAGTGGCGGCGGCCAGATCCAGATCCCGGGCCAGTTGACTGGACTCAGTTTGATTACTCATTCCGGGTAAGCCTAAACCCTTAGCTACGGGACCGGCGTTCATGACACCGTCACCGCGTAAACTCTCATCTTCAATGTGGGCTGCTAGCGGTGCGTCCACGGCGGCACAGGCCGCCATGGCTGCCTTCATCGTGGCCGCCTGTTGGACGCCGACACCATCGTTAGAAAAGCCAAAGACGCCTAACTGGTTGAATCGTTCAAAATCAACCAATTGATTACTGTGCAATGCCATAGTAATGGGTGCGTACTGATGGACATGCACAACCCCATCCTGTACGTTTTTCGTCAGTAGAGCTTTTAGATCCGCTGCATTATCTGGCACCGGGGTGACGTTAGGCATTGCGACCACTGAGGTAAAACCGCCATGGGCGGCGGCACGGCTGCCGGTGCTGATGGTTTCTTTATCAGTTTGGCCAGGATCCCGGAAATGGACGTGGACATCCACTAACCCAGGCAACACAGTTTGCCCGGAGGCATCCAGAACAGTTTCATCTGGCGAAACGGACAAATCTTGACCGATGGTGGTAATGATCCCTTGGTGGATGCGAATATCACCATTGAATGTTTCTGGCCCAACGACATGGGCATTTTTGATCAACAGATTCTGTGAACGCATGGCAACCTCCTAGTGGTTGAGTGAGTGGGCGGGAACTGCGCCGAAGTGGCGGGCTTGCATGACAGCTTCCAGCATGGCCATACGCATGAAGACGCCATTGTGCATTTGTGTGAAGATCCGGGATTGCGGTCCATCCACTAAGACTGAGGCCAGCTCCACATCCCGATTCACTGGGGCGGGATGCATGAAGATGGCGGACGGCTTCATGGTTTGGGCTAATTGTTCCGTAACCCCATATTGTGCATGGTAACTTTCCTTGGAGAACGCGGCATTTTCGTTATTATTGAACCGTTCCAGCTGCACCCGTAAAAGCATGAGGACATCCACCTGCGGCACCAATTCCTGAAGCGGTACATAGGGGCCAAATTGCTGGTACTCGGGGCTAAACCATTGTTTAGGGCCGGAGAACATCACCTGGGCGCCTAATCGAGTCAGCATATCGGCATCTGAATGGGCGACCCGGGAATGGGAAAGGTCACCGACAATCCCAATCTTGAGACCGGTAAAGTCACCGAACTCCTCGTGGATCGTCATGAGGTCCAACATCATTTGCGAAGGGTGCTGGCCAGCGCCGTCGCCGGCGTTGACCATGGCCAAAGTCGGACTGACATCCAGCAGCTGTTCATAATAGGTGTCTTCGGGGTGGCGGATCACGGCGATATTGATACCAATGGCCGCCAATGTTTTAATCGTATCCCGTAATGTCTCTCCCTTTGTCACAGAGGAATGCCCGGGATCAAAGGGAATGACAGTGAGTCCTAATTTGCGTTCGGCCATCTCAAAGCTGGTATGCGTCCGGGTGCTATTCTCAAAAAATAAATTAGCGGCATAAACGGGTTGGTGGGCGGGCGCGGGGGTGCCGGCTTTGAACGCTTCAGCACGATCAATCAGCGCCTGGGCATCGTTAGTGGATACTTGGTGGGCGGAAACAAAATTCGTAAACATCGAATAACAGCCTTCTTTATTTTATTTTTGAACCTGGAGGCGTATGGCGAGGTATAAAAAAATCGCCTTCCATCCATTCAGATAGAAGGCGATTTTGCATACTCGCTCTGACACGTGCGGCGCACCGCAACCTTCCAAGCCTCTCTGGACTCAATTAAAGGTTCTTAAATTTGAATTCAGCTTAACTGATTAACTAGAACGTGTCAACATGCAGTCCGGCACAAAATACAATCATCATTCGGGTATTTACGCTTCCGTTACGAATCACATCACATTTTACGTCCTGTTTACGCAATTATCGCGAGATCTTGAATCGCGTCCAGTACACTAAGGGTGTTCCGAAATGAAGGAAAGAATAAATGAGGTGTATTTTTGATGAAAAAGGGTATTTTGATCGGTGCGATTGTCATGACGCTGGGTGCAGTGTTAGCGGGATGCGGTAATCAAAGCGCGTCCTCCAAGAGCAGTTCAGCAAAAGGACAACAACAGACAAGCACCACTTCTGGAAAGGTTGTGGCTGTTGGGTCAACCGCGCTGCAACCCTTAGCGGAAGCTGTCGCAAAAGATTACACAGCCAAGCACCCCAACGTCTCTATTAATATTCAAGGCGGCGGTTCTGGTACCGGGTTGGGCCAAGTCGCACAAGGCTCCGTTAATATTGGTAACTCAGATATCTTCGCAGAACAAAAGAGCGGAATTGATGCCAGTAAGATCGTAGACCACCAGGTGGCGGTTGTCGGGATGGGTCCGGTAGCCAACAAAGATGTTGGCGTCAAGAACTTAACCATGAGCCAGCTTCGTGATATCTTCACCGGCAAAATCACGAACTGGAAAGAAGTTGGCGGTAAAGATCAAAAGATTACCGTAGTTAACCGAGCGGAAGGCAGCGGTACGCGGGCCACTTTTGAAGCGGCTGTATTAGATGGCAAGGCGGCTGTGAAGTCCTTGGAACAAGATTCCAACGGGACGGTCCAAAAGATCGTTGCGACAACTCCTGGGGCGATTAGCTATCTGGCATTCTCCTACTTCAATAGCGATATCCAATCACTCAGTGTGGATGGTGTTCAACCCACAGATGCCAATGTCACTACCGATAAGTGGAAGATCTGGTCTTATGAACACATGTACACACCTACAAAGATCGATGCAGCAACCAAAGACTTTATCAAGTATATGCAGTCCGCTGATGTTCAAAAAGGTGCTGTTAAGAAATTAGGCTACATCAACATTCACGACATGAAGGTGGTGAAAGACGCCAACAACAAAGTCACCGATAAGTAGGACGTCGGCAGCGTCCGCCACTACCACCGATAACTCCCATTATCGGGGTATTCCCCAACACCAATCTTTGCAAAAAATGAAATGCCTCATAATTGTTGGATTTTCTATTCAACAATTATGGGGCATTTCACTTCGTCGTACCCTTTTTTCAAACTTTCTTTATAAACTGCTTGCCTTTTCCACGCGCCATCCGGTATACTGTTTTCTGCGGGAGCATGGTTAATCATTTGGTCCGTTAGTCAAGTGGTTAAGACACTGCCTTTTCACGGCAGTAACATGGGTTCAAATCCCGTACGGGCTGTTATGGAGGCTTAGCTCAGCTGGGAGAGCGTCTGCCTTACAAGCAGAGGGTCACAGGTTCGAGCCCTGTAGCCTCCATCAAGAATTAAGCAGGTCGCTGAGCATTTTTGCTTAGCGACCTGCTTTTTGGTTTAGTGACGGCACATCTCAGGATGTGCCGTTATGCTGAGGACGGATCAATAAGGAGCAACCAATACATGTCAACGATTAATGTCGATACACCAGTTTATGAACTGGTAAAACACAATCCGAAGATAGTGCCGCTGATGGTCCGGCTGGGGTTCAATGCCATTGGTGATCAGGCCATGTTGAACACCGTGGGACGGTTTGTCTCATTACGCAAGGGAGCACAGATGATGGATTTTGACTTGAAAAAAATAAAGGCGGCATTGACTGACGACGGTTATGAAGTGATCGATGACGGTCGACCAATCAAACGATATTAACACCTACCGTGACCGGCACCCCTGGTGGTGGGACTAACGGGCCATTAAACAATAAATTATACTGGCGATGCTGAGGATGGCCGGTGACCAGTATCTTTTTCGCTGGGGCATGATGCTGAGTAAGAGTGCGGCGATGGGTAATAATAAGATCAGCGGAGATAAATGGGCTGTTAATGCACCAATGACGAAAACCACTACGCTGGTCCCCAGGGCGACGGTCAGCCGAATGGGACCGCGACTGATCGTCGCCATTGTACTCGTGGCGGCAAGAGTAAGGAAACTGAGCAGCGGCCAAATCAGTGCAGGTATGAAGAGCGCCCCCTCTGCAGAGTCATAGAGCACCACACTCAAGATTAAAGGTGCCAAACCATCTGCGATGATCGGTAATAGTTTTAGCTCCAATGGTTGTTGGGCCAACGAATTAGGCAGTACCCAAAGAATGGCAGCCAAAACGATCAGGGCAGCCATAAACCAGTTTCCTCGCCAACCGACCGTCACGCCGCCAATCAAGTTCAAAATCAACCAGATGATCTGGAGATTGCGTTTGGGATGGCGAGGAATCAGCCAATCGATGTAAAGCACGTTGGCGATGGCCAACAAGGACGTCAGAACTAGGGGGATGAAATGCGCGTATTGAGCGCTTTTCCAAGCCAATAACCAGGGCGCCAAACATAATACCCCGACGTAAGCCACAGTATGGCCCCACCGTTCTTTCGTTGTTTCATTGTGCATGCATCATTCTTCCCTTCGTAATCATTCAGTCGTTGTGCTTGTTTCCGTTGGACTTAATAATATCAGCCTACTGATTTACCAGAAGTTGGTCAACGGTCATTTGGTGTATTTTTCCCAGTAATCATTGATTGTTGGGTTTCAAAGAGATCTGTGTTAGGATAGGTAAGTTAAAATTCCCGATGAGTCGGCCGGTGCCGGCTTTGTAACCGAAGAGGGGGAAACCTTTGGAAAAACGATTATTTACCTCAGAATCTGTTTCTGAGGGGCATCCAGATAAGATTGCGGACCAAATCAGCGATGCGATCTTAGATGCCATTATTGCGCAGGACCCGGATGCCCGGGTCGCTGCAGAAACCGTCGTCACGACCGGCTTAGTCCTCGTGACCGGGGAAATTTCAACCACCGCCTATGTGGACATTCAACACGTGGTGCGGCAAACCATCAAAGATATCGGTTATACCGACAATCGGATTGGTTTTGATGGCGATAGCGTGGCGGTGTTATTAGCCATTGACGAGCAGTCACCCGATATTGCCCAAGGGGTCGATGACTCCTTAGAAGCCCGTGAACAAGATGATGATCCACTGGATCGTATCGGTGCGGGTGACCAAGGGATGATGTTTGGTTATGCAACGGATGAAACGCCGGAGTATATGCCATTACCCATTGAACTGGCCCATCAACTGATGCGGCGCACGGCAAAGGTGCGCAAAGAAGGGATTATCCCGTATTTGCGGCCCGATGCTAAGACCCAAGTCACTATCGAGTATGGTGCGGATGGGAAACCAGAACGGGTGCACACGATCGTTTTGAGCACTCAGCACGATCCCGATGTGTCATTGCAAACGATCACGGAGGATGTCACCGAACATATCATTTTGCCGGTGGTGCCCAGTGAGTTAATGGACGGCCAAACCCGGATTTTAATCAATCCCACTGGCCGGTTTGTAATTGGCGGTCCCCAAGGGGATTCCGGGTTGACTGGTCGCAAGATCATTGTGGATACCTATGGCGGGACTGCTCGTCATGGTGGCGGCGCTTTTTCTGGTAAGGATCCAACGAAAGTAGATCGGTCCGCGAGTTATGCGGCTCGGTACATTGCCAAGAATATCGTTGCTGCAGGGTTGGCCCATCAGATCGAAGTACAGATTGCGTATGCGATCGGTGTGGCGGAACCTGTATCTTTAGCGGTGAACACGTTTGGCACTAATGCCATTGATGAAGATACAATTTTACAAGCAATTCGTGACAATTTTGATTTACGGCCAGCCGGTATCATTCAGATGCTTGACTTGCAGCGGCCTATCTACAAACAAACCGCTGCTTATGGCCATTTTGGACGTACAGATGTCGATTTACCATGGGAGCACTTGGATAAAGTGCCTGCCTTGAAGAAGTTGCTGCATACAGACAACTGATCGGTAACCGACGAGTATAAGAGGCGACCAAACAGAGTTTTTCCTGTTGGTCGTCTTTTTTATGCTCAAAAATGAGGGGGAATCGGTGAAATAATGACAAAGAAACAAACGAACGTCGCTATTACAACGGTGGCCATATTTGTGGCCACCTTCATGACCGCCGTCGAAGGGACCATTGTATCCACGGCGATGCCAACGATTATTGGCAATTTACATGGCGTGGAATTGATGAACTGGGTTTTTTCGATCTATTTATTGACCAATGCCATGGTCACCCCTGTATACGGAAAGTTAGCGGATGCCATTGGGCGCAAACCTGTGTTGCTAGTCGGTCTAGTGATTTTTATTGGGGGCTCGTGTTTGGCCGGACTGGCACAAAACATGATTCAGTTGATCGCTTTTCGGGCATTGCAGGGGATTGGCGCCGGGGCGATTCAACCCGTGACGTTTACCATCATTGCAGACATTTATCCCATTGAAAAACGGGCTAAAGTCCTGGGCTTCAACGGTTCCGCTTGGGGAATTGCGTCCGTGGTGGCGCCTTTGCTGGGTGGTTTCATTGTTGAAAAACTGTCCTGGCATTGGATCTTTTTCATCAACTTACCGATCGGCTTAATTACGATCGCGCTGGTCCAATTCTTCTTCTTTGAAGAACGGCGCAGTCAGCGGGTCCATATCGACTATCCCGGTGTATTCAGTTTACTGACGACTTTGTTTGCGTTGATGATCGGGTTGCAGATGCTGACAGATCCGAACCAGCGGCTCGTGGCCATGATCGCATTGGTGATTTTCGTCGTTGGTTTCGTTATTTTTCTCCGGGTGGAACAAAAAGCCAGCGACCCGGTGATCGACCTGAAGCTGTTTCAAAATCGCTCATTCGTCATTCAAAACAGCGTAGCCGCGCTGGTCTCTGGCTTCTTAATCGGGTTTGAATCCTATATGCCTATGTGGATGCAGGGTATCTTGGGAATGCCGGCTTCCATGGGTGGGTTTGCTGTGACCCCCAGTTCGGTGATGTGGATCATCGGATCATTCCTGGCTGGTCACATGCTGGTGCGGTGGAGTCCGAAACGGTTGCTCACCATCGCCTTGATTTGGCTATTACTCGGCGGTATTGCATTGGCCACTGTGCCAGTGACGACGCCATTTGTGGTCTTCTTAGTGATTGCTGGTTGGTTGGGAATCGCATTTGGCACAATTATCACCATTACAACGGTGACTGTGCAAAACGCTGTCACCCAATCCGAAGTGGGGGTGGCAACTTCGTTTAATACGTTGAGCCGGACATTGGGACAAACGTTGATGGTTTCCATCTTTGGTATTGTATTGAACACGCACTTTGCGCAAGGGGTGCAAGCCCATGGCAATATCACCACTGATATGCTGAATAAATTAATCGATCCGCAAACCGCCAAGGACTTGCCCGCGCACTTGCTGCCCGCGCTGCACAATATTCTGTACAGTGGGCTCCACGGTGTTTACCTAGTGGGAATTGGCGTGATCGTAATCGCTTTGATCTGCAATTTGTTTGACGTTCCAGAGAAACTGCGGATGCACGCCCATAAGGAAGCTAAAGCTGCCTCGGCTGCACCTGAACAACAGAATTCTTAAGCCAGGTGCGCCGGGCGATGAGCCACAATACACAAACATCTCCCCAGCCAAGGAAGAAACCGGCTAGTACATCGGTGGGGTAATGAACATGCACATAGATCCGGGAAAAGCCGATTGTGACAATGAACAAAGTCAATAAAATGACTGCGACATGGCGCTGCCAGCTAGGGCGAAAAGTCACGATCAAAAAAAGAATCAACGCGCCGTAGACGGCGATACTGCTGTCCGAATGACCGCTGGGAAAACTGTAACCGCCTTGTTCAATGAGGTGTGGTAAAGTCGGTCGCGCACGTTGAATAATGAATTTGATCACGATATTCAACAGGCTTGCTATGGCGGCGGCACCGGCAACGAAAACGGACCAGCGCCAGCGATGGGTGATGGTCAAAAACATTACGATGAATGCCGTGATGGTGATCAGACTCCAAGGATTGGCAGTCTGCGTGATACTGATCATGAAGCGGGTCATGGATGGACTGGTTACCCAATCAGCCAATCTTTGCCCTGCATGGTCAATCGCGGTAATGAATGGTGCGTTGGTCGCGACGCCAATGAGTAAAACGATGAATAAGCCGTAGTTTATGGCAACTAAAAGGGCCGGACGTAAACGTAGTTTCATAAATCACAATTTTCCTTTCCGGTTTTTGCACCCAAGAGGCGCGTGAATCCATTATAATAGATTTATGGATGAAAAAAACGTTGGAACAAGGGTGAAGAATATTGCTTAGTCGAGTGAAACGAATCAAAGCGTTACGTGTGGCCCGTCAACAACGCCGGCGCAAGCAGGTGCTAGCTGGGACCGGCGCAGTCGCCGCAGTATCCAGTATTACTGTGGGGGCGTTGTTTTCTGGACATACTGCCCAGGCTGCTGATGATGTAGTGGCGACACCTAATCAAACTGCTATTTTTTCCGATGTGAATCAGCAACATGCGGCGTTTATTAAATCAATTGGGGATACCGCTCGAGACTTGGCCGGTAAAAACGATTTGTATGCATCCGTGATGATTGCCCAAGCCATTCTCGAAAGCAGCTGGGGCAATAGCGGCTTGGGCGCTGCTCCAAACTATAACTTGTTTGGGATCAAGGGCAGCTTCAACGGCCAATCGGTCAACATGAGCACTTCTGAAGATGACGGTACTGGCAAACGGTACACAATTAATGCTGGTTTTCGCCGTTACGACAATTATGCGCAGTCTCTCCAGGATTACGTGACACTATTGAATCAGCCGATGTATGCAGGTGCCCATAGGAAGGCTGCACCGACCTATCAAGACGTGACGAAGTTCTTGACGGGCCGCTACGCCACCGCAACGGATTATAATATCCACTTGAATGACCTGATCGAGAAGTATCATCTAACGGATTACGATCGGCCGGCAGGTAAGATGGTGACCACCACTTATACCGTGCAGGCAGGTGATTCTGTTTCCGCGATTGCAGCAAAGTTTGGCGTATCGATCAGTCAGATTGTGTCGTTGAATAATTTGGATGCCGGGACGATGATGATTTATCCTAACCAAGTGTTGAAGATTAAGGAAACATGGGTACCCACACCAGTTCCACAGCCGGCCGCCCAGGCTACCGTTGCAAAAGCGGCACCAGCTAAGCCAGCCCCGGTCACTTATGACCATACGCATACGGTCACTGCCGGTGAATCGATTGCCAGCATTTCTGCTCAATATCATATGAGTGCGGATGAATTGAAGAGTGTCAACGATTTGCAGTCTAATCTGATTTTGGTTGGACAATCATTGAAAGTGCGTTAGGACCTTGTTTCAGATACATCAGTATGGTAAAGTATTGGCAATCCATTAAAGTTTAAATGCGTCTAAATTAGTAACTGTGACTTGTGTTTCAGAAAGGCTGCGGATGATGCGAGCAGCCACACCCCCACAGTGAACTCATTAGATAGGCAGTACAACTGAACGCAGTAGGTTGGACCGTGGGGTGCGTTAAACCCAAGAGTGCGTCAATAATTTGACGAACAATAGGTGGCACCGCGGTAACAATCGCCCTATGGAGGAAATCTCTGTGGGGCTTTTTTTATTATTGAAGGAGGATCAACATGGCATATAATCATCGTACCGTCGAGAAGAAATGGCAGCGGTATTGGGCAGAACATCAGACATTCAAAACAACAGAGGATCCTAAGAAACCGAAGTATTATGTGTTGGATATGTTTCCTTATCCCTCTGGCCAAGGCTTACATGTCGGCCATCCCCATGGTTATTTGGGAACCGATGCGATTGCTCGGATGAAACGGGCGCAAGGCTTTAATGTGCTGCATCCAATGGGTTGGGATGCGTTTGGTCTGCCGGCGGAAGAATATGCCATTAAGACGGGCCATGATCCGGCTACGTTTACAGAACACAATATTCAGACCTTCAAGCGGCAAATGAATTCGATGGGTCTTTCCTTCGATTGGAACCGGGAAATCAATACGACTGATCCCAATTACTACAAATGGACCCAATGGATTTTTGAACAATTGTATAAAAAAGGCCTGGCTTATGAAGCCGAGGTACCAGTTAACTGGAGCCCAGATTTGGGCACTGTGGTTGCCAACGAAGATGTGGAAGACGGCAAAACCGAACGCGGCGGCTATCCAGTGTATCGCCGGCCCATGCGCCAGTGGATGTTAAAGATTACGGCTTACGCTGATCGGCTGCTGGCCGATCTCGACGATTTGGACTGGCCAGAAAACATCAAGGAGCAACAGCGCAACTGGATCGGTCGGTCAGAAGGGGCACGCATCACGTTCCAAGTGGCCGATAATGATGCCACTTTTGATGTGTTTACCACTCGTCCGGATACGCTTTTTGGCGCCACATATGCCGTGTTGGCCCCGGAGCATGAACTCATCAAGCAAATTACCACACCAGCGCAAAAAGCAGCGGTGGATGAGTATGTTGAGGCGACTGAGCGGAAGAGCGAATTAGAACGGACCGAATTGAACAAGGAAAAGACCGGCGTTTTCACCGGGGCTTATGCGATTAATCCCGTGAATGGCAAGAAACTGCCGATTTGGATTGCAGATTACGTATTGGCGGCGTATGGCACTGGTGCGATTATGTCTGTTCCGGCCCACGATGACCGTGATTATGCATTTGCTAAGGCTCACGATTTACCGATCATTCCGGTCCTGGCCGGCGGTGATATTACCAAAGAAGCCTTTACTGGTGATGGTGAACACATCAATTCAGATTTCCTGGACGGCTTGCATAAGACGGAAGCCATGCAGAAAATGATTGCCTGGTTAACCGATCACCATGTGGGTGAAAGCAAAGTTTCTTACCATATGCAGGATTGGGTATTCTCGCGTCAGCGGTATTGGGGCGAACCCATTCCCGTGATCCATTGGGAAGACGGCACGACTTCGCTGGTGCCTGAGGATGAATTACCGTTGAAGCTGCCCCAGGCGACGGAAATCAAACCGTCTGGCAAACCAGAGGGACCATTGGCGAATTTGACTGATTGGGTTAATGTGGTGGATGAAAACGGCCGCAAGGGTAAGCGCGAAACAAACACCATGCCGCAATGGGCGGGTTCCTCATGGTATTTCTTACGCTTCATCGATCCCCACAATAACGATAAGCTGGCGGATTATGATAAATTGAAGCGCTGGCTGCCAGTTGATCTGTATATTGGCGGAGCGGAACATGCCACTCGGCATTTGCTTTATGCCCGGTTCTGGCACAAGTTCCTATATGATATCGGCGTGGTACCCACCAAAGAACCATTCCAACGGTTAGTAAACCAAGGATTGATTTTGGGGGCTGGTCACGAGAAGATGTCCAAGTCCAAGGGGAATGTCGTTAATCCTGACGATGTGATCCATGAATACGGGGCCGATTCTTTCCGTTTGATGGAATTGTTCATGGGCCCGTTAACTGCCTCCACACCCTGGAGTGAAGATGGCATGCACGGAGCAAAGAAGTTCCTCGACCGGGTATGGCGGTTATTCATTGATGATGAAGATAAATTGCGCGATCGCATCACCACCATTAATGACGGCCGCTTAACAAAGGTTTACAACCAGACGGTCAAAAAGGTCACTGATGATTTCGCTGAGCTGCACTACAATACGGGTATTTCGCAGTTAATGATCTTCATCAATGAAGCTCAAAAAGTGGATGATTTGCCTGTCGAGTATGTGGATGGGTTCGTTCAATTACTCGCACCGATCGCACCGCATATGGCGGAAGAATTATGGCAGCGCTTGGGCCATGATCAATCTGTCCAATTGGCGCCGTGGCCCAGTTACGATGCAAGTCAGCTGACCGAAGATAATGTCGAAGTTATCGTGCAAGTGAATGGGAAGATGCGGGGCAAGTTGAATGTTGCCCGGGATACGACCCAGGATGAATTGCAGAAGTTAGCTGAGGCTGATGAACACGTACAAAAATTCATTGGTACCGGCACTGTGCGCAAGGTGATCGTTGTGCCTAATAAGATCGTCAACATTGTCGTTAAGTAACAATGATTGATTAACACGTCTCCAATTGAGGGGGCGTGTTATTTTTTTTGCCAAGGATGACCGGAAGAGGTAGCCTTCAACGCGGAACTTAGTTAAAATAGGGACATTGTGAGTATCACAACGTGGGAATGAGGAGCGATAACAAATATGTCTGAAGAAAAGCAGTCGGCGCCAGTGCAGCGACAAAACGCCGCAAACACGGACCGTAAATCCTTAGTGGTGGGTTCTGCCTGGATGACCGCCGGCAGCATTATTTCCCGAGTACTGGGTGCCATCTATGTCATCCCCTGGGGCATCTGGATGGGCTCCCATTTTCATTCCGCCAACGCGCTGTTTGGCCGTGGTTACAATATCTATAGCATATTCATCATTATTTCAACGGTGGGGATTCCTGGGGCAATTTCCAAGCAAATCTCCCACTATAATTCATTGAATGAATACGGAGTATCTCGTCGCTTGTTTTATCAAGGCTTAATTCTCATGAGTAGTATGGGGTTCGTCGCAGCGGCGATTCTCTATTTTGGTGCACCAATTTTAGGCGCTGGGGATCCGCGGATGACGCCGATTCTGCAATCCTTGAGTTGGCCGCTGATTTTGATCCCGCCTTTGAGTATTTTGCGCGGCTACTTTCAGGGGTTCTCAGAAATGGCGCCCAGTGCGATTTCTCAGTTACTGGAACAGGTGGCGCGGCTAGTTTATATTCTGGGATCTACTTTCGTCATCATGAAGATGATCGGCGGTAATTATGTCACAGCGGTGGCCCATTCGACTTTTGCGGCGTTCATTGGGGCGGCCGTCGGTTTAATTTACTTGGTATATTTGTACATGCGCCAGACTCCCCGGATGAATGAAGCTATTGCGCAGAGTGATCAAAATCTGAGCGTCTCCACGCGGCAAATCATCACAGATATTATGCGGCAGGCAGCGCCATTCATTATTCTCGATGCCAGTGTATCCTTGTATCAAATGTTTGATCAGTACACCTTTAATCCGTTCATGGATATCTTTTACAAATTGACGAGGGCGGAAAATGACTATTGGTATCAGCTGTTCGGATTCAACAGTAACAAGTTGATCATGATCATCGTCTCGTTGGCGACTTCCATGGCCATCACCGTTGTTCCCATTTTGTCCTCCGCATTGGCCCGACGGGATATGCAAAGCGTTCGGGAACAGATTAATAATACACTGGAGCTTTTCTTTTTCGTGATGCTGCCGAGTTCGCTGGGCATGGCCGCAGTATCACAGCCGTTGAATACTGTTTTTTATCGTTATGATCCATGGGGCACCATGGTCTTACAGTTCAATTCCTATATTGCCATCATCATTGGGTTATTCACTGTGTTGGCGGCGATCCTTCAAGGGGTGTACCTCAACAAGCAAGCGATTCGTTATCTATTGTATGGAGCGGTTTTTAAGATTAGCCTGCAATACTCTTTTATTTACTTCTTCGGGGTATTTGGTCCGCTGGCAACGACAGCAGTCGGTTTTTTTGTGAGCAGCGTCTTCATGTTAGCGCTGCTTTATCGGGAGTTCCATTTCCGCATGGGGGACCTCATTGTCCATACAACTCAGATTCTGGTATTTTCCACCATTATGTTTGCCGTTGTGTACATTGCTGTGTATCTCATGAACTTCTGCTTCTCATCGTATGACCGGGTATTAGCCATGGTGGAATTAGTGGTGGCGGCTGGGGCCGGGGCAGCCATTTATGGTTATCTTGTTCTACATTTCCGCGTGGCTGATCGGTTGTTGGGTGCTCGAGTCGCCGGTATTCGCCGCCGGCTGCATATGAAATGATGCGCCTGGATAAGTTCCTTGCCGACATGCAACGGGGCAGTCGGGCAGAGGTGAAAAAAATTATCCGGAGTGGTACGGTGACGGTGAACGAACTCCCCGTGAAAGATCCGAAGACCAAGGTGAATCCGGGCCAAGATGTGGTGGCGATCAATGGCGTGATCGTCCAATATATCCAATTCTTTTATTACTTGCTGAATAAGCCAGCCGGGGTGATCACAGCCACTAAGGATGAACAGGCCGCCACGGTCATGACATTGCTGCCCAAAAAGTGGCAGCGCCCTGATTTATTTCCTGTGGGGCGGTTAGACAAAGATACGACTGGGCTGCTGTTGCTAACCAATGACGGTGAGCTCGCTCATCGTCTGCTGAGTCCCCGCTGGCATGTCGCCAAAGTTTATACGGCAGGATTAGATGCGGCGATAGGAGCGTCAGAGGCGGTCCAATTTGCCCAGGGCGTTCGTCTCAAAGACTTCACAGCAGCGCCAGCAGAATTAGTGCCATTGACCCACAATCGGGCTCAGGTGACTATTCACGAAGGTAAATTTCACCAGGTGAAGCGTATGTTTGGTGCAGTGGGGCGCACTGTCCTCACTTTAAAGCGAGTACAATTTGGACCACTCGCGTTACCTGCAGACTTGCGAGAGGGACATGCCCGGCCGCTGACACCAGCAGAGATTGCCAATTTGGAACGATTGACGGAATTGACCAGACACTAAAAAAGCGAACCCGCGGGGTTCGCTTTTTTAACGTATTCAGTTTGAATGTTCTTAATCTTTTTTAGTTCGGTCAGTATGATGGCCGCCGATCGCACTGATGCCAACGGCTAACGAACCTAGCGATAGTAGACTATCGCTAGTGACCGCACCTATTATGCGTAAACGGCCAAGGAATGAAAAGCCCTCCTTGACAACAAAATGGTCGCCAGACTGCACTTCCCCATGGCATTTCCTCTTTCTCCCGAAAACTCATGGGACAATTTAGCACCAGTGGAGTGCTTAGAAACTGTTGTTTTCAAAATCGTATTTATTCAGCAATATCAACTTGTGATGCCTTCAAGAATCGGAGCTGATACAATGAAGGTGCAAAGACAACGGCAGAAAGGGGCGATCGATTCATGCGTAGGGGAACAAACAGCGGTTGGCTTGGCGGTTGTGGGACGATTTTTATCTTGATGATGGTACTCGCTTTGGCCATTCAATATTGGTACATTATCGCGGCCATTGTCCTCATTGCGGGTGGCGCTTGGTGGTATATCAGCCGCCAAAAAGCGCACGCGGTGGAACAAGCAGCACAAGAACAACGGGCAGCCCAACAGGAACAGACCACGATTGCGAAAATCAAGGACTACAAGCAATTGTTGGATGACGGTGCGATTACGCCAGAAGAGTACGACCGCAAGAAACGGGAATTGCTCGGTGACAACTGGGACAATTTTTAAGCATAAAAAAAGATCGCGAATATTCGCAACCTTCGAATTGATGCCGGTGGCAGGAGTCGAACCTGT
>NZ_AZEC01000024.1 GCF_001435585.1 Schleiferilactobacillus perolens DSM 12744
TCTAACTTTTTTGTTGCACTTCAGTCCTGATGTGTCGTTTTTGCTTGAATATTGATCAATCGACTAACCTTTAGTCGCGGTCACTCAGGGTTATCGGCCGGCGCAATTCATCGCACACTGCGCACTTTCTCTCCTGCGTCTCCACAGGCAGCTACGGGCCCAATCACGTTGGTTAATCAGGAAGGCCTGCACAGTCAGGGCTTCTAAATAAATCGGCATGGTCCGGTAACGCTTCGTAAAAACTCTTTGGCATCAGTGTGAATCTGAATCAATGATGCTTCGAGAACCAAGCTCAAAGAACTTTGCCAATTCTTGCGCTAAAAACTGCGGAGAATACTTCATGTCATGAGCCAACCACCACCGAATTGCGGCGAGATAAATGGATGGCACAATCTCCAGTAATAAGTCACGGGCCATTTGAGTATTTTGCGGCAAGTGCTGGTTGAGATACGCCTTCAATGCGTCTTCAGCGCGCTGACGTAGGCCTAAGTGGGCAGGATCATTCAAAATAAACGTGTACAAAACAGGATCGCCTGCCACGACACTTAATGACTGATTCAAGTCTTGGGTAAAGGCAGTGTAATTTACACCGTTGTCAGCAATGTGCAACTCGGGTGTGATGGTGGTTGCAACGCGCGCGATGCCATTTGTGGTGAGTTGATTGAGCAACGCATATTTATCAGTATAGTGTAGATAGAAAGTTGAGCGGTTGATCCGCGCCTGTTGGGCAATGTCATTGATGGTAATGGCGACAAATCCTTTTTTGCTAATGAGTTGAAGAAAAGCCGTCTTAATTGCTTCTTGGGTTTTGATCACTCGTAAATCGGTCTGATTGGACAATTGATCCACCTCTGTTGAATAAATCGGAATAGAACGACATGTTGTGGCAAAATGTCGGATAAACAACAATTCGCCGTCTGTTAAGCATTGTAGGCGTCAGCGGCGGCAATGTATAGTGACCTTGGAAACACGAAAGGATCCTTTACATGACAGACAAATGGGCAACGGCGGATTTTCCAATTGGTATGTATCACTTGAATGCTGATCAAAGTGTCAACTTTCAAATGAATCGTTTTTTCAATTGGTCAAACGACCGTGAAATGCTGAAACAGATGAAGAAGATTGGAAACGACCAGCAAACGTATCCCCAATCGATTGCGGCGTTTGAAGACCTTGGAGAAAAGGCACTGAGCGAGGGTGAAAAGCTCAGAGCAGCACTGTACTTTAGAGCCGCTGAGTTTTACTTGCCAGATGATGTGCCGGATAAGAAGACGTTGCGGGATAAGTTTATTTCACTAAACAATGCTTATTATGGCATTGGAACCAAGCAGCACTTTCTGATTCCGTATGCGACGGGACATATTTCGGCGTATCGTTTAACGCCGACTGCACCACGAGGGACGATCCTGTTCATCAACGGTTTTGATGGGTATATTGAAGAACTCACCCGCATGATGATGGTGTTTCGCGATGCTGGCTATGACGTGATTTATTTCGATGGACCTGGTCAAGGCTATGCACTTGAGGAAGAACGGTTGGCCATGACGCATCAATGGGAGAAGCCAGTTAAGACAGTGCTCGATTATTTCGACGTCAATGATGTGACGGCCGTGGGCATGTCGTTAGGAGGAAACCTGGTATTGCGGGCGGCGGCTTTCGAAAAAAGAATTAAGCGGGCCGTTTGTTTCGACGTCCTGCCTGACTTTTACACATGTATTACCAACCAATTGCCGGAAGAATTGAAAGTGACGTTGGCTAGGTCAGCTGTATTACCAACCAATTGCCGGAAGAATTGAAAGTGACGTTGGCTAGGTCAGCAATTATTGATCGCAATAAGGACCAGATTAATACACTGCTCACCAAACTCATGAAGCACAGCTTGATGCTGCAGTGGGCACTGCAACAAGGCACGGCAGTTATGGGTGTCCCCACCGCGTATGACTTTCTCAAGCAGTCGCTGAAATATACGACGGCTAAAATCTCAGCATCTGTCGATCAGGATGTCCTGTTACTTGCGGGTGCCAATGATCATTACGTGCCAAATAATCAATTACCGCTTCAGATCGATTGGTTAACCCATGCCAGGTCAATGACTGCTCGGCGGTTTACTGATGCAGAATATGCAAGCAGTCATTGTCAGTTGGGGAATGTTGGGCTTGCCTTGACGACAATATTAGACTGGTTGGATCAACTGGATAGGGAGAACGTCTCACTAGCGCAGGCCACTATCGATAACTAACGACTTTGCTCCCCTTTAATTTGCGACAAAACGGATTGGACATCTGCCCAATCCGTTTTGTCATTTCTAACCTTTCGTTGCGGTCACAATCAGCATCATCGGCCGGCGTAATTCATCGCGCATCTCGGCGCTTTCCTTCTGCATCTCCACAGGCGGTTGCGGTTCAATCACGTTGGTCAACCGGAAGCCTTGCTTAATCAGGGTTTCCAAATAGGTTGTCATGGTCCGATGGTATTTCTTGATCTTGTGGTCCAAGAAATCCGTTTCCCGGCTGGATTCATCAAAATAACGATCCACTGGCCAGTACAAGGTGTTACCGTTTTGATCTTTGATCCATTCTTCAGAGCCTTGGGCAGTGAAAATGGGGTGTTCCACGGACATAATGAAAGTCCCCGGCGTATTCAACCGGGCATAAATCTTTGCGACCAAGCCCTTATAATCTTGAATGTAGTGAATTGCTAAAGAGCTGAGGATCACATCGAAGTGGACCTTCAATTCATCAATTGCCGTCATGTCCATCACCCGGTAGTCAATGATGCTGCTGTGGGTCATGGATTGCGCCTGCTCAATCATCTTAGCGGACGAATCAATGCCCAGCACATACTTAGCGCCGTGTTCCACGGCATAGCGGCAGTGCCAACCGTAACCACAGCCTAAGTCCAGCACGGTTTTACCGGTGAAATCGGGCAATACGGACTTCAGCGTCTGCCATTCTCCGGCAGCAGGTAGGCCGCCTTCAGAGCGAGCCATGTGGCTATAGGCATCAAAGAAGCTGGGATCATCATAAATTGTATTTGTCATCGTCATTTCCCTTCCTTATTGCATCCACCGTAACATGTTTCGGGTCCTTGGTGTTACCATTAATGGTGTAATCAATATTTTGAAAAGGAAGCTGATCATTGTGAAAATTGCAATTGCCGGAGCGGGCGCCATGGGTGGCCGGTTTGGGTCAATGTTGGCGACCACGGATAATCCCGTGACCTTCATTGACTTGTGGCAGCAGCATGTGGCAGCGATCAATGCCCATGGGTTACTTGCCCACACGAATGATGGCGACAAGCGGGTCCACGTGCCTGCCTTTTTGCCAAAGGACGTGCACGGCACATTTGATTTGATCATTCTTTTCACGAAGGCTATGGGGATCGCCGACATGCTGACAGCGCTCAAGCCAGTCATTACACCGGCGACCCATGTGCTTGAACTGGGCAATGGAATTGGCAACATTGAGACGATTTCTAAATTCGTGCCGAAGAACCAAATTATCGCCGGCGTCACCGTTTGGTCCGCCGCTTTGAATGGTCCCGGCGAAATTACCATGAAGGGCAATGGCAGTGTGACTTTGCAGGCACTGGCCAGCAACGAAGAGCCTTTCTTCAAGCAAGTGCTGCAAGTGTTGACAGAAGCGGGGTTAAAGCCCACGGCATCCAATGATGTCTTGACGGCTATTTGGCGCAAAGCCGCGTTGAATTCGGTCCTGAACACTTACACCACAATTCTGGATTGTAATATCGGTGAATTCAGCCAAGTCCCCGATTGCGATACATTGATCGATAATGTACTGGATGAATTCGCGGCCATCGCGGCTAATCAGCATGTGCACTTTGACGAAGCAGCCACCAAACAACTCATCGTCGCGCAATTCCCCGATGATGCCAATGGTACGCACTATCCGTCCATGCATCAAGACATGGCCAAAGGACGGAAGACAGAAATTGACTTCTTGAATGGTTATATCGCCAAAGTCGGTGCTAAGGCAGGTATTCCCACACCAGTCAATGCACTTTTGACGAAGTTGATTCATGGCAAAGAACAGTTACGACAGATTCAAGGCAGCAACGAAAAAGTCGCGACACCAGTTTGATTTGAAATTAATCATTGGGACTGGGACAAAATTTTCCCCGGGAGCCGTGCCAATGCTCCGCAATCTCCGGTGGCAGGGGGCTGCGAAGCGCAGCAAGTGCGTAGCCGCAGGCGTAGCAAGTGGTGACGGCGCTTTGAACCCGCTGAGGAACGCGGTTTCAAAGTCGCCTAACTGCAATAAACTTGGCCCGGTCCTGGCCAAGTTTATTGCAGTTCCCACCACTGAGCCCCCTGCCACCTCCGATCGCTCCGCATTGGCACTACATCCACCGGGACTCGAAATTTTGTCCCGGCTCTTTTATTGTCTCAGGAGGAAACGATGAAGAAAAGAAACAAAATCCTGATCGGGGTACTCACTGGCCTCGTGGTCATCCTGCTAGGTGCCTGGTTATACCTCCGCGCCCAAGTCTATAGCCCCAGCCAACCAGCCCAGCAAGCGGCCGAGAGTGCTCAGGTCACGAACCAATGGCTGTATTTCAAAGCCGAGAAAACCGCCACACCCGCGGTGGTCTTTTATCCCGGCGCATTTGTTTCGCCACCCAGCTACAGCATCTGGGCGAAGAAGGTGGCGGCTGCCGGGTACCCCGTTTATGTCCTGCAAATGCCGCTGGCGTTGGCCGTACTCAAACCCAATGCTGCAGATGGTGTGGGCAAGCAAACCAAACGCTCCCTGGTGGTGGGCGGCCATTCCCTGGGCGGCGTGATGGCTAGCCGGTATGCCCATGCCCACAATAACATTCAGGGCGTGTTCTTTCTCGCCAGTTATCCGGATCAAAAGGGCAGTCTGCGGGGGTTTCAAAAACCGGTCCTGTCAATCACGGCCAGCCGAGATGGTGTGCTGAACTGGTCCACCTATCGCCAGGCTAAGCAATACTTACCCACCCAGACGATCTATATCCAAATCAAAGACGGCAATCATGCCGGATTCGGCAGTTATGGTCACCAAAAGGGTGATCGGACGGCGACCATTAGTAATGCGCAGCAACAGGAGCAGATTGCGCAGGCAATGATCACCTGGTTGCGAAAAATCCATTAAGGTGTGTTCAAGCCGACGACAAAAGAGTACTGTTAATCAGATTCACTGGCCAATAACAGGTTGAAAATGCCGTAGTGCGGTACAATGAAACGGATACATCAGAGAGGGGGTTTTGTCCAATGACACAGACGTTATACTTAATGCGCCACGGAGAAACCATGTTCAATCAAGAACACCGGGTACAAGGCTGGGTGGATTCACCACTGACTGAAAAGGGGATTCGCCAGGCCCAAATTGCAGGGCGTTACTTTACAGATAACGATATTACCCTAGGCAGCGCCTATTGTTCCACCGCCGAACGGGCCAGTGACACCTTGGAACTCGTGACAGATCTGCCTTATCACCGAGAAAAGGGATTGCGGGAATGGTATTTTGGCCGGTTTGAGGCGCAACCGGAGTTCCTCAATCCGCCGCTGCCCTACAATGATTTCTTTGCAACCTACGGGGGTGAAACTCAAACCCAGGTGACCAAGCGGCTTTCAGACACGATTCTGCACTTAATGCAGCATGATCATCACAGGAATATCTTAATGGTCTCCCACGGTGGCGCCATCGCTTGTTTCAAGCGGGCATGGGATCAATATGCGGAACATCAATACAATGGTCACTTTGGTAATTGCAGCATCATGATTTTTGATTTTGCAGAAGATAAATTTTCGCTTAAAGGCGCGTATATCCCCGATTTCACCGAACTCGACAAGGAATTCAGCAACCGATGATGGTATGATATTCCATAGTTAACTAAATGGATTGGAGTCGGGTTTATGCATCGGGAGAAAAAGTCGAGTGGTATGAAGATCGTCTGGATCATTGTGGCGATTGTGGTAGTTGTTTTAGCAGGCGGCGGGATTTGGTATGGGGTCCAGGCGAATAATGCCCGGGTCCGCACTGAACAAGCAGCGAAGAAAAAGGCCGCCGCGGCCAGCAGTTCTAAGAAAAGGGCTGCCGCGTTGTCGCGCAGTGAGGCGTTAGCGTCTTCACAAGCGGCCGCTGATCCGCTTTATGGCAAGTTGAAACAGTATGGCTTGACTTACCCAGAATTGCAGTACGCCAAAACAATGCCGATCACTTTCGTTGGTGATTCTGTCATGCTAGGGAGTGAAAGCTTCCTGAAGGAAATCTTCCCGAAGATGAATATGGAAGCCGACGTCAGCCGGCAAGCATATGGCGCCCCGGCAGTGATCAAGAAGTTAAGCGGTGAAAGCAAATTGGCCGATACAGTCGTTTTAGGTGTCGGTACCAATGGGGCATTCACAGCAAACACGACCAAAGAAATCATGACGGCTTTGGGTACGAAGCGGACCGTGTTCTGGATTAATGTGCATGTGCCGAGTCAGAGTTGGGAAAGCGACTCGAACAAGCAGATCGCGGCGGCAGCGGACAAGTACAAGAATGTCCACTTGATTGATTGGTATTCGACGGCTAAGGGCCACAGCGACTGGTTTGCCGCGGACAGTTTCCACCCGAATACGACGGGCCAACCGCATTACTATACGTTGGTGGCTAAACAAGTGCTGCAGACGATGACTAAAAAATAACTAGAATTGCTAATCACCTGGCTTGGGATGATGTTCCCAGGCCTTTTTCTTTGAATAATCGAATCAGAATGAAAAAGATAACGGGGGGCCACACGATGGCAATGACCAAAGAACTGGCGGCGTTAGTGGATGCTAATCCGCTCACCATTACAGATAACGAACTGACCTTTATGCTGGACCACATTGGGGATCCGGATGGTCATTTGCGGGATGGGATTATCTATACGCTTTTTGGCCGCGGCTTTTTTGACGATGGTTTCACGGCGGATCAGCGGGCAGAAGTCGCGCAAACTGTGTTGGATCGGCGGGATTTATGGCGGGATATTGAAAAAGCAGATACCGACGCGATTTTTGGCCGGACATTTACCGCATTAGTGGGGACTTTGATCCTGGATTATGACCGGGAACATTCCTTTCTCACCGTTGCCCAGCGGACTGCCTATTTTCAGTGGGCCGTGACTTATTTGCAGCAAGAAAAAGACTACCGAGGTTACGTATCTGGACATGGCTGGGCCCATGCGGTGGCCCATGGTGCCGACTTTCTCGGGGCCGCAGTGCGCCATCCCCAGTTTTCCCAGAAGTTAGTACCAGATGTACAAAAAAGCGTCGTCACGGTCTTACGACGAATGACGGCGCCTTTCATGGATGATGAGGAGCAGCGGTTGGCGGCGGCCTTAGTATTTGGTTTGACTGTCGGAAATATTTCTGTGCAGGAATGGACGGATTGGTTGACGATTGAGCACACTTATTTATGGGACAATTACGCCAACGATAATTTGCCATCTTACTACCGCCTGAGTGCGTGGCTGCGGATTATGCAGAATGCTTATTTCTTGTTACCGCAAAGAGATCCAAATCGGGTGTCTTGCTTGGCGTTTATCAATGATTTCTATCAACAGATGGGGTTTCGCGGTTAAATAGCGCCTGGGAACGACTCCAGCGACCCATTAAAATGTCGTAGATGGTACGCAGAGTCGAGGCGAGGCCAATGCCCTTATCCGCAATCACTGCCACGGCATGGTTGGCAGTTGGATCAGCTTGAATATCTTTCATGGCCTGAACCGTGGCGTGATGCGCCTTGGTGCGGTCGGTGATCATGATGGCGTCCTGTTGGCTATACGCAATCGCGTGAATCTGATTCAAGGAAATGGCATCAGGGCGGATGATCTGCACGATGGCGCCGAGTTGGGTTAACTGATTGCGAATGCCCTTTGCATCTTGCCAAGTGAACACGTAGATCGGGATGTCCTGGAAGACAGTGGCATTCTCTAACCAGTCCGGGGTGGTGAATACAGTAGGTTGTTTCGTCTTCTGGGGGTGAACATGACGCACCGCACTGTATCGATCCAAAGCCAAGTGGACGGCCTTTTTTGATTTGGGTGCCGCCGCCACGGGCGTGGTTTGGGCTAAGAGTTCTTTGAATAGGGGGTTATCTGTTTCGGTCGGTTGGGTCACTTGGACCCGAGCGGCATCGGTCAACGGCACTGTGGCCGGCCGCCAAGATGGCCGACTGGGAGCAGTTTCTTCCCTGTACCCTTGGGCCAGAATCTTTTTGATGCGGGCCATCTGTTGACGGGAAACCAGCGGTGCAAACAGCTCTTCTGCCACATCCCGGCTGGGCCGCCACTGCGCTTCATGGTCAAAGACTTGCAGCAATAAATCGTAGCGGTATTTACCTGCTTTAATCGTTTGGTTTAAGTCAGTAATCGTGCCTTGCAGGGCCGTGATCTCGTTTTGTAAATGGGGAATCACTTCGTCGCGTAAAATACGGTAGGGGGATTGCTCTTTTTGCCACAGTTGATAGGTGGCGACATATTCGCTTTGATTTTTCGCAATCCATTGGCCGCGTAACTGCCGGTTTTCCTGCTGCAGGCGGTTGGTACGGTTGCGCCAAGCCTGCAATTCCCAGCGCAGCTTTTTGATGGTCTTACTGCGGTTGGCGTTTTTTTGCTGCAGACTTTGAATCGTCCGGTGCAGGCGGGTGGTCGCCGTTCGCATTTGCAGATGCTGATTGGTCAGCCGGCGGATTTGTTGGTGCCAGTGGGTGATTTTACCCTGCTCAGCCGTCAATTGATCCTGCAATTGGGTAATCTGTTTTTGCTGATCGGCGGTTCTTTGTTTGGTTGTCGCCAGTTGATGTTTGAGCCGATAGATTTCTTGCGGGTTGCGGACAGACTGACGCTGTGTATTCTTTTTTTGCCTTTTCGGGGCAGCGGTTGCAGGCGTTGCGGAAGCGACAGGTTTTGGTGCGGTCGCGGGTCCGGTGGTACGCTTGATAAAGGCAGCCATCAGATCTTTTTTTCTGGCCGCCGCAGACTGCTTAGCGCCCTTGCCGTTCTTGTCCAGCTCCCGAAAGGCCTGCTTGATTTGTAAATAACTCGCATTCGCCATCACCTGTCACCGCTTTCTCTAATTATCTAACTTCATAGTACCAGAAAGTGGCGAAAAAAGTGGCGGGTATGATTTGCGGAATCGGGCACTCGTATCGTGTATAATTGAACAAAAGGGAGGACAATAAGCGTGAATACATTTGAAAAGTTTCTCAACAAATATTTGGCGCCTATCGCTAATAAAATGAACGCCAACACGTTCTTTTCAACCTTAGCGGGGGCGTTTATGCGTACACTGCCGGTGACGATTGGGGTATCGGTGATTTTGATTATTTATGGCCTGCCGATTCCCGCTTGGCAGCAATATATTTATGGTTCAGACCTGAATAATCAATTTAATGCGGCGATCAATGCGTCTATGAATGCCTTGGGGATCTATGTGGCATTCAACTTTGCCTATTTATATGCGAATCACTACAAGATGAGCGGGCTGAACGCCGGTCTGCTCTCTTTAGTGGGCTTTTTAATGCTTATGCCCCAGGTGATTAAGACTGGAAAAACGCAGACAGTTTCTGGCTTTCTGACCAACAACACCGGGGGCGGCGGTTTGATCGTGGCCATTTTGGTAGGGTACATCACTGCCAAGTTATTTGTCGTCTTAACCCAACATCATTTAACGATTAAAATGCCTCAGGGCGTTCCGCCGATGGTGGAAGAGTCCATGAGTCCCGCTATTATTGGGATCGTCATTTTGACGGCAATGTTTGCCATTCGAATGATTTTCTATATGACTCCGTATCATGATGTCTTCACGCTCATCAGTAAGCTTGTGCAAATGCCGTTACAGAACCTCACCGGCAATGTGTGGAGCGTCATTGTGCTAGCGACTTTGACCAATGTCTTCTGGTTCTTTGGGTTGCATCCGTCTCTCATTCTGGGGATTGCCAGTCCGATTTTAATGTCTCTATTAACAGAGAATATCAATGCTTTAGCGGCGCAGAAGCCATTGCCGTATTTGGCGGCGGGGATTGTGTACGTGATGACCAGCAATATCTTCGGCGGCCAAGGGCAGACCTATGGCTTAGTGATTGCCATGGCCCGGGCCAAGTCAGCGCGTTACAAGCAATTATTCAAGTTAGAAGCATTGCCGGCGCTGTTCAATGTCAACGAACCATTGATCTTTGGCTTCCCCATCATGCTGAACCCAATTTTCTTTCTACCCATGTTACTGGTGGCACCGGTGTCTGGGTTTGCCACTTGGGGTATGATCAAGCTGCTCGGGATCACGAAGTATTTGGCTTCTGCCCAACTGCCTTGGACCACTCCCGGGCCGATGCAAATCTTTATTCTCGGCGGGTGGCAATTGCTGTTGGTGATGGTGGTTGTACTCGTATTGAACTTCTTCCTGTGGTATCCGTTCTTCAAGATTGCGGATCGACGGGCGGTGCAAGAAGAACAGGCGGCTAGAGCGGATGTGTGATTTACCGGTAGTTATTTAATCGTTAGGGAAGTAGTACAAAAGGCTTCTGGGAAACGATGGCGAAAAGTGGGAAAACAAGCGGTGCGACAATGGTTTTTTGGCTTGTGTTCGCTATTATTCCGGCTCGATACTTGATATAATAATTTGGCACCAGGGAGGAGGTGATGTTATGCAACCTCTCACACGGGTGAGACATGGTCAGAAACGGGCCCGACAAAAAAGGCCACGCCTGACGAAGGTGACAATTACTATTCACCTTGTCTTCGTGACCATCTCATTTATGTTTGAGCGCTCAGCATAACCGCTCACAGGGTGGGTAACTGCCATTACCCTCTCCTGGTGCTTTTAGTATATCACGAAATCAAAAGGAGACGCAAAAATGAAATCACGCGAATGGCATCGTGGGCATTGGACCGTGACAATTCGGAAATCGACACCAAAAGAAATCGTTAGCGGTTTGGCCGGGATCATTATCATTAGCGGGCTAGTTTGGTGGCTTCTACAACGTTAGTCGGCGCATAAAAACAAGGGCACGATTTCTCACAATCGATACCCTTATTTTTTTAATGGTTACTGCAATCCGTCGGTGACGGAGTAGGTAATAGTTGATGAATAGCGGCCACTGTTTTTCACACTGGCCGGTACAGTCAACTGGGCGTTTGGATACGTCAGGGTCAAAGGCGCGGCGTTTGTACCGGATTCTAACAACCGATCCAGTTTGAATAGCGGCATGGACACCCGATCGGCAACCATTGTCTTCGGCGTATGGTTGGCAATGAGCTGATTCTTGAGACTGTCACCCTCTGGATACTGATAATCAGGTGGCATCGTGGGGACACCCAGATCGACCTGGAAGTCTTCATGGGTTTCACCGCTGGCACTGTTGCCGAATGCTTCCATCCAGCCGAAGACGGCCCAACTCAGCGGATCGCGACCATTAGCTTGGCCGTTGTCTTGAATAATCAATTGGGAATTTTGTTTACTGGCATCCGTTAACCCATAGGTCTGTTGGGTCTTGGGTAAAGGATGCTCCCCAAAGTCCAGCGTCGGTGTTTGCATGATCGCAATGTTCTTCATCCGTTTTAAGTACAGATTACCAGTGCGCGCCAACACTTTGCCATCTTGATTACCAATGACGGTTTGCAAGGTAGTGCTAGCGGGCATTGTAGTGATGTCCGCAGCCTGGTAGGCGTATTTGAAGGTGAACGTTTGCCCCTTGATTACTGGACTAGGCATCTTGACCAGCCAACGCTGGTAATACTTGTCCAGATCTGTGTTGTTTGGGGTGATCGGGGTGATGTTAGCTGCCGGAATATCACTGCCGTCAGTGTTTTGGACAGTCGGCTTGGAAGACGTAACCCCTGCGACCCGGGGGATCATGATTTGGAACACCTGGTTGGCCACATCGCCATTATTTTTAACACTGCCGTTTACATTGACGTTATCCCCATTTTGGTAGAAGAAGTACGTCTTGTTATCTGTGCCGGCATATTGATGAGTGGCTGCCCAGTCGGCGCCTTCCGTATCATCTTTCAACAAAATGAGGAAGTTGGCACGGCTGGCCAGATCTTCTGAGCGGGCATCCAGTATCAGTGTGAGCGGGTTGGCGGTGTTCATGTTAATCGGCACATCGGCGTTGCGTTTTAGATTCACAATGCCATAAAAGCCATTGTCCGTGCTGTTCATTGGTGGAATGGTGAGTCCCGCTTTGATGTCCCCATAGGGCGGATCGCCCTCGAATCCATATGGCACAGAATCACCTAAATGCAGGGAAATATCGTTCAACGTGGCACTGGGTACCAGTTGGTTACTGCTGGCATTGCCCAGCGAGGTGTCTGAGCCCAGCGGATACATGGTGATACTCATGGTATCTGTGCCGACGGTGAGTTTATCGCGCCACGTCCCAAACATTTCAGTGAGGGTTTTATTGTTGATGAGCTGACTCTTGTCGAGCACATAAATCTGATCCCCTGACAGATTCATTTCTGGTCGAATATCCTGACGCAGGCCGACATTAGTGCCGGCCACCGGCAAGTAGTTGTACTTGCCGGAATAGACCCAGGTGTTATCAGGGAATCCTTTCGTGACTCGACCAAAATAATCCTTCGGGGCGTTGGTGTCGTTGAGCACCTGTACAGCCAGCTTGTTGTCAGATGTGGTGTATTGCCGGGTGGGATTTGGCACAGGTTGGTCACCGCTGTAGTCGTAGTATTGATAGACCTGGGTGTAGCGTTGGGGCGTAATGCCGCCCGCTTGGGTGAGTATCTTATCGGCCATCTTCGGCGCATAGTCGGCTGCGTTGTAGTCCTTATTCACGCTGAAGGCTTGCCCGTCATTCACTAGAATTCCGTCGCTATAACTGTCCGGAGTGGCAACTCGGGCCCGCATGTCTGCACCTAACGGATCACCGCTGGAGTTTAAGGTATCTACCGTCTGACTGTTGTCGAATGGGGCGACAAAGGCAGTCCAGGAGGTGAAGTTGGTGTAGACCGGGAACTCGCGGACGTCGGTTTGACTTGGGTTTGTTTTGCCTAAATCCAGTTTGGTCCGGTCAATGAGGGCATAGTCCATTGGCGAAGTGCCGGCTTTCAATTGGCTGAGTAGATCAGTGTTAGGTTTTGACCGGTCTTTACCCGCCAATACTGAATATGGATCAAGCAAAGTATTACTACCATAAAGTGTAATCCCCAGTGCGCGGCGATTGTCGAGGTCACCGCCCATGGTGTCTCCTTTATTGATGAGGCCATCAGCGTATGGTGCAGGAAATAGGCGCCCACCGGTAATGGATTGATAGGTTTTGTCCACATCACCACTGTATTTTGACATGTCAAAGGAGAAGTTAATATGAGCGGAACCTTCAAAACCGTTATTTACGAAGTAACCCGCTAAGGCTTTGACCAAAGGTGTGGCAATGGTAATTTGGAACCATCGAGCGGGATCAAGCAGACCTTCCCACGACAGTTTCACTAATGGGCGATTATCTGAAGGATTAGCTGCGTTAAGTAATGAAATTGTTCTACCAACGTTACCAACATCGTATACCAAGCTTGGCACTAAGCCGCCAGTAATAAAATCTGCCAACCAATCAGGCATAAGATCTTTTAGAACGCCATTAGCAAGTGATCTAAAGGGATCCCATACGAAGTTTTTACCACCGGTTTGCTGGACAAAGTTAGGCTGGATGTCATCACCAGATCCGATGGTTATTGGGTTGCCAAGATTGTCCAAATTAGTTAATGTCTTGCCGTCTGGTAAAAAGACATTATGCAAATAATCAAGATAATCGGCGCCGCCTCGTTGCAGTGCCATTTTTGCGTTTTTTGTATCGTAATTGATATTGAAGGGGATGCCCTTCACTTTGAGGTAGAAGATGCTCTTATCGCTTGGATCCAAATATACGTGGTGATCAAATTGGAGTGGAAAGTTTAAATTTGATATTTTTGCACCCAAAAACGGAATAGATTCAAGAGTAAGGTAGAAATATGATTTGCCCCAATCAATGGCGCCACCTAATGATTTGGCATCAATGCCTGGTGGAAGGGATACGCGTACCATCACACCCCAATTGCCAGCCAGTACCGAGTCGACAGAAGTTTTTGATCCTGCAATCTGGGCTTTGATGGGCACATTACCGGTCACCTGCAATATGCCACCATCAAAAGATTTTCCACTTTTGAGAACAGGGCCAGGTGTGCCAGTGGCATCCAAAGTACCTGTAGTCATCAGGCTTTGTACATTGTTCTGGTTATAATTGGATTCTCCAGTTTTATAGAAATTGTTCGCTTGATTCGCGCTCTTAAAATCAATAAAATCATTTTTGTCGACGTAGTTAATACTGAACCAAGGATCCGGATCACTACCAGAATTAGAAACTTTTTCTGGGAATGTAATGATTGTTGGTGACTCAGCTTTCTTACCTTCCCAGTCGGCACTTGTGCCAGTGGTTATTGGCGTACCGGTAATGCCAGGCATATTGATACCAGTGTAAACATAAGACCCTTCACCACCACGGCGGTATCTATTCAGACCAGGAATTCGATACATATCTCCGGGAGCTGTCGGCTGAGTGTTATCTAAAACATTCCCGATAGTTACGGCCTGTACCTGGCCAAAAAGTGTCAATACGACCATGCCAAAAAGAATGGGCAGCAAAAGTACCCATGTGATGATTTTTCTTTTGATTCTTCTCCCGCCAAACAAAATAACGGCCCCCTTTGATTAAAATCGTGGGGGATCGGTGCAACATTATGCATTAAACGCTTCCAATCCCACTTTCTTTTATTGTATCAGTCTTGTAGGACAATTCTGAGGCAGTTATAGTAAAGAAAGTTTATCAATACTGAACATCGGTCAAAAAAGAATAACGGTGAGCAATCATTCCCACAAAACAGGATTTTACTGATTGTCAATTGTCGATCTGTATCATCAGAATAAAAAAACGGCACAACCGTCCAGTTGTGCCGCAATTAATTATTTACTTGATATCGATTAACGCCCTAACCAACGATAGATGGCTAACAATCCCAAACCAGCAGCGACCCAAATCGCAATAATACACACGCCAAAGATGATTTTCGACCACATGTTGTTACTGGAGCCGTCGGGATATTTCCGATCCACCAGTGCGGGGTGGAGAATCACGCCGATGAGTGCCAGAGCAGGGAAGATGAAAAGCTCAATTTTGTTGCCATAGGCGTCAATTTGCATGGCGCCATTCCAGTGATCCGGAATTCTGGCAGGAGCCTGCTGGTACAGCCAATACGCCACAGCCACGAAGCCAAGCAGCACAACAATATTGAGAAGATACATCACCCAGTAAGCACGACTGACGAAACTTTTTTGACGCATTGAAATGACCTCCTTTTTGATGCCCCAACCATACTCCGGTATGCATGAATACGCAATCAATAAGGTGGGATTGTGACGAACAATTTCGTTAGTCGGGTTTGAGTGGGAAAGCTTGACGAGTTGTGTACAATTGAATTGAGGCGATGGAAAATGAAAATCAATATGACAGATACAATGGTAAAGCTATTAAGGGATAAGCAGTTGTCCGACAAGACGTTATTATTGATCACTGATGATGGTGGCGGTAAGTATTCGTTGCAGGGCGGCGCATGCAGTATCGGGGCTAAGTTCTCCTTGATCATTTTGGACCAGTCCGATCCTGATTATGCAATCCCATTGACGAATGATGCCAATGTGGCGTTGTACACGTCTGCCTATGATTTGAATTTCTTGGGCGACGGCTTGACGATGGACTACCGCAACTACAGCATTAGCTTGAAAGATAATTCCGGTCTGCTGGACGGTAGTGTGCGGATTGCTAAGGGTGCTGATGTTTTGGCGGCATTTAAGAAGGGTATCACGGTCAGCGGAGCAACTTGCTAACTGGGACACGAAGTTAAAAAGGGCCACCTTGGCGTTTGCTGGGGTGGCCTTTTGCGTACGAGGCGGTTTAGGTTAATAGTCAGGATAAAATGATCTCGATATCCTGCAGTTATCTAAGAGAGATCATCGAACACATCGTCCAATTGCCGTTCCAGAGTGGTAATTCGGTGGCGGACATCAATGATCCGGTCTTTCACTTCTGCCAGAGTAAGGCCACCGTTGCTGAACCCTTTGTAAGAAGCGGTGATGTAGTCCACATCCTCCAATTGGCGGGCCCGCTCGTTGAGTTGGCCCAATTGTTCGATCAGAATATCGAATTGATCCATAGCACAATCTCCTTAGGCGAAGGCCTCTGGGGCGGCCAACTGCGGCCCCTTGCCAGCTCGCGCCAGGACCCAATCATCATAGTTCCATTCTTCTGTGGCTCGGCGGGAACGGAAGTAATCCCACTCGGATTCCCGCTCCATTTCGATGATTTGACCACCAGGGCCCACTGAGACCCAATTATAGGAACCGTTACGGTGGGCAAATTTCACCCAGCGTATTGGAATCTCAACCTGATTGCTATGGTCGTTCATAAAGTGGCGATTGTACCGATCGACCCGTATAAAGCTCAGGCCACGAGCGTAAGGACTGTCCAAAGTAGCAAAGATGCGGATAGCTTGATCTATTGCATCCTCTTTTGCAGGCAGTGGAGCGATACTGTCGACGGCAAAGTTATTGTAACTGATCAAGCGGCCATCGCGGCCAAAGATGACCGTGACGTGGGGATTATTCATCACGATTCGACCAGATTTTTGATAGCGAACGACTGAGACTGTTTCACCGTTCCGGGTCTGAGTATCTTCGCTGGCACGGACAAAACCATCAGGAATTTGTAAGTCCGATTGGGGTGTGCCTAATACGGTAAGTGGTGTTGACATTCAAAAACCTCCCTAGGCTAAATTATGGTCGATTAGTTTTAATGCAGTGATCAATTCTTCTTGTTGAGTAGTAACCAGATCATTGAAGGCAGTGGCGTTGACCTGGGCAATTATTTGTTCGACTTGGGGCACCAAGGCCTTGCCTTTGACGGTGAGAGTCACCGTCCAGGAACGGCCGTCTTGCGGATTACGCTGCTTTTCCACCAGTCCTAAATCAATGAGCTGGGTCAGGCGGCGAGTGACATTACTCGGGCTGAGATAGATTCGTTTGAAGAGCTGATCTTGGGTCAGGGGAGTGTCTTGATTAATTTTGAGAATGAAATAGTAGTTATTCACGGTCAGATTTAACGGCTTCAGTTTGACGTCGAGGTAAGCTTGCACTCGCCGCGCTGTGATATTTAATTGTGAAATGAGCGCATCAGTTTCTGCGGCCATACTGTCATCACCTTTCCTTACTGAAAAGAAGTATAGCATTCTTAAATTGCTTGCGCAAGCAAATAAAATCAAAAAGTTTTCAGATATTTGAAGATGGGTAACTTAGCGTTTGCGGGGGTGAGTGAGCACACGGTAATTTGAAGGGAGGCCTCAGGTATTCTTGCAACGCGCATTTCGCATTTTTGTTTCATTAAACGTCTTTTTTTCGTTGAAAGTTGAAACAGGAACAAGTGTATCCGTTGCCCAAATTCTGAAGTAATCTATTATAATTAAATCAAGAACATCAGTTTGTGTGCGACGATGTCGCTGCCATTGTTCTATCCGAATAAGAAGGGAAGACCCACGATGCGCAAGAACTTCCAAGCGGTTGGTTCGGAACACCGCCACACCTTCACTGCGACCTTTGAACGAACTGGATACAAAACAACCGAATTGCGAAGCAAAACTTACTATCAGCCCACCATTCTGGTCAATAATGTTATGGATCAAGCAGGCAGCTTACTGACAGACCATCTGTGGTTTAACTACACATTGGGTTTTCAAAAGCTGGGGCATCTAAAGAAGGACGATCGTCTGCAATTTGACGGACGTATTTCCACATATACAAAAGGATACTTGGGGCGTGATACCTTCCTCAGCGAAAAACATCCAGTGGCCACGGATTACAAAATTGAGCGGCCTACAAAAATTAAGCTACTCAATGTTTCCGAGCCGCGGGTACCATTGCCAAAAGAGAATTGGGATTTGGTCCAACTGATTATGAAGGAAAACGAGGCATTCTATAAAGCTCGGGACGAGCAAGCAGAACAAGAACGATTTGAGCGGGAACAGGAAAAGCAGGAAGAGATAGAGGCAGAAATTAAAGCAGAGAAAGCGCAGGAAGCAGCCGCGTTGGCGGCGGAAGAAGTTGCCGTCAAGACGGAAGGACGGTCGTATCGCTTTGTGCCATTTACGGTCTATATCGAACCAGAACCAAGATTTGGATATTATGGTGAGTATGATTATTATGACGACTACGACAGCGAACCATATCCTGTCACCCGCTACAAAATTGTAGAAGTCACGAGCGAGACAGCACTGGATGACAATCGCGGCAAGGGTTATCACAGTGGTGCAGAGGCATTGCGTATTTATCAGAAACGTTTACGCCGGGACAAAACGATAAAACTGACCCGGGACTGGTTGAATAAACAACCGAAAGACCAAATGTGGGAATGGATTCAAACTGAACGAACTAAAAATCCGATGTTAACATCCCAAGAGCTGCGCTCAATGATGTATCCAAGGGTGGCTGAATACATGGGCGATTCTTTGACTGACAAAGTGGGAGACGTACTGTTAGACGGTTTTTTTGCCGCTTGGTGGGGCCAAACAGGTACGCTGTTAAATCAGTCATTGGAGAAAAGAAGACAGGCCTTTCTGGAATCTCAGCCTAAGGAACTGCCTGCCACTTGGCGTCGAGAAGCGATAGATAAAGGTGTTCCGCAAGACCAGTGGCGGCAATACATGCTTGATGCCTTGACGCAACACATTCAGACATTGCCATTGACCCAGCAATTCCCAGTGGATGACAGGTTTCTGCGTCGCTGGCAAAAAATGAGTAAGAAGCCGAAACGAAGACGAAAGCATAAGCGGCGCAAAAATGCCGAACTGTCAGAGAAGAACGTTGACTGAAGCGGCATTACTGAAGCACGTATTGCATCACGGGTCTTAGGAAAGCAACATGCGGGGCAACTATGCGACCGCCCTGGGTACGTCAGAATATAAAGCGGGCCGTCTCGGTAAATGCGAAGACGGCCCATATTGTGACGAAGTTAATCACCACTTGGTAATTATTTTCATGTCAGAGATTCCTGCTTGTCTGCTTTGTCCTGTTTGGCAATGAGCGCATCGGTCAATGTTGCTGAAAAATTGATCCCGGTATTTTCTGCCCAATTTGCCAAATCGGCGGGTACGGTCACATTTTTGCGCACATAACGGCGCAACTCCCGTTTTTTGGCAGATAGATTTGCACTAATCACAGTCACGAACTCTTCACCGCTGATCTTCAACGTTTTTGGATTGGAAGGTTTGGGCAAATCCTTTCGGTCATAATTCATTTCGGCGAGTACGTCGCTCGCCATCACATAGGCGTCTTCTAACCCATAGCCTTCCGTGAATGTATTGGGTAGATCGGGGAACTTAACTAGATAAATGTCATGATCGCCATGCGTTGGGTGAAAGATTGCGGGATAGGCAATAAATTTATCAGCCATAGTGGATCCTCCTGATTAAATGTTGTTTATTTAGCTGGGTGTTTTAGCCCGAGTTGGTCATAGATTTCCCTGGCCGTCTCTGGTGCAATTTCTGTATGACGCGGCAATGGTGCGGTGTGATGATTTGTTGGATTGATCAGTTTTGCATGGCGGCCACCATGCTCATTGAGAAAGATGCCTTTGGAGAGTAAGTCTTTCACTAGTTTGCGTCTCTTGACCATCGTTCTTTTCTCCCCTTCATAATACGCAAAATGCGTATTAATAGCAACACGCAAAATGCGCATTGAATAAAAGTGTCTGATACGACCAAACTAAAGTGATTCGGATGGAGTTCAGTCTAAACGTGTTTTCTTACGATTAACTAGTACGCAAGAAAGAAGAGTCGGCGTGATGACGACAGCGCAAATATTGACCACTCACCACCCATTTTCGACCACTTACCGCAAATCGTGAGACGCTAGCCGTTATGACCTGCTAATGTACAGGCATAGGAGGTTTGGAATGATTACCGATTTTGTGGTCAAGTATCAAATACGATCATTAACATTGTTTGCGTTAATCCGGTACCGGTTCCTGGGAGAAGAAAAAATGGTTGAGCAATAGAAGAGACAAACATACATTCGATCCGGTATCCTTGAATTATGAGGAGGTGAATCGAATGCCCATCAAAACTCACAAGCTTCGTATCTACCCCAACGCGGAAATGAAGACTATCATCACTGAATTAATGGATTATAACCGCTTCTGCTGGAACCGTGGCTTAGAAACTTGGCAAGACATGTACACCACCTCTTTGCTTCTGTCAGACAAGAAGCTGCGGCCCAGCGAACGCAAAGTCCGTGATGAACTGGTGGAAAACAAAGCGCGCTGGCAGCGCCGGCTATCTGCGCGGGTGCTTCAAACTGCGATTCATCGTCTGCACCAAGCCTGGCAAAATTTCTTTAATCCCAACATGCCGGATGCCCACCAGCCCAAGTTTCACAGTAAACGGGACCCCAAGCAAAGCTTTACGACCGATCGGGCCAAAGTGGCTGGGAGATTTCTTAAGTTGGATCGACCACACAAGACTGAGCATCACTTCACCAAGATCAAAATGGCTGAGACACTGCGTTTTACTGGCCAGATCAAAACCGTGACGATAACCAAGCGCGGCAACAAGTTCTATGCCAGTATCAACGTATTAGTCGAGGATACGCCCAGACCGACTTTTTCTGAGAGTTGGGATATTGGCGGGATTGATCTTAATGTCGGCCATGTTAACTGGAATGGCGGGGTAGTGAATACGTTTACCCCACGGATGTCGGCTC
>NZ_AZEC01000025.1 GCF_001435585.1 Schleiferilactobacillus perolens DSM 12744
GCGAGGGTAGGACGTCGCTGTTCTTATATACATAGTTCAACGGAGCACTCACGGTAATGTGGGTGCTTTTTTTATGCAGAAAAAGGCCGCCGAATCAAAACATCCGGCGGCTGCGACCGCGTTAAGCAAAATAGTGTTGGGCCATGGCAGTATAGGTCTCAATTGCTTGCAGGTAATCCTGGACATTGACGTGTTCGTCGATTTGATGGGCGATACTCATCGACCCAGGGCCATAAATAATCGTTTCAAACTTGTTCTTGGAGCGAGTATAGACCGACGCATCAGTAGCCGCATGAATAATGGCGAGTTTAGCCGGTCGACCTAAGACACTGGTAACGGCTTTGTTAGCCGCGGTGACCAAGTGGCCATCTTTCTTGGAGATCACAGGTAAGAAACTGTGGGTCAAATTGAATTCCAGTGTACCGTTTCCTGCGGCATTCAACTTGGTGATCAGTGTTTTGATTCGACTAATCACTTGCTCATTCGGAAAGGCTGGGGTGGGACGAATGTTGCCAGCAGCCACTGCCAAATCTGGAATCGTATTGACCTGGTCACCAGCCTGCAAGACAGTGACACTGTGAGCCAGTGAACCAATGACGGGATCGATAGGCGCATCGTCGAAGGCGTGGCGTTCGGCGACGATGTAGTCGACGAGCTTTTCCACAGCATTAATGCCCCGTTGCGGTTCAGAACTGTGGGCCGATTTACCGTGGGCGATAATCTTGTAATTCAAGGAACCGGCATGGCCAAACAGTATCTTCAAAGAAGTGGGTTCGCCGACGATCAAGGCGCTAATGTCATCCGCGTACCCTTGATCGGCTAATTGATAAGCCCCCATGGCCCCATATTCTTCACCCACGGTAGCCATTAATCGCAGATGACCTGCAAAGCCAGATGCCTTCAAGCGAATCATGGCCAGCACCATGGCCGCCAGACCGCTCTTCATATCGGCCGAGCCGCGGCCATACATTTCGCCGTCGTGAATCTCGGCACCCAAGGGCGGATAGGTCCATTCTTTTGAATTGCCCAGACTCACGGTATCTTGATGACCTTCAAAGGCTAAAATACGATCCCCGCTGCCAATTTCGGCCACCAAGTTAGTGCGGCCATCGGCATAGGGAATAATCTGACTTTCTATTCCGGCAGCGTCTAATTTGGCTTGAATCAGTTTAGAAACAGCCGCTTCATGGTCATTCGCCGAGTCAGTTTGTACGAGTTGTGTCAAAAAATCAATATCATCACTCACATGCTCACGTCCTTATGTCTATCACAATAATGCGGCAGTCGGCTGATTTCAATCATTTTAACTAAAAAACACCGCCTGAATCATTACGATTCGGACGGTGAACAACTCATCAAGCGGGAATCTTAATTAGATCACGGCGGGGAGCAGTAGTGAGCACTTCACTCTTGCCCGGGGTAATCAACACATCATCCTCAATCCGGATACCGCCGAGACCGGGGAAGTACAGACCGGGTTCAATGGTTTCCAACATATTGGCTTTGAAAACGATGTCGCCCTCACCAGGCCGGGAAGTGATATAAGGGCCTTCGTGGATGTCCAGGCCGATATTATGGCCAGCACCATGAATGAAGTACTGTTCAACACCGTCTTTCTTGAAGACGTCCCGAATAATACCATCTAATTCGCGGCTCGTCATGCCCGCGGTAATGGCATCAATACCGGCCTGTTCTGCAGCCAGGACTTGGTAGTAGGCTTTTTCGAGTTTCGGGTCGACATTGCCAATGGCGATGGTCCGAGTCATGTCGGATGGATACCCATTCACCAGAGCACCAAAGTCGATGGTCAAGATATCGCCGGCCTCAATAATCTTGTGACTGGCTTCCCCATGGGCGAAGGTGGAGCGAATGCCTGAGGCAACGATAGTGTCAAAGGAAGTACCTTCACCGCCATGGGTCTTCATGAAGTATTCCATTTTGGCGGACACTTCCATTTCAGACATACCCGCATGGATTTCGCCCAGGATATAAAGAAAGGTTTCATCAGCGACACGGACGGCCTTTTTGATATTGTCCAACTCGCCTGGTTCCTTGACCCAGCGCATCTGCTCAACCAACCCGGTCATTGGGATGACATCGGCACTGATGCCGTCCACAAATTTGCGGCCTTGTTCATAGGTCAGTTGATCGGCTTCAAAAACGACGGAATCAATGCCGCTTTCGTTGATCAGCTTGATCGTGTCGGTGAGCAGACCCTTTTGCCAGCGGTAAATAGCCACTTCCTTGGGCATCTCCCGTTTGGCCTGCTCAGTAAAACGGCCATCTGTAATTAAGGTCAACTTAGTCGGCGTAGCCAGTAATGCGGCAGCGTCCCCCGTAAAATCAGTCACGTACGTAATGTTCTTGGGATTGAGCATGACGAACTGTTCAATATGTTTTTCCTTCAGTTTGTCTAAAAATTGTTGTACACGGGCCATCTGCATCGCTCCTTCATTAATTGCTTACTGCCATAGTAGCGCAGGACGGCGTGGATGTCACTGACGGGTTAGTTGGTGTACAATCTAATTAGTAAAAAGAAAAACGAAGGAGTGGGATTTTATGGCGAATGTGTATGACTTTTCAGAAACTGAAATGGGCGGTCAAGACTTACCGTTGACCAAATACCGGGGACAAGTCCTCTTAATCGTCAACACTGCCAGCAAGTGCGGCCTTGCCCCTCAGCTGGAAGGCTTGGAGAAATTGTACAAGCAATATCACGACCAAGGGCTGACTGTACTGGGCCTGCCATCCAACCAATTTCACCAGGAATTGGCGACAGACGAAGAAGCCAGCGAATATTGCCAGATGCACTATGGCGTCACGTTTCCCATGACTAAGCGGGTGGCAGTCAACGGTGCCGATGAAGACCCTCTGTTCACGTATTTGAAGAAAGAATCCGGGCACGGTCGGATTAAGTGGAACTACACGAAGTTTTTGATCGGCCGGGATGGTCAATTGCTGCATCGTTTTGCACCTACCACGAAGCCGGAATCTTTTGAAAATGAAATTGTATCGGCGTTACAGGAAAAGTAAGTGCGACACCGCTGGAGCTAATCGTTCTGGCGGTGTTTTTCTGTCCAATCAGAACGCAGGATGGCGTAGAAAGCCTCATCGCATAATCCGGTATTGTTCAACCCCCGTTGCCGCAGCACGCCTTCAAACTGCATCCCGGCCTTGTGCATGACTTTGCCAGAGTTCGGGTTATGGGTGTCATGACGGGCTTCGATCCGGTTAACGTCGGTGCCGCTAAAAAGATAGTCGATCACGGCCCGCAATGCCTCAGGCATGTAGCCATGGCCCCACCAGGTCTGGCCCATGACGTACCCGATGGCCATGGTCTGCAGATCATCGTCGTGGGAGACCACAGAGATGTTGCCAATTAGAGTGGCAGCGGGATCGGTAAGTTGCATCGCCCACTGATATACATCGGGTTGACGATAGCTGGCGGCAGTAAGCGCCATCCGGGTTTTTGCCGGTGCGAGACTGGTATAGGCCGGCCAGGTTAAGTAGCGGGTGACGACCGGATCGTTTTGCCAATTGTGGTAAGCCGCCGAAGCGTCGGCCACGGTAAACCGGCGCAGTAATAAGCGCTCGGTGTGAATCGGTTGGGTACCAATATTTATCAAAAACAACACGTCCTTCGCAATGGATGTCTCTGATTATACCGTTCTGCATCTATGTTTCCACTGGCTTCTTCGGTACAATGACGATAATTGAGAAAAAATTTCAGCGAAGGAGCACATCCATGAGCAATTTCACGATTCGCGATGATTTCTATTTAGATGATCAGCCCTTTAAGATTATTTCTGGCGCCATTCATTACTTTCGGGTTGTTCCTGCATATTGGAGGGACCGCCTGGAGAAATTATGGGCCATGGGCGCCAACACTGTGGAGACTTATGTGCCCTGGAATATGCACGAACCACAGCCCAAGCAGTATAACTTCAGCGGTATGCTCGATTTACGCACATTTATCCAGACTGCCCAGGAAGTGGGACTATATGTGATTTTGCGGCTATCTCCCTATATTTGTGCGGAATGGGAGTTTGGCGGCCTGCCATGGTGGCTGCAAAATATTCCAGAAATGAAAATCAGAGCCAATAATCAGCCCTATTTAGCCACGGTGAACCGTTACTATGCCCATTTATTTCCCCGGATCGCGGATTTACAAATTGATCAGGATGGTCCCGTGATACTGTGCCAGGTGGAGAACGAGTTTGGCTCTTTTGGCAATGATCAGAACTATTTACGCAAATTGGCGGCACTGATGCGCAAACATGGGGTGACGGTGCCGTTGGTCACTGCGGATGGGCCATGGGGGGATATGCTGACGAATGGGACTGTTCCCGAGTTGGCTTTGCCCACCATTAACTGCGGTTCCAAGATCAAGGAGAATTTTGCGGTTCTGCGGTCCTTCAATGGGACAAAGAAAAAGCCGTTGATGGTGATGGAGTTTTGGGATGGCTGGTTTGATGCCTGGGGTGATGGACAGCACCATACCACCCCGGCGGAGATTGCAGCGGCAGAATTGAACGACACCTTAGCAGAAGGCAGTATTAACATTTATATGTTCCATGGCGGCACCAATTTTGGTTTCCATAACGGCAGTGTCAATAATGATCGGCTCCAACCAATTACGACCAGTTATGATTATGACGCGCCGTTGACGGAATGGGGTGAGGAAACCCCCAAATACACCGCCTTTCGTGATGTGATCAGCCATTATGTGGATATTCCGACGGTGTCGCTGAGTGCGGATATTCAGAAGAAATCGTACGGAACATTGCGGTCGGATGGGCAGACAGATCTATGGACGGCATTGCCGATGATTGGCACGCATCATGAGTGCCCGTATCCTCGGTCTATGGAGAATTTTGACCAAGGCTATGGGTACACGTACTACGAAACACGTGCCGGGGCTAGCCGGGAAATTGATGTGCGTCTGGTGGGGGCGGCGGATCGTGCCCAGATGTTTGTGAACCGCACCCTGCAAGCCACCCAGTACGATCGGCAACTGGGGCAAAGGGAAAAACTGACGCTGCCCAATCCGGGTGAAAACCGGCTTGGCGTTCTGGTGGAAAATATGGGCCGAGTGGATTATTCCGCGCCACTGTATTCTCAGCGCAAGGGGATTCGTGACGGCGTCATGGTGAATGGCGCTTTTTACAGTCAGTGGGACATCTGGGCACTGCCCATGGACCACCTAGAGCGCCTCCACTTCTCCCAGGCGGCCGTTGGCGCAGAACAACCGGTATTCTATCACTTCACTTTCAATGTGGTGGAGGCGGGTGATACGTTCATTGATTTGACCGGCTGGGGCAAAGGCTTCGTCGCAATTAACGGATTCAATCTGGGCCGATACTGGGACATTGGTCCGCAAAAGCGGCTGTATCTGCCGGCGCCTTTACTCCATTTAGGGCAAAACGAACTGATTGTTTTTGAAAGTGAAGGGCGGCGAAATGCCACAATCACATTAACGGATCAGCCTATCTGACAGTACACAAATAGGGTTAGAACAAAATTCTGAATCTTGATGAATATAGTGCCAACGCGGAGCAATCGTAGGCTGAAATGGGCTCAGCTGTGGAAACCACACCGCGCGCTCTTTGCGCGGATGTGGTTAGGCGTGTTTGAGACCGCGCACTTTGCGGGCTCAAACCGCCGTCACAGCGTTCCAGCCCATTTCAGCCGGAGATTGCGTAGCTTTGGCACGGCTCATCAAGAGAAAAATTGTTCTAACCCTATTTTTAGTCGGTACGCTTATCGCCCCAGAAGAACAGAGCAATCGTCCCCGGCCCGGTATGCGAGCCAATTGTCGTGCCGATATGGTTGATTTCCACCGATCCATCCAGCTTGGTGAATTTAACTTCGATCATATCGGCCACATCTTTGGCATCATCATAGAAGGCAGATTGCGAAATGTAGCATTTCTGTGAATAAGCCACACCGTCATCGGCGTGTTCCGTCATGGCATCAACCAAGGCTTTTTCTGCCATTTTCTTTCCCCGCTGTTTCTTGCGCGGTGTCAGATGACCGGTGGCGTCCATGTTCAGCAGCGGCACAATGTGGAATTGGGTGCCAAACCAGCCGGACACTTTAGACAGGCGGCCCAACCGGACGAAATAACTCAGATTCGTGGAGATGAACCAGTGGTGCACCCGCAACTTGTTTGCTTCAGCCCAAGCCTTGACTTCATCAATGGACTGGCCGGCATCGCGCAGATCGGCCAGCTTATCCATGAGCAATCCGTAACCGGATGACGCAGCCAGTGAGTCCACGACTTCAATCTTGCGGTCTGGATACTTGGCATCCAATTGCTGTTTGGCCACCATGGCCGAATTGGATACGCCAGAGAGACCGCTGGACAAAGAAACATGCAAGATATCTTGACCCGCTTCCAAGAACTGGGTGAAATATTGGACGAATTCTTCCACATTGACCTGTGAGGTATCCGTCTTTGCCCCATTCGCCATTTCAGCATAGAACTGGTCAAAGGGAATCGACTGCCCCAAATCATCGAGATACTGTTTGCCATTAATTGAAAAATGAAATGGCACATAATGAATTTCGCGCTGATCAAAGTGGGCCTGGCTCAAATCGGCCGTTGACTCACAGCTTAGAATAAATGACATCACAACCATCCTCCACTTGTTTTCTAATTCAAGCATACCAGCCACGGACGTAAAAGGATATGGCTAGAATCGAGAATCTGCCCAGTGCCGCAGACACAAAAAATCGTCATCTGGGGAGGGATGGCGATTCAGTTAAATCAGGAGGAAAATCATGAAGAAAAGTCTGGTTGTTGGTTGTTGTTTCAGCAGGAATACCTGGGAGGAGGTTTTTCGTTCCTGTTGACATTTTCTATACTACGGGACAGGTGTGACCGAATTGTGATGCAAATTGGGTGGGAATGTAAAACAATTGCGGGGGAGATATGGCGAAAAGGATAAGAAAAGTTAATGATCGGCTGGACCACGGCTGCAAACGAAGAAACAAAAGAAAGCCACTGGCGATATGCTGAAGTTGCTGACTGGCGGCAGTGCACTGAAGAATATGGATAAGATCGACGCCGGCAAGACAATCGATTTGGGACAGGCACATTTCACGCAGAAAGGGAAAGTGTGGACTATCCAGACAACCAAGTGGACTTTTATACTCACAGACTTAGGCACAAATGCTTTTCGGGACAGCAATGGCACCTTCTGGAATCTGCAAAAAGGGTCACGGGTCCCAAAATTTGAGAAATAGGGCAATCAAGTTAGCATCAGGACACTATCCATTGATTGGGTGGTCCTGATGTTTTTTGTATAAAAAAACCGTCATCGGGGAGGGGATGGCGGTTTTCAGAGGTTGTGAGAGAAAATATTTATGAAGAAAGTCTGATTGTTGGTTGTTGGTGTTGTTGCTTCAACAGATGTCGGAGGATGTCTTGTATCTGTTGATATTGTATATATTAGCGGCCAGTCGTGAATTATTCACGGTCAATTTGTCACACTTTTTCGAGGAAATTGAGAAGGAATGGCGATATACTGATTACCAAGAAAGGCGGCGAGACAAGTGATTGCGTAACATTACCAGAGCCTGGGCTAATCAGCATCATTGGATTTAGCCTGGTGCAACGAAAGGTGCGATAGATATGAAGATGAAAATTAAGAATTTGTTCTTTATTGCCGGTATCTGGTTGTTTCTGTATTTGTTTTTTCTTTTGCCCTTTAGTTTAGTGTACGTTGCCCACTCAGACGCCCATCAAACAATTCTTGATTTCAACGAATGGTTGACTGCGTTGATCGTTGTGTTACTTGGCACTTTTTGGTGGCATATTCACTATCCATTAAGTCTGCGGCATGCGTGGTGGGGTATTTTGATCGGTGCTATCCCGTTTGTACCTTTATTTATATTTTTTCAAATGGGCGATACCGCTTGGTCTTTGCAGCATACTCCAGATGTGTGGCCGTTGATCTGGATCACTGTGGTTAATGCAATCGGTGTTGGCGTATCAGAAGAGCTCATTTTCCGAGGGACGATTTTGACTTTATTCCGACGTATTTTTGGTAGTTACCGGCATGCCATATTATTGTCTGTGAGTCTGACCGCGATTCTTTTTGGCGCGATGCATCTGGAGATAGGCACAAACTTCTTTTTCCCGTCATTAACGACAGCAATCAATGCGGCTGGTTCAGGGTTTTTGTTTGGTATTTTAACGATATGCACCAAAAGCCTCTGGCCAGCCATTATCTTGCATGCGGCATGGGATGTATTACCGATGCTTCAGAAAGTGATGAACCCAGGGACTTGGCTGGCGGATGTCTCACCGCAACCGTTTGTTTTAAGTGGCTTTTTAGTCGGTGTTGCAGCATGTGTGGTCATGGTTCTCTTTGGTTTGTTGATTTATGGAGTTTGGCGACGGTTTTCTCATCAAGTGGTGACTGAAAAGATGGGGTAAACGGGTTTTGCGCCCAGAAGTTAGTTTCCTCGAAACGGGCTCCGCGCCCCAGGCCCCTCGCGCTAAGCCCGTCCTGGTCAAAATCCCCAAGTGCAGGGGATTGTGCCCAGGCCGTTCTTAGCGGTCGGGGCCTACCCGGGGCGCTGCGCCCTCTGCAAAAAAAATCACCATCAAGTGGGAGGACTTGATGGTGAACCAAATTGGGTATTTGGGGAGGTTGGCGTCGTTTGCTACTGCAAAGACACTATCATGAAGAAAAAAGTTGGTTGCTAGTTGTTATTGTCGATCAGCAGGTAAACATTTGGGAGGATGTTTTCGTTCCTGTTGACATTTTCTATAGTACTGGGAAGTTGTGACGAAAATGTGATGACGAGATGGCGCGTTTGTAAACATTCATTGATCGGAATATGGCGCATCGTGACAATGCCGCAATGACAGCACTCCAGATCTTATTCCACGTCCAACAACGCAGCCAATTCATCCACTTGTTGATCAAAAACCTGCAGTGCCTCGCGAATGTAATCCGGCTTGGTCATGTCGATGCCTGCTTTTTTCACAATTGCCAACGGGTAATCGCTGGCTCCGGCGCTGAGAAATTCCTTGTATTGCGGCACCGCGGTGGCGGGATCGGTGAGGATCCGTTTTGCCAGCGTATTGGCGACAGCCTTGGAAGTGGCGTATTGATACAGGTAATAATTCATATAGTAGTGCGGGATTCGCGCCCAGCTATTGTTAGCCCATGGATTCGGGGCTACATCATCACCCGCATACAAGGCGTCCAGCGCCGCCGTTTTGTCGTTTAACTTATCGGGGGTCAATGAGTCCCCCTGTGCATCCGTGACGTAAGCATAATTCTCAAATTCTGCGTACTTGGTCTGGTTGAAAATGGTATTCAGCAAATCTTCCACAGATTCAGTCAGCAAGTATGCTTGGACCCGATGATTATCCTGGAATTGGCTGCGCATATAGTGATTGAGCAGGGATTCGTTACAAGTCGAAGCAATTTCGGCGATGAACATGGAATATTGAGAGTACCAATAGGGCTGGTGCGCATCGGCGTAAACACTCTGCATGGCGTGGCCGGATTCGTGGGCCAGGGTGCTGGCTGCGCGATAAGTGTTGCTCCAGTTCAACAGGACATAAGGGTGAACGCCAAAGGCATCCTCTTCGTAACCACCGGAGAGCTTACCGGTGTTTTCGGCCACATCAATCCAGCGGTTACCAAACTCTTCCTGGAGATGCTGCACATAGTCGTCACCCAATACAGCCAGCGCTGCCAAAGCCCACTGCTGGGCTTTCTCATAAGTTGGCTTGAGCGGCGCTTCACCCACCAGTGGGACGGACAGGTCATAGGCATAGAGTGGATCCAGACGCAGCACGCGCTTGCGCAGGGCATAGTATTTATGCAAACTTGGCAGGAATTCGTGCACCGTGTCCACCAAGGTGGTAAAGACAGATTCGGGAATAAACTGACTGGCTAGATCCATCTCCCGGGCAGAATGATAATGCCGCAACTGGGCGACCGTGTTTTGCGTGTGGACATGTTGCTGCCAGGCTTCGGCGAAAGTATAAGCAGAATGGGCATAAGCAGTGGCAAACTTTTCAGCCGCCGTTCGCCGGACTTGTCGATCGGGGGATTGGTAGAGTTGGTAAATCTTTTCCTTACTCAACGGGATCAGGTTGCCGTGGGAATCTTTCATGGTGCCAAAGTCAATATCGGCGTTGTTTAGCTTGTTATAGATACTTTCTGGCGCAGTAATCGTCTGGCCCAGCGCGGAGAGCAGTGTTTCTTCACCGGCGGGCAAAATATGCGCCTGTCTTTGTTGAGCTTGGGTAAAAATAAAGTCGAAACGGCGCAGCTTTGGATTTTTTTGATAAAAGTCTGCCAATTGCGTCGACGTAATATGCGGCAGAGCCGCCGTAACAAAGGCAGTGGCGGCGTTAAAGGCGGTCACGGTTTGCTGGGCTTGGGCTGAAGCGGACTGACCCGCGGCGGCGGTCATGTCACTATTATAGAGATGCTCACCATAATTAAAGATCCGGTCCGCCAGTTCCTCAGCCCGAAAATAGGCGGCTACCGTCGTATATAACTCATCTGCTGAATGCAACATGGTACCTTGATGGCTTGCAATATCATGAGCCTGACCGATGAGTTCTTCGCAAGCCAGGTTGAAAGCCGCGGTGTCTGTAAACAAGTCGGTGAGCTGCCATGTTTGTTCTTCCGGCACATCTTCCCGCTGGCGCAATTGCTTTTTTTCCGTCATAAAAATCCCTCGAATCTATTGAGTTAGGTCAATCCTAGCACAACATTCGCGGGATAAATCAGCCGATATTCAGATTAATAGAAAGACGGTTTTGCCCCATCGGTATTAGGTTGGTTAACACCCAAAGAGTGGCCCACGGCTTCACTGGGATGATTGATGAGTTTTACCACTAAGTCCGCAATACTGCGGCGAGACACTTCGGTGCCCTTGAAGGGCTGGCCCTTCTCAGTGGTCTCATAACTCACGACAGCCTTGTCGGACAACCAAGCGGGTCGAATAATTGTGTAGGCCAGATCAGAATGCTCAATAACTTTGGCCGCGGCGGCATAGGTTTCCAAGTAACCGCCATCCAGCATTTGGTGATTCCATTGACCAAAGGCACCGGGCACTTCATCATAGATTCCCAAGGTGGAAATCCAGATCAGCCGCTTCACACCGACTTGGTCCATGGCGGCCACAACGCTTTTGGCTTGAGCTTCGATATTTTTACCACCCAGATTGGCATAGACCACATCCACGCCGGTCAATGCGGCCGCCACTTCCTTTTGGTTGGTGGCATCCCCATCAATCACCGTTTCTCGGGTGGGATCACTCACCGTTAACCGTTTGGCGTTACGCAAAAACAACGTCAAATGATGGTCCGTTTCACGCAGTAATTGTTTCTCAGCCAACTGGGCAATATGCCCATGGGCCCCCAGAATCAATACATTTGCCATACTTACCATCCTTTCGTGTACCACCTCCAGTATAACAATTTCAAAAAACGAAGCGGTTAAAGTTGCTAATAATTCGTTAAAAAATGATTCGCAGACCGATGCATTCTGGCATAATAGAAGACAGGAAAAGGAAGGGGGCCGCGTGATGCGTCATATACCTAATATTCTCTCCAGCATGCGGTTGATTTTATTGCCGGTATTTATTTATTTTGCACTACGCAATGAGTTCACCACGGCCGGCGTGATCTTTGTGATCATCAGCCTGACTGATTTATTGGATGGCTACCTGGCGCGGCACAATGGCTGGATCAGCCAAGTGGGGAAGGTACTGGATCCCTTGGCGGACAAGCTGACCCAGATCAGTGTGATTATTGTATTCTTCATCCACTTGCCGCAGTATCGGTGGATATTTTGGATTTTACTTGGGAAAGAAGCGCTTATGCTCGTGGGGGCGGGCTTGTTGATGCTCAGTGGCGTCAAATTACCTGGTGCGGCCATGTGGGGCAAGGTGGCCACAGCCCTATTCTACGTCACTGCAGTACTTGTTCTTTTATTCCCCAGTCTGCCGAGTGTGGTGATCACGATTCTTTTCATTGCCTCAGCGTTGACGGCAGTAGTTTCCGTACTGCTGTATATCCCGCAGTATCTCCACTACCGAGCGGCCGCGCAGCATTAATCAGCGGTTAGACAAAACGTTCCTCTTGCTTTCGCCCCAGGTCGTGGCTTATGGTATTGATGAGTTCTATTAAATTGGTTTTGGAGAAAGGGGTCACACGAATATGGCTGAAAAGAAGACGGTGTACGAAGCGGATATCACACCGCTGAATGCCGACAAGATTGGCACCAAAGCGACCGGACATGCCCGCTTGGAATTGCAGGGGGACGAAATGGTGGTCACGATTGAAATGAATGGGGTACCGGCCAATAGCCAACATTGGCTGCATTTCCACGGCTTCCCGGATGGTCAAGACGCCCAAGTCGCCACAGCGGCTCAGGATGCTAACCACGATGGGTATGTGGACTTAGTGGAAACAGAACCCGTTTCTGGCACGACCATGGTGCCCTTCAACGCCAGTCCTGAACATATGCGGGTCCCTGAAGATACTTATCCCGTGGCCGATGCACAGGGCCACTTCCTCTATCAAAAGATTGTTCCCTTAGGCACTCTACGCAACAGCTTCGAGAAGGCGTTCCACGATCGTGAGTTGCACCTCGACAAGCGGGTCATCTACGTCCATGGTGTGCCAGACGACTTCAAGCTGCCTGACACGGTCCAAGGTGCTGTGGCTGGGCATACCGCGAATACCACGTTGCCGATTGCAGTTGGTAAAATTCGACAAATCAGCGAATCTTAATTTTTATTAGTCATAAAAAGCCGCGCAGCGAAGATTTTCGTTGCGTGGCTTATTCATTATTCTTTCTCAGCGCGACCGTATCCTTTGATTGTGGCCCACACTGCCAGTGCAAACACGATGGCCGCGACCACGTACAATAGCTGCTCGCCGTGGGCCTTACTGATCGATCGTCGGGGTCCAAACGAATACAGTACCAATACGCAGTTTTGGCTCGGCTGGTAAGTACTCAGTGGCTATGGTGATACTGCATAAACAAGTTAAACGCAGCGTCCAGAAACATAATCACCGCCATCAGCCACATCGCCGCCATGCTGTGCATGGTAGCCAGTAAACCAAACAAAACCAAGTTCAAAATGACCATACCCCACGCCATAATACGGGAAGACATCGACAGTTTCCTCCTTCGTTGTACACTCCCAGCATACCACCACGGGTGCGGTCCATTAATTTTTTCTACAAAAAATCCCGCACAGCGGCAACCATGCGGGATCGTGTATATCCGGCTAATGCTCAGCGGCTTTAATCTGCTTGTCCAGCTCCGGATCGTTCAAGTCGGCCTGAACGAAATGAGAGTCATAGACCGGCAAGTGCAAATTAAAGTCAGAGAACGTTTGTAAGGATACTTTGCCTTCAGTTAAGGCATAAGCGAGGATGTGACCGCCAAAGGTGTGGTCATCATCCAAAAAATGGACGTGGAAACCAGCGCTAGTCGTGCCTTGATACAAATCCGGTGAATAGTAGCCAATCAGCGTACCAGTCACATCATCTTTCTCAAACACATGCTGGCTCTTCGCCGCTTCTGCTAGAGGCGGGTAAGGCGGCTTCTGTTTGTCGATGGCCCGGGTTTGCACATGGCTAAATGTCCCATGAATTTTAATGGCGAAAAATTGATTGGCAAATTGATGGTCAGCGAAGATTTCCTTCTCCAGGTCTGCACTGCTGATGTTTTGCCGATCATAGTCGTTGGTGGGTTGGTCAAAGTGGACATTAGCAAACGGCGTCAGTTCATCGCTGGCCATCTCCCGGACCGTGCCCTTGCCTGAAATCTGATAGGCATGACCCGCCAAAATTACCATTTCACCATCCAAGCCATCCGCAGTCCCGATGCCGGTATCGCCATGGGTCAATAAATCAGCGATACTCTGGGTACCATAGTACAGACCCGGCACCAGTAATGCGAGGGTGCCATGTTGATAAAGTACATCTTCTTTTGCCATTTAGAACATCCTTCCATCAAAATAAAATTACAGTTGATCCGGTAATAACGCTTCCCCTAACTCCTTATTATCGCTGTAATCCACAGGGATGTCCACGACCACCACGCCCTTTGTGGCAAATGCTTGGTCCAAGACATCATCCAGTTCGCTGGGTTTGTTGACCCGTAAACCGGTGGCGCCGAAGCTTTCGGCATACTTCACGAAGTCGATCGGGCCAAAATCTGTCCCGGCAGCGCGGCCGTATTTCAATTCTTCTTGGAATTTGACCATGTCGTAATGACCGCCATCGTTCCAGATCAGTTGCACGATATTGGCACCCAAGCGGACTGCTGTTTCCAAATCTTGACTGGAGAAAAGGAAGCCGCCGTCACCGGCCACAGAAACGATCTGTGTGTTAGGCCGTTCCAAGGACGCGGCAATCGCCCAAGGTAACGCCACGCCCAGGGTTTGCATCCCATTAGAGAAGAGCAAGTGGCGCGGTTCATAGCTGCGGAAATGCCGGGCCATCCAGATGTAGTGGGAACCCACATCGACGGTCACGGTCATGTCATCAGTGACGTGGTGTTGCAAAGATTCCACAATGGCTAAAGGATGGGCAGTCTTTTGGTCAGCCTTGGCCACTGGCGGCACATCCCGGGCGTTCAGCTTTTCCCGTAAGCCATCCAAATATTGCTTGCTGCTGTCGGCCACTTGGTAACCACGCATATAGGGTAACAAGAAGTCCAGAGTCTGGGCAATATCGCCGACTAATTCCTTCTCGGGCTGAAAGTTGTGGTCGATTTGAGCAGCGGCATCGTCAATGGCGATGATCCGTGCATCTCCTTCGGCGTTCCAGTTGCGGGGTTCGTATTCGATGGGATCATAACCGATTGTAATGACCAAGTCGGCATGCTTCAGCAGCATGTCACCGGGCTGGTTACGGAACAATCCCACCCGACCGAAGAAGTTCTTCTCCAAATCGTGGGAAATGATGCCTGCCCCTTGGAAAGTTTCGACCACCGGTAGGTCTGAAACAGCCAGAATGTTGCGAATGGCTTCGGTCACTTCCGGTGACGACGCGCGCATCCCCAGCAAAAGAACCGGTAGTTTGGCACCCTTGATCTGTTGAGCCAATAACGTTGTTTCGGCCGGTGATGCTGGGCCTAAGATCGGCGGAATCAATGGCTTAATGGGCTTATTGTGCACTGGAGAGTCCACCACATCCTGGGGCACACTGATGAAGCTGGCCCCCTGCTTGGATGATTCAGCGGCTTGATAGGCGTTGGCAATCACTTCAGACAGATTCTCCGGTTCCTGAACTTCTACGGAGTATTTAGTGACCGGCTCCATTAAAGCGGCGGAACGAATACTCTGATGGGTCAACCGCAATAAATCGGCCCGTTGCACTTGACCAGAGATTGCCAATACCGGATCACCTTCGGCAGTGGCGGTAACTAATCCAGAGACCAGGTTGCCGGCACCCGGGCCGGAAGTGGTCAATACCACGCCAGGTTTACCGGTAATCCGGCCCACACCAGCGGCCATGAAGGCGGCGTTTTGTTCATGACGGGTGACGATCAGCTTCGGCTTCTTCGGAATGTCACTATTAGCCAAGACTTCAAAGACCCGATCAACCTTGGCTCCGGGAATGCCGAAGACATATTGCACATCGTGGTTGATGAGGCTGTCCACAATGGCATTAGCCCCACGGTAATCATTTTTATCAGACAAGACGATTCGCTCCTTTAATGATTGAGGAAAATTCAAGTTGTGTTTCATTTTACCTCAATATCTGTATTTGTAAAGAACTAAAAACACTGTTATATCGTGCAAAACAGCACGATCAACTGTTATACTTATGAGTGGCCAGTCACGGCTGTGGTACAATACAGCCGAAGCTGTTTTCAGAAAGGAGAGCGGGAACAATGCAATTACAGCATGCATGGTTAGCACAATTACCAGTATCGGTCCAGGCCATTTCACCGGTGGGTGGCGGCGATGTCAATGCGGCCTTTCATGTCACGACGCCCCAAGGCTCAGTCTTTCTGTTGGTCCAACCCGGCCGGCACCAGGACTTTTACGCGGGTGAAATCGGCGGCTTGAAAATGTTTGAAAAAGCGGGCGTGAATGCGCCCCGGGTCATTGCCAGCGGCGAAATTAACGGGGATGCCTATTTGCTGATTTCCTATGTGAAAACCGGCACCGGCGACCAATATGCGTTGGGTCAAATGGTGGCTAAAATGCATCAATTCATGAGTCCGACCGGTCAATATGGTTTCGATTATCCCTATAAAGGCGGCCAAATTTCGTTCTCCAATACCTGGACAGACAGTTGGAGTGAATTGTTCGTTGATCGCCGGTTGGGCGGTTTGCACGATGCCATTGTGCAAAAGGGGTTGTGGCAGGCCGATTGGCAGCCAACCTTTGACCAGCTATGTGACTCTTTGCGGTCGTATTTTGCCCAGAATCCGCCGCAGCCTTCTTTGCTCCATGGAGACTTGTGGGGCGGCAACTACCTATTTAATAATCAGGGCGAACCGGTGTTGATTGACCCGCTGGCGCTGTTTGGTGATCGGGAGCTGGATATCGGCGTCACCACTGTTTTTGGCGGATTCAATGACCGTTTCTACAGTGGGTACCAGGATGCGTACCCGTTAAAAGCGGGGTTTGAGACTCGCCTGCACTGGTACCGTCTCTATTATCTCATGGTTCACCTGAATAAGTTTGGGGCGATGTACGCGGGCAGCGTGGCCAATGAACTCGCCGCCATCAGCCGATAGTCTGAGGTAATATAACAAAAACGTTCGCGGGTACGCCCACTTTTCTTCCTATGATAGAGGTGAAGAAGGAAAGGAGCGCGTTGTCATGCGTAAGTTTTTTGTCGGTCTTGGTGTCACGGTGTTAATCATAGTGGGGGTGGGTTTTGGCCTGAGTGTATGGACGAAGAATTCTACCAGCACGACTGCCCAAGTGGTGGACCTGCTCAATCCGTTTGTGCGGGAAGAAACGGTGTATGTGAAAACCACTCGCCAATATGATCATCATTTTCGTGACTCTGCAGACGGGACGACCAACTATGCTTACAACACGACCAGCTACAATGCCCAGGGCAAACCGCGTCAACTGCAATACACTGCTTTTGGTCGCAAGGTGCGGGCGGGACATTATTTAAAAATCACCACGAAGGGTCAAGATGTCCGGCAGTGGGCTGCGGTGTCTTGGAATGAGATTCCGAGCAAGGCTCAGGATCACTTGAAATAAAACTAGAGCAAACCTCTGAGCAAAATTGTTGATTGAACTCTCAGTTCAATATATGATGACCGCATCAAAAAATGTGGCCACATTTTTGATAATTGGAGTTCATCCAAAAACAGCGAGGATACC
>NZ_AZEC01000026.1 GCF_001435585.1 Schleiferilactobacillus perolens DSM 12744
TTGCTCGCTTTGAGTTGTGGAAGCAGCCTGACTCTCGGTCGTCGAAGCTTGCTCGCTTTGAGTCGTGGAAGCCTGTTGGCTTGCTTCTGTCGAAGCATTCTGACTTTCAGTCGTTGAAGCTTGTTCGCTTTGAGTCGTGGAAGCCTGTTGGCTTACCTCTGTCGAGGCAGTCTGACTTACAGTTGTCGAAGCCTGCTCACTCTGAGTTGTGGAAGCAGTCTGACTCTCTGTCGTTGAAGCTTGTTCACTCTGAGTCGTGGAGGCTGTCTGACTGTTTGTGGTCNTTGAGTCATAGATGCAGCCTGACTCTCGGTCATCGAAGCTTGTTCACTTTGAGTCGTGGAAGCCTGTTGGCTTACTTCTGTCGAAGCAGTCTGACTTTCAGTCGTCGAAGCTTGCTCACTTTGAGTTGTGGAAGCCTGTTGGCTTACCTCTGTCGAGGCAGTCTGACTTTCAGTCGTCGAAGCTTGTTCGCTCTGAGTCGTAGATGCAGTCTGGCTCTCAGTGGTTGATGCTTGTTCACTTTGAGTCATAGATGCAGCCTGACTCTCGGTCATCGAAGCTTGTTCACTTTGAGTCGTGGAAGCCTGTTGGCTTACTTCTGTCGAAGCAGTCTGACTTTCAGTCGTCGAAGCTTGCTCACTTTGAGTTGTGGAAGCCTGTTGGCTTACCTCTGTCGAGGCAGTCTGACTTTCAGTCGTCGAAGCTTGTTCACTCTGAGTCGTGGAAGCGGCCTGGCTCTCAGTGGTTGATGCTTGTTCGCTCTGAGTCGTAGATGCAGTCTGGCTCTCAGTGGTTGATGCTTGTTCACTCTGAGTCGTGGAAGCCTGTTGGCTTACCTCTGTCGAAGCAGTCTGACTTTCAGTCGTCGAAGCTTGTTCACTCTGAGTCGTAGATGCAGTCTGGCTCTCAGTAGTTGATGCTTGTTCACTTTGAGTCGTAGATGCAGCCTAACTCTCAGTTGTCGAAGCTTGTTCACTCTGAGTCGTAGATGCAGTCTGACTCTCAGTAGTTGATGCTTGTTCACTTTGAGTCGTAGATGCAGCCTGACTCTCAGTGGTTGATGCTTGTTCACTCTGAGTCGTGGAAGCCTGTTGGCTTACCCCTGTCGAGGCAGTCTGACTTTCAGTGGTTGAAGCCTGCTCACTTTGAGTTGTGGAAGCTTGTTGACTTGCTTCTGTCGAAGCAGTCTGACTTTCAGTCGTCGAAGCTTGTTCACTTTGAGTCGTGGAAGCCTGTTGGCTTACCTCTGTCGAGGCAGTCTGACTTTCAGTCGTCGAAGTTTGTTCGCTCTGAGTTGTAGATGCAGTCTGGCTCTCAGTGGTTGATGCTTGTTCACTCTGAGTCGTGGAAGCCTGTTGGCTTACCCCTGTCGAGGCAGTCTGACTTTCAGTGGTTGAAGCCTGCTCACTTTGAGTTGTGGAAGCTTGTTGACTTGCTTCTGTCGAAGCAGTCTGACTTTCAGTGGTTGAAGCTTGCTCGCTTTGAGTTGTGGAAGCAGCCTGACTCTCGGTCGTCGAAGCTTGCTCGCTTTGAGTCGTGGAAGCCTGTTGGCTTGCTTCTGTCGAAGCATTCTGACTTTCAGTCGTTGAAGCTTGTTCGCTTTGAGTCGTGGAAGCCTGTTGGCTTACCTCTGTCGAGGCAGTCTGACTTACAGTTGTCGAAGCCTGCTCACTCTGAGTTGTGGAAGCAGTCTGACTCTCTGTCGTTGAAGCTTGTTCACTCTGAGTCGTGGAGGCTGTCTGACTGTTTGTGGTCGATGTCGAAGCGGTCTGACTAGCTGCAGTGGATGCGGTCTGGCTTGCAGTGGTTGACGCAGTACTACTTTCGGCTGCAGATGTACTAGAAGCAACAACTTTTAACGTGGCGTTGGCCGTAACAGTTTCTCCGCTCACAGGATCAATGTATGTCAAAATAACGGTATAAGTACCGTCTGCATTCTTGTTATACCCGGTATCATTCAAGTTCGAAGTAACATCGCTGATATTACCGTCAGTGTTCAGTGATGTTTTGACACTGTTGACGAAATCAGCCGTTGTCAGTGTCTTACCACTGCCGTAGTAATAAGTTATGGGTGAGTTAGGGGTAATTTTTGGCTGATGAGCGGGATTATTTGAAATTGTGAATTTCCCGGTAACACCTGCCAAATCTTCAGCAGTTGGTATTTGATAGTTGCCGCTCGTGATAGCTGTGCGGGTGTTCAATGCAGAAATAATCGCGTTGATACCAGCGGTAGTCAAGGCAAATGCGTAGTCGCCAATCTTAGCACCATCATTTGTCACTTTGAATTGGCTTGGATCAGTCAACTCTACAGTCTCTGTATGATTATCCGACCATGTGATAGTAACAACCGGCTTGTTACCGGCCATTAATACGCTGGCATTGTCTCCAGTAAATAAAGCAGATGTCGGATTGGCAACAACTGTCTTAGTCGATAGTGTCGCACCCTTAACATATGTGAAATTCACCGTAGAATCGGCAGAGTACGGTTTTGAGATACTGCCCTGTGTTGTGTGCCATGCCTTGGATATGTCATTTCCATTGATATCTTGCATGACAGGAGACAAGGTAACTTGGCTACCCTTAATAGCATATTTGGTCTGAGAAGGCACACCAGGAAATGAAACGTCAGTTGAAGTGCCAGTGACCGTTAACGTCGCAATCTGGGATTTAAGCCCATCAAGAAATGCCTGCCCAGCATTCTGGCCTGTGGCTGTATCAGCACTATTTAATTTGGCATACGTTGCTGTACCATCTTTCGATGTCGTATACGTAATACCATCCACAGTATAGGTAACATCGTTAAGACTAGAAATGTCGAGCAGTCCGGTGTTAGGGTCAACCTTTAATCCCTTAGCCGCACTGACACCAGCGTTGTACGCTTTATTAGCCTACGCTGCTTCTGCAGTGTATACCGATTTATATACTTGTAACGCGATAGAATCTGTGTTTAAAGTGCTGAGTGCAGTAGTATTGCCCAAATTTGTGCTGTTAATGAGCGATTGAGTATAGCCTTGAGTTAAATTAGTTGGAGTGGACGGCACTGTAGATATATTGCCTGCCGTGCCCGTTTGAGCCGCGGCATGTGACGCATTATCCGCAGCAGCCATGGCCTTGAATGCTGCATCATAGGACTGTAAATATTTGTACGTATTTGAGTAGTCAAGCAGATAATACGTAGTCGGAGTACTGCTTGGATCGCCAGGATTAGTGAAAGTATTCTTGGGCGTATTAGCGTTTAGTGTCGTTAATGTACCCGGATCACTAATATAATCGTTCACAGCATTCTTAACCGCGTTGGCTTCAGCATTGTACAGCTGAGTGATAAACTTCTGTGCACCCGCTGATGCAGCCATCGTACGCGTGTAGCCAGTCTTGACATCCGCGTTGCTAGCGTTGCTGATTAAACTATCGTATTGCGTTTGAGAGATACTACCTTGGGCTACTAATGCCCTACCAATAGCCGATGCATCATCGTTTGCAGTTGATTTGAGACTGCCACTAATTTGATCATTGATGGCCATCATGATGACAGGCTGGGCAACTTTCATCATCCATGAATACCCAGAAGCTTGCGCCATCTTTGCTGCAGCGTCTGCACCGGATTGATTACTCTTGGGCATGCTTAACGGATCTGTCGCGCTGAACCCACTGAGTGTGCTGAAATCTGCTGCTGTGTAAATTGTGTCACCCGCGACTGGTGTATTGGTAGAAGAAATATGCAGCATGGAGTTGAATGCTGTTGTCATGCCATATTTAAAATTGCGAACAACTGCAGCCACAATACCATTGGCAATGGCAGTATACGCTGCCGTTGCAACATCGCTAGAGGCCGAATCGCTCAATCCAATTATTCCCGCGATCGTACTCAATGCTGGGTTACTGGCAATAGCTGCCGACAATGTGGCCGGTGCATAAGACTGCCAATCTGTATTGTTGCCTAAAGAACGAATATCACTCAACGCCTGATGGAAAATAGTGCTTTGGATACTCCCCATGACAATATCAATTAGACTATCAAGACCATTCACTGTACCAGATGCCGAATTTGCAATATTTGACGGTGTTGTTGTATCACCATAAGGCTTGGATGCGTTGTAATTGAAAACTGATGGCACAGCGCTCGACAACCCACCGCCAAAAATAGATGTGATGTAGGAACCACCAGCATTAATAAGGGTACTGAAGTAACTAGTACTGCCTAGAGCGGATGCAGTATATGGTGAGCGATTCATGACAAGGTTTTGATTTGTTGGATCTTGCATTGCAGTCGTTAACTGATTAAGCCAACCTTGAATTTGTATTGCATACTGCCTAATACCGTATGCATAACCACTAAGCCAGTCGGGTATATTATACTTGTGCCCCAACCCAAAGGAGGACCATCCAAAAACTCCACCATTGTAATATGGTGTCGAATTATCCACCGGAATCCACCAAGCATTGTTACCTACACCATAGCCGCTAACATTCGCATACTGACGAAGAGTCCACGCCAATTTACCATCGCTGGTAATCATGGTCCCATTAGTTGCTTTATAAGCGGCTAAAATATCAGTCACATATTTCAGCTTTGCACCAAAAGAAGCGATCAAAAAATTGCTAGTTTTGTTCATGTAATTTAAATCATCACTGGCTGCCTGAATACCACTATTAACATCAGCATTCGTAAGGTCTGGAGCAACATATGTACTAGCCGCTACAGCATTAGCCGCCAGTGCATTCGTTGCCGCTGCACTAGCTGCTCCACTTCCAGACGCGGTTGTACTTGTTGCCGCAGATGTAGATGCGGCTGCAGCACTTGCCGCTGAAGTTGAAGCAGCAGCGGCACTATTAGTCAGTACATTCGTTGCCGCTGCAGAATTAGTAGTCGCCAAAACTCGGGTCTTCATCGCTGCTTGCTGAACGGCTAATGGCGTACCCGAGTTTTGTGCGTTGGCTGATGCACTAGCATTCGCTGAAGCAGATGCTGACGCACTAGTCGAAGCGCTTGCTGAAACTGATGTGGAAGCCGAGGCGCTGGCTGAGGCGACTGCAGAAGCACTCGCCGAGGTAGACGCACTGGTCGAGGCGCTGGTACTGGCCGACCCGGAATTCGAGGCGGCCGGTATAGTGTCCTTATCCTTTGTGGCCAATACGTCTTGCGGATTGACCTGTTTACTTGTTCCGACTGTGGTGTCAGCCTTCACGGTAGACGCCCCAACGGCACCACCACCGATAATACCGGCCATTGTCGCTATCCCGGCGACTAGCCAGCGTTTACCAGATTTGTAAAGGTGGTAGCGCGTTTTACTGTTGCTTTTAAAGAACTCCGAAAAAGAGTTCCCCCTAAATCTGCCCATATGTTAAACCCCCAAAAATGTCGCATTAGAAACTGAATACTTGAATTATAACATCTGTTACGGAAAATAAAAGTGTCGTGCTTGGGGAACGTCAATACCAAATCCTGACTTGATAGCTGCCTAGACACCTGTACATTTCCTACCCAAATAACAAAAAGAACGACCTTCTCCCATTTAAGAAGCAAGTCGTTCCATTAAATATTAATAATTTGACAAGATGCATATGTGAGCGGTTATTTAGGATCGCTGAGTGGATCATCTACTACGGATGCTTTGTTCAACGGAATGTTTTGTAAGGCCAATGCTTGATATGCAGCCTTAGACATCTCTACTTCCCCAATATATTTTATCTGGTCCTGTAAAATCTTCAGCAAAAATCCACGCACAGCGCCAGAATTATCGAAAGGGGACTCGACTAAACGCAGGATATTGTGGGCTGGGGATTTGCTTAGCACATTCATCTCAACGCCCATGTAATGAATGCGCACTGTGTCATGAACTGTCACGATTTTAGCCACTGTTGCCGCTAAAAAACTGTTCAAATCATCATAGCGCTCCAAAATTTTACCAGTCAATGGATCTTCGATAGTGATCAAATTAATGACACCATCATACACGTATTGCCGTAAGACAACCTGTCCTTCGTTATTTAGAAACTGAATCTGAGACAATTTATCTTCGTAGTAAAGAATCGTGCTGTACTGATTGCCGTCATATGCATATTCTTCAACGTAATCCTTAGTCCGATCTGGGTTGAAATAAGTGATTACTTTCACGGCTCGACGGGTATTTGCATAGGTTAACACTTCACCGATGGTTTCGCCGTTATCAATGATATTGATCAGACCATCATCCGTCATAAAAATTTCATCGTCAGTCGGCACCGGCGCTTCATTAAAAAAGCGATATTCACCGTCCGTGTAACGCCGCTTAGTCACAAAATCGATCACACTGCGGATTTGAATATTCTCTTCTTTTTCCACCCCACCCAACCCGGGCAGCGGTTGTAGAACGATGAAAGGTGCGTGCTCTTCTTTTGCCCATTGTTTGAATGTCGGCCAAACTGGGCTGTCCGTCAATACCCCATTAATCAACTCGTAATTCATCGATAAGCACCTTCCATTTCTTCGCATTAACATGATCTTGATATTGCTTGACAGATTGCTGTGTGTTTTTCCGTAATTGTGTGTAGTTAGCGTCGAGTAAGCGATGGATAGCAATCTTAAGCTGATCAACATTATAGGCTTCATCGCCTCGCTTGAATGGTTGCAAGAATCCATTTACACCATCGTCAATCAACTCTTGCGCACCAAATCGAGCATCAAATGAGATGACCGGTAATGCCGCATTCAAAGCTTCGATAAAGGTTAAGCCAAACCCTTCAGAAAACGAGCCGGAAATGAAAGCGTCATATTGAGGATATAGATCATCCAAATGGGTCGACTGCCCGGCTAGCTTGATGTAATCCACTGCGTGCAGTTCTTTGATTGTCTTTTCCAGTTCTGCCTGTTGCCCACCTTCACCATAAATGTCTAGCTCGATCGGAGTTCCGTCAGCATGAACGGCAGCAACGGCTTTGACAATTAAATTGATATTCTTTTCAGTGGCTAACCGAGACGCAGTAATCAATTTGAGTGGTTTCCCAAGTGGCTTGGTCAAATCAACCGTCGGCTGATCGCGTACACCCCCCACTGGAATAGCCACGAATTTATCGTCCTGTTTCGGAAAATCAGTTAATAAATCCTGTCGCTGCAATTTAGTGGCCACCACTATCTTGTCCACTTTATCTAAGTGGGTCAGTAAATATTCGTAGTAATTGTTCCATAATGGCTTGGCGGGATCATCCCGGTTACTGAGATGATCGGCGTGAATTGCATCAATAATCGATGCATGTGGCATCTTTGGCGAGAATAATGCCACTTCATTCCGTTCACCGCGATCAATAATGAAATTACTGTGCCCACCATAAGCGTGGGCAAGTTGATCGAAAAAGTAGCGACGCGCAGGTACTTCATTGGCAAAAAATAAATGCTCGCCATTGAAATCAAAGACATGGATATTCCGAATCATTGTCTTCCGATGGGGGTCATCTACATATTCAAAAGTTACTTTGCGCTTACCATCAATGCGGGAGAAAATATCCATATGTGCGGTACTGACCAATAAAACATCCGTCTTCTTATGCCGATCCGGATGTTTTACTAGATGCTCCACAATCCGCAACCCGCCGGTGGTCCAAGTTTCCTTCTTACGGTGAGTTTGAGTGCTATCGATAACGAGATCATCTTTGACCGGAAATTCTCGGGTGACACCGTCGCGTAAATACTGGTCACCTAGGGTAAAGTATTCCCATATGTTTGCGACTGCATTGGGAGCTATGTGCCATGCTTTCATCGCTTCTTGTAATTTTGGCACAAAATCAACAAATACATATTTATATGGTTCACCCAGTTGGGCAAATAATTTCGCCCGATAGAACTCAGCGTGTTCAATCCCGGAATTGCTAATCCCCATTCCGCCGTTAACAAAAAAATTCATTTTGCTACCTCACTGTCTAAAAATGTGAATTGCGACTGCAATGCTTGATGCACGGTATTCCTCCAGGGTGCTAACCCTGTCCCCAAGGCACGCAAGCAAATAGGAACGTTGGGCTGTAACTCTGTCCGCAATTGTTCAACCCAATCTGGTGTCGATGTCTGGAAAAGAACTATCGTAGATCGGTCCGCGGCTACCGGTACACTGACAGCACCAAAGCGATTGGCTACGAGGACCAGATCCTGAATAGCGGCCGCTTGATCTAAATTTACTTTTATCATACCAGTTTCTAAGTTTACTGAGACGTCCATTTTCGATAGAAAAGCTGCTGAACTGAGCACACCATACTGAAATGCAGTCCCTGTTTGCCTAATGTTCATCAATGAGAGCCGATAATTAATAGCACCTTCAGGTAATTGAATATCGCCTTCGGTACCGTCGAATACGTCTTTATCGATTGTTTGTCCCGTGCGATCGAAATACTCGACTTGAACGAACATTTTATTTGGGGCAGTGATACCCGCCAGCATAAAGTGATAACGGACATGGGCATTCAATAATGGTAAACTCACTAACTGGCCAAAACTGTCCCATTGATGAATGGCCTGGCCAGGAGGCATCAATAAATTTGCGTAAGATATACTGCGGTCTGGATAGAAATGTATTTTGGCACCATTACTGAAGGTGTTTTTGACCTCTCTGGCCCAAAAAAATAGGGTAATGTTCTCCATCAATTCATCGCCTCCGGTCGATTGAACTCGTTCTTTAGCGTCAGTCGAATAGTACGTACAAACCAAGCAACCACACTATTTGTGTCATCATTATGGCGGCCAATCCAACCCTTGTGCAGTAATTGGACTCGCCCATTTTGCTCACTTAATTGGCGGTATATTTTTGGAAAGGCATCCGGTTGATAGTCATCCTGTTTCATATACGCGATGCCCAAAATAGTCCGACTGAAATCGGCCTTTCTAAACTTTTTCCAAAAATGCTCATTCAACCCGGCTACGGCAGTAGAGTCAGTATTTCCTTGATGAATAAGCAACATATCTAACGCGGTCGGAAATCCAGTTGGCCGCAACAACCGTCCGGTCAATGCCACTGTTCCCCAATCCGGCAATGGCTTACCCACAACAATTGCTCGGGGCAATAATTGTGCCCCATAGTAGAGCGCCGCGGTGGTACCCATAGACAACCCGGTGAAAATTATATCGTGTGGACCAAATCCCAACCGTTTTAATGTATTCCGGATGGCAGCCGCAATCTGTTCTTCTAGTCCATCACTGCCAAAATAGCTCGCGCCACCCTCCAGGCGGTTATCTGTCACTAGCAAATAAGGTGATTTAAAAATTCGCATCATGTAATTACCTTCAAAAGTTTCCGCACCATGAAAACCTGAAAAGTAAACAATCAACGGCGGCTTGAGGTCCCCTGCCTCAAAATAGGTGGCTACCCCCTGAGATAACGCCTGAGGTTCTTTGATCATTTCGCCCCCAGCAAAAAGGTGCCCGTATGTTTCTCTTGTCCGATTGACATGCTGCCAGCCAAGAGTAACATCACCTTCGCCTCTTGCTGTCACCGAAACCATGATATAAGCATCTTCTTTACCCACATAAAAAGTAATACCATCTTGAAAATGTGAGGCATCTAAGTGATGTGTCGACAATAATGCACCACTTTTAATGCTTACCACTCGCACTAAGAATTGAACATCAACATCTTTACTGAACTGGCATTCTGGATAGAGCGTTTCATACCAATCACCATAGCTCCAAGTCATTTGCTGCCACGTGGCAATGGTGGTCCAATCCGCACCAAAATTACCACGAAGTGTGATGCCCACCTGTCCTTCTTCCAACACATCGCCCTGGAAAGTGCTGGCGACACGCAAAGATTCAAAGGGCAGTTTGTACGACCATCGTCCTGGAAAGAAATCGTAATGAACCACATGAACAAGTCGATCACGATCAGTGAAGTCTAAAGGATGAGCATTTTTTAAATCAGCCATTCGTTGGATCTCAGGACTTAAGATGCACCGCAGGTCATACAAAATTAAATTGGCCGGTAACTTGGCAAACATCTCCGGCTGATTCCAAACTGTCGCACCCACCCCTAAGAGAAACACAGCGTCTCTGTAAGAGCCAGACAGCACTTCAATTATGGTGACATCCTGGTCGACAGTTTTAAAATCAACATGAGCTGAAAGATACTCTCCAATATCCAGCGGTGCTGCTCCCCAATAAACTACTTTTTGCTTCTTATCGGCCATCTGTCAACACATCCTCCCACAATTCCCTGGTATGTTGTTCTGAATATTGATCAATGAGTTGTGCATTGACCACCAGTGCCTCATTCCAGGGAGCTAAAGAAGCTAAATAGTAATTAGCTGCCTTGGCCAAATCACTCAGCTTGTCAATAATAATGCCGTTCTTTCCATTCGTGACATAACCCGTCTCCGCTAGATTGATTTGCGGAATACCTGCGCTAATCGCGGCGATTTGCATGAATAGGTCTGGATGGCTGCCGACATCGATCAACTGGCGGGCAGTGGACAGGCTCTTGGTAACCTGTTCATAATCGGCTTGCACCTGATATTCAACGCGTGATAAAAAGACTTGCACTTGACTAATAAGTTCTTTTTCCGCTGCGGCAGCAGTTTCCTTCACATCACCGGCCACTGCCGCCATTTCTACAGCCGTAGTCACTTCCGGCGACTTCGTGTCTGGTTCCTCAGGGGGCAAATCTTCACCATTCACAACAGACTGAAGACGTGTAAAAAGCTGAGAATCTAAACCGATTCCCATCTTCTTGGCAATAAATAACAATGCTAGGTGTTGAAAATGATGCACCTGTTTTTCGCTATCCGCATCTACGATCAACCGGTTGTCGTCATCTTCTTCAAATTGTTGCAAGAAATGAGTAAAGGCAATATCGGCGGCTGGTTCGGTTAAACCATTCACGTGCCAGTAGCTAATGACCTCTGGCACTTCATTACTATGGCCCAAGTGCAAGTGAGTGCTAAACGGGGGAATGGTACGTACCTGGACCTGCTCTGCGTCTGAAACGGATTCCAGTCTTTCTGCCACTTCCCGAGCAAGTATCGTAGTCCGAGCGATGAACGAGGCGGCTCGAGGAACCAGCTTAGTGAGCGCCGCATCTTGTGCATCAGTCACAAAATAGTGGTTCGTCACACCTTGAGGAATGAACGGAGCAATTGCCACCGATGCATCATTGGCCACCCCAATTAAGGTGTTCTTTTCTTTAGTACCTGTCAAAAACTTAGCCAAATATTCTCCCACCACACTGATCATATCAGGATATTCTGAATGAATGAATCGATCCTGCACCCGCGGCGAAACAACCACCCGATCTGTTTGACGTAATACCCACTTACCGGTGAGGTCCAACCAGTCCTTCTTGATGACTTGTTGATTGGCATCAAACCATGTCCGGGTAGACACAAAGCCACGATCATCATACTGGTCAACCTGCCGCCCGCCATTTTCCATCTGCCACCAAACATTCCAGATACCTGTATTAGGGCGGCGAAAAATCGTACCCACCAGTCGATCGCCCTGAATAACGAGTGTCTCTGAATTTTTATAGATCAAATCGCTACCCGCTGGAATTGGGACATCGGCTGGATCAAATGGCAATCCTTCTTGCAAATATATACCCTGAATGGCGTCAAATACGCTCCACCACGGTATGCCAAATAACCCATTAAAATTTAACTGGTAGCGCAGACCAGGGGCTTCATCCAACAGGAGCAGTGTCAGTGACAAATCTGTATTTTGTGCCAATTGTGCCAGGTGTACAAAATTATCATTTGGCATTGCCTGAGCCTCGGCTTCCCATTGCGGAACGATAAAATTCATGGCCGATTAATCCCCTTTCTAAAATAATCGATAACGATTTTTGTTCCATAACGCCCGGACTTGTTCAATGATGGTGTCGAGTAATGTAACCAAAATCAGTAGTCCGCCCAAGTACTGGGAAAAATTAGCTGCACCTTTCACAGATAGCCCGATGACAAGCGGTGTCGTACCGATTAACAGGAGAAAGATACTGCTCCACAGTGTGAGGTATAAAAAATGACGGGTAATAAATTTCGTAGTGTCTTTGCCCGGCACAATATCGAAAAAGTAATCGCCGCTCTCCTTCAACTGTCGCGACACTGTCACAGGCTGTAAACTAATGTAGCCAAAGGCAAATCCCAGCACAACCACGATAAATCCATAGGTCACGATGCCTTCCCAATGTTGAAACGAAAACCACCGTATCAATGTTTGTTCTAAAGGTGTAATTGTGGCATGACCATTGAGCAGATAAGTTGGAAAGCTGAACACCGACATAGAGAACATAAACGGCATTCCTCCAGAAATGAGTAATTTGATGGGCAGGTATGAATCGGTAAAACGGTTTTCAATCATCGGTTGTTGCAATGGCAGACGCAATTCGGCATGGTTCAGATACACTGCGACAACGACGAAGACAATAGTTACCACGGCGATAATTACCAAATGCGGGCGAGTCAAGCTAAAAGGCGTATTTCCCAAACCTTTGCGTAGCGAAGTGGGCAAACCAGCAATTAGACCAGGAATAATCAATGTGACCGTACCCCCGATACCCCGCTGGGAATTCTCATCTGCCAACCACATGGTAAACATGGAACCTGCCACCAGCATAATTACCGCTACGATAGGTGTAATGTTGATGTTGGTTGGGCCAACATACTCTGGTAAAAACGAGTTACCCATGAAATAGACAAACGAGAGTGCCTGAATACTCCCTAAAATAACCGCTAATATTCGCTGAATGTACCCACTTCGTTTTTGTGACATTTGCCGCATACTGTCTAAATCTAAGGAAGTAATTGCTTGCCACACGATCAGTGTCGTCATATACGGCTGCATTCCCAACGATAGTATCATCGGCAGCCCCATCTGACTCCCAGTTGTTAAGGATAGTGCCTGAAGAAATGGTATTCCCTGCAATGACTGGGTCGCGGAAAAGATATCCACGTTAGGTAAATAAATCTGTTGTCCGAGTAAATAGATCGTCACAAAGAAAACTGACCAACCGCATCTTTTGAAAAGATCCCGGTGCAAATTCCACCACGATGGTTGTAAGTTCACGGGTATTGCACCTCCACTGTACCGTCTGATTGGAACGTTAAAATTGAAAGGAGCAAATTACGCATTGCCTGGAGAGCAAAATCGGCCCGCATCTTAGCAAATGTTCGCCGTGCCTCTTTTTGATATTCATAAACCGGGTCGTGCTGAGCAGATGACCGCTGCTGGGCAACACCTTTAAGCTGCTGCAACGCGTCAACCTGTTCAATCCAGGCGTTATCCAACGCCTTGAGGATGGCTAATCTTTGAAAATAAACACACTGACCATCATCCTGCAAAATTGCGAATTGTTTGGCTAGCCGCTCTTTCGCCATTTGCAACAGAAAAGACTCAAGAATATGCGCATCATTGAAGTGCAACAAAAAAGTTAGA
>NZ_AZEC01000027.1 GCF_001435585.1 Schleiferilactobacillus perolens DSM 12744
AAAGGTTCGAATCCTTTCTCCTCCATAATAGGGATATAGTTTAAAGGTAGAACTACGGTCTCCAAAACCGTCGGTGTGGGTTCAATTCCTACTATCCCTGTTGTTCCATGAGTAGTTTCGGCGGTATTGGTGAAGTGGTTAACACATCGGTTTGTGGTACCGACATGCGTGGGTTCGATTCCCACATACCGCCCTGAGTATTGAGTCGATTTGTTCGATCCAACTACTAATGGCAACAATTAGCTTCATGGCGGTATTGGTGAAGTGGTTAACACACCGGTTTGTGGTACCGGCATGCGTGGGTTCGAGACCCACATACCGCCCTTTACTGGGATATAGCCAAGCGGTAAGGCAATGGACTTTGACTCCATCATGCGCTGGTTCGAATCCAGCTATCCCAATATCAAATATCTTGTTGCCACAGCGTTTATAATCTGGTAAGATATTTGAGGATTTGATTCCTTGGTGGCGGTATAGCCAAGTGGTAAGGCAGAGGTCTGCAAAACCTTCATCACCGGTTCAAATCCGGTTACCGCCTTTGCCTTAAAAGGCGAATACCTCTATGGGGTATTAGGCAACATTTTAATAGCATGCCGGTGTGGCGGAATTGGCAGACGCGCGGGACTCAAAATCCCGTGCCCGTTGAGGGCGTATCGGTTCGACCCCGATCACCGGTATAACTTGAGAGAAACTTCGGTTTCTCTCTTTTTTTATCCTGTTTTGAACGTTGATATGACGCAATTTTGGTGTTTTAGAAGCGGTGACGGATGAATGTGGTCTTTGAAATTCATGGTTTGCTTCAGTTCTTTGTTCCCGCCCTTATAAGTCGGTGACGCTTCCTCTAAGCCGGTAAGACTAGATCGTCAGGTGGTTTCAGTCTGTGAGCCGGGATTGGCCTATGGCGCGATTTGATGGCATTCAGGAAGCATCAATGCTGTGGCGGTCTTAATCGGTTTGCACATGTCGGTACAGCAGACACCGTGCCCCACTTTTGCCAGTGGAAACGGATAACCAAATAAATCGAATTAATGACGATTGGATTGTTGGTATGGGAGGGGTGGTGTTCCCCTACGATTGGCCAGAAATTAATTACTGGCATATTAATTCCGGCCATAGTCTTATGGTTTTGGGGCCGTTGGATGGCACCCAGATCACCACTACGGTGGCCAGAAGGGTATCGTTTGATTGCGGAAGTTGTTCTTTTTGGCAGTGTTGTAATGGTAACTGTGATGACCGGACACCCGCGTTTAGCAGTAACTTATGGCATTTTGGCAGCACTGAGTATCGCGTTGACGCATGGTGTGCGCTAGATCTGGAGTATTCTACATAAACAAAACAAGCGTCGAAAAAGCCGTTCAGCGATTGCTGGACGGCGTGCTATTTTTCGGAGCAAGAAACCTGTTTATTCGTCAAAATCACTGTCTGCGATTGATTCCTCAAGATTGTCGAGGATTTCTGCCTCCTCAATGACTGATGCCCATTGTTTGGCAGAATCAGATTCTGTGAGTGGGGTGCCAGAGAGAATCTTTTGATAGATATTATCCACAAACGAATCAAACATTCTGTCAGCCTGATGTTGTAATTCTGCATTGTTTTGACGAATGGCAGGACTACGCTCCTCGTTTATTTTGTTCAACTGGGCCATTGTTTTTTCCATGAAGGCAGTTTTGATACTGCTGTTTTCTTCGATGTATTGCTTCAGTTCGTCCGTATCCAATTCTTAATCACCACCTTGATGTTTCCATTTTAACAGTTATAAGGATTCGAGACCGGTATTCAGATTTTGGTTGATTGCTGAAGAAAATGTTCCTTCTGTGTTTCGAATTCTTCATCTGTGATGATGCCATCCTGTTTTAGAGAGTAAAATTTGCGAATTTCGTCCGCAGGTGACGTGTCGTTAACAGGAGACTCGCTGGCCAAAAAGGATGTTACAGCACTGGTCAGTGCACTGATGAGTCCAATACCGTTAAACATAAGAATGACTGCGGCAATCCGACCAAGAACAGTAGTCGGTGAAATATCACCGTAGCCGACCGTCGTGGCGGTAACAACAGCCCACCAAATAGAATTGCCATAACTGGTCCCTTCAGTGAGCGAGTATATGCCCGCACCAAAGAGGATCAGCGCTAAGGATAACCAGAGATAATAGATTAGCCCGTTTGCGCGGAGAAATTTATGTCCCTTTTGATTGAGCACTGCAAAAATTCCAGCTAAACGTGCCAATCGGGTCAGCCGTAACAGTCGAGTCATACGGACTAACCGGAATATACGAGCGAATCGAAAAAACGAGAAGGCATAGTTGAACGGGATAATTGCCAACAAGTCAATCAAGTTGTGTTTGAAGAAAGACCATTTGTGTTGTGCCGAAGAGAAGCGCACGGCATAATCCAATGCGAAAACAATTAAAATGCCGTTGTCTAATCCAGCATATGGCCAGCGATCAATATTGATGATGTCCATATAGTCAGCCACAATGAGTACGATGGATATAATGGCTAAGAGCGCAAAAAGAAGTGTGTAGTATTTTCGCAGTAGCGCTAAAAAGTGATGCTTTTTTCCAGATACCATGATTTCCTCCCAAAGTGCTAAATCAGAGTTCATTTTAACATGGAAAAACGGGTACCTAAGAATGAATGTTTAATGGTTTCACGCAGATAAAAACCACCCAGCACATACTGAGTGGTCGTCAAAGGGGCATTATTGGCCCTGAATATCGCTCTTGAGTTGATTGATGTTCCCATCGCTAGAAAGGTTCTGGTATTCCTGATAAGCCTGCAGCCAGTTACCATTGGCCACGGCAGTGCGCAGACTGGTGAATTCTGGGTGTTCAAAAACGAATTTGCTGACCGTTTGTGCCTGGGTAGCGGATAAACCAGTGTTATCCTGAATCAATTTGGCTGCTGCGCCAGAAGAGTTGGCAGCACTCATGACTTGCTGCATGGAAGTGTTTTGCAGGTGCGATACTGCTTGGTCAATGATTTGATCGTGGACGGCGTCACCATTTTTTGTGTCGTCCAACTTCTTGATAATTTGTCCTTTGGCCGCGTTATCCACTGGCGTATCGCGACCACCCATGATAGTACGCAGACCGTTATTGGCCTGGAAAGGGAAAGCAATGACTAAGCCGATCGCCACAACAAGTACGATCAGAAAACCGATTAATATTTTTACCCAACGCCGTTTCTTCTTGGGATGCAGACGTTGGTTGCGTGATGTTTCCAAATAAGTACCTTCTTTCGTATACAGCTCTGAAAATGCACCCCATTATAACATGACCGTATTGAGCACTACAGAATGCTGCGCGGAATTGCACAAATCGCAACCTTTTTGCATAATATATCTAACGTAAGGAGTGGTGTCATGACGAATCGTTGTGCTTGGGCCCTAAGTGGTAATGAATTAATGTTGGCGTATCATGATCGCGAATGGGGTAGACCCCAAACGAATGAACGGGCATTGTTTGAATTATTGTCATTAGAGATTATGCAGGCGGGTCTCAGCTGGCAAACGGTATTGAATAAGCGCTCTGCGTTTAAGACTGCTTTCGCCAATTTTGATATCGATCAAGTAGCGCGGTTTGATTCAGTTCAAGAACAGGCATTGCTACAGAATGCAGAAATTATTCGCAATCGCCGTAAAATTAGAGCAATCATTCAAAATGCTCGAGCTATTCAGCAACTGCACACTCAGGGAGAGACTTTAACCACGCTGGTCTGGTCCTATGTCCACGGACAGCCGATTGTAGGCCATTATCATCATGCCGCGGAGGTGCCCACCACAACACCACTGGCGGAACGTATCGGTAAGGATATGAAGAAACAGGGATTTTCGTTTGTCGGGCCAAAGATTGTCTATTCGTGGCTTGAAGGGTGCGGAATCGTCAATGATCACTTGGTTGACTGCTGCTGTTTCCGGGAAACCAGCCGGCTGCAGCCAAAATTTGAGTGAAAAAAATGCCATCCGCAGGGGTGGCATTTTTGTGACGCGATCATTTAGCGGCTGTGGGCAGGATTTGTTTGTAGGCTTTGACCTTTTCATAGAAGGCCGCGTAGGTGATTCTCTGGTAGGGCATAACCCAAATCAGGGGAATGACTAACAAACCCAGTAAGTCCCATCCAATAAAACTTAGTTCTAAAATGAAATATTGCCCCTTGAAGCCAGACATCAATTGCCAACTGTAGCGGAAGGCATCAATGATACCACCGGTGTGAGTGTCTTTAAGATCCAAATAAACGTAGTAAACCTGTGAGAGCCCCAACTGGATTACGATCATCACGATAAGCAGCACAATGTAAATAATGGAGAGCAAGGAATCGCCCTTTGGGTTAAGGGCTTGGACCATAGCAGGCACATTGTAGAGAATAGTGCTCAATGCGAAAATGGTCAAAATGCCAAAGAAATAATTTGGCTGAAAGGCGGTTAATCCACGGACTAATGGGCTTTGGTTAGCCGGTCGCTGCCGCAACCAAGTGAGGAACCCTAGACTCGTACTCACTTGGAGGATTCCAGAAACGACTGAGGTAATGATTGCTTCCACGGTTGTCCCATTACCTAAGTTGAATGACGAGACCGTGCTAGACACCCCGGTGTCCACTTGTGATCCGCCTTGCCATGCAATAGTCACGATAACCATGCTCACGGCGACCAAGAGAATGGGCAAGATCCCAATTATAAAACCCTCACCGATATGTCCGCGCAGACGTTTTTTTGCTTCCTGCTTTATTTCAGATCGATCAATATACATATATGTTAATCCTCCTTACAGCGAATGCTGCATTTGCTTCCATTACTAACTTACCATAATTAGATGCCGAAAAACTGGCGGTACGTCAGTGAACGTTGCGGTCAGGGACAAGTTCCGGCTTAATTTCCCGCAATCGCTCGTAAAAGAGGGCATAAGTAAGCTGCTGATAGGGAATCGCATAGAAAATCGGAATGACAAACAATTCTAGGATCGTCCAGCCGATGAAACTCAGCTGTAACACGAACAGGAACCATTTAAAGCCCGACATTAGTTGCCAGCTAAGCACTAACGCCCGCCAAATGCCGCCAGTACCGTTATCCCGCAGGTCCATGTAGATATAGAAAGATTGCGATAGCCCCAGTTGCACAACGGCTAGGAAAATGGCCAGAACAAGGAGTACGAGCAGGAGCAAAAAGTTTTTGGACTGCATCGGAATAAGAAGGACATCATTCAATAGGGTATTGATGATAAAAATGATGGTTAGACCACCGACGTAGCGGGGTGTAAAGGCAATTAACCCACGTTTAAGCGGGCTGCCGGAGATTGGTTTGCCCCGCCACCAAGTGAGGAAACCCAGGGCGGTGCTGGTGCTGATGGCATTGCGCAACACACTGATGGCATAGTCTGCGACCGTCAGTTGATCATTGCCAGTGAATGGCCAAAAAATTTGCCAGGCCAATGAGTTGGCCGTGGCCACTTGGTTTATTTGGGTCAAGATCACTGAAACGACCCAAATGACAACGGCGGCAATGACCAAAGGCAGGACACCAATGAGTGATGCCTCACCCAGATGCCCCTGCAGCCTCTTCTTGGCTGCTGTTTTTAAGCGGATTCTTTCCATAGAGTCCATCGTAATCGCCTTCCTTTTCTCCATACTGTACCGGAGGATTGGTCATTCTACAATGGCCGACTTAAGAAAAACGTTATCAGTCATCGTGAAATCTTCACTAAATACAGACTAATTCGTGATAATTGGTCGGTATGCTATAGATAATCAAGTAATCGAGGTGAGTAACCATGACACAACGTATCCCAGTTAGAATTGTTTCAATTCAAGGTAATACCATTTATGGTGTTGAAGAAGATGGCCACGTCACTCAGGTGTTCCTCACATCTCAGCAGCAGGCGGACCCATTGTATTTAAGAATTTTACGGCGGATTCAAAATTCGCGGCTCTGGCTGGCGATGAATCCCAACCATCAACTTGTCGATGAAGGCTGGCTGTAAACAAGCAATATGATTGTTGAAACAATCCATGCGGTGATAAATACCCGTGGGGATTTTTAATTGGGGGTCCTAACGATATTTCAGTCTTTGGTGCCATCTTTGCTGAAAACAGCGTTGGTATAATGTGTTTATCAAGTGGCAAGCCACTGTGGAATTGAATATTGAGTGGAAGAGGGATGCATCATGTTTCATTGGATCTGGGTCTTGATCGTCGGTGCGGTCATTGGTGCCATTGCCGGCGGTATTACCGGACGGGGCAACCGGATGGGATGCGTAACAAACATTCTTGCAGGATTGTTAGGTGCCGGCGTTGGCCAGGCGTTGTTTGGCCATTGGGGCTGGCATGTCGCCGGTATGGCAGTGTTTCCAGCAGTCATTGGGGCGGTCATTGTCGTCGCAGTTGTGTCGTTTTTCGTTGGTCGGGACTAGGCAGACAGTCTAAACGGTTCCGCTCATTGTCTTTTCATGGTATCGTAGAATTGACAATATTTGACTGGAGGCCTTTTCATTGAACATTGGGTTGTTTACGGACAGCTACTTCCCGCAAGTGAGCGGGGTAGCGACGTCCATTAAAACATTGGCCACAAACCTCGAAAAACGGGGCAATTCCGTGTACATTTTTACAACTACGGACCCGCATGTGGCAAAGGACGCGGTGGAGCCCAATGTTTTTCGCTTCAGCAGTATCCCCTTTGTATCGTTTACCGACCGACGCATTGCAGTCGGCGGTTTCATTAAGGGTGTGGAAGTGGCCAAAGATTTGAAGCTGGACATTGTGCATACTCAAACAGAGTTTTCATTGGGGCTGCTTGGCAAATATGTGGCCAAACAGCTGAACGTGCCGGCAGTCCACACATATCACACCATGTATGAAAATTATCTGCATTATGTGCTGAACGGAAAGCTTTTACGCCCTTACCATGTCAAACAATACATGCGGGCATTTTTGGCAAATATGAACGGCGTCATTTGCCCCAGTGATAAAACGCTGGCTTCGTTAACCAGCTACGGTATTAAAATTCCCATGCGGGTAATTCCTACCGGAGTTGATCTGGCTCAATACGAGCATCAACCGACCACGGACGTACGCAGCGAATGGCATTTGGCCGCTGACACACCAATTCTTCTGTCATTAAGTCGGGTGGCTTACGAAAAAAAGATTGATGTTGTTTTATCGGCCTTCCCGCAAATTTTAGCGCAAGTACCCAAGGCGGTATTGATGATCGTCGGGGATGGCCCTGCGTTGGAAGATCTGCAAGATCAAGCCAAAGCATTGGGGATTGCAGACCATGTACTCTTTACTGGTCAGGTGCCGCATCATCGGGTGCAGGACTACTATCATGCGGCTAATGTTTTAATCTCAGCATCTGACACAGAGTCCCAGGGTTTGACCTATATTGAAGCGCTGGCTGCTGACCTGAAGGTAGTTGTCGTGGCGGGTGAGTATACAGAACATTTACTGGACGATCCGTCGTTAGGGATCACGTTCACTAGTACGGCCGGGATGGTCAAGGCGGCGGTGGAGTACTTACAGCATCCCCACGCTTTTGATGATGAAACGATTCGGCAGCGTAAATTGTATGATATTTCAGCTGATCATTTTGGTGAGCAAGTATTGTCCTTTTACCGGACCGCAGAGGTTCATTACGCATCCATGGTCTATGACGAAGACAAAGACGGGGAGTTTTTTGAATGATCAAGATCCACATGTTTTCCTCGGCGACCAAGGTCGCGGGACAGGGCGTCGGTAGTGCATATACTGAGTTAATGGGCATGCTGACACACCATTTTCCAAATGAGTTTGATATCCGTGTCAATGACTACAGTGCCTCTGACATCAGCCATTATCATACGATTGATCCCCAATTTTTTTTAACCATGCACGCTAAAAAACGTGGGCGGCGAATTGGATACGTGCATTTTCTTCCGGAAACGCTCAAGGGTTCCTTATCGATTCCCTTTCCCGCGGATGAGGTGTTTTATAAATATGTAATTGCCTTTTACAAGTCGATGGATCAACTGGTGGTGGTTAACCCGAGTTTTATTCCTAAGCTAGCGGATTACGGGATTCCTGCCAGCACGGTGGAATATATTCCTAACTTCGTTTCCAAAGAGGCTTTTTATGCGTATACACCAGCAGAGAAAATGACGTTACGGGCGCAATTAAAAATTTCACCAGATGATTTTGTCGTGTTTGGCAACGGCCAGGTGCAAGAACGCAAGGGCGTCAAGGATTTCATCCAGCTGGCGAAGGATCACCCGAACGTGAAATTCATTTGGGCGGGCGGCTTTTCTTTCGGCCGCTTGACAGACGGCTATGATGATTTTAAAAGAGCTATTGACAATCCGCCTGCAAATCTGACTTTTACTGGCATCATTCCCCGAGACAAGATGCGGGATTACTATAACGTCGCAGATCTTTTTTTGCTACCCTCTTTTGACGAGCTATTCCCGATGTCCGTCTTGGAAGCTTATGCGTGCGGTGTGCCAGTGATGCTGCGGGATTTGTCGTTGTACCACGCCATCATCAACAATCGTTATGTGCCTGCTGCCAATGAACAGGAGATGGCGCGACAATTGGAACAATTTGTCAACGATCCAAGCCAATTAAGCCCATGGCGAGCAGCAGCGAATGCGGCTTCCGCCTATTATTCGGAGGATCGGTTGGCAAACATTTGGCATCAATTTTATACGACCCAGGCGAAACTTGGCCAACGCCCACGAAGAAGGACATCATGAGTCGCAAAAACAAGTTTGCTTTTTTCATCATGCTCATACTCAGTATGGGTATCTTGGTATTTGAATTACGTTCGGTCAACATGGTTCATTTTTGGCATGATTTGCTCCAGATGAACTGGTGGTGGCTGCTGTTTGCTGTATTCATCATGATCTTCCAGTTATGTATTGAGGGAGTGATCATGCAGGTGCTCACCAATGATGGACATACCCATCTGAGTTACCACAATGCCGTGCGCATTCCGTTCATCGAACAGTTGTTTAACAGTATTACGCCGTTTTCTTCTGGTGGCCAACCAGCAGAATTGATTGCTATGATGCAATCGGGGGTGGAGGCTGGGAAGGCCAGTTCTCTGCTGCTGATGAAATTTGTCATTTATCAGATGGCGGTACTCGTGAATTTTGTTTTGACGATGTTCGTGGGCTTTTCCTATGTCGCAGAGCGCTTTTCAGGTATTGCTTGGCTGATTTTACTGGGCTTTGTGACCCATCTAGTGACAATCGCGACATTGCTGATGATCATGTTCTGGTATCGGTTCACCAAGCGGCTATTGCAAATCGTGATGAAACCGGTCAGCTGGTTTGTGTCGGCAGAGCGGTATCAAAGCATCATGAAAAATCTGGATCGCAAAATTGATACCTTTTACGAAGAAGGGCAGCAGCTTAAGAAAGAAAAGACCCGCATGATCAAAGCAGTGATTTTGACTTTGATTCAATTGCTGTTTTACTACAGTATTCCGTACTTCATCTTATTGGCGCTTGGTCAATTTCACGCCAACTTGTTTAATGTCATGTCGATGCATGTGATGATCGTCATGATCACCTCCATCTTCCCGATACCTGGGGGGACTGGTGGTGCGGAATACAGTTTCCGGACGTTGTTCTCGACTTTCTTGCCCAACGCTTCCCAGCTTGTGCTGGGAATGCTGTTGTGGCGGTTCATCACATATTATGTGGGGATGTTCTCCGGTGTGGTTATGTTGGCCGTGCCGGCGCACAAAGAGAAACAACTGGATAATAAAGACTAAAAGATTACACTTTTTTCTCCACAATAGCCGTGCTTTTTGTTTCACTGACAATGAAGCCTGAACTGAAAGGGGCATGGGCATGGAAAGCTCACAATTAGTCGCGATCATTAACCGCCTGGACGCCATGATCAAGGAAGACAGCCAGGAAGAAACCACCCGTCGTTTTGAAATCGACGGTGTTGAGAAATGTGCGGTCACGTATGATCCTGCATCTGATTCTTTTTCCTTGGAAGAATTCGATCAGCACCAATCATTCCAATTTGACAACATTGATTTAGTTGCCATGGAAATCTACGACCTGCTGTACGATTAAGCAAGTGGCTGAAATCCGCAGAGTTACAACTGGAACAGAACGCCGTTCCAGTTTTTTTGTATCGTGAAGTTGTCAAATGGGTCGATTTCGACACTAAAGATTGGGTTAACATCCCGCAAGATTGGGCATATGCGTTGAGTTTTTGCATTAGTTCGGTTAAAATTTTGACAGACTATGGTTTGTGCGTTTCTTAAATATAAATTTTAGCAGTGGAGGTCGTCATGAAAAACGCATTACAAGCGACACGTCGCTTTTTAAATTCTCGGTGGGGCTTTTTCCTGCTGGCGGTCGTGCTTTTTTGGGCGAAAACGGTGTATGCATACACCACAAAGTTCAATCTGGGGGTCAAAGGCAGCATGCAGTTTTTACTGCTGATGCTGAATCCTTTGCCGACGACAATACTGTTATTTGGCGTTGCGTTGTATTTAAAGGGGCGCAAGTCATATATCGTCATGGTGATCATTGATTTGCTCACGTCGATATGGCTATTCGCCAATGTACTCTATTACCGTGAATTCTCTGATTTCCTAGGGATCAACTTGATCAAAGGCTCAGGGGCTGTCTCCAACAACTTGGGCGGCAGCATTATGGGCATTGTTAAGGGCAGTGACTTTCTAGTTTTTCTGGATGTGGCAGTTTTGATCCTGTTGCTGGCCTTCAAAGTGATTCGGGTCGATATTCGACCATTGAAATTGCGCTATGCCATGACTGTGACGGCTTTTGCATTGGCACTATTTGGTTTGAACCTGAGTATGGCTCAAAATGACCGGTCAGGATTGCTGACTCGGACTTTCGATAACAATTACATTGTTAAGTATCTAGGGCTTAACGCCTATTCGGTCTATGACAGTGTCAAAGCGGCACAAACCAGTGCTGTGCGAGCCAAGGCTGACAGCTCAGATATGAAGAGTGTGCTGAAGTATCTCAAGACCTCTCGATTGGCGCCTAATTCACAATATTTCGGCAAGGCTAAGGGTAAAAACATTATTGTAATTCACTTGGAATCGTTCCAGCAGTTCTTGATTGATTTCAAGTGGGATGGTCAGGAAGTGACTCCCAACCTGAACAAGATTTATCACGACAATAATACCCTTTCGTTTTCTAACTTTTTCCATCAAGTTGGTACAGGGAAAACCGCTGATGCCGAAATGATGATGGAAAATTCACTATTTGGATTGCCTGAAGGGCCTGCTATGGTGCAATATGGGACAACTAATACATTCCAGGCTGCCCCGGCTATTCTGGACCAAAAGGGGTACACGACGGCCGCTTTCCATGGCGACGTGCCCTCCTTCTGGAATCGGGAAAACACGTATAAGTCTTGGGGGTACGACTTCTTCTTCAGCACAAATTATCTGCCGAAGAAGGCCAGCTACATGGAAAACTACGGCATGAAGGATAAGATCTTCATGATGGAGTCAGCAAATTATCTGCAACGTTTACCTCAGCCGTTTTATGCCAAATTGATTACGGTCACGAATCACTATCCATACCCTTTGGACAAGGCCAATCAGACGATTCCCAAGACTGATACCGGTGATAATACCGTGGATGGCTATGTGCAAACGGCGCATTATTTGGATCAGTCCATCGGTGAATTTATGGCTTGGCTCAAAGATTCTGGGATGGAAAAGAATACGATGGTGGTCTTCTACGGCGATCATTACGGTATTTCTGCCAACCATAAGAAAGCCATGGCGAAGCTCACTGGGAAAGAGAACTTTGGCAACTATGAAAATGCCATGTATCAGCGGGTGCCGTTCATGATTCATATGGACGGGCTGCAAGGCGGTGTGAAGACCACATACGGCGGTGAAATTGATGCGTTGCCAACAATTCTTGATCTGGCGGGAGTCCAAAATACGGACACGGTTCAATTCGGTCAGGATTTATTGGCGGATAATCGCAATCAAATTGTGCCGTTCCGTAATGGTGATTTTGTGACCCCGCAGTATACCAAGGTGGGCAGTACGTATTACAACACCCAAGATGGCAAACAGCTTAAGCTCACAGATGCGCAGAAACAGGATGTGGAGAAGATTAATAACCATGTCCAGACGCAGTTGTCCTTCTCCGATAAAGTGATTACTGGCGATTTGCTGCGCTTCTATAAGCCAGATTGGTTTAAGAAAGTGGTCAAGAGCGACTATAATTATAATCGTAAGAAGGGTGATGCTCTGTTGAAGAAGTTGCAGAAGGAATCACCCACCAGTATGTTCCAGAAGAACAATGATAAGTCTTTACTCAATCTGTATAAGACGGATGCGCCCGAGTTGAAGAACGCGAGTAACTACAGCGAGGAACTGGCCAGCAGTGACTATAGTCAGGCCAATGCCAGCAGTTCATCTTCCTCAGATAGCGATTCTTCATCGTCGTCAAGCGCCAGTTCGAGCAGTAAGTAAGTTTTGATTGAGAGGGTGAGTTAATGGCCATTGAACCGCTCAGCGCCAGTGATTTATTGAAAAAGTCTCATACCCGGGTGACGCCGCAATGGGAAGCAATCCTCAGTTTTTTGATGGGAACAGATACCCATCCCAGTGCGGATGCAATTTATCAGCATCTATCCGATCGTTTCCCCAATATGAGCGTGGCCACCGTGTACAACAATCTGCGCACGTTGACGGGACTGGGGATCATTCAGGAGCTGCCTTATGGGGATAATTCGTCTCGGTTTGATTACATTGAGACCGCTCATTACCACGCTATTTGTCAGGTTTGCGGTAAAATCTTTGATGTGTATTACCCAGGATTGAATGAGATCGACACGATCACCGAGAACGCCACTGATTTTAAGGTGACGGCACATCGAATCGAAGTGTATGGTATTTGTCCTGACTGCCAGAAGAAATCAGCTGCGGGACGTTAATTTTTAAATTTGAGCATCGGCTAAGTGCCGGTGCTTTTTCTTTAAAAAATTTTTGATGATTTTTGTTTGTTATTATTGGCCCTTGCCTGCGATGGAGCCTTTGGCATACGCTTTCTGTTGAGCAGTTTGCTAACAAACGCTAGGGCATCACTTTTTTAGTTCGTGTTTCATGAAACTGGTGTCAATTTTTTGTAAAAAGGGTGTTG
>NZ_AZEC01000028.1 GCF_001435585.1 Schleiferilactobacillus perolens DSM 12744
ACAGTGAGTTGCCGCACATCATTGACGATCAACAAGATGCCTGGGCAAACTACGAAAAGTCCAGTGAAGAACTCACCAAAAATGCCGATTTGTTATTGCAGGACATCGGGCATGTCATCGGCCAGTACATGGGACAACCCGCAGTACGGATGAATGGGTATGTGGCGGGCAGCTTTCGACAGATGCTGGGCGCGAAGTTGTTGGCAGATACGGCGCAGGTCAGTCAAGTGGATCAAGGCAACGCCCACGTGATGCGTCAGTACACAAAACTGTTGAAGGACCAATGGAAATCCCACGTGGCCTATGTCAAAAAAGTGTTGCAGGCCAAGAAAGAAGAAATGAAAAAGCAGGGGTGGGTGAATCTGCTTTTTGAGGCGGTGGTTACTGCGGTAGCAGTGGGCACAGCAATTGCGGCAGCAGCAACGATTGGACCGTTGTTGGCTGGGTTGGCGCTTGCGGCAACGGTGGCATTTCCGGCTGGCCGGATAGTAGGTGATTTGGGGCAAGCGATAACTGGTAAAGATGCTGTGAAATTCGATCCGATCCAAGGTTGGTTCAACAAAAGATTTGGTGAAAAAAATGGTGCTATCGCATACCAAGTAGCGGACTTTGGTCTATCAATTGTGGGTAGCACCAGTGCGTTAAATGAATTTTCCAAGGTGTTCCGGGTGGCCGGGGCGAAAGAACTCAAGCTGGGCGGATTGAATTTTGCCAAATCCGTGCTGTCTGCAGAAACCTCCGGTGAGGCTAAAAGTATCCTGATCTCAAAGAGTAAAGATATTTTGAGTAATGCACGCAGTAATATTAAGGCCACTTGGTCGAGCAAAGTGACGGTACACAGTCTGTTTGAAGGAGCAGATAACGCCGTAGTTAGCAATGCATCTAAATCATTGGCGGATAATGCCAGATTGGTTACTGCTGCGAAGGGTGACTTTTCTAAGATGGGCGATGTATTCGAATCAATCCGATATTCAAATTCTGTATTGTATGATCCGGTGATTCAGAAACAAGTTGTCCGTCAAGAAATTGCCAAAGGCTTTGGTAAAGCTTATGGCAAGGAAACGCTAAAACAGTTTGCAGGCAAAGTGGAAAATCAGTATGTCATCGACCCCATTTTAGAAAACAGCCTTGGGATTCCTAACGATCCTACCTCTTTATCCGATAAATTCATTAAGCATGAGGGTGAGAAGTGGGGTAAAAAGTTTGGAAAAGGCGCGTTTAATTTGGGCAAGACCGAAATTACGACCCACAATCCCTTTGTTCGCAGCATACTTGAGGGGGCAAACTAATGAATGTGATTCTTGCAGTTGAACTGGCACATTCGTCGTTCTACTACTATTCGATAGCCATATTGAGTTATCTAGGTGTGTTGCTACTCTTTGGGTACTATTGCGGGACTTGCATTTTGACGCCTGACAAGAACAAAAAGATCTTCATTTTGTTATTTTTCACTATCATTACGTTTGTGGCAGCAATATTACTTGTAGGTGAGATGGTAGCACTGGGATACGTTGCAGGACTATCCCGTGAAGTGAATGACACAGATCTTGCAATATACCTCACGGGAGGAGGAGTTCTGGGAACGCTTTTAACTGGCTTGACCGGTTGGGGAGTGCCAGTGTTGGTTAATTATTACTACTTTAAGCAGGAAACAATGGTAAAAGTTAGCATACAAGCAAGACTGCATTTCTATGCGACTAACCGTTCCTGGCTAATTATCCGAGCAGGATGTATTTTTATCATTGTGAGCTTCATTTTTTTGGCGACGTTCATTGATCAATTGTTTGTAAAATATACGGATTGGTCAATGCTTTGGAAGGTGATATCCGCGTTAATTGAATTAACAGTTGTTATCATCGGCAGTATCGCTAGCTGGCGCTTGTTGCGGAGCAATGATTGGGTGTTTTGGTGGAAGCCCCGGTTTACTAAAAACGAAGGTGGACAGACCTAATCCACATATTGGAAACTTCATTGGGCAGACAGAATTCATCTTGCTGTTGAATGTGGACTCAGCTATCCAAAAATAGGTTGACTATTACGAATAAGCGAACGTTTTGACAAAGTGGTTCTAAATTGGACAATCGTGAGATTATTGTCAACAGTCCGTTTCTTCAGCTTGCTTGGGGGCAAACTAATGAACGTGATTCTTGTAATTGACTTGGCACATTCGCCATTCTACTACTATTTAATTGCCATGCTGAGTTATCTGGGGGTGTTGTCGCTGTTGGTATATTATTGCCGCACGTGTATTTTGACCTCGGATAAGAGCAAAAAGATCTTCATTTTGCTGGGGATGATCATCTTTTCGTTTGTGGCAGCAATTATTCTTGTGGGCATGATGAATATGTCTGGGTATGAAGCACAGCTGGCCCAACCCATTACCGTTGCCGAACGGGCAATTGATTCAGCGTGGGGTGGCGCTCTTGGAGTGTTCTTAGTTGGTTTGGGAGGCTGTGGAGTGCCCGTACTGGTGAATTATTATTACTTCAAGCGGGAATTAATGCCAGAGGCAAATTTACAAGTACGGCAACACTTTTATGCGACCAATAGTTCCTGGTTAGCAACTCGGTTAGGATGTGTTTTCATCATGGTGAGTACTTTCCTTGTGTCCTGGTTTATTGTGCAAGTTCTAGCAAAGATAACAGAGTGGACACCAGCTTGGAGAGTATTTGAAATCGTGCTCATTATTGTATTGATTATTGGCGGTGCATATGTGAGCCGGTGGGTATTGCATAGTAATGATTGGGTATTTTGGTGGAAACCATGGATTGCCAACGATGAAGATGGTCAGACCTAATCAACATGCCGGAAGCGCATTGGGTGCATAGAATTCACTTGGGTACTCACGGCATTCTGATCAGTATGGATACGAGCCGTTCAGGAAGTAATGAAGAGGTTTGGCAGGGTAAATCTTGGTATGTGGTATGTATCCACGTCTTTAGGACCGTCATTGCACAAGTTGACTGCGACATTGGGAGGATGGGGCAGTATGAAAAGAAAGTTGAAATGGTGGCTGGCTGTCGCTGTTGGCGGCATTGCGTTGTTGGCCGGATTGATCGTACTCGTGAATATTTCATTCCGAAGCAAGGATGTCGGCACGGCGAGTGATCAGAACAAATTGCGGTATGTGCTGGTGAACCAAGATCAAGGGGGCACATTTAACCAAAGCCAGTATAATTTGGGGAAAGACTTTGTCAGCTTGATCAATCAAGATAGTAAGAATTCTTGGCAAGTTTCCCCGTTGGACATCGCGAATGCGGGTCTGGATGCTGGCAATTATGATGCCGTTATCGTTTTGGGACCAAACTTTTCGCGCAACCTTTTGTCGCTGGAAGCCGCGAATCCCCAGCAAGCTCAGATTTCATACCGGGTGAGACAAGACCAGAACCGCATTAATAACGTGGCCCTCAAGGCGCAAATCAGCGACTTGTTGTATACATTTAACAAACGTGTGGTCACAATGTTTTTCACCAGTATTATGAACAACATTGGTGAAGCACAGCAAAGCGTGTCGAATATTGTGAACAGTGACAACCGTAACTTTGACACATTATCCAATACGATCTTACCACCGTTACAGGCAACACCGCAGAGTTATAAAGGACTATTCAGTGCGGCCACGTCTTTGAATGATCAAAACAAAATGTGGGATGCGCAGCAGGGAGATTTCACGAAGAGCACCATCACCTTGTTACAAGGCAACTCCACGAAGCTGCAAAACTATGCCCTGACACTAGCGGATTATGTGCAGCTACAGAAAAACATTGGCGAAATCAATACGGCGAACAGTCAAAAGAATGTTCAAGAACCAGCCAGCGCAGATCAGAAGAATTACAAAGAACAATTTTCGGCGTTGAATCAGGAAATGAGCAATGCGCTCCAGCAATTATCTGCGGCTAATGGGACTGGTTTGTTAAATGATATCCATACTGTGGCGACCCAGTATCAGCAACAGCAGCAACAAAGTATTGAGGATATCCAGGCGCAGATCGATAATTTGCATCACACGCTGGATGCCTTACAGACGCAAAAGCGTGCAATCGCCGAGCATTATACAGGTGACCCAAATTGGGATATCACCACCGCTTCGGATGAAACAACCAAACAAGCTGTCAAAGCTCAACTGTTAAAACTTATTGATCCAAGTAAAGACAATATGCCAGCGGGTTACTTCAGCGAGATTGATCGCTTAGTTCAATCTGTATCTTATGACGGATTGACGTCGCTTCTGACAACACTGCACAAGAAAGGCTTTATTACAGACAACAATTGGACCCAGTATCAAAATGAGTTGGCCATTATCCGGTATTATGCCCAGGAGCGCGGGATCAGTTTTGGTACGCAACAATCTATTTTGGATGCCACAGCGAGCAATCCGACCGCATTCAGTAGTACGAGCACAGTGACGATAGATAAAGTGAATCCCGGCCAGATTACGCTGAGTGCTGATGATGGCTTAACTCTGCAGAACTTTGATGCTGTGGTAAGCAGCTTACAAGCCCAGTTAAACGACATCATGACTGTCAGCAGTGACGGGACTGGCAAAACAATTATCCTCACCCCAATTCCGGCAAAACCAGAGACGCCGACAACCGATGACGACAAAGGGAAAACTGGAACGACACCGGCCACACCAGACAAAGATTCTTCAACGACGAAACCAGAGACTAAGCCTGATCAACCAGAAAAGCCGGAAAAACCAGTGATTACCACCCAGCCGGTGACTTTGACTCTTCAATGGTCTTGGCCCAGTCCCATTGAAAGTGACACACCTTACACGATAAAGAACTACACGGTGCAGTATAACAACGAAAGTAAATCAATGCCGGCAACGTATACTGGCAGTTACATGAAATATGTGACGAACTTGCAGGCGGATCAGTTAACGCAGCTGGTACAAGAACTGACGAGTGCCACGAGCAATCTTGATTTATCTGCGACTGCAGTGGCCAGCGCCTTTGGGCCTACGAGTGGCGCGAGCCAGACCCGCATTGATTGGTTAGCCGAACGGGTAAAGGGCGGTGCTGGCCTGAAGTTGACAGAACTCGCAGACAAAACATCACTATATCAGCGCTTGACCGATTTACCGATGGAAACCCTGCAAGACTTCTTGGACAAGAAGCTCATTGCGGAATATGTCAAAGAATTGACGACATTAACCAAGGATAACGCCGACACAAGTAAGAGAGTGACCCAAGTGATCGGTGATGTGGAGGGGCCGCAAGGATTAACGGCTATTCTGCAGTCCTTACCCAAGCCAGAGCTGCTGCTGCAGCAGTATGAACGGTTAATTCACTGGTTAACCGATGCCCAGCGCACGATTCAGGAACAATACGCGAGTTGGACCGATAATTCCACACTGACAGTACAAAGCGCAACCTACCAAGATAATAACGATCAACATAGTATCTATTATGATGAGCGTAAAGGCGCAGCCCTGTATGAGACATTTCAGACCCTGATCAGTGATACTGGGCAAACCGCAGGCAGCATTACGAGCAATGCCACGAAGGTGACGAGCCTGACAGGGCAAATTACCACGGTCACGGATGAAGCCAAAGCACTGCAGGAGAACACCGAAAAGTCGCTTACCCATTCCGATGCATTGACTAAAGCGGTGGCTAAACAAGTAAAGGATAACAACACCTACAATAAGAACTTCAACGGGGTGTTCAAGAATGCAAAACCAGGCGAGCAGAATCGCAACGGCGTATTTTCATTTTTAGCCGATCCAGTGCGCCTAACGAACGAGGATTCAAAGGGAAATCAAAATGCCCTAGGTGCTTATCTGTTGGTGATTATTACCAGTATCGTCATGATGTTGGGTGCTGTTTTCTTAGCTTGGTTAACTCGGCGAACGGGATCGGAAGAGGAAGGCCTGATTCAGCACAATATTATTGAACGGAACTTGCGACCGACAGGAATCGTTTTAGTGGGTGCCCTTGTCCTGGCACTGGCATTTACGACGATTATCGATCAATTGATCGTGCCGCTCACACCAGTCTTCTGGGTCTTTATTGGGGGGCTATTCTTAGCGAGCTTGCTCTTATTGACCTATCTATGGCGCCAAATTGGCTGGCTTACCCTGGGCCTTTGGGCAATCCTCTTTGCACTATATTTGGTTCTCGCCCCAGTCATTGGTGTCGTAGTGGCGCAGAACTCTTGGCTGGGTCAAATATATCGCTTCTTGCCGTTCAGTTTATTGGAGCAAGGTTTTGGCGCAATACTGGCCCAGAGCACGCTGACGCTTGGACCGCTGCTGGTCATTGCGGCAACTGCCTTGGTCGCAGTATTAGTCAACCTCGTGGTGTGGCAAAAGGGGGCGTTCAGTGATGCGAAAGCGGCTTAGCCAATGGCTGTGGGTCATTGTCCTGGTGGGTGGTATTGTGAGCGGCATGCATACCTCTGTGCAAGCCACAGATGGCAATCTGGATATCGATAACACGCCGATTTACCACAATGCTAAGGCAGAATCTGAAAACAGTATTTATACGGTCGCACCCGATCTGTTTCTGCCAAAGGTAACTCAGATTGAACAAAAAAATGCCCGCACCAATACATTGGCGGCCGACAAAGTTGTCCGTCAAGTATTCACTGGCAAGGCAAAACAACCCGTGGCGAAAAGTCTTGTTTCCTTGAATCAATTGTTTACGAAACGTTGGCAACAGGGGAATACGCGGGCCAATGCTGCACTTTCTTCGGGAGATCAGGACTATTGGCCCCTGTTGTGGCCAATAATCATTGTCGGTGGCGTTCTTTTGACATTGTTGGGTGTGTATTTGGGGAAACGCTTCTCAACGATTATCAAGGAAAAAGGGGAAACATCATGAAAGAAACGGCAATCAATATTGAAATCGAAGTGAATGAACAAATATTGGACATTCGGATACCGAATCGAGTGAGCACTGAGCGGCTGGGAACCCTGTTACAGCCAATCTTCGCCGCAGAACAGATTCAGCTGCCTGAGCACTGGTCCTTGCAGCTGGCATCTCAAAGAATAGCGGCGGTAGCCACTGTTGCGCTTGACCGGTACGGTATTGTGGATGGCGATCGTTTTACAGTAGTGGCAGGGGGAGAAGATCATGATCACGATGAATGACGGTTTCCAGACAATTAATGGGGCACAGCAGGATAATCAACTGAGCGTGTTCTTGGCACCCAACCAATATGAACCAAAGGCAGAAAGCGTGTTGGCGGCAGAATTAACCAAACATTCGTTTTTCTTGGCCGGGCAAGCTCAGCCGCAGGACTCTGGTGAGTTACGTATTGACTACACGATACCAGTGGGCTACCGTTCACTGACTGAGTTTAAGCAAAAGGCAAACATGGCGCAACGCCTGGCGAAGACCATTCAGCTGCTGCACATTGCAGATTTTCAGCAGGGTAAAGTGGTGCCATTTATTCATCCAGACAATATCTTTGTTTCAGGAGAAGACTTTGCCATTGCTCATCGGGGGATTGAAAGGCTAATTGTTCCCACAGCACATCCAGGCGATGCCTTCATGGCCCAGTTGCGGGCCTTAATCATCAGTACACTGAAGCCCAAAATGCATTTTGAAGATCTTGTGCAAGGGGCACCGGGGACGGCTGATCGATTGGTCCGTAAGATCAATACCGCAGAAACAACGACTGATTTACAGGCAATTTTGCATCAAGCCTATCAAGAAGTGACCAAGAATCAATCCGTTGTGCGCACTTCACGATATCGAACGTTTAAATGGCTGGGTATCGCCGCTAGTGTGGTTGTCCTGTTCGCTATTGGGGGTTTGTTATATACCTTTGGCGTATTTGTTCCGCAACAGAATCGGGTAATTGCCGGTCAGTCGGCTTATGCAGTGGGGGATTACAACACGGTGACCACGACCTTGAAGAATGATGATCCCAAAGAGTTGCCGGCGAGTGTTCAATACATTTTGGCGACGAGTTATGTAAATTTGGACAGCTTGAATAAGAAACAAAAGCAGGAAATCACCAACAACCTCTCGCCCAAGACAGGTACCAATACGTTGTTGTACTGGATTAACTTGGGTCGCGGCCACTTTTCACAGGCGTTAGATTTGGCCAAAAACATTGGTGATAATCAGCTGACATTGTACGCCTATACAAAACTGTACGATGCCACGAAGGCGGATAACAATCTTTCCGGTAATACCAAACAAGAACGTCTGAATAATTACGAGCAAAATATCAAGAAGTATGCCAAAGCGATTGGGGGGACTAGCAATGATTGAGCCAAAACATCAGGATGACACGGCAGTGTACCCAGTCGTACCAAACATCGACGATCAAATTATCCCTCGAATTGGTATTCGCTTCGATATTTTTGTTTGTCGTGAACACTATTTTCATACGGAGCTTGGTCCAGATTCACCATCTTTTGTCATTGACGGCCATACGTTGACATATGACGACACGACTTTATTGGTGGACGGTCAGCTAACTGATCCTGGCGAAGCAGAACTTCCCGGCGTCACCATTATCCCCCATGAAAAGATTCAAGTATTTGCCACAAATGTACCGACGACCAGTATTCTGGTTGCCGATACAGAGGGTGCCGAGATCCGTTACGCGACACAAGGATTCCTGACTTTAGACAAGATTAATGATCAGCATTTCGATTATACGGTTTCAGCAGACACGCTTTTTTATCGTAATGGCCAGCGGACGCGTGTATTGCAAGGCACGTTTTTGCCAGGCGATCAGTTGTTCTTTGATGGCTTGTTAATTGTCTTTAGTCGACATCAGTTCAAGATTGGTTTGTGTGATGGCCGCGATGTGCAATTGGAAGAATTGGTGATTCGTCAGGAGCCATATGTGCCGTTATATCCGGTTGGTTTCCCGGAATTTCATCGCAGTCCACGGATTATTCTTAATCCGCCACGGGATAAAGTGCATTTACAGAATCCGAGTCCGGTGAATACGAATGGCAAGAATAGTTTAATGCGGGCTATTTTACCTCCGCTGGCGATGGTAGCTGCCAGTTTTGCGACCACATTGCTGAGTCATGGCAATCCAATTATGAGTCTAGGCATGGGCGGCGCCAGTTTAATGACCGGCGGACTCACCGCATCGGCCTACTTTACCAATAAGAAAGAAGATAAGGTGAAAAAAGCTGATCACGCTGATGCATTTGAGAACTATATGGTGGAGAACTGGGCGGAGTTAACCAAATTAGCGGCACAGCAGCGCGCTGCGGCGACATATCACTATCCAGATTTGGATACGATTGCAGATTTGATTGCGACATATAGCAGCCGATTGTATGAAAAAACGACGAGCAACGCCGATTATCTCAGTTTCTCATTGGGTCAAGGGGTCGTGCCTGCCACATATCAAATGGATTACAGTCCGGGTCAGAATCCGGATGATAGGGAAGCACGCCGAGTTCAGGACATGTGGGCTCAATTCAGCAACTTGGCACACATGCCAGTCACCACCACATTAGCAGAACAAACATTGGGCCTTGTCGGACGAGAAGATTTCACCCAGCAAGCAATTGCTTCATTATTATTGCAGATTGCAGCCTTTCATTCCTATCGTGATGTACAGTTTATCGCACTGGTACCGGAAAACAAGTATGCCGACAACTGGGGTCAATGGCGCTGGCTGCCCCATTTTCAGTTACAAGAATTGCATGCACGCGGGATCGTTCATGATGCCCAGACAAGGGACATGATTCTGACCAGCTTCTATCAGCTGATTACCAAACGCAAGCAAGCGTCGAAAGAAAAGAGTAGTGATGCGCTGGTCTTTGCCCCGCACTATGTTTTTATTGTGCTGGATGATAGTTGGCTCAATGGCCATCAATTGAAGGAATATTTGAGTGAAGATATGTCTCAGTATGGCGTCAGCGTGGTTTGGGTAAAAGAAGACGAAGCGATGCTGCCTGAGACAGTCACCACGTTTGTGCGTTATGACAATCAGGATGCAGCAGAGCTTGTCAATGAAGGAAATCAGTATGTGGCCCATGACTTCAAGCCAATGACATTGCCGCAGCAACGGCCATTGAATGAAATTATTCGGACGCTAGCTGGATTAAAACACGTTGAAGTTGAAAAGAATGCGATCCCTGAGTCGATTTCATTCATGGCGTTGTATGGCGTTGACCGAGTCGATGAGTTAAATGTGTCCCACCGTTGGGCACAAGCGGATACATCTAAATCATTAGCCGTACCGCTGGGCGTTCGGGGCAAGAACGATTTGGTGTATCTAAATCTTCACGAACGCGCCCATGGCCCCCACGGGCTGCTTGCCGGGACAACTGGTTCTGGTAAATCAGAAGTGTTGCAGAGTTACATTTTGAGTTTGGCAGTGAATTTTGCGCCAGAAGATGTTGGATTTCTACCCATCGACTTTAAGGGCGGCGGCATGGCCAACCTATTCAAGAAATTACCCCATCTGCTGGGTTCCATCACTAACTTGGACGGGGCCGGGTCAGCACGCGCTTTGGCCAGTATCCATGCTGAGCTGCAAAAGAGGCAGCGTCTCTTTGGTGAATTTGGCGTCAATCATATCAACGGGTATACGAAACTGTATAAGAAAGGGAAGACAATTACTGATCCCGGCGAACGAAAGAAATATCCCACACAGCCGTTACCGAATCTTTTCTTGATTTCAGATGAATTTGCAGAGTTGAAAGCGAATGAGCCAGACTTCATGGCAGAACTAGTTTCCACAGCCCGAATTGGTCGTTCATTGGGTGTTCATCTGATTTTAGCCACCCAGAAACCCAGTGGGGTCGTTGATGATCAGATTTGGTCCAATTCACGGTTTAAAATTGCCTTGAAAGTACAGGATGCCGCTGATTCTAATGAGATTCTAAAGACGCCGGATGCGGCCAGCATCACGCAGCCCGGTCGTGGTTATTTGCAAGTCGGTAACAACGAAATCTATGAATTATTCCAAAGTGCATATAGTGGAGCCACATATAATCCCGATGCTGAGGAAACGGAACAAGTTGATGAACGTATTTGGCAGATCAATAATCTCGGACAATACGAATTACTGACTCAGGATTTATCGGACCAAGACGAAGTGCAGAGTGCACAAAAGCAGGAGCAAGTCACAGAATTAGCGGCTGTTGTGGATTATATTGCTGCAATTGCCCAGTCAACACAAGCAGTATTACCAGATAAGCCATGGTTGCCCGCACTGGACACTCAGTTGGCGACGCCGTCGATTGACCACGTGACGGCTTGGCAAGAAGATCGCAATCTGGCCGTGCCAGTTGGTATGCTTGACATCCCGACGCGCCAAGCACAGGAACCGTTTATGTTTGACTTAACAAAATTGAAGCACACTGCGATATTCTCTAGTCCGGGTTTTGGTAAGAGTACATTGCTGCAAACAATCGTTCTGAACCTGGCCAAACAGAATTCACCGGAGCAGATTCAGTTCAACTTGATCGATTTTGGCACAAACGGGTTATTACCATTGGCTAAGCTGCCACATGTGGCGGACATTGTTCAATTGGACAATGGTGAGAAACTGCAGAAGATGATTGATCGGATGGTTGGAATTGTGGATAAGCGGCGTAAGCTTTTCCAACGGGAAGGTGTATCGAGCATTGCACAGTATGAGCAACAGGCACGACCGTTACCGATTATTGTGAATGTCTTGGATGCTTATGATGCGATTACGGACAGTCAATATCGAGAACTAGTCGATTCAGCTGTGAATAAAATTCTACGGGACGGTGCGGCAGTTGGTGTGTATTTGCTAATCACTGCCAATCGGGCGAATAGCCTGCGGGTGGCAATGATGGCCAATATTGAGACGAAAATTGCGCTGTACCTGGTTGATCCCACAGAAACACAGGATATTATGGGCCGTGAACGACTCGTAGCGCAAGAAATTGTTGGGCGCGGACAGTTCAAAGCGGATGATGAAGTATTGGCTTTCCAAGGATACCTGCCAGTGCCCGCCAGTGACACGTTGACGATGTTGAATTCGTTGCAGCAAGTTGTTGCTGAGATGGATAACGCTTGGCAAGGTGTTCGGCCACAAGTTCTGCCAATGGTGCCGAGTGAATTCGATACGCCATACTTTGATCAGCAGTCTAATGTGGTCGCAAGCCGTCAGACTGGTTTGCTGCCCTTGGGTCTGGCTTTGATTGACACGATTCCGCGCGGGTTTAATTTGCTCAAAGATCCGTATTTCTTGATCGCGCATAACAGTGATCAGCAGTTACACTGGCAGCGGCGAATATTGTTTGCGAGTTTAGCACAAGTCAATAAGACATTATCGGTACCTGTACGCCTAATTGATTTTGATGAAGGCCTCCAAGATTCCGTCTTCACAGAAACATATTCAGATAATGCAGATGCGGCCAAAATCAAAAAAATGTTGGCGGAAGCGGTGGCTGCCGCCAACAATGGACAGACCAATGAGCAATTTATTTATATTGCGGATTTGGAGAGCTTCTTGAAGAATGTTCAAATTGCCGCAGGAGACCTGGCTTTGGTTCTGAAGAAAGCCAGCAAGTCGGGGACGCACCTGATCATTCAAAGTCCTGATACCTTTGTCGGTCGGACATTTGATATGACCGGTAAGGTTGTCCGTGAAATGGCTACAGCAGGAATTGTGGCAGCTCGACCGATTGATACAGCATTGATTGCGGCTGGCGGAAGTACGCGTGAGCCATATCTACTGGCGAATGAGGCTTATTACTTCGCAGATCAGGGTAGGGCGTATACAAAGATTCGCCTGCCTAAAGACGATGTTGGGGAGTATTAATTTGGTACGAGATAAATAAGAGGGTGATGACATGGCAA
>NZ_AZEC01000029.1 GCF_001435585.1 Schleiferilactobacillus perolens DSM 12744
GTCTAACTTTTTTGTTGCACTTCAGCTTTTTGCCAGAAACCATGTCTTTTTTTGTCGCCTAAAACTTATAGTGCCGTCCAACCGCCATCAGCGACCACGACGCTGCCGTTCACAAAGTGGCTCTCATCGGACACCAGGAACAACGCCGTATTCGCCATGTCCTCTCCAGAGCCTTGGGGCGAGTCGAAACCGCCCGCGGCCTGCAATGCCTTTTGTCCCACCGGATCGGGATCGGTAATTGTTGTTCCGATATTGGTAATGATGGAACCCGGCGCCAATACATTGGCCCGGACCTTACCTTTGACCCCATATGTGGCGGTAATATTTTTGGTCAGGCCAATCACGCCATGTTTCGATGTGACATACGCTGCACCGCCGCGCCCGCCAAACAAACCGCCCACGGAACTAATATTCAAGATCACCCCGCCGCCGTCTTGACTCTCCATGATCGGCACCGCTTCGCGACACGCCCAAAACGGCGCATACAAATTGATCTTTAACACTTTATCCCACAGTTCATCAGTCGCCGTGACCACCGTCTTGAAATTATCGACGATCCCGGCATTGTTGACCAAAATATCCAATTGACCAAACTTCTCCACTGCCGTATGCACCAGTTGCTTAACGGCCTCCTCATCGCTGACATCGGTGACATCAGCGATCGCTGAACCCCCAGCCTCATTGATTTGTGCGGCTACTGCCTGAATATTGTCCGCATCGCGATCACTCACAATGATGCGGGCTTCTTCTTCCGCAAACCGCAGAGCCATGGCCTTCCCCATGCCATTGCCGGCTCCAGTAATAATTGCCACTTTCCCTGTCAAACGTGCCATCACGCAGCCTCCTTTTTGTCCGTACCGGCATGTGACCAATTTCACATCCGCCACCTATATTATAGCGGCTTGCTCGGGTAAACACCACATCTTGGGTGGTGTGATTTACAGCGCAAACCGCGTCAGGACAAGGATCGGCCAGTTCCAATTCAACAATTTATTAATGGGGCTCAATTCAGCGAAACAGCCGCAGCCGGTCGTCATTTCGAACTTGCTGAGTACTCACTGGCGGCTTTGGCCCGGGACGACTCATCCGCAGCGGTCCACTTTTTAACGATGGTCGGTGCTTGGGGCTTGAGATACTTGATAACTGCCTGGATAGTGGGAAAGTTCATGCGGTGCTTAAAAAAATATGTCATGGCGTTATAATGCCGATTCAAAGCCGCCATCAGCTCCGCATTGGTGACGTAACTTTGTCCTTTATGCAGTTCCAGACTCCGCCGCGCCAATTGGGTGGGGCCGCGCATCACATAGACGGCGCGGACGTAAGCACCGTCATGGGTCTCTAGGGTGTTGTTGTAATAATAAATCACAACTGTCTTTTTAACGGGGTCCACAATGCAATATTCCACTTCAGCCTCAGCACCGGTCATTTCGCTAAACTCAAGGGTCGCGTATCCAGACTTTTCAATCGACAGTGTCATCCAGAGGTCCATCCCATCGTTACTGACGTTTTCCAGCACAGACAAGCCGGCCCCTTCGTATTCTATGTCGTAGCCCTCTTTCTGATCGCCATAAGCCCGGCTAACTTTCAAGTCCGAAAAAAACTTTTTCGGATCCGTCACTGGTCCAGAAATACTTGCCGCCGGTTGGACCAGCTGATCGAATGGCGGCCAGTGCTGCCAAATAGCGAAGCCAAGCACGGCAGCAAGTACAATAAATAGGCTGGCCCCCATTATCTGCCAAGTTTTGAATCGTCGTGGTTGTTTTTTCATGATGTCCTCCGCTCGCGATCCGATTGATCCCGCATCATGTGATTGCAGTCACATGGTCGTCTCAATTATAACGCGCGCGGAATTAATCCTCGCTCTGATTTGCCTGGACAGCTCGCCGCTGATACCGCAGCAAACTGCCGATCAGGATAACCGCCGCCACGATCAATGCCACGGCAAACCAGTAACTAAAGTGCATGGCGAAGACAAACCAATCCGGATGGCTGCGCGGATAAGCCGTAATATGCTTGCCGGCCCGCAAGCTCATGCCCAAATAAACCAGTGATGTAGCCAGCGACAAGCCCATGGCCATACCCAAGTTGCGGCCCAGCGCGGCCAGAGAGCCCGCAATCCCTTGATATTCCGGACCCGCATTATCCATGATCATCGGATTATTCTGGAAAGCCCCGTTGGCCACCCCGAACATCGCCAAACCGAAGATTAAAACGGCGATTGACCAGCCAGGTTGCACCATCACAAAAATAATGAGCGGCACAAAGAAGATGAACAATGCATAAAATGAAACCTTTTCCGCCCCAATATGGTCACTAATAATCCCGCCGGTAGGCGCACTGACCATATTGAGCAGCGGTACCGCCATCAAAATAAGGCCGGCCGTGGCAGAAGATAACGCCAGCGTTTCCTGCAGATAAAAAGGCATGACCACATTATTAAAATAGCCGACCATGTACACCAACATGGCCGAAATGATCCCCAGGGTAAAGCCGCGGGAACGAAAGATGCCCAACTGCAGCAACGGGGTCGCCACCCGCTTTTCAATCCAGATAAAGGCGGCCACGAGCACGGCAGCGAAGATGAACAATGCGATTACCCCGGGCGTTGAAAATCCCACCGCCTGCCCCCAATAAATAGCCACAAAGAAACTGATCACAGCTGCAGCGAAGGTTAAATAACCGGACCAATCTACCTGCACCTTAGACCAGGTCACTGATTCATGGGGAAAAATCCGATGACCAAATAGAAAGGCAATAATGCCAATGGGAACATTGATCCAAAAGATCCAGTGCCAATTGGCGACTGCTAAAATCACCCCGCCGATTCCGGGACCGGCCACATTACCGATTTGCACGACGGTACTGTTCACACCCAACGCCCGCCCGTGCTCGTTAATCGGGAAAGTTTGGGTGATAATGCCGAAGTTGGTGGCCATCACCATTGACGATCCCAGAGCTTGGAATAGACGGGCGGCCAGTAGCATCGGTAAACTGCTGCTTAAGCCGCAGGTCAAGGACCCCAAAACAAAAATCACGGTGCCCGTTTGAAATACCGGAATTCGGCCAATCTGGTCCGCCAACCGGCCAAAGAATATGAGCAACGCACAAATGGCCACCAGATAGACAGACACCACCCACTCTGCTTCATTCATTGGCACGTTCAATTCCCGGGAAATGTGGGGCACGGCAATATTCACAACACTGGCATCCAGGGTAGACATAAACGACACCATGGATGTCGCAAAAAGCATGATCCAACGGTCTCGGGTTTGCATATTGTTCTCTCCTTCTATGTATTCTGTCTCATTATCACCCCAGAATCAGAGAGTATCAATTCTCGCCGCTTTCGATTAAGATGACGGTGTATGTGTTGTGTCAAAGGAGGATTTTTATGCGTGAACAAACAAGCACCCGGGCCCAGGACGACCTGTATGATTACGTCAATGGGGATTGGCAGGCCACCGCACCAATCGACCCGGATAAAGTCGCGGCAGGAGTCTCGGAAGACTTGGATAAAAAAGTCGAAAAAGAATTGACGGTCGACCTGCAAGATGCACTGAAACAAGCAGACGATGCACCAACGGACAATTTTGAAAAAGCGGCCCTGTTATTTGGTAAAGCACTGGATTTTGACCGCCGGGAAAAAGAGGGGCTGGCGCCGGAACAACCGCGCTTGACTAAGTTGCAAAAACTCAGCGATCTCACTCGCTTCAATGCGGCTTTGCCCGATTTGATCCAAAACGGCTATCCGTTGCCTTTTCGCCTCTTCCCGGAAACCAATTTTCACCATGCTGATCAGTATCAGCTGATGTTCGATTCCCCGAATACGATTCTGCCGGATGTCACCATGTATGCGGACGCAGCCCAAAAAGAGCCGTTACTAGCCGCCTGGACTAAGATGGTGCGGACATTATTGGCTCAAACTGACCTGCTGGCAGCAGATCAAGAAGCCTATACTCAAGACGCCCTGGCCTTTGACGCGTTGATTGCGACGCATCATATGAGTCACGAGGATATGGCTGACGACAACAATATCGACAACGCCACCGATTGGTCGGATATGTTGGCAAAAATGCCCCAGGTGGATGTAGCGAATGCCCTGGCACCGATCCTGCCCAGCACACCCAAGCAAGTGAACATTGTCGACACTCGGTTTTACGATGCGTTCACGGCTGTTTTCAATGCCACCACCTATCGCCAGTACAATCACTGGGCCTACATCAATGAATTGCTCCGGCACACGGCACTGCTTAGTCCCCGATTACGGGAAATCGGTGCCCAATACGACCAAGCCATTACTGGCCAAAAGGAATTGGCCAAGCCGGTGCGGTTTGCGTATGAATTGGCCAACCGGTACATGGCTGAACCGATCGGCGTTTATTACGGAAAAAAGTATTTTGGCCCCAAAGCGAAGGCAGACGTCACCCAACTTGTCGAGCAGCTCATTGCCGCCTACAAAGAACAGATTGCTGAAAATACCTGGTTGTCGGCGTCTACGAAACAAATGGCAACTAAAAAGTTAGACACCATGGTCATCAAAATGGGCTATCCTGAAAAAGCACAGCCGATTTACGACAAGATTCAGATCGATCGCGAAGCGGCACTTTCTCCCACTGTGGACGCCTTGCAGCGGATCCTGCGCCTATTTGGTTTTGGCCGGTTGGATGCTCCCGTGGACCGCAGTGAATGGGTCATGCCCGCGCAGTTGGTAAACGCCGCCTATAATCCGACATCCAACGACATTACTTTCCCCGCCGCCATTTTGCAGGCGCCATTCTATGATGTCCACGCCAGCGAAGCGGATAACCTCGGCGGCGCGGGCGCCACTATCGGCCATGAAATTAGCCACGCCTTTGACAACAACGGTGCATTATATGACGAACACGGGAACAAGAAGAACTGGTGGCAACCAGCCGACTTTGACCACTTCAAGCAGTTCACTCAGGCCATGATTGATCAATTCGACGGAATTCCCTACGCCGGTGGCAAGATCAACGGCAAGCTGGTGGTCAGTGAAAACATCGCCGACAACGCCGGTTTGAATGCAGCCCTGCGCGTTCTGCATAAATTGAGCGACGACCAGGCTGATTTCAAAGAATACTTTATTAATTATGCGCTGTCTTGGCGGACAAAGATTCGGCCGGAATTGGAGCGTGTGATTCTCTCCACCGATGTCCACTCCCCCGCGAAGTTGCGGACCAATGTTCCGGTCCCCAACTTCCCAGAATGGTACCGGGCGTTTCACGTGGAACAAGGCGACGGGATGTACCGTGATCCAGGTAAACGAGTTGTGATTTGGTAACCTGCGTCAATAATTAACCGCTGTCTTTCAGACGACACAAGCAATATGATTTGAGTGTGGGAAACCACACTTTTTTAAACGGGCTGCGCGTCCCATCCCCCTCGCGCTAAGCCCATCCGGGTCATAATTCCCAAGTTCAGGGGATTTTGACCAGGCTGTTCTTAGCAGTCGGGGGCTACCGGGACGCTCCACCCTCTTTTTTCGTATCAGTCGGATTCTCGCTTTGTTAACGTAAGGAGTGATTGATGTGAACCGAGAACAGTATCCCCGTCCCCAATTTGTTCGTCAGGGTCCCTGGCAAAACTTAAATGGAGCTTGGCATTTTGCTTTTGACGACCAAGACATTGGTCGGCGGGAAGCCTGGTTTCAAAACAGTCTGCCCGACCCCGTCGACATTCAGGTGCCTTTTGTTTATCAGTCGAAGCTGAGCGGTATCAATGATCAAAGTATCCATGATATCGTGTGGTATCAGCGCCCGCTTGCGGTAACCAAAAAGGACGGCGAACACTATTTGCTGCACTTTGGCGCCGTGGATTATCGTGCGGATGTGTATGTGAACGGCACGTATGTCGGCGCCCATGTTGGCGGTGACGGGTCGTTTAGTTTCGATGTCACGGATGCTTTGACAAGCGCTTCTGAGCAAACCGTCACTGTGCGGGTGGAAGATCATACCTTTGACGAGACCATTCCCCGGGGCAAACAATCCTGGGCTGGTGCGCCAGTGGCCATTTGGTACACCAATTCCACTGGCATCTGGCAGACCGTCTGGTTAGAAACTGTGCCCGCGGCGCGACTCACCGATATTCGGATGACGCCGGATCTAGACCATGCGTCTGTCACCTTTGATGCCGACTTCAGTTCCGCCGCCATCGGGGCCACATTCGCTTACGAAATTACCTTCGGCGATACAGTGGTGGCCAAAGATACTGCCTTGATCACCGACCCGCATCTGACCCGATCCGTGGAATTGCTGCATCGGCATATTCTCCGGACTGCCTGTCACAGTGATGGCTGGACCTGGACCCCGGAACACCCCAATCTGTTCTCTGTGACGTTCACTGTCCTCACCGCTAATGGGCACCCGGTGGATCAGGTTGATTCTTATTTTGGCCTGCGTAAAATCAGCACTGAAAACGGCATGGTGCTGCTAAACAATAAACCGTATTATCAGCGACTAGTCCTGGATCAAGGTTACTGGCCGGATGGTTTGCTGACGGCACCCACCGATGAGGCCTTGAAGACCGATATTGAACTCGCCAAAAAGATGGGATTCAACGGCGCCCGCAAGCACCAAAAGGTGGAAGATCCGCAGTTCCTGTACTGGGCCGACAAGCTGGGGTATCTGGTCTGGGAAGAAGTGGCTTCCGTGCCGATTTTTTCCCCAGAATCCGTTAATCGCCTGATTGATGCCTGGCAGGAAACGATCAAACGAGATTACAATCACCCATCCATTGTCATGTGGGTCCCATTGAATGAAGGCTGGGGCGTGGACCAAATTAACACCAGCCGGCAACAACAGCATTTTTCTGAGTCCTTATATCACATGATTCATGCGCTGGATGACACGCGCTTGGTGGAATCCAATGATGGGTGGGACAATACCCAAACCGATGTGGTCGGCATTCACAATTACACCCACGGCGCCAAAGACGATACCAAGCAATATGACCGATACCGGGAATCGATGAAAACGGTGGAAAATCTGATCAACATGTCCCCGGGGTATTGGCCAGTCTTTGCGCCTGGGTTCCACTATACCGGCCAGCCGATTATTCTGACTGAATTCGGCGGCATCAGCTTTGCCTCCGACCGTCCAGATGGCTGGGGGTACACGACCGCGGCCACTGAAGAAGAATACTTATCCGAACTGCATCGCCTGCTATCCGCCATTGCAGATTCTCAAGGCCTGTGCGGTTATTGTTACACCCAGTTGACCGATGTCCAGCAGGAAGTTAACGGTCTGCTCACGGCAGAGCGCAAGCCGAAAGCACCCATGGAAAAGATTCAACCATTGTTTGCTTTCCCTGTGACTGGCCGCCTAGCCGACGATGCCGCCGCCTATCGCCAGCCACCGATCGTCCATTAATTATCCGTTAAGACGTACTTTCTCCGATAGAAAGTGCGTCTTTATTTGTCTCCAGGGCATTTAGGTGACATAACAACGGGTATAATAGAGGTAGTAGCAGAAAGGAGACGTCCTATGTGTGGACGATTTTATGTCGATGTACGTCATAACAAACGCTTGCGCCAATTGGCTGATACTTTAGCAGCCCATGACATGCCAGTTAAAACGGGTGAAGTATTCCCTACCGATCATGCCGGTGTCATTTTACGCCACGACGATCGCATGGCGATGGGCAGTGTGGTGTGGGGCTTTCCTGGCTTCAAAGCCAAACAGCTAATCATCAATGCCCGATCGGAAACAGTCATGATCAAGGAAATGTTCAAGGCCCCATTCTTGCGGGAACGCTGCGTTTTTCCTATGTCCGGATTCTTTGAATGGAGCAAGGATAAGGAAAAGAACTATTTCACTGATCCCCATGGCAAGATTTTGTTAGTCGGCGGCTTTCTTGCTCATTTCCCCGCAGGTACCCGCTCGATTATCTTGACCACCACCCCAAACGATGCCGTGGCCAAAGTACACGACCGCATGCCTTTGCTGATCCCCCACAAAGAACTCAAGAATTGGTTATTTAATGACGACTTTGCCGTCAAGCAGTTACGGGAAGAAATGGACGAATTACAGGGCTCCACGGAAGATCCTGACGCCGTCCTGAATTAATCTATTGTGGACTAGAAAAAAGCACTGAACAGTTTACCCACACGGTAAACTGCTCAGTGCTTTTTGTTGCGGTCCCGAAATTCGTGTTTGATCTTAATGGTTTTGGGGTCTAATCCCGGTTCATCCTTAATCGGCCGTGCCAATGCCTGCAACCGATCTGCATTTGTTGGATAAACTCTTAATGCTGACCTTTATTCCGCTCGGCCAAAGCCCGATTTATCCGCGAGACCCGCATAGCCTGATCAAGGTAAATAATCCCCCACACGGCCACGTAGATGAAAAGATAAAACAGCCAGAAAGAACCTTGGACCAGAAAGCTGCCCCAGTGATTAAAACTCATCATGGCAGCCACCAGAATCGCCACACCGACCATGTGAATTGCCAACAGAACTAAGAACGGCCAGCGCTCAACTTCAAATAATAACGACAATATCCCAATCAATGCACTCATCACCAAGATGCTCATGATGTTTTGCGGCGTGGGGGCGCTAGTTTGAATTCCTAAGGCAAGCACCATTAAATACACAAACGATCCGATCCCAATCCCGCCAAACGTCAAACGGCCCATTAATCGCCACATTGTCGGCACCTCCTATAGTCCTAATCTTTGGGCCAGCAGCTGCACGTATTTGCGGCTGACGCTGGTCTTGTTGTTGTCGCTGAGTTTGGCAGTCATACTCCCGGAGAAACTATCCTCCAAAGAGAGTAAATGATTCAGATTAACCATGGCATGTTTAGACACTTGCACAAAATCTGGACTGGCTAAACGTTCCGCAAAATGTGTCAATCGTTCGCGGGTGGTCAGTACACCGCCGGTCGTATAAATTAATAATGCCGTATCCTGCACATCGGCCATAATAATGTCCTCGATCCGGACCATTTGAATCCGGTCGTCTGTTTTGACTGGGACAATCCCCGGCTGGTTGGCACCGTAGCGATCAATATACGCCATAAGCGCCTGGACGTTTTGGTCCTGCTTGGCCGCCTCCACCGTGACGGCGGGATCCGTCGGTGGATACTGTTTGTTTTCCAAAAAACGACTGCGGACCATACCCGTCCCTCATTTCTGCTTGGAATTAAGCGTTGACCAGTGCCCGTCGCTGCCGAGCCGCCCGCCATTGGGGCAATAATGCCAGCAGGAGGGCAACAATCAACACGCCTCCTACTATTCCGTATGTTTGGCCAGCTGTCAACTGGCTAGACCAAGCAATCCGGACGCCCATCGTTTCGCGGAAGCGGACCAGGGCGGCGGGATGATTTTGAAAAGTCGTGGCCAGTGTGGGACCCATCAGTGTATCCCGATATAACGCAGCGATATAAGCCCCGGGCGTGCATTTGATCAATACCTGGGCAGCATCAGGCAAGGCGCCGATTGGGACGTAGGTTCCGACTAAGAAACCAGCAGCGGTACTGATCACTGTGCTAACGGCCCCCAATGTCGCGAGCTTTTTGATTCCCTGCACCAACACCGCATTCAATGCCGTCGCCGTGACGGTACTCAACACCATAATCACGCCGACCATGGGTAACTCAGCCCACGGTATCGTCATGCCATCCACAATCATAAAATAAAGTCCCATAATCAGCAGCACCATCAGCTGCATGAATAAGCCAATAATGGCAGCACTCACCATATAGCTCACTTGCAAACCAAAGGGCCCAGCATCGGTCAGCAGCAGATCCGACCGCACGCCATTCTCCCGATCTTGCACCATCCGTTGCAGGCTGGCCAATGTGGTTGTGATGCCCATGATCGTCATTGTCCCGCCAATCTGCCACAGATCCAGCAGCTGATTGGCATTGGGTGCGGCACTCCACTCGGTCAGAATGCTTTGCTTCAAAAATACGATATAAAGGACGAACGAGATCAATGCACCCAATAAAGAGAAAAACACCCCGGCTCGATCTCGAAAATACAGTAACAAATTACGGCGAATCATTGCGGTCATGTCAACGCATCTCCTTCCCAGTCAATGCCATAAAGGCGTCGTCCATAGTCCCTGCCCGATATTCAAAATTCAGAATGGCTTGCTTGTGCGCGGTGAGAAAAAGTAGTGCCGCCTGGGCCGTTTGAGGATGATGGACCTGCTCTCCCTGCGCGGTCGTCACAGTCAATATGTTCTGCGCATATTGGGTGCGGATCGTCGTCGCCGTCCCCTGAGCAATTACCTTGCCCCGATCCACGATATACACCATATCTGCGTGATCGGCCTCGTCCAGGTAATGTGTGGTCAGCAAAACGGTCAACTGTTGCGTCTGCTGCAACGTATGCAGTAAATCCCAAATCGCAGTGCGGGTTTGAATATCCAAACCAGTTGTTGGTTCGTCTAAGAAAAGAATATCCGGCGTGTTCAACAAAGCGCGGGCAATATCGACGCGCCGCCGCTGACCACCGGACAATGTGCCATAGACTTGGTTTTGAAAATCCGTCAAACCGAGTTCGGCAATCAGCGTCGCCACTCGGCTGGTGGGGACTTGGTGATACTGCTTAGCGCGAATGCGTAAGTTTTCCGTCACTGTCAGGTTTTTATCCAGGACACTGTTTTGGAAGACTACCCCAATTCTGGTTTGATCAGCGTATTTAATCTCACCGGCTGTTGGTGCCAGTAAACCGGTCAACATGTTGATGGTGGTGGATTTGCCTGCCCCATTGGGACCCAGTACTGCGGTGAGGCTGCCTTTTTCAATTGTTAAGTTAATACCATTGACGGCCACATGGTCGCCGTACGTTTTCGATAAGTTGTTCGCTGTGAGTAACATAATCGCTCATCTGCTTTCAAAAGTGTCCTCAAATGTATACACATCCGG
>NZ_AZEC01000003.1 GCF_001435585.1 Schleiferilactobacillus perolens DSM 12744
CACGAGTACCATTGCCAGCAGTGCGCCTGCCGCACTAATGATGATCGTGTCGCGGCGATGAACCTGGCCGAACTGGGCCGGCGTTATTTGGCCGGGGACAAAGAGCCATCGTTTGATTCAAAGAAGCAAAAGAAAACAAAACGGTCGGGCATGGCCTGACTTGTCGTCAGGGCGTGTCAGCCGCCCTCGGATGTAACCATCGCGTAGGAGTCGTGAGACGTTTGGACTACAGTTTCTCCACAGTACCAAGAGAAGCACCGATCCACTGGGCGTGAGTTGCAAGCTCCCACTTCAACGACTTCGGTCGTAAGTGGGGGTAGTTGACTACGCACCTTGCAAAATGGAGGAGAAAGCTATGAAAAAACGTAGCTTATCGGTAACGGTAGTCATTGGGGGTACTATTGTTACTGGCAGGGATTTTCGCCCCATCCGTATCCGCGGCCGTGTATTCTAACTCAAGTGATCAGACTCCTGTCCAAGATTCGTCCGAAGATTTTGATTTATCACAAATGGATACTTGGACGCCAGAACAAATTACAGCGTTTCTCAATGGCACCGCACCGGCGACGTATTTCAGTAATCAACAGATATTCGATGCACTGAAAGCGCAAGGAGTCGATGCACAGAAAGTTTTGTCTCCAAGTGACTATCAGCAAGCAATTTTCCAGGATGGATTGCGACAGGGTGGAACCTACATTAAGAAATTAAGTAATGGCATCCGAATTTACTTAAATTCTGCAATCGTCAAGCTGTTGGCAGCTGCTGGAGCAATCTTTATCGCGGTGAAACTATCTCCGATTCTTGTAGGGCTTCTTGGAGCTGCGGGGATTGCTCTCACACAGACACAAATGCAGTCCGTAATCGCGGGTGTTTCGTATGTCTGGGGGACGATTTCAACTAGTCGGGGTATCTGGATTGAAATTCGGGCAAAGTTTGTCTATATGAAAGGAATTTTGAAAACTGTCGAAGCATTTCCGGTCGTTAAAGTTGGACAGCAGTAGTTTTTGCTAGAAGGAAACTCTGAGTGGTGTCTGGAAATTGTCAATGGACGGTACATAATGTTGTACCGTCCATACATAGTTTTTTAAGGTGGCGAGTATAAATTGTGGCAACGATTCAATCGTTATCTGGGCAGTGGTTATGATGACAAATGGGCATGGGCAATTGCTACGATGATTTTTCCGGGCATACCGATCGTGTTCGCATGGCCGCGTTGGCTTTACTTCTTATCCGCTTTTGGATTATTGCTACTTCAGCCAGCCATTAGCATTCTTTTAACCCACTGGCGCCAGCAACGCAACCGGACAAAATGAATTGACTGAGGAGAAATTTGCGATCGTATGGGCCGCCGTACGGGTCTAAAATTTCCCCTCTTTCTTTTTTCCCTGGATGTGTTAATATGGCGTCAGCGCAATTTTGAAAGGGGCTACGATTCATGCAAGTCACACGTAATGGAGCACCAGTTCTCGTTGAGGGCGAACCAATTCGGCGGGGGGCAACTTTACCGAAGTTCACTTTAACGGATGCACATGGCGCGTACTATACCACCGCGATGATGCTTGGTACTCCGGCACTGATCAGTGTCGTTCCGGATATCAACACCCGGGTGTGCAGCATTTCCACGAAGAAGTTTAATCAAGACGTCGATCAATTCCCTGGTATCAATTTCTACACGATTTCGACCAATCCAGTGGGGGAACAACAAAACTGGTGTGCCGCTGAGGGTGTTCAGAAGATGCAGTTATTGTCTGATTCTGAGGGCAGCTTCGGCCGGGCAATGGGGTTGTTCATTCCCACTAGCAATGTCCTGGTTCGGTCGATCTTCATTATTGACGGTAAGGGCGAGATTCGTTATGAAGAAATCATTGGCGAACAAACTGATGAACCGGATTATGATGCTGCGTTATCTTTTTTGGAGACGCATTTCCACGATTAATCAAACAGCAATCGTAAACGTCGACGCGAGTTGGCGTTTTTTTGATGGGTGGGGCCGTGCCAATGCTACGCAATCTACGGCTGAAATGGGTGGCGACGCGCAGCTAGTGCGTAGCCGCAGGCGAAGCTAGCTGTGACGGCGCTTGAAGCCCGCAAAGTGCGCGGTCTTCAAGACGCCTAACCACATCCGCGCGCAAAAACCGCGCGCGGTGTGGTTTCCACAGCTGAGCCCATTTCAGCCTCCGATTGCTCCGCATTGGCACTATATTCAATACGGCTCAAAATAATGCAGCATGCTACTAATTCGAATTTATTAACGTCTCTTCTGAATTAGAATGGCGACTAGCCACAGCAATACGATGATCAGGTTCCATCTCATTGTAGTCAGCGAAATGCCGCGCCAAAAAACGATGGTGGATAGTATGAGGGCAATATTGAAAATCGCGAGGTAATAGGTCGCCTTGTCTCGGGGAATTCTTTTGGTGATTATCAAAACCAGTAAAGCGATGGCGACGAGGAACCAGATGATTTCTAATATCATGGTGCACCTCCGAAAGTTTGTATTTGTTTGAACCTGTGGGTGTTGCAGAATTAATTCGCTCACATTATTGCCCTGTTTGAGGCTGTCCGCAACCATTTTCTTTGGATATATCATGGTATTTCAGTATTTTCAATTTCAGGTTTGATTTTGACACGTACCAATTAGTCGTTTTTGTTGCTTATTACACCCGCCGGACGTATGATATCCCCAAGAGGTTTGTGAAAGATAGTGCCTGTGGCTGTTTGTCAATTCAGTGAGGAGTTGATTATCATGCGCTCTTTAGATATGAAACGCGGTGTGGGCCGCGTCACCCTGGAAATTGGCGGGGTGATTTGGCTGGTTGGCTATCTGAGTATTTTAGTGTTCTATCCCTATCTTGGCGACGTGGTTAATCAGGCGGCAGAGAGCGCGGGCCCGACGATTCTGCTCTGGATCGCGACGATCGGGCTGCCCTTGATTCCTACAATTATTTTCTTTCACTTTGCCGGCGAAACGAAGAATGTAAGCAACATGTATCTCGTATGGATGTTTCTCGGTAATTTTGTACTATGGCTAGGGTTAGCCACCATTGTGTTGACGATGGTGTTTGGCGGCGATTGGATCAAGATTATCAACATGAATAGTCCGGTGGTTCCTGCTTTGCCAGGATATTGATGGTTTCTGAAACAGAAAAATGCCTTTGCTCGAGATTAAACGGTCTCGAGCAAAGGCATTTTTAATGGCGCAATTACTTTGTTTGGTTAGCTTCAAATTCACTCAGCGGGATCAGTTTTTCCGCATAATAGCGTTTCTTGAACGCGGCGATAGTGGGCGCATCAAAGCGGGCGGGATCCAGTTGCAGATGTTCGACGGGAATTGGCCGTTCGTTGGTGATCTTGACATCAATCAGGATCGGTCGACCATCCGCCGTTTCGGCCAATGCCCGATCGAAGGCTTCTGGCAACTCGGTCACTTTCGTCACGGTAATACCGGTCATGCCTTGACCTTCGGCAATCTTTGCAAAATCCAATCCGGGCATGTCGATCCCAAACCATTCATGGCCGTCATCTTCCTGTTCGTCCTCAATGTAACCTAAGGCGTCGTTGGAGAAGATCACGTTAATGATTGGCAGGTGATACCGGACTTCTGTATTGAGATCCTGCATTACCATAGCGGCGGCACCATCACCGGCCAGGTTAAAGACTTGCCGACCCGGATAGCTTAATTGGGCGGCCATGGCGCCCGGTAAGCCGGCTCCCATGGTGGCAAAAAGGCCAGAAGTGATCCACGGCTGGTGGCCGTTGACCTTTAATAAACGGACGGAATTCTGCGTGACATCACCCACATCAATGGCAAACACGGCATCATCCTTGGCGATTCGGTTGATTTGCTTGAAGACGGGTTCAAACCGCAACTTGCCAATGGTCCGGTTCATCATATCATCGTTGTATTGATGCCAGTTGGCAACATTGTCTTTGTTGGCCGCATACCAAGTGCTGGGCGCGGCATCGCTGCTGCGATCCAGCAACTTTTGCAACGTCTTTTTCGCATCACCCAGGATGGCCACCTCAGTCTTATGCCGCTTGCCTAACATCTGCGGATTGCTGTCGATTTGAATAAATTGAGCAGCGGGATTGAACATAACTTCCGCGAATGGATAGTTCGATCCGACAAACATGATTAAATCGGCTTCCCGCAACGCCTCATTGGCTGGCTTAGAAGCCACCCGGGCAGCGGAACCAAGCAGTGCCGGGAATTCGTACGGAATGATTTCTTTACCCAATGCGGTGGTGATCACCGGCAGCTGCAACTTCTCGGAAACAGCCATGACTTCCTGCGCTGCGCCAATCGTCCCTTGACCCACATACATGACTGGTTTCTTAGCCTGGCCGATCAGTTTCAAGGCTGCATTCACCTGCTCGTCGGTGCCTACCGGCAAAACTGGACGGGCAAAGTTGTCAGCACTGCTGTAATAACCATTTGCTGGGATAGCTTTCCCCGGCAAATCATTTGGAATCACAACCACGGCCGCCCCGTGCTGGGCAAAGGCCCGGCGAATGGCCTCATCAATGATATGGGGCAATTCTTCAGCAGTGGTCACAGTTCGGGCATACACCGCCGCGTCTTGGAAGAACGGATCTTCGTTCAGTTCTTGGAAGAAGTCGTAGTTCATAAACCGCTGTTCGACTTGGCCAACTAGGAAAAGAGTCGGAATCTTATCCATTTTGGCATCATAGGCCCCTTGGAACAAGTGGGTCGCACCTGGGCCAGCCGAACCAAAGGCCACCCCGATATGGCCGGTCAATTTACCATCCGCCACGGCAGCCAATGCCCCGACTTCCTCGTGGCGCACATGAATGTATTGAATCCGTTCTTTCTCAGCATCCAGCGCATACATCATGTTGTTAAATGTGCCGCCAGGAATGCCATAAATATGTTTCACATGCCAGCTCTCCAACGTCCGCAAAGCCGCGATACCAGCATTGATTGTTTCAGCCATTATTGAATCCCCCTTATTAATGTACCGAAAACTCGATACTCCTTTTTCGGGTTCATCATAGTCCAAAAACAAAGAAGCACAAGGAATATGCTTGGCAGTGGAGAATTTTAAAGCAAAATCCATGGCATATATGCCACGGCGAAAATCTAATGAAGTGGTCAAATTATTGTGCACAAAGAGTTCTTTGAGTTACGAAAAAAAGCGATGCCAAAGACTTTTGCCACAATTCGGGGTGCACACTGGTGCCATGGTATCATAAAGTTGATCAAAAAGACGATAACTAAAAGATTTAGTCGAAGGCGGGTAGAAACTAAGATTTTTTAGTCAATCGATTCCATTGATCAGTTAACTGTTTTGCTTTCTGGTTGAAAGATAACCAGCGTAAGGTATCGATCACTTTTTGAAATTCGGTGGTGGCGGATGTTTCCTGACCATCTAGATACTTCAGAGCGGCAGACAACTCTTTTAAGTTTAGAGACGCCGCGATTGAGTTAATGATTGTTGGTTGCTTATCAAAATCGGCGATCGTTTTCCGGGCATTGTCCAGGTCGCCAAATGAGATAAGGCCGTCAATGATTTCCAAGGCAATTTCGTTAACATATTGCATGCTATTCCCCACTCGAGAATATGTATTTACACTGGTAAACAGCATGCGGGAAATTGCTAGCAGGTCCTCTAAGCTGAAGAATATGCAAATGAAGCGTAATGACTGCAAATCATAATAGTACCAATCTTGATTTTCGAGGAAGTAGCCACTGGCAAATGTTGCGTCGTTAGCATCCAGTTGGGTGTCTTGCAGCATCGCGGTAGCTGCCCGGATTGTGATTAAATCAAGCCTGTCATAGGGAAGACGACTTGGCGAAGTAGCCAACTTTGAAGTTGCTTGCTCATTCAATATATGTAGCATGTCAATGTCTTCATCCAAGTAGGCCCGGGTAACTTGACTGAAAAAAGCAGCTTTCGGGTCTTGCTCAAAACTACGGGCACGATACAAGAACTCGCCGATGGTAATATGCAAACGAGCGAGTAAGGGGATTAGACTTTCAAATGATAATCCCGTGGTTCCCCGCTCATATTTTGCTAAAGTAGAGGGATCGACGATTCCTTCTGCCAGCATTCTTAAGCTAAAGCCCCGATTCTCTCGAAAGTTACGCATTGCTTTTCCATATTCTTCCAACATGTTTTTCTCCTTGGAGGTGGCAAATTATGAAGATACTACTACCTTTGTCTGCATTACTGCTTGTAGGTCCTCTCGGAAGAATGCCTATTGGTCAACCGGGAGAAATTGATCCGATTCAACGTAAGTGCCCCAACGCGGCAACCAAGTCCCACATGTCGAGCACTCACTCAATTCTAGAGTTTGATGATAAGGATGTCTACTTGCTTTTTTAAAAAAAGAACTGGTGCGAATGGGACTGGTTCATATATTTGAGGGAGGAAATAATCATGAAAATCCAGAGTGTTGTTTCAGCACTGATTATCACCGGATCATTGTTTGGAGTTATCGCACCTGCGGTAGCAATTAATGCAACCACCTCACCACATGCTAATGCTTATGCAGCCACAAGCGTTGACCGTACCACTGAGGTAGTGGCCCAGAAAACGTTACAACAATTAGCCGAAGCATCACCTTTGCCAACGACTGAGAAAGCTCAGATTACTCGGCAAATTATTGAAGCTTCATTACAAGCAAGAAATGTGAGCAGCTTGTACAGCGTTAATTCAGTGACAGCGGGGCGGTATTTCAAATCATATACCACATTGTCCCGAGCTCAGGTTAAAGCGATCGCTAAAGAAGGAGACCCTGTCACCAAATTGACCAGTTTTTTGAGCCTCAGTGGGAATTTATTCGCAGTTTCTGCTGCGTTTATCTATGGTTCATATTATGGCTATTTCACGACGGCGGCAATCAATGGGTGGGGAATTAAAATCACTTTGACAATTGACTCATACGTTCCAACGAGTGCGGGAATGTCATGGTCCATCTCATACGTCAAGTAAGATTTCAACGAGAATGACGGATGGATGAATGCAATTACGCATGAACCTGTTAATGTTAATCCCTAATCTTCAAGCTGTAGTCCTGTGATGTTAATTCACATAAAGAGGTGTTGTGTCATGTTCGAGAAAACGAAGGAATATTTTGCCAATCTTGGGTATGGATTTCTAAAGGTAGTGTTTTCTACGTCGTTTGTCAGTGGCAATCGAAAGTTGGAAGTTGCTTTCAGCTCTCTCGGGTTTCTTTTCTCAAATATTTTTATCAACTCTATCGTGACACCAGTGGGTGGGGGATACTTTACCATTACCGTCAATGGTGTTCTACTGGCCGTTCCATTCATGGTTACAATGTACACCATGATTCATTATTTTTGGCCGTGGGTTGGGAAAAGGATTAGTGCTCGACGGCTTGCCCGTAAGTTCTAGTGCGGATTATGGATTGGACGATAAAGGAGTAGAAAACTGTGATGAACTACTTGAAGAAACACGCACAGGTCATCGCTTCCGCCATCATTGTGTTTTTCCTGGGCAATATGTTTAGCAACACAATTTGGTGGCCAAAAGGCGGAAGTTACTTGACGTTAACATGGCGAGGACTGTTTTTTGGAGGACTGTTTGTCATTGTTTCGCTCCTGATCAACACATATTTTTGGCCATGGGTCAGTCAGTTGATTAAGAAGAATAAGGCAAGTCTCAAGCAATAAGGGAGACGTTCACTGAAAAACCCGGCTTCAAACCAGCAAATTATTACGATTTCGTATTCCTTTTCCTTTTCTAAATGATATCTTGGTGAACCGTTTTCCTTCGTATCAAGCAGCACATTTGGTACAATCACGGTATAGTGAGATTCAGTCAATAATATACCCACACGAAGGGAGCGAAAGTCCCATGAAGTACGAATTCAGCCGCTGGTGGAAAGCATTGAAGAGCGATCCTTTTCTAGTCGTACTTGTACTCGGGATGTTGCTAATTATCCCGAATTGGTTATTCGGCAGTGATAAAGCGGCGTTCTCGGCAGCGGGGACGGTCCTCATTCTGCTCGTATTCGCGCATTATAAGATGATGCACCAAAACAAGAAGAAGTAGGGGACGAAAAAAGCGTTGATGCGGTTTGCCCGGTTGCGGCACTGCATCAACGCTTTTATTTTGGCACATTATTGGGCTGTTCGGTGGAACTTCCGGTAACTCAACCAGCCAAACACGATCGTCCAAATCACCGCGCCCACGGCCGGAATGATTGCGTCGGCGTTGATGAACAGGGTGAAGAAGATGAAGACGAAGAAAATGATCGTGATAATGTTGGTGAACGGGAAGCCGGGCATCTTGAAGCCATCGGGCATGAAGTCTGGCGAATGGCGATACCGGTAATGAGCCACCATGGCCAATGCGTACACCAGGATGTACAGGTCACTGGATGAACTCGTGATAAACTCAAAGGCATCCTTGATTTGCGGAATCATGGCCAGCGCCGGTGCCAGCAGCATGACCACAGATGAGGAGAAAATTGCTCGGGCCGGCACGCCGGTGCTGGATATTTGGGTGACCCGATTGTCCTCTCGGGTATGCCCCTCAGTCCCAATTTGGTAAAGGTGCCGACCAGCGGAGAAGATCGCACTGTTGAGTGCGGAGGCAGCGGAGGTCAGGACGACGAAATTGATGACCCCGGCAGCGCCCTTCAAACCGGCTAAAGCAAACACTTGGACGAAGGGACTCTGCAACGGATTGATTTCGCGCCAAGGGTTGATCGACATGATAATCACGATGGCACCAATGTAGAAAATCAAGATCCGATAGATGGTCTGGTTGATGGCCTTGGGCAAAACCTCTCGCGGATTCTTGGTTTCGCCGATGGTAATGCTGACAAACTCAATGCCCTGGAAGGCAAAGAAGACCATCGGGAAAGCGCCAAAGAATTGCCACGCACCATTGGGAAAGAGCTGGAAGTTGTTAATGATATTGCCGAAGCTGGCAATGTGGCCGCTGGGGGTCTTGAAACCCGTGCAGATCATGATAATACCAGTGAAAATCAGTGCTAAAATCGCAATGATTTTGATCATCGCAAACCAGAATTCCGTTTCGCCAAAGACTCGGGCAGCAATCAGATTCATGGTGGTGAGGATGATCAGGAATACCAGTTGGATAAGACTGGCGTTCCAGGTGGGGAACCAATACTGGATGTATCGGCCAATGGCGGTGAGCTCCGCCATCGCCAGGAATATGAGCCCCAGCCAGTAACTCCAACCGGCAAAGAAGCCGGCGCTGTCGCCGACATATTTAGAAATAAAAGATACAAACGTATGCTGATTCGGGTCTTCGTAGAGCATTTCTCCCAGTGCCCGCATCATCAGGAAGAAGAATACGCCCAGAACGGCATACACCAAAATGATGGACGGTCCGGTGCGGTGGATCGTGGTCCCGGATCCTAAGAACAGGCCAGTCCCGATCGTGCCGCCGATGGCAATCATTTGGACGTGGCGATTGCGCAGGCTGCGCTTCATTCCGCCATTCTGTGTTGGTTGTTGCGCCATGATAACAGTCCTCTCTAGAAACTCACCTTTCCATTGTAACTCTCCTGTAACAATATGGCGGCTCACATATTTCAAGGCAAGGTGAAGAGAATTCAACACTATGAATCGAAATCAGATTTTTCCCGGTTTAACGGGGTACCAGGATGGTCATCAATATGCCGCACCGCAGGTAATAGCAGCATGCTGGCACCCACCAGCAGCGAGCCAACACCCATGATGATAAACAACATGTTGACGCCGAAGCGGTCCGCAATCGGTCCGGCGGCGACCAATCCCAGAGGACCAGCCAAGTTCATTAACATACTGGTCAATCCAATTATCCGACCCAGCATTTCTGGTGCAAACCGTTCCTGGATCATCGCCATGAAAGGGGCGTTGAAGAAGGGCACGCCCAAGCCAAAGAAGAAGTTGAGAATATTAAATAGGACGAAACCAGTAAAGTCACGGCTCAAAATGCCGGAGAAAATACCGCTGATGGCGACACTGAGGATGGAACCAAAAAGTGCATAGATGCGATTCTTGCCCGCCCCGCGCCAACCGATCCAGATTCCGCCCAGCATCATGCCCACGGAGAAGACCACCTCGACGACAGAAGCCATGGGGACTGTGCCGCGGAAATATTGGGTGGTCATCAACGGGTAGACTGCCCCTGCTGGCATGAAGATCAGGGTGAAGACGGCGCCGATCAAAGTCAGCTGGAAGATCCCCCGGTCCCGCCGCAACAGCGCCCAGCCAGCAGCCATATCTTGCCAAAAATGGATCGGACCATCTTGCTTGCGGCGTTCCGGTAATTTGGTGATCAACATCGTGGCGGAGCCAAAAATTGCGCCGATCACATCCAGCAAAATGACGTAATTAATATTGAAGGCACCAAACAGCACGCCGGCAACGGCCGGTGCAATGATCATCTGGACGGACTGGAAAGCGCCGATTTGCCCACTGATCTTCGTCAACATGTCCATCGGCACCAATGTCGGCGTAATAGATTGCAGAGTCGGATATTGGAAGGTCTGGGCTAACGATCGGACAAACATCGCCAAGAAGACCATCCATAATGGGAATGAATGGCCGACAAAACCGATGACAGCTAGGACTAAGGCTGCTAAGGCCGTCAACATATCGGTGCCGATCATCAGCCATTTCTTGTTGTGCCGGTCAATGATCGGTCCCACGAAGGGGGAGATGAAGATTCCCGGCAGGAAACCAATGATTGTAGCCAGTGAAATCATCGTGGCCGATTTTGTCTCAACTGTGAGGTACCACAGCAAAGCATACTGCACGATCTGGCTGGTAATACCGGACAGAAACTGCCCGGTCCACATGCGGTAGAAGTTGAAGCGCCAAGTGGTTGGTGTGGCCATGGGGATCCTCCTTTAGTCGTGGAAAGCAGCGTCAAGAAAGTATACCAAATCGGCAGAACACAAGACAATCAAAATGCTTATTTTGTGTAGTTACGATACGGTATAATGTAACTACCAAGAAAGAGGTGTACAAAATGCTTGATTCGAAAGATCTAAAAGGCGAGGCCAAGTTGTTTAAAGCAGGGAACTCGTATGCGTTACGTTTGACCAAGAAGGATAAGGAGTTACTGCACGCAGATACAAACACGGTTTTTGAAAAAACGATATCCGCAGATGGCAGTACGATCACCTATCGGAAGAAACCCACTGTGAATCCAGATGTTCTGAAGTATCTTGATGAGTATTACAATGAACATCAGGACATGATGGATGAGTTGAAGTCCTTATGAAATATTTATCAACGGCCGACCTCATCGCGATCAATCAAGAATTAATTCGCCGGGCTGGCGAGGGCCAGGCAGGCGTTCAGTACCCGCAAGGATTGGAACTGGTTGTGGTGCAGCCTACGCAAGCCGTTTTTGGCCGAGAGTTATATCCCACCATTTGGTTAAAAGCAGCGTTTATTCTACAGAAAATCACCAAGAAGTATGTTTTTGTCGACGGTAACAAACGGACAGCATTGAGTGCCACCACAGTTTTTTTAAACCTTAACGGCTATAAATTGGTGCATTCAGATGAAGAAGGGAAGAAACTGATTCTTTCTGTGACCAATGCCAAAGATACCGAAGAAGTCATGCTGACAGTGGCAGAATGGTTAAAGGCACACAGCAAACCTTTTAATACTAAGTAACGAGTCACTTCAGGCAGGTTGCCCAATCGCAGCCTGCCTTTTTGTGCACCATTTTTTGGCATTCCTATTAACAGAGTGCCAAAACTGGTATATACTTATAAATGGTTGATGGAAGAGACACCAACCCGGTGTGTGAACACCGTCTCACAGTAAGCGAAAATTACATTGTCTAAGTGGTTTAGGGGGTATGTCTTATGGCAGACGATTATAACAACAACGATTTCTTCCACAATGATATGGATGATTTCTTCAATCAAGTAATGCATCAAATGGGTGAAGGGCAAACCGCCCGCTATGTCGTGAATGGTCATTCACTGACACCGGATCAGTTCGCTAAGTTTCGGGCAACGGGTCAAATGCCCACCGGCGAAGGGGACGACATTCCGATTAACGGCGGTGAATCTAAAGCCGTTAAGAAGGGCGGTATCTTGGAGAAACTCGGCACGAATTTAACCCAAGAGGCGAAAGATGGTCTGTTGGATCCAGTCATTGGCCGGGACAAAGAAATTCAGGAAACAGCTGAAATCCTCAGTCGCCGCACCAAGAATAATCCCATTCTGGTCGGTGATGCCGGGGTCGGCAAGACCGCGATTGTGGAAGGCTTGGCCCAGGCCATTGTGCAGGGCAACGTACCGGAAGCAATCAAGGATAAGCAAATCTGGTCCATTGATATTTCCAACTTGGAAGCCGGCACCCAGTTCCGGGGCGCTTTCGAAGAAAACATTCAGAACCTGATCAAAGAAGTGAAGGCGGCAGGTAATGTCATCCTGTTCTTTGACGAAATTCAGCAAATCCTCGGTGCCGGTTCCGTCGGTGGCGAAGATAACGGCAGCAAAGGCTTGGCCGATATCATCAAACCTGCTTTGAGCCGCGGTGAACTGACCGTCATTGGCGCCACGACCCAGGACGAATACCGCAACACGATCATGAAGGATACTGCACTGGCGCGGCGGTTCAATGATGTCACTGTCAATGAACCCAGCAAGGCCGACACCTTCAAGATTTTGCAAGGGGTGCGTGGTCTATACGAGAAGCATCATCACGTTCAATTACCCGATGATGTTTTACGGGCGGCAGTCGATTATTCCGTTCAATATATTCCGCAACGGACATTACCGGATAAGGCCATTGACCTGATCGATATGACAGCGGCTCATTTGGCCGCTAAACATCCAGTCACCGATAAAGTGGAACTGGAGAAGCGGTTGAAAGCCGTCAATCAACGCAAGGACGAAGCGGCTAAGAAAGAGGACTACAAGGCCGCAGCCCAGGCCAAGACCGAAGCAGATAAATTGCAAAAGCAATTGGCTAGTGATGGTAAACAAGTCGAAGCCGTCGCCACGCCGAACGATGTGGCCCAATCTGTCCAACGTTTGACGGGTATTCCCGTGCAACAAATGTCGACGAACGATATCGAACGCTTGCAAGGCTTGGCTGGTCGCTTAAAGGGTAAAGTCATTGGTCAAAACGAAGCTGTGGACATGGTGGCCCGTGCAATTCGCCGCAGTCGTTCCGGCTTTGCCAGCGGCAGTCGGCCAATCGGCTCCTTCCTGTTTGTGGGTCCTACGGGGGTCGGCAAGACAGAATTGGCCAAGCAATTAGCTCTGGATATGTTCGGCAGTAAGGATGCGATCATCCGGTTGGATATGAGTGAATATTCTGATCGGACCGCCGTCTCTAAGTTGATCGGGACCAGTGCTGGTTACGTCGGCTACGAAGACAACGGCAATACGTTGACTGAAAAAGTCCGTCGTAATCCATTCTCCATCGTGCTGTTGGATGAAATTGAAAAGGCCGATCCGCAAGTGATCACCCTGTTACTCCAAGTTCTGGATGACGGTCGGTTAACCGATGGCCAAGGGAATGTGGTCAACTTCAAGAATACGATCATTATCGCCACTTCCAACGCCGGTTTCGGTGATGAGGCCTTAAGCAAGAACGCACCGAAGGATGAGAATATCATGACTCGGATTGCACCTTACTTCCGTCCTGAATTCTTGAACCGGTTCGATGGCATTGTTGAATTCAGTCACTTGAGCAAGAAGGATCTGCATCAAATCGTGGACTTAATGCTCAGCGATGTGGATACGATCCTTGGCCGCAAGCAGATTACGTTGACGGTGTCCGAACCCGCCAAGAACTGGTTGATCGCCCAGGGTTATGATGAGGCCATGGGGGCACGACCATTGCGGCGCGTGATTGAATCCCAGATTTTGGACAAAGTGACCGATTATTATTTGGATCACCCAGATACCAAGCACCTGCAAGCCACGTTGCAAAATGACACCATTGCCATTGCGCCGGTGAGCAAGAAGGCTGCATCTTCTGACACTAACAAGGGTGAATCAGTCACCAACAAGTAATTAAACGATGACGCCGCTGCCTAATCCTTTGCCCCAGTGATGAAACGACGGGTTACTGGGGCACCACTTAGACAAGCGCAAACGCCATCGCTTCCTTTCCAGCCGTCGCCAAAGCCGCTCCGATATGTGTGTTGAACACACATGCCGGAGCGGCTTTTTTGTTATGAAAAGTATTGCCATTCCCGGGCAACTGGGCGGCGATGCCAATGACGATGAAGAAAATGACGCCTGCCCAAATACTGATGTGCCACAGATGATTGTTGGACAGGGCAATAAATTTCATGCCCACGATCACCATACCGAGGCCATAAGCGCCGACATTCAGCATAAGGAATAAAAAGCCGTGCTTATTCCTTGTCAGTATTTGGAAAGCGATGAGGATAATGAACAAGGCTTCAAGCATAATTGTAGCCCCTCTGATTTTCCAAGAAGATTTGACTGGGCTTATTGTGACGCTGATCACCGCCGAAGCCTATCGTAATTAAGTCACGATCCAGTAAAGAGACAGTAAATCTGTGCAATGGTCGCCAAATGCATAATGAGATATACAGGATTAAACAGTTCCTTTTCAACGGTAAAAATGATGGGAGTTTATGGTATTATCAACACATATCGGTCCATGGGGAGAATCAAATGGAACTTGGAGAATTTTTTCGACGGCAACGTCAAGATAGTCAGTTAACAATTCACCAAATTGCGCATGGCATTGTATCGGATGCCGCGTTGTCACGTTTTGAACGTGGCGAAAGCGAAATAAGCACTGATCTTTTCTTACGCCTTCTGACAAGGCTGAACAGCAATGTTGATTATTTACAAGATGCATATTCGAATTTGGATCCTGATAGATTATTGGCAGAATCAAAGGGCACACTTCAGAGTTATCGTGACCAAGGCCTGAAATATTTGAAGCAGTTTGATGAAACTGGCTGGCCATATTATCGTTTGGCGGGTATCAGCCAGTTGGTGATCACTGATATGTATATGAAGAACAAAGACACCACCGTAGAGATGATTCAAATTGTCCTTACGCATCTCAAACAGCTACATTCTTGGGGTACGTTCGAAATCAGACTGGCATCCAGAATAACACGTTCGCCATTACTTAAGAAACCGGAATTAATTTACCTGCTGGAGAAGTTTCTGGTATTGGCTAAGCATTATGCCACACCAATGGAAACAGCATGGAACGACTCAAATTTTGCGTATGCCGTGATTGCATGTCAGGGCATCAGCTTGCGACTGATTGAACACGAGGAGTTTGAATTGGCCCGCAAAATTATTGATGAGTTGGATAACTTGCCGTTGGACCGTAATTTAAGTCTGCTATATAACCAAGCCCGTTCTCGATTATTCTTGGCCTATCACGATTGTCCGAGCCAAAAGGTGGACGACCAATTTTATGCATTTGCCGCAGCGTGGGCAGATACGCGGTATGCACAAATCGGGCGAAGAGACTTAGCAAAGTGGAGGAATTATGTCATAAGGGAGGATCAACGAAATGAACACTGCGGTGATGTTTAAACAATTTCGGCAAGAGCGGCATCTTAGCTTGCGTCAAGCTAGTGCGAACGTCATTTCTGCCAGCACGCTCTCTCGTTTTGAGCAGGGAAAGACGCACTTGTCCGCTGTCACTTTTGTTCGACTGTTGGAAAGAATGCAAGTGGACTGGTCAACATTTACATCACCAGAAAGTGAAAACGATGGGAACCTCCTCCAACAGATTTTACAGCTTAAGGATAGTAGACAGCTGCGACTGATTAGAAAATCGTTACAAACAGGTGAAAATCTGNATATATTTGGCTTTCCGACTTATTACTAAAAAATGAATTTGGAGAAGAAACGCCAACGCTTGAAAAATCCACTACATCTGCGATGGGAAAAGTACTCAACACTGATCCGTGGTCAACATTCACATTGGTATTGGCGAAGGCGTTAATTCAAATCACGCCATTGCAGTCACTACCTGCGTTGCTTGCGACATTGGGTGAACAGCTTAGACAGAAACACATTACACAAGATGCCATTATTTTCTTCTCGAGTCCATTGACGTTGTATCAAGAGGGCGTAATACGTTTATTGCGTGAAGGCCATGTTACGATGGCGCGGAATCTTTTCGATCAAATACAAGAAGTTTTGACAATAAGCGCCGATGAAGCATTCTTGTGTTCTGTAGTTAGCGAGCTATTGAGGAACGCCGAAGAAAGAGGCCGTCGTAGCTTTGAGAAGACGGAGATTGTTTTGAACAGTCTGATGATCGTGCGAGCCAACCAACATTTACACGCACTTGTTCCGCAAATCGCGCCAGTCATGAAACAGCAGCATTTTTCTACAGTGCTGTTTGACGTAGAGAAATTGTATGCTGATTATGGGAGGCCGTAGGTGTGATTGACAACAGACATGGTCTCTTAGAACGAGCAACGCTGTATAACGAAAAACCAGCAATTATCAGGTAATATTGACAGTACTGCCATGTGATAATCGCTGGATCTGTTTTCAGAAAGTCGCTTCATATATGCTATTTGATTGATCGCTTTTCATTTTCTTTCGCTTGTTGTTCACGACGAAAGGAATTCACAATAACGGCGACCACCGAATTTATGATTAGTCCGCAGAAAAAGGCGCCGATGAAACCCAACCCAGTTCCATATGACACAATAACGGTAATACAAAGACTTACCCAAAAATTCAAGATCTTATTAGTGTGCTGACGCGCTTGTTGAACTTGGTTAAGAGACGAGTGAGCCGTGGGATTATCTGAAGACGGTGTGGTATCTGACCCTGTTTTCGCAATCAATGCATCTGATGGTTTTGAGCGATCAAACATGGATAATCTTTTCCCACAATTTGGACAGAACTTAGCGTTTTCTTCGAGTTTAACGCCGCAATAGGGACAATAATGCATACAATCACCTCTTAATCAAGATTGGTTGATAAGACTTTATTTGCAATTTCAGGGCTGGGGCAACGAATGCAAAGTTGCCTTCGCATTCGTTGAAGCTAGCTGCAATATTGTATTGATTTTTTCCACTTTCAACTTGCGGATATGAGTATGATTCTTCACTCTAATACCATACGTCACATGATTTTGAATGATTACTGTAAATTGCCAGGAACTCTAGTGCAGCCATCATAGAAAACATCCCAAGATTGGCCGGCTGAATTAGCAGTCACATCAGAATGCCGTACTCTGAGAAATTTGCAAGCCATCTGCAAAAATTTAGTTGAACGTAATACCACTGTTAGAGGCAAACCAGTTCCTCAAAATTTTTTTACCTGTGTTCTTAAATATGCAACCATTCAAAAATGGTAAAATGGATGCTTCTAATCTCGAACATCGTAGTTGACGTTGTAATCATCATAGCTATATCTTTGTCCCTCTTCTGCATTATCTTGTTTGAACGATTTAGGAAGGACTTTTTCATATCGGTCGCCGTCATTATCTTTATCTACCCCTAGGCCAATAGAAAAATAATTGTAATCACCGTCGCTATACTGCTGCACCGGTATTCTTATGATATAAATAGGATGTCCGTTGTAATCGAAAACAAATCTGCCGGTGTCTTTATTTTTCATCACAATGATGGTATTTGGTGCATCTCCTGGCTTACCTGTAACTCCTGCCGTAAGCTGACCATACCCGCTATATGTTTGAATATCAGAATTTGCTTTTGAATTTTCTCCTGCTAAAGTTAAGACATCGTCTGTTGTGCTATAGCCATCAGGCAGTGAATTGCCAGGATAAAAAAGTAGAAGTACCAGACCAAAACCAATGGCAAAGATTAAGACGACTAGCCAAGATATTGTCTTTTTTCTGCGATGCAAGGTACTTTGGCTTTTAGCAGTGGGTTGTGTAACTGGTTGGGCGGGGGACTCCTGAGTTGGTTTGGCTGTAGAATCTGGGCTGCTAGTATTTCTGGATGGAACGCTGGTGTCGGTTTCGGAGCCGGTCGAATGACTGTCGGCAGTGTTCTGATTATCCGGCACAGGCGTGGAAACATTGGCCGACGGCGTTGTGGGTGAGCTGGATATCAGGTTTGCTTCGTCGGTGGCGATACCCAGTTTTGTGCCGCAACGAACGCAGAATTTGGCTTTGACTACATTATGGTAACCGCATTTGGTACAAATCTTGATCATGATTGATTTCTCCCCTCAAAGACCAGAGTGGTCTCAAATATCCCCGAGCATATGGCGAACGTTTTTTAGGTTTTGCCTTATCCAAGGACTGCCGGGAATAAACTTTTGGGCAGCGAGGGTCATCGTATTACCATCTATACCAACAATTTTTAATTCGATTGCAGATAATCGGGTTTTACCAGTAGTGAACTCGGCAGAGAACTTAACCGGTTCAAAGGATAGGGAACGAATAGCGCTGAGCGGGATCAGCCTATTCTCGCCAGTCAATTTATAAGTGATTGAAGCCCGCATAAACAGTAAGCCGGTTTGTTCAAAACTGATGTAATATATGCTGTTTCTCATGGTGTTGACAAACCAGCCGACCAGGATGTTATTATGCGCGTCTGACTGTGCAAAGATGATTTTGTCTGCATCGGCAGAGTACCCGAGAGACTGCTTGTAGCGAACAATCGTGTCCAATGATGCCATTATTTTCTTCCTCCTGAAGTTTGTTGCAGACTTTGCTTCCGTGCGTGGATCTCCGCCAATCCTTCGCCCATGAGGTTGTAAAGGAGCGCCCATCCGGCAACGGTGACAGTAATGATCGTGAGTAACTGGCTGTCGAGAATGACGGTCGCCTTGTCCCAAACCGCATGGAGCGCAATGGCCGCGGCCAGATAGCCGAGAAACTTTCCCTGGAAAAATGTTTTGCCGTCCAATGGGGCATTTCTCTTCACGGCGACCAGCGCCGCGCCGGTGATGGCGGTCCAAACCACGTGACTGCCAATAGCGGTAATGGCGCGCAATAGGGCCACATCCAGTAATTGATCGCCGGCGTTGTAGATGTACCCGGCCGTTTCAAAGGCCGCGAAGCCGGCACCGATGGCGGCCCCAATGAGCATGCCGTTTAGAATATAGGAATAATTGCTCTTCTTGACGAAGTAGGCAACGATTAGCACCTTGCCCAGCTCCTCGGCAATGCCGATGCTGATGGTATCACCCCAGGTGAAGGTGCCGTAGTACTGTTCCTGAGCCGAAAAGGAGACGAACTGGTAGAGAAACATGGTGACCAGCAGCGAAAGAACGCCGCCGAGAACAAACACCTTGAGGGTTTCGTAGAAGCTGATGTTTTTGTAGGCATTCATTTCGAAGAAAAACACCAGTGCGCTCAGAGGGACGGCGAAGGCCCCGGTTAAGATCACGCCAGGAATCATCAGTGCATTATTGTCGCTAACGGCCACAAACAGAAGGCCGCAGAAGCTGACGGCAAATAGCGCAAAGACGCGGGCGAACAGCCACGGACGTCCCCAGTCCGATTTAACGGCACTCAATGCGGGAGTTGTCCTTTGTGTACCCGCGATGAAGATTTCTTCGGCTTCTGCCTGGCTGTGCTTTTGAAAGACTTGGGAAAAGACGAGCTTCATTGTGGCCGCCGCGGCCTTGGATGACGTCACGAATTGGTCCGTCGCTGACGGAGTTGCCGGGACAGACATCGTGGGGACCGGGCTGGGTTGAGACGTGTTGGCGGTCGGTGCGGCAGTCGTATGCAAACGATAGCCGCAGTTTGGACAAAACTTTGCACCGGGTTTAAGCGGTTTCCCGCAATTCGGACAGAATTTCATACTGATCACCCCTTTAGTTAGCATCCAGCAAGATGTGGGAAAGTTTCTCCCCCAGATTGCTTTCTGCTTCGATTTGTTCACCGGAGTGGCCATTCTGAGACATGACGACAGCGACGAAGATGTGACGGTCACCCTGGATAATTGCGGCATCATTCTCTACGCCGTACTGGCCAAATTCACCCGTTTTGTTGTAGATAGCCGTGGCATTGGTGATCTTTGCCGGCAGCTTTTCGTGGTTTTGATTGTTTTTCATAATGGCCATCATTTGGTTATCGGCCTCTTTGCTGATGAGCTTGCCGTTATTAATTAAGGTAAGCGCATCGCCTAGGTCCTGTACGCTGGTCATATTGTCTTTGCCAGCAGCTAAGGCATCGGTATCCATCATCTTGCGTTCGAGCACAGTATCGGGGAACCCAAGCTTTTTGATTTCTTGGTTGACCACATCGAGACCGCCCAGATAATCGATCATGACATTGGCTGCCATATTGTCTGATTTCTCCATCATGTGATCCATCACCTGACGATAGGAAAGGGTCGTACCATCCGGCATATTCTGCATATCGCCGGTGCCGCTGACTTTATCGGCGCCAGTTACGGTATATGTATCTGCCAAATTGAGGTCGCCATTTTTGGCCTTGGCAAACGCCGTCACCATGATGAAAATCTTGATAATGCTGGCCGCTCTTTGCGGTCGATTGTTCTGCACAAAGTGTTTTAGATGGAGCTCGTCAGAAGCGGATACAAAGACGGAATTATCACCCGGAATCTGTCCCATTGTTTGGTTCACCGCAGCTTGTACTTCATCGTAGAGTTGAGTGTTATACGACTTTGAGGAAGAACTGGCTTTCTCGGAAGAAGAGGAGCTGGCTGCTGCCTTGGTTTTACGCGCCGGAGACTTGCGGGTGGTTTTGGCCACTTGCGTCGTTTTTGGTGCGGCGGACTGATGGAAATATCGGTTATAAACCACCCAGCCAGTACCGGCCATCAGCGCGATGAGTACAATAATAGCTAGAATAGCGGGAACTTTCCGATGGTTGGCAGGCGTGGCTGCTTGGGGAGGGACAGGTGGCTGATTGGGTGGCGTGTCCGGTTCTGGCTCGGCGTCGGTAAATGCGTAACCGCAGTTTTCACAAAACTTGGAATTGAGAGCGTTGAGATGGTGGCAACGGGGACATTCCTTCTTGTCTGTCTGGGTCAGCACACTTTTCGGCAGCTTTTTACCGCAGTTCAAGCAGAAATCGGCATCGGGCGGGTTTATGGCGCCACAGTAGGGGCATTTCATCGGATAATCACTTACCTTTTCTTTTCATGATTTTTCAACTTGATCAACACAGTGATGTTAGTCATCAGGGAATGGTGTTGATACAACAGTGTAGCTGTCGTTACCAGTGGAAACTTCAAGTTCACCATCACTGTTGACTCGATAAACAGTGTGCCAACTGATTCCTGAACTCTGTGTTCGTGGTGTATCGACGTGAACAATTGCATAGCCGTCTTCAAATCCCGGTGTTAATAAGATATTGTCTCGATCAACCTGCAAGCCCTTGCTTGCTAGATCCGCGCGCACCCAGTCCAGTAACTGAGCCTGCGTTAAGTTTTTCATATCAACGGTTCCGCTTGAACTGGTATCACTGGTGTCGTCGGCATCATCGTCTGTGTCGTCTGTATTAGCTGACGGGTTATTGTCGCTGCTGCTTGATGATGACGCAGAATCGGCCTGTTTCGGGGTATTCATTTTGATCAGTTTTGTATCACCCAAATTGTCCGAAGACACGCCACCGGACTCAAAACACTTATAGACATATGCCAGCGGATGTTGCCAGGTGAGATAGACAAAGATGCCCGAGCCGGACAGTGATTGGCGGCTAACTTTTGTGAAAAGGTTATTGATTGTTGCTTTACTTCCTGGTTTAAGCCGAATCGTTCCGCTTTGGGCAGTTCGTTGTCTCTCTGACCAGTCGGGTGCAATTATCTGAAACTTTGAACTATCAAAGATGATTGGTACGGAGGAACCATTTACAACGGTCATGGTAATGATATAGACCGCCCCAGCGTTGGAATCTGCAGTTTCGTCCTGATCGGCCTTAAAGGTAAAATGAATATTCCGAGTAACTTTGGTCGGGAGATCGCTATATGCGACAGCTTTGGTCTGATTAGACGGCTTCTTTGCTGAGGACTCTTTAGCAGAAATGTGGTGCCCCGATGCTGACGTTCCTTCAGCAAATGAATTCTTGCCGACGAACTGGCCTGGCAGCTCACAACCGGAAAGTACGATCAATCCCAGGAAACACAGACAGATTAAGCGTATGAACCGTTTCATAAAGTCATCCCTCCGGTCACAAAAACGGCAATCGCATAAGCAACATTGACGGTGCCGCCAATTAGGCCCATAACTGCCATGACTTTGGCCAGGCGGTGGACCTTTGTCACTAATGCCCAGATGCTAAAAATGATTGCCAGAACACCAACGACTCCCCAGAGGTTGATGAACCAGCAGCCGAGTCCAAAGATATAGCCGAACAAAGCTAAAAAGCTAAAGTGCCTTTCATGAACAGGCGCATTATTGTCTGGGCTGGTTGCATCTTCGGCAACTGGCATAGGTTCGGCCACTGATGCGTCGATATTGGCATCAGCTGTCTCATCCTCGGCATGCTCGGACGTTGACTCTTTGGACTGGATGTCTTCCTGAATGGCCTTTTCTGGCCCGTTCGGTTCTGCTGCGGTCTGTTCTTCGTGAGCAGGCGCATTATCATCTTTCGACTCTGGGACAGGCGATGATTTCCCAACATCACTCGGGGTGACAGCTTCTGATTCTGGCTGTTCAGGTAAGCCCTGATTCTCCTGCTCAATTTGAGCAGGAGAATCAGCCGCCTCTTTCTTCGGCTCAGCGACTGGTGGCACAGGTGTCACCGCATTGTTTTTGGGCACATAATCTGCCAGACGCACGCCGCACTGGTCGCAAAATTGCTGCCCTGGTTCAACCGGTGAGCCGCAGTTGGGACAGAACAGTACCTGCTGTTGATCACTCGCCATGAATGCAACCTCCCCATTTGATGTATCTAAAGTAGCGCATATTCAGGAGTGAGTGCTCAAAATTGTGAATATGCAACGGCACCACAAAGAAGTCTTCCAATGATCTTATCAATGCAGGACTTTCTGACGTGTGATCAGTGTTCAGGATAGCTAAGTGCTGTCTGTCAATAGTTTTAGTCGGCGTCTTTTTGCCCCGAGATTTCTTGAAATACGCCAAAAAATCGGAGACCGTATTTTTTCTGTGCATAGACCACATCATTGTCCGACAATTTCCTATACCAGTCTTTGTACGGCGGCTCAATGTAATACTCTACAGAAGCCATAGAGCTCCAGCCTTTCTTGGTGAATCCGAGAGCAACAACGCAGACGTTTTTAGACATTCCAGACATGGAGCCACGATGCTCGAGATAGATGTCATTAGGAAAGAATACGCTAAATCCATTGCTATTATCATCGTCATTGTCGCTGACACAACCATTCCAATAGCAGACGTAGCCCAGCGTATTAAGTTGTGCAACTCGTGCTTTCAAGTCTTTGTCAGAGTATAGATATGATTGCCAGCGAAATTCTGGGGTTGCATATTTTTCCGCTGTTGGATCCCGTACGACATTGTCATCTTGATCATATCCAGTACCGTGCTCGCTATCTTTGCGCTTTTTTGTGGTCGTTTCCCTGACGTGAGTATCCCGGCTGCCATTCCCATCAACGACGGATAATTTGATGGCCACCGCAACAATTGCAACCAGTCCCAATAGAGCGAGGCCAACTATGATGTTTCTGGTGTAATGGTTTTTCTTAGGCTGATTTGTTGTCGGTTTCTTATTGTCGCTAGCCATGCGATTAGCTGCCGCCAGTGCTGCCCCACAGTGCGGGCAAAACTTTAACCCGACTTCGATCTTGTTACCGCAGTACGGACAGTACATAAATTGGTGTTGGTCATTCTTCATGACTACAACCTCCCCATCGTGTCTCTAAATTAACGCGGCGACTAGTGTAATGTTCAAAAAGTGTGAATGTGCAATGCCACCACAAAAAAGTTCCTACTATTTTGGGGGTGGTGGAGGCCTTTACACTGTGGGGTGCGTTTCATAATTGGTCAAATGCCGCCAGTGCCACCTGCACCGACAATAGCACCAATGATAGTGCCAAGCAGGGCCGCGGCCACGCTCGCAATCATTAAGATTGTGCCAGCTTCCTTTCGCCCGCGGCTGCGGGCCAAGTAACCAAAAATCAGCCCGACTACGCCAAAAAGAATGGGAACGACGAGCAAGGATACAATAGCACTAATCCAACCAATGACCAGTAAGATAGTGTGTTGACCCGCTGGTTTAGTATTGGCGGGAGTACTAACGTTAGCATTAGTGTCCGCGCCGACAGAAAATTGCTGGTAAGCATTTGATTCTGGAACAGCCGGTGCAGGTTTTACGGGTTCGGAATGAACTGGTTGCGTCGTCTCTTGAGTAGAACTTTCTGACGTTGTCGCAATAGTCTCCAATGCAGTCCCGCAGTTTGGGCAAAACTTTAACCCAGTTTCGATCTTGGCACCGCAGTGCGGACAATACATAAAATGTTGTTGATCATTCTCCATGATTACGACCTCCCATTGATGTATTTAAAGTAGCGCATATTCAGGGGTGAATGCTCAAAATTGTGGATATGCAACAGCTCTTCTCAATTTCATGCTCCGGATAACAACATTGTGAGAGCCGGGAGACGGAAAAGCACGCCTCGTATTGAGACGTGCTTGTCGCGGTAGGCGGTTATTTTGATGGCCCATTACTCATCCCAGCAACAAGTCGGTGCTGGCCGCTAATAGACTGATGCCGAAGATTTTAGTCAACCAATGCTTCATTTTTCCCAATCCTCTTAATTAATGGCCTTGAAATGGTACTGCTGAGTTGAAAAGTCTTGCTGCTGCAAGGGCTGATACAGACCGATGTGCATCAGTTCGTCGCCGCCAAAGACTTGCTGGCTGGCCATGTCCATATATTGCTTGGCAGGATCTAACCCCGCCATTTTGACAATATGGAATGCAGGCTGGCCGTTGTTTAACAAGTGGAACGTATACAGCAGCGCTTCGGTTTGATCCGCCGAGACAAACATCCAGGCGTAGTCATTGCCGCTTTCTAACCGAAGAAGCTGGCCAAATTGAATCAGCGGGCGAATGGCTTTGTACTCGGCCACTTGGGCCGCGACTTGCTTTTGCTCCGTCTTGGTCAGTTTGGTCAGATCCAGCTCGTAACCGAAGACGGCGCTCATAGCGACATTGCCGCGCATCGCGAGAGAAGCGTGGCGGCCGGTTTGTTCGTTGGGGCTGACCGATACGTGGGCAGTGAAGGTGTTGGGCGGATACACCAGAGAGGTGCCGTATTGAATCCCCAGCCGGGAAACGGCATCCGTGTTATCGCTGGTCCAGGATTGCGGCATGTAATAGGCAAAGCCGGTATCGATCCGGCCGCCGCCACCGGAGCAGCCTTCCCACAGGACAGCGGGATACTTAGTGGTTAATTCTTCTAGCAAGGCATACAGGCCCAAGGTGTAGCGGTGCAGCACCTCGCCCTGCCGAGCAGCCGGCAAAGCGTGGGAATACACATCGCTAATGTGCCGGTTCATATCCCACTTGATATAGTCGATGTAGCCCTGGTCCAATAAGTCGGACAACTGGCCGGCAATGTTGGCCCGCACTTCCTGCCGGCTGAGGTCCAAGACGTATTGGGAACGGCTGGGTGACGGTTCCCGTCCCGGAATTGCCAGTAAATAATCGGGGTGGGCCCGATACAGATCGGAGTCTTTGGAAATCATCTCTGGTTCCACCCATAGGCCGAACTGCAGTCCCTGACGGTGGACGTAATCGGCGAAGTGTTTCAGCCCTAGCGGGAACTTGCGGCGATCCACGACCCAGTCTCCCAGGGAAGTGGTGTCGTCATCCCGGTGGCCGAACCAACCATCATCCAACACAAACATTTCAATGCCCAGTTTCTTGGCGGTATCCACGATCGGCCGCAATTTATCTTCATTGAAGTCGAAATAAGTGGCTTCCCAGTTATTGACTAGAATCGGTCGTTCTTGATCTCGGTAACGCCCTCGCACGACCCGTTCACGAATGAGGCTGTGGTAGGTCTGGCTCATGGCGTTCAGGCCATTGGCAGAATAGACCAGTAATGCTTCGGGGGTCTGGAATTCCGCGCCGCTGGCCAGCTCCCAGCTGAAGCCAGCGGGGTTAATCCCGGCGACTACCCGCACTTGGTCAATTTGATCTTTTTCCACACTGAGGGCATGGTTGCCGGAGTAAACCAGGTCGATCCCATAGGCAGCGCCATGGAATTCATCGGTATCGGCGGCGGTCAGGGCGATGAAGTTGTTCATCTGGTGGCTGGTCGTCCCGCGGCCGCTGGCAAAAGTTTTGATACCGTAGCCCACAGTTTCCTTTTGCAAGTGCCGTTCATTGGCATGGGCGCCGGGAAGTGAGAGTACCTGATATTGACCAGCCGGAAAATCGAGCTGGGCAGAGGCGGCCTGTTCGAGGGTCACGGCCGGCTGATCGGCCGGGTTATGGAACCGGACCGACCGCGCAATGACTGCCCGGTCGCGATAAATGGTGTAATAGAGGTCTGCAGAGAGCTGGCTGGGCTGATCGACGACGGTAACGATCAGGGTCGCTGCCTCATCCGGGGATTCCACATACGCGGCGGGTAATCCTGGCAGTGCCGGTTTACCCGGCACGATTTGGTGGCGGGCATAAACAAAGCGGCTGGCTTGCGCACCATTAGCCTGGCGAATCACGAAGGCCGGCGTCCGGAAATCAGCCTCTCCGCGGCTGCTGATCTCTTGGGGCAGAGTATCCAAAGAGAAGCCGCGTTCTCGTTCGGTGCCCGGTAAATTCCCGGCAAAGCCCCGATCCTTGCGGGGATAGCGGCGCTCGCCGTGATAGGCGGCGACGGCTTGGCCGAAATATAAGTGGCTTAACACACCGCCATCCTCAATGGCGAATAAATAACTGATTTCTTGGTTGTGCAAATGGAATACTTTGGCTGCCGCATCGAATGTAATCAAGTCAGACATTGAAATTCCTCCCGGCGATTTTGCAATCGTTTTCTTTACTGCCAAGTGTACAAATATTCCAGAAAGAAGAACATAGCCCAGTGGCTCTTTTCCATGTCATAATGAGCAGTAGACATATTGACATTTTTATTGGGAGGAAGACTGATGGAGACTGAGTATAAGCAGGTTAATATTGAACATTTAGACTGCCGGATTGTGTTCTATGGACGTGAACAAACGCGGCCGAATTATGCTTTTGGCGGCAATAATGTCCGAGACAGTTACGTGCTCCATTACATCACTGCGGGCAAAGGCCGGTTTGCCAGCGCTGGTCGTAAAGCAGTCACGCTAAGTGCGGGTGATTGTTTTTTGCTGCCCCAATCCGTGCCCTGTTTCTATCAGGCCGATGGGGAAGATCCTTGGGCATACGAATGGATCGGATTAGCCGGGATGCACTTGGGTGAACTATTTGCGCGCAGCGGCTTAGAAGATAAGTATTGGCTGCGCCAGGTGGCGAATAGTCAATTCCATGATCGATTTGCCACGCTGTTTGCAGATCTGCACAGTGGGGCGGCGGCCACGTTGACCAGCGAACTGCGGGTGCAAAGCCAGCTTTATGCCATGTTCTATGCGTTACTCACAGAGTTTCCAGGTAAAGGCGCACAGGAGCGAGCCGGGGCGACGGCAACGATGAATCAGGCGGTGGCTTTCATGCGGCAAAATTATGAGCGGCGTTGCAACGTCACGGATGTGGGGGCGGCACTGCATATTTCACGCAGTTATCTTTATGCCTTGTTTCGTCGTTTTGTGGGAATGAGTCCGCAACAATATTTGACTCAGATGCGGATGGAGGAGGCCAAACAATTACTGCGCATCACGGATAATCCTGTGGACGAAGTGGCCAATCGGGTGGGTTACAAGGATGCCTTCACTTTTTCGAAGGCATTCAAGCGCGCAGTGGGCACCAGTCCTCGGAATTATCGCCGCTAAGCCATAACGTCAAGCGGGGCAAACAGCAGAATCATCAAACCGCCTCAGCCTGTGTTACAATGCATGCGGTGGCGCGGTTTTGGGGTATCAAAAATAACAAATTTCCAAGCGCGTCACTTGCTTTTTCTGAGCTGATAGGGTGTAATGATGGAAACGGTTGCTTTGTTTTCTTCGGTTGGCAGAAAAGGAGATTCAAGCGAAATGGATAAAATGCGTGTATCTGGTTCCCGCTTTGTGAATGAACGCGGCGAACAAGTGCTTTTTAATGGGATCAATTTAGTCGAAAAGGACGCCAAAAACGACTTTATTACCCCGGGCGGTGATGCGCTGTATGCGCGACTGGCTGCCCAAGGAATCAACTTGATTCGGTTTGGTATTTATTGGGCCAAGGTCGAACCGACCCCCGGAAAAATTGATGAAGATTACTTAGGCCAAGTGGCTGCGCAAATTCAGTTGGCCAAGAAACATGAGATTTATGTATTTTTGGATATGCACCAAGACTTATATGCAGCCAAATGGGGCGATGGTGCACCAGATTGGGCCGTGATTGATGACGGCCTGCCGCACCAGCAGGGCCAGCTTTGGAGCGATAGTTACTTCATTAGTCCCGGTCTGAATCGAGCAATTGATCATTTCTGGCAAAATAGTCCCGCTGGTGACGGTGTGGGACTGCAGGATCATTACTTGGCCATGTGGCAAGCAGTGGCCAAGTATTTTCTGGCAGCAGACAACGTGATCGGTTTTGATTTGATGAATGAGCCGTTCCCTGGATCCCAAGCCGCCGCGGTTCGGGATACGTTGATCGGTTATCTGGGGGCAAAATTACAGCTGTCCCCGGAACAGTTGATGGCGACATGGCTGGACGACACGAAGAAACAAGGATTGCTGGCGCAACTCAATGATGCGACTTTGTATGGTGAGATTTTGCAGCAATTGACTGCGCCGGTCCAGGCCTTCGAAACCAGCACCCTGAACCCGTTTTACGCCAAGATGGCCGCGGGGTTGCAGGATTTGTTGAACGGTAAAGCATTGTTCCTAGAGCCGAGTTTCTTCACCAATATCGGTATTCCGAGTGCCATTGATCTTTCAGCAGATAAGCACGCCGTCTTTGCGCCCCACGCCTATGACTTGGTGGTGGACACGAACCACTTTGAAAATTACAGTACCGCGCGGCTGGGGCACACGCTCTGGGTACATCAGCAAGTCCAAGAAAAGTGGCACGTTCCGCTGGTGCTGGGCGAGTGGGGTGCGTACTTTGATCAGCCCGAAACCAAAGATATTAGTGAATTCCATATTTTACACGTGGAACAAAATCAGTGGAGCCAGACCTATTGGAGTTACTACGATGGGTACTTCACCAGTCCCACGGCGGCGGTATTGGATCGGCCGTATCCGCAAGCCATTAATGGTAAGCTGCTTGGCTATCACTACGATCCGGCCACCAAGGTTTTTGACTTGAGCTATGACGCCTTGCCCGGAACCAGTCGGGTGTTTATTCCGCATATTAAGAGTCTGGATATCAGCCAGGTGGCCCAGCAGGGGGCCCGGGTCGACAAGCAGCCGATCCCTGGCGGAGACAGCGGCGTGCTGTTTATTACGACTGGGGAAGAACACCGGGTTGTGCTGCACTTGACGATCGAATAGTTATCGGTGCCGTGTCAATGCGCCGTATTGGCGCTATGTTTTAATATTCTTCAAAGGTCGGGCTTTCCCGGCCTTTTTTATTGGCCACTAAGGAGGGAGGGGGGCATTGACGATAGGCGGTATACTTTGGGTGAGGTGAGTTTTTTTGAATGAGAATGTGGCACGGCATACGCAGTTGGCGATATTGGCAGTGGGATTGCTTTCGTTTACAGGAATATTGGTTGAAACGTCTTTGAATGTGACGTACTACACGTTGACGAAGCAATTGGGCGTATCGTTGAGTGTGTTACAGTGGCTCACGTCGGGATATTTATTGATGGTCACGATCGTGATGAGTACCACGGCCTATTTGATTCAGCGGTTTGCTGCGCAGCGGCTGTTTCAATTTGCAGTGGCGGCGAGTCTGGTGGGAACGACACTCTGTGCCATTGCCCCGAGTTTCCCGATTTTGCTGTTGGGTCGATTGTGTCAGGCAGTAGCGACAGGGATCGCGACGCCATTGATGTTCTATTTGATCATGGCGTTGATTCCCCATCGGCAGTTGGGTCAGTATATGGGCTTGGCTAGTATGATTATTTCCTTGGCGCCGGCGTTGGGGCCGACGTATGGGGGCTGGCTGACGGCGCTTTGGTCTTGGCGGCTCATTTTTGTCATGATTATTCCCGTCGTCCTGGTGGTTTTCTGGCTTGGACAGAAGTTTATCCATCTGCCAGCTAAATCACAGCAGCGCCGCTTTGATTGGCCCGGACTGTTGTTTTTGGCAGTTGCTTTGGTGAGTTTGAGTGAAGGGGTCGAAAGTACCGGCACTTTGGGTTGGTACACGTTGACGACTTGGGCATGGGCGACCATCTTCATTGCGGCGGTCGTGCTATTGGTGAATCACGCCCGCAGAACAGAGTCACCGTTATTGAATTTCAAAGTGTTGGCGGATCCCGCTGTCGCCATGTGGGCTATTGTGTTCTTCTGCCTGCAATTTGCCAACATCGGCCTGTCTTTTTTGCTGCCGCAGTTCACCCAGAATGTTTTACAAAGCAGTGCCTTAACGGCCGGATTAATGTTACTGCCAGGTTCCATTCTCGGTGGTCTCATGTCGCCGGTGGCGGGTAGTGTCTACGACAAAATTGGTCCGCGCTGGCCGCTGCTTGTCAGCAATGGGGCAATCCTGCTCAGCTGCCTGTTGCTATGGGGATTTACTGGTTTGCTTACTGGTACGATCATCACATTGCTGTACATGTTCTTCCGCTTCGGTTTTAACTTTGGCTTTGGCAATACCATGTCCGATGCCTCGACCCGCGTGTCCGGCCCACTTAAAGGTGATCTCAGCTCAATTTTTAACACGCTGCAACAATATGCCGGCTCCATAGGCACCAGCGTCCTCGCCGCTATCCTTGCTGCCAACGAACGGCTTATGCCAGACAAAAAAGCCGCCATCACCCAAGGCAGCCAACAATCCTTCTTCCTAATCGCCATGCTCGGTCTAATAGGTATCGTGCTCACCATCCTAATTACCAAATACAGAAAAGCACGAAGGTAGTTTTTATTTTTTCTATCTCAGCAGGCTCAAAGCGCCGTCACAGCTAGCTTCGCCTGCGGCTACGCACTAGCTGCGCGTCGCCACCCATTTCAGCCGGAGATTGCGTAGGATTGGCACGGCAGGGGTGCTGTAATTAATGCACGATCGCATTTTTAATCACCTGCGCAATCTGCGTCGATGATTCTTTCGCCCCCGTCGCCAACCAGTGCGTGATCACCCGCACTGCCCCACTAAAGAAGAACTCGTAATAATACTCCAGAATCACCGGGTCCGCCTCTGCAAACCGCTCCCGATACTGGCCCAAAGTCTGCTCGTGAATCGGCGCCAACACGGCCTGCAGCACCGGACTATCGTGGATATTCCGAATAATAATCTGGGTGGCCGTTTCCTGATCCTTAATCACGTCTAGAATCGGTGGCAGCCATTGATCTAAATTAGCCGCCCGACTGTGCAGCAGCGGCATAATTTGGGTCACCAAGTCTTCTTCAATGCTGGCAAATAACTCTGCTGGACTGGCGTAGTGGAGGTAAAACGTGCCCCGGTTCACATCCGCTTCCTGGCACAGCTCTGTGACCGTAATGGCTGCTAACGGTTTTGTTTCTAGTAAGCGAATCAATGCTTGTTTCAATTGCTGTCGAGTATATTGCGCTCGGCGGTTATTTTTGACACCTGTCATGCGATTTTCTCCTAATCTATCAACAGATTTTCCCGGAGTGTCCATTCCATAACACAAGCCATTCCTTTGTGCTTGCGCCATTTTCTTGAGTATTACATAATGTCTTTAATTAGACAACATGTTCAATCAATGGAGGATTTCGATGGCTTATATTGAAGTAAAACACGAATCGAAGAAATACCAGATGGGCGAAACCACGATTATGGCCAATAATGATGTGTCATTCACGGCGGACCAAGGTAAGCTGACCGTGATCCTCGGCCCTAGTGGTGCCGGTAAATCAACTTTGCTGAATATCCTGGGTGGGATGGATTCGCCCAGTGGGGGCGAAATCATCGTGGACGGCACGGATATTGCCAAGTTTAACGAAAAGCAGCTGACGACTTATCGGCGGCACGACGTGGGCTTTGTTTTCCAGTTCTATAATCTCATTCCTAACTTGACCACGGTGGAAAATGTCGAACTGGCCACCGCCATCGTGCCAGACGCTTTGGATCCGGAAAAAGTGCTAACGGAGGTTGGCCTGGCGAAGCGGTTGAACAACTTTCCTTCTCAGCTTTCTGGCGGTGAGCAGCAGCGGGTGGCGATTGCCCGCGCATTGGCGAAAAATCCCAAATTATTATTATGTGATGAGCCGACTGGCGCGCTGGATTACGAAACTGGCAAACAGGTGCTGGCATTGCTTCAAGATGCCAGCCGGAAAGATAACAAAACCGTGGTGGTGATTACCCACAATTCGGCGATCGCCAAAATGGCGGATCGGGTCATTCGCATCAATGACGCCCAGGTTCGGTCCGTGGTGGATAATGAAACGCCGCTGCCGGTGGAAGAGATCGAGTGGTGAGCCGCATGCAGCCAATGACAAAGTATATGTGGCGTAATATTCGCGACTCTTTAGGCCGCTTTATTGCAATTATTTTGATTATCCTCTTAGGTGTACTGATTTTTGTCGGTGTCAAAGCCACCGGCCCCGCGCTGAACGATTCATTGAATACGACGGTAAAGCAAGATAAGCTGACAGACATTCAGCTGCTTTCCACGACTGGCTTCACGAGCAAAGATGTGGCGACGGCTAAAAAGGTAGCTGGTGCCCAGGCGGAAGCGGTGAAGTTCAAGTATGTCAATGGCAGTAAAGGTCAAGTCGTGGCTCTGTACGGTGATCAGTCGGGGCAGCAATTGAACCAATTGACACTGACCAGCGGCCACCGTCCGCGACACAATAATGAAATTGTGCTGGATCAGCGGGCCCAGCGTTCTTTTGGCTACAAATTAGGCCAGACTTATACGTTTCCCACCGATGCCAAGTTGGCCCGGCGGCAGTTTAAAATTGTGGGTTTTGCTGACTCACCGTTATACATTGACAACGCCCAACGCGGTTCGGCGAATGTGGGGGACGGGGCAGTCCGTTATTTTGCTTACATTCCTGCCAGTCAGATGAAGTTGGGAGCGGCATCGCTGCTTAATATCCGCTTCCCCAGTTTACAAAAGACCGACACATTCACGGACCACTACACCGATTTAGTGCGGGCTAAGGAAAAGCAACTCAAAAAAGTGTTTAAAAACCGAGCGGTGACCCGTACCCGGGAGGTGCTGGCGCCCACCCTCAAAACGCTTGATCAGCAACAGAATCAACTGGATGCGGCACAAAAGCAGTTGGCAGCCGCTAAACAACAGGTGGCCAGTGCCAGCAACGGTCAAATGACCACCACGCCACAAATTGCCCAGCAAGAAACGGCACTCCAGACGGCTCAAAAGAAACTCACCGCCGGTCGGCAAAGGGCTGAACAGTCGGTCAAGACCACGTATACATGGCAGACGCGAGATGATCTGGCCGGCTTTTCGGCCTATGGCGACAGCTCGGAACGGATCGCCGCCATTGCCAATGTCTTCCCGGCGTTTTTCTTCCTGGTGGCGGCCCTAATCACTTTCACTACGGTGACCCGAATGGTCGAAGAGGCTCGGGGCCAAATTGGTGCATTCAAGGCATTGGGGTATGGTAAATTCCAGATTGCCCTGAGCTTTTTGAACTATGCATTGTTGGCGGGTGTCCTCGGCACTGTTTTGGGGGCAGCGAGCGGCAATTGGTCGATTCCCCGCATCGTGATTGCCCTGTACAAGAATGAATACATCCCATTGCAGCCCACCGTCGCTTTCCAATGGGGGACTGCGGCGTTGGCCGGGGGCTTCGCGCTGCTGGCCACGGTGGGTGCAGCCATTATCGTCGTACGGGAACAGCTGGCGGAGAAGCCAGCGGCGTTGATGCTGCTGCGGGCGCCAAAGTCTGCCAAACGAATTCTGCTGGAACGCATCAAACCGCTGTGGCGCCGACTCAATTTCAATCAAAAAGTCAGTTACCGTAATCTATTTCGCTACAAATCTCGAATGTGGATGACCATCATTGGGATCGCTGGCGGGACCGCCTTGATTCTAACCGGTTTTGGTCTAAAAAACTCCATTGAAGCCAGCGGCAGCCGGCAGTATAGCGACATCATCAAATATCAGGCAGTGGTCCGGCTGACAGATGACAGCAATGGCAGTGCTGCCCACCAAGTCTTGACGAAAGACAGCCGATATCGCAGCCGTCTGGCCGTCACGGCGGATGTGGCGGACATCAGTGCCCACGGCCGCAAACAAGCCGACGTCAACATTTATGCCAGTGCTGCGCCCAAGCAGTTGAACCGTTATATTGGGCTGCACACCAATCGCGGTGCGGCCATTACACTGCCACAGAAGGGGATTGTCCTAACCGATAAGGCGGCGAAACAATTGAATGTATCGGTAGGCGACACGGTCACCGTCAAGACCACGGATAATCATCGCGGTCGGGCGAAGGTCACGGCGATTGCGACCAACTATATTGGTAACTATGCCTACCTATCGGCCACAGCATACCAGACGCTTTTTGCGGAAAAAGCAGTGGTCAATACTCTGCTGGTCCGGTTGCGGCCGCAAACTGCTAACCAGCGCAATACGCTGGCTCGCCAATTGTTGAAAAATGGTGAGGCGTTGGGCACCAGCTATACGGTTGATCAGAAAAAGACCGTGGGAAATATGGGTAAAATGTTGAACCCGGTGGTGATGATTTTCATCCTGCTATCCGGCGTCTTATCCTTCGTCGTTCTCTACAATCTGACGAACATCAATGTGTCGGAACGGATTCGGGAGCTTTCGACCATTAAGGTGCTTGGCTTCTATAATCAAGAAGTGACCATGTACATCAGCCGGGAAAATATTATTCTCACTGGTGCGGGCATTCTGTTTGGTTACGCCGGCGGCAATCTGCTCACTGCCTATATTCTCCATCAAGCCGAAACGGCGCAGATTATCTTCCCCCTAAGCATCAGTTGGACCGGTTACATCATCGCCACGCTATTAATGATCGCTTTTACGGCCATCGTCATGTTTGTGACGCATCAACGGCTGAAGCGGGTGGACATGGTGGAGGCGTTGAAGTCGAATGACTAGCGTTGACTCATTGAATGTTTTGGTATTTCGCCAAAGTTAGTCAATGTGTAGTAATCGGAGGTTGAATTGGGCTCAGCTGTGGAAACCACACCGCGCGCTGCTTTTGCGCGCGGATGTGGTTAGGCGTGTTTGAGACCGCGCACTTTGCGGGCTCAAACCGCCGTCACAGCGTTCCAGCCCAATTCAACCGGAGATTACGGAACATTGGCGGCCGGCTGCTCGTTCTGGTTCTACACCGTCAGGAAATGGTTGAACATGCTAAAATAGAAAGCAGATGGCAGAAGGGGGCAGACATTTGCAGAGACGTTATCCACGCATCCTTTTGATTACCCTCACGCTTCTCTGGTACCTGGCTCTCATTCTGCTTTGGATCAACCGACCCTACCTTGCCAGCACTACCGTCGCGCTTGCTGCCACCACTGGCGGTAAAGTGCTCATCGGGCTGCTTGTCTTGATGCTGCCTGGCGTACCTGGTGCGGCCAGTCTATATCTTTGGCGAGACGCCACGACTTTATGGCCCCAACTCCTCTGGGGTGCCCTGGTGACCGTGTCATTTTGGCTGATCCTTTCCTTAGCAGTCTTGTTCGCAGTGTTCGGTCCTAACTGGCTAGCAGTTATTTGATCGAGAAAGCAGGTTTTGAAATATGGCAGAAATAAATCATGGTTTCTTTATTGAATTACACGATAAGAAAGTGCATGTAGAAAAACGAGAAATTCCAATGCCCCCCGTGGGTGCCGACGATATTTTAGTGAAAGTGAGCGGCACCAGCATCAATCCAGTGGATATTAAACGGTCTGCAGCCGGTGCCACCCAGGTCATGGGTTTTGATACCGTCGGTCGGGTGGTGCGCAGCGGCGCCAATGTCACCGGTTTTGCGGCGGGCGACAAGGTCTTCTTTGCTGGAGAAGGTCAGCGGCAGGGCGGCTTCGCGGATTACCAAGCAGTGAACAGTGCCATTGTGGCCAAGACGCCGCGTGGTTTCGAGTCGACTTTCCTGGCAAGTCTTCCGTTAACTGGTCTGACTGCGTGGGAATTATTATTTGAAAAAATGGCTTTCACGGCAGCACCTGGTGCGCATCAAGGACAAGTGCTGCTAGTCATCAATGGCGCTGGCGGCGTGGGTTCGATTTTAACCCAACTGGCGCATTGGAGTGGGTTTACGGTGGTGGCCACCGCTTCTCCTAAGAATTTTGATTGGTTGACAGCCAACGGGGTCGATCATGCCCTGGATTATCATCATGATTTACAACAGGCATACGCCGCGCTGGGATTGCCGGCGCCGATCGGCATCGCCATCCTTTATCAACCCGTTCCCTATGCCCCGGTGGCCTCAGCTCTGGTGGCACCCTTCGGTCATGTGGGAACTATTGTCGAACCCAGCGGCCCGTTGAGTGTCGCACCGCTGAAAAACAAGTCCGCGAGTTTGGACTTTGAATATATGTCCGCTAAGACGGATCACCACCATGATATGGCGTCCCAGGGTGAGATTCTGCGTCAACTGGGCAGCTTATTGGCCTCAGGGGCCATTCGGCCGACGGCGACCCGCACTTTCCCTGAACTGACCACCGCCACATTGACGGAAGCCTTGGAAACGATCCAAGCGGGGCACACAGTAGGTAAATTGACTTTCCACGTGGGGCAAGCTTAATGAGTACGGCAGCCCTGATGGCCGCGAGTATCCAAATGGACCAATTGGCCCTGCGGTACGAGCGCGCCTTTTTTGACTTACACACATGTGTGCCGCTGGCCGATAATCCGGTGCAGGCGGACCGGATGTGGCAGAGCATCGACCAAACCCGGGAGAAACTGACGGCGCTGGAGAAAGAAAAAGAACAGTTGCTGACGGATTTAACCCACTACTTTCAACAACCACCGACAGATTTTTCTGCTGCTCAACATGCCGTCTTGGCGACCGCTGTGCAAAATGCGTTGCCCGCCAGCTCGCTGCCTCGGCAAATGATCGAACTGGTCGGTGCCCGATTAAATTGGCGCAACGGCGATAGTGCGCCGCTGGATGTGATTAATCAGTTGGCCAAGGGGATTGGGTTGTCTTTACCGACCCAACTGCGGGCACTAGCGGCACTGCTTGGCAGCAGTACCCTGGCCGCCGATCCAGTGTATTTTCAAGCCCGAAGCCAGCCCTTTGAGTCTGGCGGTCTGATTCATCAACGGTCGTTTCTCTTTGCGGCTATTGATGCGCAATATAAAAAGGCCAACTATAATCAGTTGACCCCGGAGGCATTTTGGCAGTGGCTGTTGTGGGCCACCAGCGGTATTTATGGCATTCCCGTTAAGGTGTATTCAGCCCGGGCACTGATTCCGGAAGCCGCGGCCACGGGGTTGAGTGCTGATGCAGTGGTGCTATTTCCACCCCAGGCAGCCCCTGAGGCCTACTTCCTGTTTAAGGGTACCGAGAATGTTCAGCACGACGATGAACCGGTGCACCTGGCCACGGCGTTAGCCCATCCTTTGGCGGCCATGGACAGTAACTTTGTCGAGGCTTACCGGGATTGGCGCTACAATGTGCAAGCTGTCTTGCTGGGAGAGGATTCCAGCGATTCCCAAATTGACATGGCGCAGCGTTTTATTACCCAGGTCGCCGCACAATTGCCAGACGAAACTCGCCGTTTTGGTATCGGGCATTCTTTAGGGGGCCATTTGGTCCAATCCTTGCAGTTGATTTACCATTCATTCACGGCCGGTTATACGTTGAACCCGGCCCCAGTTCAGTTACGCCAGGTACAACAGATTGCCCCGGACCGCTTCACTCCCGCTGAGTGGGACCAGTTATTTGCGGCCACTTCCCGAGGAATCGCCAATGCCACGGATGAACCACTGCTGGCCCGGACATTGCAAGACCCTGCCTTGGCCATGACGAATGAAGGTTTTGCCCAGGACTTCACTCGGTTATTCTACCGGTTGCGTTTCAATGTGTACGTGGGGACATACTATGCGGTCCGGCGGCCGCAATATCAGTATCCGTTCATCACCCACATCGACGATTATTTATCCCCAGCTGAAATTCAATTTGCGGCGAATACTTTGGGAAATTTCTTCAAAAAAACAGCCAGCGATCAGGACAATCAAAGCCTGAGCTGGCAAATTGTGAACTACATGCGGGAGTGGAGTGAAACGACCCATTTACCCGCCAGTAAACGGTTGAAGTATCGGCGGGATTATATTCGTTATCTGGAAGCCACTGGCTGGTTGAGCACGGAACCGCAGATGTCGCGGCGCGCATTGCCCAGCTGGCTGACCTCGCGCTTATCGGATAGCCGCTTGCAAATGTTTCGGCGAATTCGGTTTGATATGCTGGAATTAGCTGTTTTCTTTCACATCATCGACGGTATTAAGTTCTTTTTTCTCGATGAGTGATTGATATTCCGGCCGGGTCAGGGAATAAATGGCGGCGTCATGGTAGGCGTCGTTAAGATAAAGATGGGCAGGCAGGACACCGTCTAAATGGCAATGAAGTCGAGTAGGGACCGCTCGGCTTTTTTCATTGGCCACATCCGCTAGAATCTGAATCTTGTACAGATGCAGATCATTGAAGCCGGTGGCGAAAAGGGCTGCCAAGGCGCGGGTCATAATGCCCAACCCTTGGAAATCACTGCCCAACCAGTATCCCACGGACGCGTGATGGTCGATCTCGTCAAAGTCATGCAAGTCGATCATGCCGGCCGGAATCCCATCTACTTTGATCACGAGTAAGAATAATTTCTTGTCGATGATTTGCTGGCGGGAATATTGCATGAAGTGTTCTTCTTGATGCACATTCTTGGTGGCTTTGGTCCAGGGCATCCACTGACTGAGCAGGACCCGGTCCTTTTTGATCTGGGAAAAGAGACCACCTGCATCGCTTTCTTCTGGAAAGGTGAGGGTGACGTGATGACCATGCTGGTCAAATTGAGTCAAAGTGAACATGAAATAACCTGCTTTCTATTGAGGAAGTGAAAATCCCTGTTGTTTTAAGATGCGACCGATTGCGCCGCGATGATGCGCATCGCCCTGAGAATTAGCGACGACCATTCGCGCAAAGTCTGTTTCTCGGGCGTTCAGACTGCGCTGGTCGTAATACGTATGCACGGTGTGGTTGTATGTATCCCATAACTTGGGCGTGTCAGGGGGTTGCGGATAGCTATTTTCTCCCACTACTAGTGCCTGGGGCAACCGGGGTTTAGCCGCGGGTGCTTGATCCGGTACGCCAATCATCAAGCCTAGCAGCGGAAAAGTATAGCGAGGCAGGTGCAGCAAATCGATCATTTGCTGGGGATCATTCAGAATGCTGCCGAGATAAACCGTGCCCAGGCCCTCGTTTTCAGCGGCAGCGACCATGTTTTGCGCTGCCAGTGCGGCATCAAACACACCAGCCAGGAATGCATTCCAATCTGTAAGCCGAGCCGTGGCCGCGTGCAAATTTTCTGCCAGTTGCACATTGCGCGCTTGGTCAACAACAAACACATAGAAAGCGCCAGGCCCAGCGATGTATTGGTGAGTGGTCAAATCCGCAATCTGTTGCCGCATGCGGGGATCGGTCACCCAAATCAACGTAAACTGCTGCATGTACTGACTAGATGCCGTATGCTGCGCCACTTCTTCCAGAGTATGCAGTGTTGCCGGCGCGATGGGCGTGTCTTTAAACTGCCGAATCGACGTATGGTGCAATAACGTGTCAATGGTACTATGAGCCATAAGAAACCACCTTTCGTCGTACAAATTAGTTTTTAGTGTAAACGTCATTTCAATTCCACGCAACAATGGGGCGGGCACGGCCCGTTAACAGAAAAGTTTGTTCCACGCCAAACAAAAACCGGCCATCACTGAACTCCAGTGATGACCGGTCAAATATTATGGAGCCTAACGGACTTGAACCGTCGACCTCCTGCATGCCATGCAGGCGCTCTCCCAACTGAGCTAAGGCCCCGTTCGACTTCAATTATCTTACAGGATTTACCGATTCTTTGCAACCCTTTTCGGCTATTTATCCGAAATCTCAGTGCTGTCCGTCATCGCCTGCACCAGCGCTTCGCTGATCCGCTGGTTAATGAGGGCAGCTGTGGTCAGTTTGATCAATTCGGCCACCGCTGGCGATGCCTGGGCAGTGGGGTGGGATTGACCAGATTTTTCTGCCACCCGCTCATCAAAGGCGGTCACCCATAAATCATAAGCCTCTTGCCAACTGAGTTCAGCGGACATTGCAGATAAATATTGGTGGACAATATCCAATGAATACAGCGTTTTGAGCAGACTAACTAAAATAATCTGCGCCAATTGGATCTGACCGTATCGCTTTTTTTCAGGCCGGGTGACCAGGCCTTGCTTCACATAGCTGTTCACCATGGATTTAGTCACTTCCACACCCGTGATCAGCTTCGTATAGCGATTCGTTTCACTCACGACTTGGTCCATGTACAAACCAATGTCACTCAACTCGCCAAATAATGGCAGCTGGTGCTGGTGAAACCGGTGCAGCCAGCGCTTAAACTCTTCTGTGAACATACCCGTGCCACCCTTTCTACCGCATTATTATAGCATACGGTCAGCCGGGTTCATGTGATTGGGGACGCTTCAATAAGTGGACTTGCTTACCGCGCACTTCGATCACCAAATTGAAGCCGTCGTCGTTATCAATGGGACCCAGGTTTAACCGAGTGATGTCGTTATCGTGGGTTAAGCCGGCCAATCGTTGGGTGACAATGGTGCGGAATGTGTCCACATCTTGGTAATGGGCTTTAATCATTTCGCCAGCTTTGGCCAAGGTGTAACCATCGTCCATGAAGCTCTTAATAATGATGATTTTGGTCATTGTTTTGAGACTGTACCGCTTATTCCCGCCGGTTTGATGCCGGATGGGGTGGATGAATCCCTTCTTTTCCCAATAGCGAATTTGGGTCACAGTGGCACCCGTAATTCGGCTGGTTTCTCCGATTCCCATGGAAATATCGATGCTCTTCAATTTCTTTACGATGCTATCCAATAACTTGCGCCGCCTTTCACTTGCTGTGTTTCCTATTATGAATATGATATTAGGTATTGTCAATATCACGAAATGTGGTAAAGTAATGGTACAACATTTTTCAGAAAAAAGGTGGCTTTATCGTGCAAGTACGTGATAATAATGGCCGCTCGGTCAATGTGCCAATGTTAGTGGCCACATTGATTACGGGTGTGTTCATCACAGTTTTAAACCAGACGATTCTGGCGACGGCCTTTCCTACCTTAATGAAGGCCTTCAATATTTCCACAGCCACCGTGCAATGGTTGACGACTGGTTTCTTGATGGTCAATGGGATCATGATCCCTGTGTCAGCCTATCTGAGTGCGAAAGTGCCCACTAAATGGCTCTACATATCTGCCATGAGTGTCTTCGAGCTGGGTACAGTGATCGCCTTCTTGGCGAACAGTTTTCCGATGCTCCTGGTTGCCCGATTAGTTCAGGCTTTGGGTGTCGGCATCACCATGCCATTGCTGCAAAACATCATGCTGTCCATTTTCCCCATGAACAAACGGGGCACCGCAATGGGGTTGGCAGGGATTGCCATCGGGGTGGCGCCGGCGATTGGCCCGACCTTAGCCGGTTTTGTCATCGATCACTTCGGTTGGCGGACACTGTTTGGCATGATTATTCCGGTGGCGGCACTGGTCTTAATTGCGTCATTCTTCTTCATGCGCAATGTGCTGCCGAATACGGATCCTTCAATTGATATTTTATCGTTGCTGGAATCAACCGTGGGCTTCGGCGCTTTGCTGTACGGCTTCTCTGAAGTCGGTAATAAAGGCTGGGGCGATCCCATCGTACTCGGCAGCATTGCGTTAGGGGTCATCGTCATTGGATTGTTTGGCCGGCGTCAATTGCATCTGAAGAATCCTTTCGTGCAAATTCGTGTCTTTGCCAACCGGACCTTTACCTTGTCCACCATCTTGGGTTCCATTGCCAACATGGCCATGGTGGGGGCAGAAATGGTCATTCCGTTGTATTTGCAGATCATTCATGGTAAATCAGCGCTGGAATCCGGCTTAACGTTATTGCCAGGGGCTTTATTAATCGCCATTATGAGCCCGGTGACTGGTGCCGTCTTTGATCGGATCGGTGCGCGCCGATTGGCCCAACTGGGGCTGTTCCTGCTGGCGATTGCCACGGTCCCCTATGCCTTTATCACGGCCACGACGCCATCCATTTATATCACCGTCATCTATGCGGTACGGATGTTCGGTGTTTCCATGGTCATGATGCCTTTGACCACCAACGGGATGAACGCGTTGAGCGGTGAAATGATTCGACACGGGACGGCCGTCAACAACACTGTCCGGCAGGTGGCTACGTCCATGACCACGGCGATCATGGTTTCTGTGCTGACCAATGTCACCAACAGTACCAAACCGGCGGCCAGTCTCTTGAAGAGTGATCCGCTGGCTTACAAGAACGGCTTCTTTAGCGCGACTTTGAACGGCTATCATGCGGCTTTCTGGATCGCCACCGGCTTCTCCGCTGTGGGCTGGTTACTGGCTTTCTTCTTAAATAAGAAGCAGCAACAGTCCAAAGATGTGGATGTGCAAAAAATAACATCACCAGATAAAGATAAGAAGGAGGCGGCCGCACAATGATTTTATGGATTCTAGGCATCGGCGTCCTCGGTCTGTATTTGAGCTTTATTATGATGAAAAAATCAGCGGGCCGATCCGTGTTAGTGACCTTCTTCGGGCTGGTCCTGCTGGCCTCACTGACTTTGATTACGCTGAACGATTATCAAAACTTCGGCATGACTGAGCATACTGAAACGAAGACAAAGACGATCGTATCAGCATCGCCCAGCAAACAATTACCGCTACTGCTGTATCAAAATATCGGCACCAACGGCAAACGGCAGGTGTATAATTACAAAAATAGTGACCAGGGCAAAGCTGCCCACACTAAGGCCGACTTCGCGGTCACTAATCAGGTGCGCACTGGAACAGGTCAAAATGCGACGCTGACCACTGCGCATACCACTTGGCGTTATACCAACAGCTTTTATCAAACACTTTTTGGCAATGAGAATAACAATATTTTTGTGAAACAGCACAATGTTTTTACGATTCCTAAAAATTGGGAAACGTTGACCACGGTTCAGGCCAAAGCATTAGCTAAGAAACTGCAAAGTTTGCAAAAGCCCACAGCGGCGCAAAAGGCTCAGATGCAACAGGCCGTCACCGCACAAGTGGCTGCGGCCCGGGCTAAGAACCCAACCATGACTGCTGCGCAACAGGCACAATTGGTGAAGCAAGTGACTGCAAAGATTCAGCAAGCTGCGATTAAGCAGGCAATTACCGAAGTGAAACAAAGTAAGTAAGGACCACAAAAAATGCGTTCCGCTAGATGATGGCGGAACGCATTTTTTGTGGTCATTGAGTGGCGGTATCTGACACTGCGATAGGCCGGGCCAATGTCCACCAGAGAATAAGCGCAGTCACGATGCCGACCACCAGGACTTCGTAGAGTGGATGCAACGCCAGCCATTGAGGAATAAGGTACTGCCAATTCAATGGGTTGGCAAATGATCGATAGTCGGTTGAACCAAAACGGATTAACAACATCTCGCCCATTAATCCAGCGAGGAAAACGTACAGTAAACCTTGTTGGGCGCTGGGGGACCATTGCACGAGCCGCACGACCACTAAGCCAAAGGACCAGTACCAGCCAAAACACCAAAGGAAAAGAACTGTCAACTTCAATGGTAACGGGCCAGCAATCGCATAAATGCTGGTGTACGTGTCAAATGTTGCGATGCTATTTATGACATTCAGTAATGTACCCCACAATGCCAATGCGGCGGTCCACTGCAGATTAAAACGCCAGCGGAGGCGATCCGATAACCCGCCTTGCGTGAGGTTGATCTGAAATTTACGACCGATGATCCAAATTAATCCGACGATCCCTAAAGTGTGCAGTAAAGTTCGGTGACTACTGAACTCACTGTTTGCGGATCGTTGTTGATATTGGGCTAACCCGACATGACTAGAGCTGGCCATCCCGTACATACTGGCAATGCCAATCGCCGTATACAACACGGTAACACCAACAAATACCAGCAACGCGACATGATGCTTGCGCCAAAATATTTGCCATCCTTTAACCATCATGATCACCACCGCCTTCCATTGTTGTCTTCAGTGTAGCGGTAATTGAAGGCGGATACAATTATTATGACGCAGCCGGCAGATAACGTGCGGTACAACTCGCCGTTGACATGCGGCTGTGTTTGGCCTATGGTTTTTCAGACGATTGAAAAACATGTTGAAAAAGATGAGGAAACCAAATGACGACTTTCAAGTTTCGCAGCTATGTATTAATTCTGTTGGCCTTCGTATTGGGCTGCAGCGAGTTTATTATTGTTGGGGTGTTAGACGACATTGCCAGCCAGCTCCATGTGGGGGTATCCACCGTGGGTCTGCTGGTGACGATTTTTGCCCTCGTTTATGCCGTAAGCACGCCGTTTGTTAACGCGCTGGTCCGGCAACATCGGTTTTACAACTTTATTTTGATCTTGATGGCCATTTTTATTTTCGGTAATATTCTCACGGCCTTTTCTTCTACGTATCTTGTCTTGGTCATCGCGCGCGTGGTGACAGCGATTGTCTCTGGACCGTTAATCTCCATCGCCTTGACCTTCGCCAATGAAATTGCCCCCATGGATAAGAAAGCCTGGCTCGTTTCTTGGATATTCTCCGGCTTCAGTATTGCTTCTGTATTTGGTGTGCCCATTGGGACTTGGATCAGTACCTTAGCCGGCTGGCGGATGTCCTTCGTCGCAATTACCGTCGTGAGCGTGCTCACCTTTATCTTGATGCTGCCGTCATTACCTAAAGATTTACGCCAGCATGCAAAAAAATCTCAGTCTGGGAATAAGCAGGGGAGCTTGGCCCTATTCAAGGACCGGCGCATTCAGCTGGGGTATTGCTGCCAATGTTGACGCTGGCTGGCGTATATGTGGTCTACACTTACCTGCGGCCAATTCTTTCCCAGCAATTAAACTTTTCGGCGAGTGCGGTCACGATCATTCTTTTCGTTTACGGCTTTATGTCCCTCATCAGCAATCAATTGAGCGGCCGTCTAGCCAACCATAATGGCCTGGCGAAAATGCCTAAGGTCTTTACCATTGAAGGAGTGATTTTACTGTTATTGCCCTTTGCCTTATTCAATCGAATCACCGGCTTATTGGTCCTGATGGCGTTAGGCGTATGCATGTACCTACATAATTCGCCCGTCCAGATGCACTTCTTGGCCGTCGCCGAAGCCGACTATCCTCAATCCATGGTCATGGCCTCGTCCCTCAATTCGATTTTTGCCAATTTCGGTATTGCCCTGGGCTCCGCCACCGGCGGCCTAGTTGTCGACCATTTCGGCCTAGCCGCCACCGGCTTCGGCGGGGCAATCTACCTTGCCATCACACTCGTAGTCGTGATTTGGCTTAATCGCATTAACCAACAACACCAACAGTCCCATCAGTAAGTACGCGGTGAATTCAGGAATGGGTTGAGATAGAAATTTGGATTTAACGAAAACTACCGCCGATTGCGCAGTTTTGGTACGGCCCCAGAAAAATATTTTTTTCTGGGGCTTATTTTTTTGGCTAAGTTGTCTACAAGTTTTACTGTACTTCGCAAACCAAACCGCCTAAATGAAAGAAATTCTGTAAATTACGCAGGCTAAATGAAAGAATCAAGGGAAATCCGCCAACCAACTCACGTTGGTTCCTTGCAAATAACACGGCGTTAATGTAACGATTTGTTCGTTAATGGTTGAAACAAACAAATCGTGGTGCACAACTTAAAAATTGGACAACCCTAACTGCCCCAATAGCTTCGATAATTCAGTAAAAATGTTGTGTAATCCCATTGACATCTGAATCCGATTGCAATATTCTATTGATGGTCCTTAAAGAACAAAAAGGAACAAAATGAAACAATAGTAATTTACTGTTTTACTGTTGTTCGGTGCATGAAGGAGATGTTCACATAGTGGCAGATGAAACCACGACGCCATTGATTGATAAAAATCTGATGTTTGTCGTTGATGGGCGATCACAGGACGAGGTCTTTCAAGATGTTGCCGATCGCCTTTTGAAAGCTGACGCAGTTAAGCCAGACTTTCTCAAGAACTTGGAAGAACGGGAAAAGAATTATCCCACCGGTATGGATATGAGTGTGGTCAACAAGGATTATCCCAATATTGCCATTCCTCATACAGAAGGACAGTTCGTCAATACCCGGAAGATTATTCCAGTGCGGTTAAAGCAACCTATCGAATTTGCCAATATGATTAGTCCTGATCAGCATTTTCCAGTGGGTTTCCTGTTCATGATCTTGAACAATGACCCAGAAGGGCAAGCCAATGTGTTGGCCCAGATCATGGATTTCCTGACCAACGCGGACAAGGATCAGCTGGCAAGACTGTTCAATGCCGAAGATACCCAAACAATTTTCGACATTCTTGCACCAGCATTTAACTAATGGATTTACATTTCTAACAATTATATAGGAGGTATGAACACTATGACTGTTCGTATTTTAGCTGCCTGCGGTGCAGGCGTAAACTCAAGCCACCAAATCGCCAGCGCCATCACGAGTGAAATGAAGAAGCGTGGTTACAATGTGAAGGCTGATGCCGTCATGATCAAGGATGTCAATGCTGAGATGTTGAAGAAGTATGACATCTTCACCCCTATTTCCAAGACGGATTTGGACTTCCAAACTGATACGGCCATCGTACCAGCCGGTCCTATTCTGTATCGTGTGCCTTCCATGGCGAAGCCTGTCTACGACAATGTAGAAAAGGTCATCAAGGAAAAGCACTTAAAGTAAGGCTTCAACTGAATTTATTTATTCCACAGGGGGAAGCGGCGCAAGCCGCTTTCTATGTGACTACACAAGGAGTGTGGATATATGTCAACCATTATTGACTTCGCCAATATGATCTTTAAGCCAATCATTAAATTGGGTGCAGCCCCAATTATGTTGATCGTATTGACGTTGATCGCCTGGGCCATTGGAGTTAAGTTCTTCAAAGCCCTGGAAGGTGGTATTAAGTTAGCCATTGCGCTGACTGGTATCAGTAGTGTGATTGGTCTGTTGACCAATGCCTACCAACCAGCCATTGCCGCGTTCGTTAAGTCGACGGGGATAAAGTTATCCATCACCGACTTAGGTTGGGCGCCACTGGCCACCATTACCTGGGGTTCGCCTTATACCCTGTTCTTCCTGGCCATCATGATCATCGTGAACTTGATCATGTTGTTCTGGAAGAAGACCGATACACTGGACGTGGATATCTTCGATATTTGGCACCTTTCATTTACTGGGTTACTTGCTATCTTCATGGGCGCCAACTTACTTACAGCTACTCTGCTGGTCATCTTCATTGGTGTTTTGAAGATCATTAACTCCGATGTCATGAAGCCGACCTTCAACGATTTGTTGGACGATTGGGAAAACCCCATGACCACGACCCACTTGAACTACATGATGAACCCAATCATTATGGTGTTCGACAAGATCTTCGACAAAATCTTCCCATGGTTGGATAAATACGACTTTGATGCCGCTGAATTGAACGAAAAGATCGGATTCTGGGGCAGTCGTTTCGCCATTGGTGTTTACTTAGGGATCTTCATTGGTCTGATTGCTAAACAAAATCTGATTACCATTTGTACTTTGTCCTTCACTGCCGCGACCTGCTTGGAGCTGTTTAGTATTATCGGTTCTTGGTTCATCGCCGCCGTTGAACCTTTATCTCAAGGTGTTTCTGACTTGGCCAACAAGCACTTGGGTGGCCGTAAGTTGAACATCGGGTTGGACTGGCCATTCATCGCCGGTCGTGCCGAAGTTTGGGCGGCTGCTAACGTATTGGCGCCCATCATGTTACTGGAAGCATTAGTTCTGCCCCATAACGGGATCTTACCTTTAGGCGGGATCATCGGTATGGGTGTGACACCGGCATTGTTGGTGGTGACTCGGGGCAAGATTATCCGAATGATCGTCATTGGGGCCATCGAATTACCGTTGTTCCTATATGCGGGTACTGCCTCTGCACCATTCATCACGTCGGTAGCGCGGAAGTTAAAGACCCCCGGTATTCCGAGGACTGGTTTGATTAGTTCTTCCACTAAGGAAGGTCCTATCGAACAATTCATCGCTATTCTGTTAGGGAAAGCGTCCCATGGCGACGTCATGATGATGCTGTACTTCGCATTGGCCATCGCAGCTTACTTGGCCATCTTCCTCTGGTATCGTCACGAAATGAAGAAGCGGAACCAAGCATACTTCAAGGATGGCAAAGATGTCGGTCCTGAACTGCGTCTGCCGAAGCTAGACAACGCGGCCAAGGCTTAATGTCAATATCCTTAGATTGATGTTGAATAGAGGAGGTTAATCCATGTCAGATCGACGTAAGAAGTATCTTTTGTGGTCATTGGCAGTTATTGCGGTCAGTGTATTACATGCGGTCGTGCCGACTACATACACACTGCTCGCTCAGATTTTTGTCGCCGTGTTAGCGCTGTACAAGCTGTTAGCTCTGGACCACACATTTGATCACCCGAGAGATCGCCGGGAATGGCGCAAGCGTCGTAAAGCATAGGTTAATGTTCTGACGCATCAATTCCGTCATAAGCCGTTGTGCTTTGTTGTTCTTTTTTAGGGCAATGGCGTACACCTTTGACAAGCCTGAGGCCTTATTTCGGTAAGCGCCCTCAGGCTTGTTTTGTAAGCGGCTTGATTTTGGGAGAAAGCCGCTTAAACCGCCCAATTTGAGCGTTAGAAAAAATTAGGCATTTTTTACTGCAGATTGATGGATTGACCTTGACGCTGGACGGGAACGGTGGTAATTTATGAGTGGTGATAGTGAACAAAACCAAACAGGAACGAACAAAAAGGCAGGTGACCGTATGCTGAAACGGGAACGCTTGATGACCATCCGCGATCTGGTGGATCGTAAAGGAATCATCACTGTGAGCGAAATTTGTGACAATTTAGGGGTATCCACCATGACCGTTCGCCGAGACTTGAACGAGCTGGCGGAACAAAACATTCTAGTCCGCATTCATGGCGGGGCCCAAAGCCGGCAGTACAGTCAAATGACTGAGTTGTCCCGGGTAGAGAAACGCAGCTTGCATGTCTCCGCCAAAACTCAAATTGCCAAGATTGTCGCTTCCTTAATTGACGACGGAGATACGGTCTACATTGGACCGGGTACAACCAATGAGTTGATTGCCCAGTTCGTCTCTGCGGCGGATGTTCGGGTCATCACCAATAGCTTACCGGTTTTTCAGACTTTCCAGGAACGTTCTGATCGCTTTCAATTGGAACTGATCGGGGGCACTTACCGTACACGCTCTGGTGCGTTTATCGGCAGCCTCGCTAATGAAGTTTTAAATCGGCTGCGGATGGATAAAGCATTCGTCAGCGTGAATGGTGTTGAGGATAATGTCATCAGCAATGCCAATGCCGAAGAAGGTCAGACGCAAAGTATTGCCCTGTCGAATTCGGGCAAGCGCTACGTCGTCGGCGACCACAGCAAGTTGAACAAGCGGGATTTTTACGGATTCTATGACTTGGACCAAATGGATGGTCTGATTACTGATTCCGGTGCATCATCCGCAGATGTGGAGAAGTATCGTCGATTCACTCAGGTTTTAACGGGAACTCAAAAGAATACCAAATAATCATAAAGGAGCATACAAACATGGATGTCGTAATTGGTGCAGATAAAGACGGTTTCAACATGAAGGAAGAAGTTAAGAAGTATTTGGAGGCGCACAAGTATCGGGTGATCGATGTGTCTCCGCAACCAGCTGACGACTTCGTTGATTCTTCTTTGGCTGTGACAAAGGAAATCTTGAACGGCAACGCCCACAAGGCCATCATGTTCGATCGTTACGGGGTTGGCTCAGCCATGGCTTCTAACAAGGTTAAAGGCATGGTCACTGCGAATGTCATTGATGAAAACACTGCCCACATGACTGCTGAACACAATGGCGCCAAGGCCATTTCGATTGGTACTGGGATTGTTGGGATCGATCGTGCTTTGGAGATCATCCAACGTTACTTGGATACTGAATATGCCGGCGGCCGTCACCAGGTTCGCTTGGACATGTTGGAAAAAATGATTTAAGGCACACACATGACTAAAACGACGGAAGGAAGCAAACCACAAATGATTATTTCTATTGGTAATGACCACATTGTTACGGACGTAAAGATTCAGATTTCCAACATGCTGAAGAGCATGGGCTATCAGGTGATCGACGAAGGCACTTATGACACCACTCGGACCCACTATCCGATCTATGGTAAGAAAGTGGCCGAAGATGTGGCCGATGGCCGCGCTGACCTTGGCGTTGTATTGTGCGGTACTGGGATCGGTATTTCTACTGCGGCCGACAAGAACGAAGGCGTGCGGGCAGCCATGGCTGACGATGCCACTTCTGCAAAATATGCCCGGGAACAACTGAATGCCAATATCATTGGTTTCGGTGGTGCCACGGTGGGTGAACACTTGGCCGAAGATATCGTGAAGTCCTTCTTGGATGCCACTTACAAGGAAACACCCGAGAACGCTGCGATCATCAAGAAGATCGACAGCATTGCTAAGCCTAATCCGGACCAAAAAGACAACCCGCACTTCTTTGATGAAGAGAATGAAAAGTGGGCTGAAGGCGTCTATCACGACTAATCATCCCGCGTTGGGATAAATTAAAGAGGCTGTGACAGAAGCCATTTAGCAATTGAGTACCACCACCACAACGAGCTAAAGGCGTATTTTGCCTTTAGCTCGTTGTTGCGTTTGGCGGCAAAAAGTTGTTGAAAAATTGGAAAGCAGGTAAAAATACATGATCTTAACCGTCACGATGAATCCCTCCATTGATATGGCCTATGCCTTGGACCATTTAAAAATCGACGACGTGAACCGCGTCAGCGATGTCCGCAAGACGGCTGGCGGCAAGGGCCTTAATGTCACCCGGGTCATCCATTTGATGAGTCAACCGGTCAAAGCCACCGGCGTACTGGGCGGCAATTTCGGTAAATTTATTGAAGATCAATTAGACAACGATTCAATTCAACACAGTTTCACCCACATCAATCAAGAAACCCGCAATTCCATTGCGATTTTGCATGATGGCGGGAAGCAAACTGAATTATTGGAAGCGGGCCCGACACTGAGTGGCGCTGATGCCCAAGCCTTCCAGGATCATTTTGATGCACTCCTTGATGAGACCAACTTGGTCACCATGTCCGGCAGCTTGCCAGGTGGCTTGGCGCCGTCCTTCTATTCTGAATTAGTGGCCCATGCTGCCCAAAAGGGGATCAAAGTATTACTGGATACGTCCGGCGCTTCTCTGGCGGCAGCAGTCAAATCTGAGCACAAACCTTTCCTGATCAAGCCTAACGATGAAGAATTGGGCAACTTATTGGGTGAAAAGGTGGATCGCACCGATTTGCCAAAGCTGCAGCAACAATTGCAAGATCCCCGTTTCGATGGGATTGATTGGGTCGTGGTTTCGCTGGGTTCAAAAGGGGCCTTTGCCAAGCATGGGAATAAGTTCTACCAAGCCGCCATCCCTAAGATCAATGCGGTGAATCCGGTGGGTTCTGGCGACTCCACCATCGCCGGTTTGGCCATGGCACTAGCCCAGGACAAAGATGACGCCACTGTACTGAAGACTGCGATGACTTGCGGCTTGCTCAATACGCTGGAGGCCACTACTGGTTTCGTAAATCCAGATCATTTCGATGAATACTTTAATCAAGTCACTGTGATTGAAAAGTAAGGAGCAATATTGATGACAACTTTAGCAGAGATTCAAGCCGTTAATCCCGACAAGCAGATTTATGGACTGAGTGATCCTGAGTTTGCGGACTACGGTGAAGCATACGGCCAATATGATGTGCAGCCGATCTTGGACTTTTTAGATAAAAACGTCACGATTTCCAGCGACGGTAATTTATATGTCCCGTCAAATCCAAAGATGGAGGCTATTCCCGTGGTCCAACAAATTGGTCGCGATGTTTATGCCGGACTGCCCATTGAAGCCGGCGAATGTGCCGGTCACGCCGATTCATTGACGGCTGTTGAATTCCATCAAGGCAGTGAAGTCAATGTTTTTGCCACCGATGTGGTGATGGTCATCGGCAAGCGTGGTCAGATGCACAATGGCCAATTCAATGCAGAAAAAGACGCCAAGCTGTTCTTTGTGCCGGCGGGTTCTGTCGTTGAATTCTTCAGCGACACCTTGCACTACAGCCCCTGTGAAGCCCATCAGAGCGGCTTTAAATTCATTGTCATGTTGATCAAAGGCAGCAACCAATCGTTACCCGCTGACTTCCATACTGACAATGACCTGATCATGAAGACCAACAAGTTTCAAGTGGTCCACAAGGTCCGGACAGACAAGATCAAGTTGGGTGAAAAGATCGGGGTTATCGGCGATTTGGTCCACGTCAATCCCGTGAAGGAGGGCTAATCCATGATTACGATCGAAAACGACCAATTTAAGGCCGAAATCAATGAGTTTGGGGCCGAATTGACCCATTTAATTAGTAAAAAGGACAACTTCGACTACATCTGGAATGATGTGCCAGAAGTGAAGTTCTGGAAACGGCATGCGCCGATTCTGTTCCCCGCCATTGGCCGGTCCAACGGTGATTCCTACGAAGTCAACGGGACAATTTATCCCATGACTCAGCATGGCTTCGCCAGGGATCGGGATTTCATTGTCACGACTCAATCTACTAGCCAAGTGGTCTTCACGCAAGAGGCTAATACGGAGACTCGTGCCGTCTATCCCTTCGATTACGTCTTAGAAGTGACCTACACGCTGCAATCTGATGGCCTGCATGTGGCCGCTGTCGTGACGAACAACGGCGCTGACGAAATGCCCTTTGCACTGGGCTTCCACCCCGCCTTCAATGTGACCCAAAATGCCGATGGTTCCTTTGCCGATTATTCTCTGACACTGAAAGGCGTCAAAGGGCCTGTTGAACAATTCGGCATTGGGCCGGTACCGTACCGGGACGGCACCAAGAAGCCTTTGACCCAAGCTAAAGGCGACGTCATCCCGTTGACGCACGAGTTCCTGGACGACGGCTTAGTAATCATTGCCAACTCCGATATTGAAGAAGCCACTTTAGCCTCCAGCAGCCAACCCCATGCAGTGACTCTGGATGTTCACGAGTTCCCTTATTTGACAATTTGGAGTCCGGAACACGAGAAAGCCCCGTTCATCTGTGTTGAACCTTTTGCTGGCTTACCAGATCAGACCGGTGAACCGACCGATTGGCTGCACAAAGCAGGTAATAACATCGTTGCTCCGAATGCCAGCAAAGATTTTGCCTTTACGATTCTGCCCCATTGAGGGACAATGGTAACGGATTCAGTAAAATTGGCCACTGAGTGAGCATGTCTTTTACCAATGGCCGAAAGGAGCGGTGACATGGCTGCAATGATAGCAAACACCAAAGTCTTTGACCAATACAAGGGCGAAGACATCTACGAGTATTCTTTGACAAACAAAAACGGGGTAACCCTCTCCACGTTAAGCTGGGGGGCTAACTGGTACGAATTACTGGTACCGACTAAAGCCGGTAAGAAGCAAAACTTGTTGTTGAACTTCCCCCATACCGCCGACTACGCAGAGAAGAACCCTTACCTCTGCATGTCGATTGGCCGGACAGCGGGTCGAATTGGTGGGGCATCTTTTACCATTAATGGCAAGACGTACAATGTAGACGTCAACGAGAGTGACTACAATCTCCACGGCGGCTTCCATGGCTTCAATTTCTATACTTGGAACGGCAAGATCCAGGATAACCACATCATCTTTAACAAGAAGGTCACCAATGAGTTGGATAATTTCCCGGGAAATATGGATGTCACGATTACGTATACGCTGACCGATGATGATGAGGTCATCATTGATTATGCTGCAGAGACTGATGCTGACTCCTTGTTTAATCCGACTAACCACGCTTACTGGAACTTGAATGCCGGCGATGATCCGGTGACGAACCATGAGCTGTACATCCACAGCAGCCACCGAGCCGCGTTGAACAGCAATAAGATCCCCACAGGTGAACTGGCGCCCGTACTGAATACCCCCTATGATTTCAGTAAAAATGCGCCATTGGGTAAAGCCATTGCCGCATTGCAAAGCATACCGGAAAAAGGCTTGGACGATGTCTTCATTATCGACGATCATGATCCGGCCAAACCAGTCGCCGAATTGCGGAACCCGGACAATGGAATCAGCGTGACGATTTTCTCTGAACGCAACGCCATTGTGTCTTATACGGCGAATGGGTGGGATGATTCCCAGAAGTTCATCGATAAGACAGGTCAACCCCAGGTGGCGATCGCTTTAGAATCCCAAACCGCCCCGAATGCGGTGTCTGATCTCAAGTTCGGTGATATTAGTATCGAACCAGGCGAGATTAAGCATTATTACACGAAATACAAGTTCGGGTACTAGACTGAACGAATCTGTACGTTAAAAAGGACTGGAAAAAAATCCTTCCTGATGAGCCGTGCCAAAGCTCCGCAGCCTCCGATTGCTCCGCTTTGGCACTACATCCATCAGGACTCAGATTTTATCCCGGTCCCTTTTATTTGTTTAATTACTGACGATCTTTACCCAGACTCAACAAGTCATCATCGTCAAGGAAGGGCAAGTAGCGGTGCCAGTCGTCTGTGGTGCTGTCTTTTTCAGCGACGAGCTGACGAACGTAACTTGCGATCACGGCGCTGGGAGCGAACGGAGCAAGCTTGCTTAGGTAAGCGGCTTGTTCTGGGTCGGTCTGCCAGTCGTGGAACAACTGGGTGATTTGATTGTCGTCAAGGAATGGGGCGGCGACAATGTAGTCGCTTGGCAAAGCCTGATGTTGCGTCAACAATTTGAAAAGTACCGTGCTGGCCACGAAAGGATAGAAATGCTTTTGCTGTTTAGCCGTGAGTTTTTCTGTGCCCCAATCGTCAGTCAATATTTCTGTCACAGTGTCATCGGAGAGGAAGGGGAGCAGCCTTTTCAATGTCGGCCAACTGTCCGGCAAATTAGGCAGCACCTTATTCTGCACGATCTGGTTGAGATCATCATCGCTCAGGGTTGGCGCTAAGGATTGCACTAATTCTAAAAAGTCAGTATCCGTTTCGTGACTGATGAGTTGGTCATGGAGTGCAGCATTGGATAGGTACGGCGCAATATCCTTGAGGTGCACTGCCGGCAGAGTTTGCTGGGCCGCTTTCGCATCCACTTGCTTTGGCTTCATCACTGGCGCAAAGGTGGCCAGAGTGTCTGCGTCCACACTGCTGTCACTGTCCTGCACGATAGTGACTCGGTGCTCAGCATTGTCCATATCCAATAAGTCGTCTAAGGACAGATCCAGGACCTTGGCCAGACTGCCATACTTATCGATATCTGGCAGTGACTGACTCCGTTCCCAATTACTAACCGCTTGGTAGCTAACCCCTAATTGATCCGCCAAATCCATCTGAGTCATGTTTTTTTCTTTCCGGGCGGCGGCAATTTTCTTACCGATTCGTTGTGCATCAAAGATAACCATCTAAATTCTTCTTTCTGAATCTCGTAATCAGACGTTGGCCAACGGCTGTTGTCTATAATGTACCTGCCGAGACATTTTGGCACCAGCAAGCAGTGCTTGAGTTGGAAAAAAAGTTGCTCAAGCGTTGCTTGTGGTCTAAATTTTTCCTGATGATCACTGGCGGGGGGGTGGTATTTTTTCGTTTGAGAAGCTATCATAATAGATGACGTAGATTTCAAATCTAGATGTCTTTTGAATTGGAGGTTCAACATGGAAGGCCATCAAGTATCCCGTTATCGGATCCATTATGAAGTGAAAAACGCTGTGTCCCATGGTGTTTGGTTCCTGATTAGTATCTATTTGGTAATTGCATTGTGGCTGCGCGCATTGAACCATGGCGCTGGTGCTGGCGAAATGACTGCGTTGGTGATCTATGGGGCGACATTGCTGAACCTATTCCTAGCGTCCACGATGTGTCATGCCATGGCGTTCACCAAAGCGGCGCGTATTTTCCAAATCTTTGATCACTCGGGGATTTACCTATTCATTGCCGGGACGTACACTGCCTATACGATGATCGCCATTCGCGGGGTCACCGGTTGGGTGATGCTGGCTGTCGAGTGGCTCTGTGCCATCACGGGCATTGTCGTCCATGTCGTCAGCGGCAACCCCCACCAAGGGATCGAAACGATGTTGTACATTATCATGGGCTGGCTGTGTATTGCGGCCGCACCCACGCTGTGGCACACACTAGGCGTGGCCGGGTTCTGGATGCTGGTTGCCGGCGGTGTTGTTTTCACCCTAGGTGCCGGGATCTATAGTATGAAGAAACTGAAGGAAGGCCATTTCATCTGGCATTTCTTGGTGATCATTGCCAGCACGTTGATGTATATATCGATTTACTGGTTGGTGTAACGAGCAGGCCGCTCTGAAGTGCAACAAAAAAGTTAGACAGTTTGGAAATTAATTACGCAACGGCTTGATTCCGATATTCAATCGGAGTTAGGCCGTTTTTGTTCAGTGAAATTCGGGCATGATTAAATTATCTGGCGTAATGCGTCACGATTTGTTTCAGTTCCATGAGATCTTTAAATGGTTTTCGCTCCGTCATGACCTATTTCCTCCTGAAATGATTGTTCTTATCTTTCGCATATGCTAAATTTAGTTAAACTTAGCACAAGTGAAAAGAGGAATCAATATGAAGAAGGAAACGAGTCCCAAAGCCATCACAATGAATATTCTGAATGGCCTGTCCGTTGGTATTATTGTCGCCCTGGTTCCTGGGGCATTGTTCAATGCACTTGTTAAATTGATTTCACCCGTTGCCCCTTGGCTCAATGTGGTCACGCAGATGACTGGGATTGCCCAAACGATGCTGCCGGTACTGGCAGCGGTCTGTGTGGGGATGATGGCCAAGTTTTCACCCATTCAAACCGGCTCGCTGGCTTTGGCCGCCATTGTCGGTGCGGGTAATGTCCATGTGACAAAGGCCGGGATGACGATTGCTGGTACCGGCGACGTGATCAATACGGCGGTGACCATTGCCGTGGGCTACCTGTTGATTCTATTACTGGGCCAGCGGTTGAAGGCGTACACGATTTTGCTCATTCCCAGTATTGTCCTCATCGTTGGCGGCGGTATCGGTTTACTAACGTTTGGACCGGTCACTGAAGTCACCAAGTACATTGGCCAACTGGTGGAACAATTGACCAATCTGCAGCCAATCTTGATGGGGGTTCTGATGGGGATGGCGTTTGCACTGTTGATCGTCTCACCGATCAGCACAGTGGGGATTGCTACGGCCATCAGCTTAAGCGGCATTGCTTCCGGCGCCGCCAATCTGGGCATTGTGGCAGCAGGCTTTGCACTGGCGATTTATGGCTGGCACGCTAATTCAGTGGGCACCTCAATCGCCCATTTCCTCGGCTCACCCAAGATGCAGATGGCGAATCTATTGGCTAAGCCCAAGCTGTTCTTGCCGGTTTGCTTGAATGCCGGGATTTTAGGCGGTCTGGGTGCTTTGTTCCAAGTGAAAGGCACACCGATGAGCGCCGGCTTTGGTTTCTCTGGCTTGGTGGGTCCGTTGGCTGCTTTAGAAGGTTACGGCACAGCCAATGCGGGCAACATTATCCTGATTGTGCTGTTATTCCTGGTCGCGCCAATCGCGCTAGGGTATGCCAGCAACATTGTGTTCACTAAAGTGCTGCACTATCAAACACCAGAGGACTATGCGCTGAACTACGAGTAGAGTAGTCATCCTATGATAAGGAATATTGTTATTTGAAAGAAGGGACCATCAATTGCGTAAACTAAAATCAAAAGACTTGCAAAATGTTTACGACCGATGGCCTGAGACAATCCTAAAATTCGAGGACCATCAATCATTTGTGGAAGTGCAGACATCGTTCATCGATATTTTTCATGATCACATCTCACTGGTCGTCACGACAATACCGACCGGTTATCAGATTAATGATGATGGGTATGTTCTTGATGTGTCATTGTCAACGCGGCGAAAAAACTCTTTCAATCAAATACTGGCATCATTTAGAGTGACGGTTTCCAGAGACAAAGAACTGACCATTAAGTTCTCTGACCTAACTGACTTTCCAGCCGTGTTGGTTCGGTTATTACACTGCATTGGTCAAGTCTTTCAAATGTTTCAGCAAGATGCTGATTCTTCTTTTTGAGCGACAAGTTTTCAATACGCTAAGGGCGCTTGATCATTCAAAATTACAATACTAATAAAATATCTGTATCCAGCGGGACAGAAATAAAATTTGAAACTTGATGGTACGGCCGTCAGCGACGATTTTGTTTTCGTCCCGTTTTTCTCATTCTATTTTGCTATACTAATGTCAAATCGACAGAAAAGAGTGATTCCATGCAAACTATTATTACCGTTGTCGGCCAGGACAAGGTCGGCATTGTGGCCGCTGTCAGTACCAAACTGGCTGCTTTGCATATTAATATATTAGACATCTCCCAAACCATCATGGAAGGTAGTTTCACGATGATGCTGCTGGGCAAGCTGCCTGAACAAACAGACTTCAAACAGTTGCAACAGGAATTGACCGAATTTGGCCAATCCCAAGACCTGACGATTCGCATTCAGCGGCAAGAAATCTTTGACGCGATGCAGTCGTTATAGGAAGCAGGTCACCATGGAACAACAAAAAATAATTGATACCATTAAGATGATCAGCGAGGAAAAATTGGATATTCGCACCATTACGATGGGAATTTCCTTGTTGGACTGTATTACTGGCGATACGAAGACCACTGCTGAACGAATTTACGATAAAATCACGCGGCGGGCTGAAAAACTGGTTGATGTGGCGGATGCCATCGAAACGGAATACGGTATTCCCATCGTCAATAAGCGGATTAGCATTACGCCGGTAGCCATGCTCGCGGGAGCGGATCAGCATCCCGATTTCACAGTGATTGCCAAGCGGCTGGATGACGCGGCTAAGGTATTGGGCGTGGATTTCATTGGCGGCTATTCCGCCACGGTGCAATCCGGGATGACGCCCGCTGAAGAGAATCTGATGCGGTCCATGCCAGAAGCTCTGAGTATCACAGATCGGGTTTGCGGCTCGGTCAATATTGGCTCTACCAAGGCTGGAATGAATATGGATGCAGTCCGCATTATGGGTGAAGTGATTCGGGACCTCAGTGCAACTGGTGCGACGAATGCGATGAAATTGGTTGTCTTTTGTAATGCGGTGGAAGACAATCCCTTCATGGCCGGCGCTTTTTGGGGTGTGTCGGAAGGGGACACCGCGATTAATACGGGGGTGTCCGGTCCTGGCGTCGTGCAACGCGCATTGGCCAAGGTGCCTGACGCGGATTTTGCACAGGTTTGTGAGACAATTAAGCAGACCGCTTTCAAAGTATCTCGGATGGGTCAGTTCGTGGGCAAAATTGCGGCTGAACGACTATCGGTGCCTTTTAATATTGTTGATTTATCCCTTGCTCCGACGCCAGCACCAGGGGATTCTGTGGCAGAAATTTTGGAAACTCTGGGTCTTGGTTCCGTGGGCGCACCGGGGACCACAGCGGCTTTGGCCCTGCTCAATGACGCCGTTAAGAAGGGCGGTATCATGGCGGCGGAACGGGTCGGCGGTTTATCCGGCGCATTCATTCCCGTATCCGAGGACGGCCGCATGATCGAGGCCGCGGCGGCGGGGCAGATCACTGTGGAGAAGTTAGAAGCCATGACCGCGGTATGTTCAGTGGGGTTGGACATGGTCGCAATTCCCGGCGATACACCCGCCACGTCCATCGGCGGCATGATCGCGGATGAAGCGGCTATTGGGATGATCAATGCCAAGACTACTGCGGTCCGACTGATTGCCGTCCCTGGCAGTCAAGTTGGCGACATGGTGGAATTTGGCGGGATCTTTGGCCGCGCCCCTGTGATGGCAGTGAACACTGCATCGTCGGCGCACTTTATCGGTCGCGGCGGCCATATTCCGGCACCGATCCATTCGTTCAAAAATTAGGCTTGCGTGTTTCAATCAATAGGAAGGAAGGAGCCACATGGATCAACATGATGATTTAGATCAACAAATCAATCAATTACGGACTAAGCTGGAAACACTGCAGGCCGAAAGCGACCGGCGCATGTTGGCATTATTACATCAGCGGGGCATATATACCGTATCCGCTTTGCACACGAGTTTAAGCGGTACCGATCACCCGGTGACCGCGCCGCCAATGGCTGAAACTGTGCCGGCGACTAAACAACCAGTCGTCGAGACTCCTGCGCCGGTTTCGACACCAGCGCCAGAAACAATCGCGGAATCGGCACCAGAGCCGCCGCGACCCGCACCGGATGATTTATCTTTTAACGCGCTGCTTTTACAGGTGCCACTCATGGCTAAAACCATTCGCCAAATCGTTGAATTGGTGGAAAAACGCACGACTCATCGGTTTCCCCGGGATCTGCAAAACACATTGTTCTTCACCAAAAAATTTGATTTACCCTTGTTTACTTACATTAAAAATAATGTCTTGTCCGACTATGATCCGGGTCAAGCGGTGACCATCTCTTCTGAACAGTTACAGGGTGCATTGACGTATGCTAAACATGCCGGAGATAAACCGGAAGATGATAAGCGGCAAGAAAAAACCGCAATTGCCCAAAAGCTAGGGACAGCACCAGAAAAGCCGACCGCATCGCTGCCCTTTAAGCGGGTGACCGTCCCGGCTAAGCCCAAACCGGCGGGCAATCCTCGGGCATTAGTGGAACGTAAATTAATCGGCGCCACCGCGGGCAGTAAGTATATCAGTGAATCGCTGCTGCGCCAGTTGGGTCTCCACGGCGGTGAAACAGTTGAAATCGTTCCCCGAGAACAAGGCAGCAGCGACAGTTTGCCTTATTTCAAGGTAATTAAAGAAGCCGCTGCCGACTACAATCCCCACATCCATCGGCTATCCTTTATTCCCACTGAGCAGGATGCGGATGGTCAATTAATCTTGAAACAAGATTATGCCCATAAGCCATTAACGGATCCGAGCACTGGTGAAACCTTCCAATATTTAATTGACAGTACCCGCTATCCGTTGCTGCATGTGGGTCAACTGGTGGACTTTGCCTGGTATGAAGGACAAGATCCTACCGCAGGCAAGATCAGTTGGATCCATCCGTTGGCAGAAAGTGCGGCACCGGAAAAGGCGGAATCAGCAGCGACGCCGGTGAAAAAGGAAGCCAAGAGGGAGACTGCTGCGCCAAATCCGGAACCAGAAGAACCCAGTTTACAGTTTGATTTATCTGGCGGGACCGTCCTCATCGTGGGCGCCCCGAAGCATGATGGCAACGTCATTGATATGTTAAAAAAGCACAATGGCAAATTGGAACATTTCGACGCCAAAAGCAATTCTTACAGTCAGTTACCCACCATGATTCGGCATGCGGATTACGTCATCTTGATTCCCACGGCGGCGTCGCACCATTCCACCCAAACCGCCGTGTCATTAGCCAAGCGGTACGACCGGCCGTTTGCGGTAGCCAACACATTATCCATCGTCAATGTGGAACGAGCCGTGTACCGTGCCATCAACGGTCTGCCCGCGCGGTCTGTCAGTCAGCAAGACACCTATTTGGAATCTGAAGAAAGTGCCGTGGCTGAATCAAATTAATTAAACAAGATACGAAAAACCGGATCAACACTGAATTTCAGTGCTGATCCGGTTTTTATGATGGAGCCTAACGGACTTGAACCGTCGACCTCTTACATGCGAAGCAAGCGCTCTCCCAGCTGAGCTAAGGCCCCAAAACCACTAAACAATAATACCGCGGCGCAGGGGCGGGCGTCAAGAGCAAATCCCGTCACGCCCTCAATGTCGGCTGATCAGCGCGGCAATTTCGTGGCCGATGGCGAGCAAACAATAAAATCCAAACGGCATCAAACAGTACAGATAACCGCGTAACGGGATGGTGCCATTGACGACTTTCGCCAGGATCAGTAAGACACCGCTGGTCACTAACCCAACGACGGGCAGCCACCAGTAATAACGGTCTTGTGGATCACGGGTATGCATCTAATCATCTTCTTTGACCGCCGCTGTATCTGTGAAATACTGCGGGTACGCCGCCAAAACCACCTGAACATCATGATCGACCATATGTAAATGCTTGACTGTCCATTCCTCGGCAGCGGCCTTATCATGGCCCTTCACTGCATCCGCAATTGCCTGATGCTGGGCGATGATTTGGTCCCACTGCAGATCCTTCAATTCCAGACGCAAATACCGGAACCGATTGAACTGTAAATTCAGCAACTGCAGCCACTGCCACACGAATTCCTTGTGGCTAATTTGGTAAAACAGGTGATGAAACTTTTCATCCAGTTGGAAAAAACGATCATAGTCGTTGGATTCCAAATATATCCGTTGCAACTGTAAAATGCGTTCTAAATCCGCGACTTGGCCAGGGGTGATTTTATCCACACTATCGGTGATCACCAATTTTTCAATATTCATGCGCACAAAACGGCCTTGATACAGCTCGTCCAAATTGATCTTGGCGACATAGGTGCCGCTTTGGGGAACTACTTTAAAGAGTCCCTCCCGGCGCAGACGAATAATGGCCTCCCGAATGGGGGTGGTGCCGATCCGCAACACAGTTTCAAGTGTGTTCTTATCAATTTTTTGGCCCGGAACAAGGCGGCTGGTGAGGACCATTTCCTTCAGCGCCGCATAGGCTTCATCCTGTTGGTTGGTCAGAGACATGGGCGGCCTCCTTTCTTGATCGTGTTTTGTCTATTGTAATATATCAGTTTAACAAATGCACTCTTCCTCCTTGAAAAGGGTTACACCGTTCTTGACGGCGTGGTATACTGTAACTGATATATTAGTACATCAGAAAGCAGCGTGCGGGGTTGCCCGCCACTATAGGAGGCTATGTTGTTATGGTCCATTTGACAGATGATTACCAACGCAATCCTCAACCATTCCAAGATGCGGGTATCGCCGTGCCCCAATATGACCAAGCCCAAATGAAGGCCCACACCGACGAAGCACCGGTATGGGTCCACTTTGGCGGCGGTAATTTATTTCGTTGTTTCCATGCCAAGATCGCGCACGATTTGTTAAACAGCGGCGATTTGCAAAGTGGGATTATCGTCGGTGAGACGTATGACGGTGATGTTCCCAAGGATATTTATGCGCCTTATCAGAACCGGGTATTACAAGTTGTGATGGAACCTGATGGTGCACTGAAGAAGACCCTGATTGCTAGTGTCGCCCATGCCATTTATTACAACAGGTCAAACACAGTCGGCTGGCAGACCATGGCACAGATCTTCAAGGCGCCGTCACTGCAACTCGTCACCATGTCTATCACGGAAAAAGGATATTCGCTGCGGGACATGAATGGTCAATTGACCGCCGCCGCCCAAGCCGATATGCGCAATGATCCAGATGAAGCCAGCACCAACATGGGCGCCATTGCCCGATTGCTGTTTGCCCGTTTCCAAAACGGGGCGGCCCCGATCGCCATGGTCAGTACCGACAACTTTTCCGAGAACGGCCAACGCTTCCAGAATGGTATTTTAACCATCGCCAAGGGGTGGGTCGACAATAATATGGTGCCCCAAGCATTCGTGGACTACCTCAGCGATCCCAAGCAGGTCAGCTTCCCCTGGTCAATGATTGATCGGATCACGCCGAACCCGGCTCAGAGTGTGGCTGAAAAGTTAGCGGCCCAAGGCTTTGCGGATACCACCATTGTGCACACACCGAAGCACACCAACATCGCCCCGTTTGGCAACACTGAAGAGACGCACTATCTCGTCATTGAAGATAGTTTCCCCAATGGCCGACCAGCACTGGAAAGGGCGGGCGTCATTTTGACCGACCGGGAAACAGTGAATGATGCCGACCAGATGAAAGTGACGGCTTGCTTGAACCCATTGCACACTGCGCTGGCGATTTTTGGCAATCTGCTGGGTGATACCTCAATTGCTGCCGAAATGGAGAATCCCGACCTGGTGACATTAATTAAACGGCTAGGTTATCAGGAAGATTTGCCCGTTGTGAAGGATCCTAAGATTATCAATCCCAAAGACTTCATTGATGAATTAATCACCAAACGGCTGCCCAATAAGAATATTCCAGATACCCCGCAGCGTATCGCCAGTGACACGTCGCAAAAGATTCCCATTCGTTACGGTGTGACGATTCAACACTATTGGGATAAAGATCCGCAAAGTATTCAGCAATTGGTGGCCATTCCGTTCATTCTGGCAGGCTGGTGCCGTTATTTACTGGCGGTGGACGATGAAGGCAAGCCGTTTACGCCAAGTCCGGATCCGTTGTTAGCAGATCTGCAAAAACAATTGAGTGGCATCACGCTGGGCGACAGCGGTGATGTCCACACGGCCTTGCAGCCGATTTTAAGCAATAAACAAATCTTTGCCCACGACTTATACGCCATTGGTTTAGGTGCCAAGGTCGAGGCCAACTTCAAACAACTGATTGCCGGTCCCGGCGCAGTCGCTCAAGAGCTGCATGCATTAGCAGAAAGGAAGGATTAAGCCAATGAAGAACATGGGCTTTCGCTGGTACGGGTCTAAAGACGATCCGATCACATTGCAACAAATTCGCCAGATTCCCGGCACCACCCAAGTGGTGGGGGCATTATTCGATGTGCCAGTGGGTGCAATCTGGCCAAAGGAAAAGATTGCCGCGTTGAAGAAGCAAGTGGAAGATGCCGGTTTGAAACTGGAAGTCATCGAGTCTGTCAATATCCATGATGACATCAAGATCGGTCTGCCTACCCGGGATCAATATATTGAGAACTACAAAGAGACCATCAAAAACCTAGCCGCTTATGGCATCAAAGTGATCTGTTACAATTTCATGCCGATCTTTGACTGGCTGCGGACGGATCTGCATTACCAATTACCCGATGGATCAAACGACATGGCATTCCAGCAAGGCAAGTTGAAAGATAATCCCCAAGACATCATTGACTCTGTCCGCAATGATTCGGAGGGGTACGTATTGCCCGGTTGGGAACCAGAACGGTTGGCGACGATTGAGAAGTTATTCAAGGCCTATGCCGATGTGGATGAACGCAAACTGCGGGAAAACATGAAGTATTTTCTGGATGCGATTATCCCCACCTGTGAATCCTACGGCGTGCGCATGGCGATGCACCCGGATGATCCGCCGCGGCCGTTATTCGGGTTGCCCCGGGTCTACAAGAATGCCACCGATATGCGGATTATTGAGGGGATGCACGAATCGCCTTATAACGGTTTTACCATTTGTACCGGTAGTCTCGGCGAGAATCCGACCAACAATGTCCCAGAGATTATTCGGGAGTTTGTGAAAAAGGATCGCGCACCGTTCATCCACGCTCGCAACATCAAGTTTATCAATGCCCAGGGTGACTTCCACGAGTCTGCCCACCTTTCTTCTGAGGGGTCACTGGACATGTTTGAAATCATGAAGGCCCTTTACGACACCGGCTTTGACGGATATATCCGCCCAGACCACGGGCGAATGATCTGGGGCGAACAGGGACGCCCAGGCTATGGCCTTTACGACCGGGCATTGGGCATCACCTATCTGAACGGATTGTGGGAAGCTATTACGAAGGACCACCAATAGAAAGGATTGCGCGACCATGGCATTTTTAGACGACGATTTTTTGTTAACGAGTGAGCCAGCCAAGAAGCTGTTTCACCAATATGCGGCCCAGATGCCGATCATCGATTTCCACTGTCACTTGGATCCCAAGGAAATTTACGAGAACAAGAACTATGCCAACATTACCCGGATTTGGTTAAATGAAGGCACCTATGGCGATCACTATAAGTGGCGGTTGGAACGGGCCAATGGCGTCCCAGAAGAATTGATCACGGGCGACGGCGACGACCAAAAGAAGTTTATGGCCTGGGCCGGCACGATGGAGCGGGCTTTCGGTAATCCTGTCTTTGAATGGACCCATCTGGAATTACGCCGCTTTTTCGGGATTGATGAGGTCTTGAATCGGCAAACAGCGCCGGCTATTTGGGAAAAAACCAACGCGCTTTTGCAGCAGCCGGACTTTAAGCCCCGGGCGCTAATTAAGCGCAGCAATGTCCAAGTGGTGTGCACCACCGACGACCCCGCGTCTGATTTGCACTATCACCAGTTGTTAAAGAAAGAAGAAACCGCCAATGGTTTCAAGGTCTTACCCGCCATGCGGCCCGACAAATTGGTGCATATCGAGGATGACGGTTTCGGGGCATATTTACAAGAATTGGGCAAACAAGCGCAGATTCAAATCGGGTCCTTTGCGGCATTGCAAACAGCGCTGGAACAACGCTTTGAATACTTTAACGAAGTGGGCGGGCGGCTGTCAGATCATGGCTTGAATACTTTCCACTTTGCGGAAGCCAGCGCAGACGAATTGGATCATATCCTACAAAAAGGGATCGCCAATACACCGTTGACGGATCACGAGATCAATCAGTTTGTGACGATGTTGATTGAGACGTTGATGAAATTGAACAAACGTTTTGGCTGGACGATGCAGTTCCATGCCAATGTGGCCCGTAATTTGAACACCCGCCGCTTTGCCGAAATCGGGGCGGATACGGGGTTTGATGCCATGGGCACCCAACCGGATTTGGTCGATCAATTCCGCCAACTCTTCGTCAAAATGGCCAGTGTCGATGCGATTCCGAAGACCATCTTCTATTCCTGCAATCCTAACGACTGGTTAGGACTGGAGACGATGCTGCAATCCTTCGTGGATACCGGCGATCGTCAACACCTGCAACTGGGTGCGGCTTGGTGGTTCAACGACACCGCCGAGGGGATGACTCAGCAACTGCGGACTTTTGCAGAGCAGAGTTTGTTGCCAAACTTTGTGGGGATGCTGACGGATTCCCGGTCCTTCCTGTCTTATCCGCGGCATGAGTACTTCCGTCGGGTATTGTGCAACTTCTACGGCAACTTGATCGAAGAGGGCCGGGCACCGGATGATTTACCGGCACTGGGTCAGGTGGTGCAGGATATTAGTTATAATAATGCCCATGATTACTTTGGGTTCTTTGAGACCAAGGAATAGAACACATTAGTATTCAAACAGCGCGGTTGCACTTCAGATGACCGTGCTGTTTTTTTGAACCGTATCTAAAGCTTTAAACCGGTAGATGTTCTTAGCCACAGATAAAGAGCCGCCCGATATGTCCCTGCCTCGATTTGACGCAAGGAATATCAAGCGGCTCTTTATCTGTGCTCTTTAAACGTTCACTGCACGCAGTTCCTCCAGTACCGGTGCCACTGCTTTTTCGTTATAACATTGCAGCAACAACACATCCAATACCAGCGGGGAATAGGGCAGTTTGTTCAACTGCCAGCTGAAGGTCATGGCGGCAATTTCACTGGCCGCGCGCACTGTCGTCCGGTGTTCGTAACCCAAGAAGTGCCAAAGGCCGATCTTGGTGCGGCGGGTAAACAGGGTGGGATCTTGACCTTCCAAATAGTGATACAGCTCATGGTCCATTACGATTTTTTCGATCATCTTTTCGTTGAACCCAGGCAGGGATAGTCGGGCTAGTTTGCGCATGGGTTCGTCATACACTTTGATCATGTTGGGCTCTGTGAAAGTGGCCAAGAAGACTTGTTCGCTGATGTTCTGGCTGTCCCCATGTTCTACCGTGCAGACTTTCTCCGCCAGTGTGGGGGCAGTCATGGGACCATGCTCCGCTGTGACCGTGGCGGCTAGTTTCTCTCCGCACTGGCTGGCGCCGGCAATGATCATGGTCCGTTGCTCCGGAGTTACCTTGTTGACCAATAAGTCGCGGTCGAACAAGTATTGACACCACGTTTCTTTGGAGAAGGCGGTCAACTCATTGAAGAGTGTGGTGAGTGGATTAGGTTTGATCAATGTTTGCGGCAACGACAATCACCTCGTCTGTGGGTTCTAAGGATGCCACTTCCAGATCCGTTAACAACTGCAATTGTTCAAAGTCTGTGGCCGAGAAGTCCATCACGCGGGCACCCAGACACAGATAGAAGTCTGGATGGGCGATGTTTTCCGCTTGGTACACGGCCATTTCGTCCCACAGTCGGGCCAAGGTGTCCAGGTAGTTGGCGGCGGTTGTCTTCTCACACATCGCGCGGCCGCGCTGTACCTTGATGAACCCTTTCTTATCGACGATCCGGACCGGTTGGGCGGGATCGTCGCCAGTGTGGGGGGCGCCATAGATATAGAAGTAGTCGGTTTTGCTGACGAGTTCGGCTTGAGCCGGCTCGATCCGCATATCGGCGGCGGCAATGTCCCGGGCTTCATCATCATCAACGCTGGCTGTTAAATCGGAAGTTTTCACCTCCGTGGAACCGGTGGCGATGGCGGTGATCTTCGATGTTTGCGGATCGATTTCCACATGGACGTCCACTGAATCTGGCGTTGCGCCAGATTCGACCGCTTTGTTCAAGGCTTCGTTCTTGATGCCGCGAATGTCTTCTTTGGTCGGGTTGGGCACGATCCGTTCTACCACGTCGCGAACCATGGAGAGGGCGACACCGATGGAAGAAATCACTTCGGCATCCCGGGGGATGGAATACTTCACACCAGTCTTCTTGCTGAAGTAAGTGACCAGCGCAGCGGCCCCGCCGCCGACACCGACCAGTGAGATCTGATCCTTTTCCAACTTATATTTCTCAACCAATTCGTTGAATACGGGTTCGATCTTGGCAAAGGCCTTTTCCATAATCTGGGTGGCAATGTCGTCCACCGTGGTCCCCGCATAGTCGGCCAGCACTTGAATCGCCTTGCGGCAGGATTCTTGATTGCCGTAGGAGAAATATTCAGGAGTGACCAAGCCCAGGGCGTTAGCGGCACAGGTATTGGTAATGGTGAATGCGGAGCCGTCGGCATTGACCAGCTTCACATAGTCATCTGGATCGCCCTCCTTGGGGGAGAAGAATTCCACATGGGGGTCGACGATCTTGGCTGGGTCTGTGAAGGCGGCGTAATCTAAGCCGGCAATGTGGGCAGAACGAGGACCGACATCCACGACGCCGTTCTTATTCGCCCGAATCATGGAGCCGCCAGCATCCCCGAGCACGCGCACGTCCAGACTGGAGATATAGGTGGGGTGGCCGCCGACAACAGAGTAGTCAATGGCCGGGCGGCCGTTTTTGATGACCCCGATGTTGGTAGTGGTCCCACCGACTTCGAAGTAAATCCCGTTGGAGGCCTTCAAGTAAATGAGCGAACCCATGACGGAGGCGGCCGGTCCGGACAGCATTGTCAGCACGGGCCGCTTCTTCATTTCGTTGATTTCCATCACCCCGCCATCCCCGCGCATGATCATCAAGGGAACCTTAACACCTGCGCTGCGGACAGAACTTTCGGTGGACAGGGCGGTGTCTAACATCTTCGGTAAAATGGAGGCATTAATGGCGGCCGTCCGGGTGCGCCGGGTGAGGCCATACAGTTTCGTGATGTCCGAAGCCATTGTTGTGGGAATGTGCTCTGCTTTGGCGACCTCTGCCACAGTGGATTCAGGTCCACCCTCATCCACGCCGAAAGCCATGGAGGCCACCAGTACTTTAGCCCCGTCATGCTGCAGCTTCTCGATGGCCACTTTGACATGGGCATCATCGCATTGCTTCAACGGCAAATATTCGTTATAGATCTTAATTTTTTTCTTCTCGTCCAGTTCGATGTCGGCTAAGCGAGTTTGGCGTTTTGCTAGGAAACCTTCCAAACCACCCTTAGCCATGCCGATCACGCCCACCGGGGCCACATCCCCTTCAATGAGGGCGTTGGTGGCTTGGGTGGTGGAGTGGGCCACGAAGACCACTTCGTCGGGACTGATACCATTTTGATTGAGACAAGTTTCAAAGGATTGCACGACCCCAGCGGCCACGCCCCGGGGATCATCATGGGTCGTTTTCACCACCGACGGTTCCCCAATCATTTTGTGGGTGTCGTTGTCGATGGCGACGGCCTTGGTATGCGTGCCGCCGACGTCGATCCCCATTCTTACTGAACGTTTCAAGACAGTTCACCTAACCTTTCAACAAATTGGCGGATTACAGATTGCCATACATGAAGTAAATGATGACGCACATGATGGCGCCGCAAATCCAACCAGCGGGTAACGAACGTTTGAGATAATCTTTGGAGGCCACCTTGGTATAGCCAAAGCCCCAAGCAACCCAGGATTGGGTGACATCCAAGTGCTGCGGGAAGATGGTGGTGGCGGCCGTTAACGGATACATGAATTGAACGGGAATACCGGGGTTCGCAGCCAATACGACGGCGAAGATTGCAGCCCCACTGCCGACCCAGTTCATCGGTCCGCGGAAGAAGCCAAGCGGTACCAGTAAGGCAAAGACTAACGCCAGTACCAAGTGATTGGTCGGAATGATATTCTCAATTAAGGCGGTGAAGTAAGGGGCCGCATAGGTAGCCGCGTTATTAAACATCGCTAAGGAAAGCAGGAAACCAATCATCGGTGCCACATCAATGGAACCATCCGTGAACAGTTTGGCAAAGCGGCGCGTCACTTCTTTATAGCTGCCCCGCAGTTTACCGGTTGTCAACATGGCGTAAACGGCAGATGCAATAAAGCCGAAGATGATTGGCAACTTCAGGAGGACCACCCCAAGAACAGGCAGGACAACAGCGATCCAAGAATACCAAGGGGCATTTTCTTTCCCACTGGCTTGTTGTGCATTCACCGCCCAGTTGTGGGAAGTGCCGCTGTGCATTGTGAGGTTGGCGATGGTCAAAACCACCACGAGACCAACGATCATGCCGATCAAACCAATACGGAAGTAATCGTTGTAACTGTAGCTAGCCGCTGATTTAACGAAGCCGGCATACATGGTGTGATATTGAATAAAGTTGACGGTGTTACAGAAGATACCGGCCATGATAGAACCCATGAAGGCAAATAGGGCAACCGGTGCACTAATTCCCAAGGAGAACAAAATAGGCAAGACGATCACGGCGATGGAGATGACCGGACCGATCCCGGTCATGGACATGAAGATGACCGCAGTGACAATACAGAGCAGACTCATCGTCAAGCGGGGCATATCTCCGCCCAGTTCGACGACTTTCCGGATGAGGGTCGCCGCAATCCCTGTGTCGATCAGCACTCGGCCAAAGAATGCGCCGAAGAAGATATTGACCAGGATGGACTGGGCATAGGCAGCGGGCCCGTCCGCGTAGACGAAGGTGAGCACATCGATGACGGACTTACCTTTTAGCACAGCGGTGGGCTCAATGGCATTACCGATGAGGACTAAGATGACCCAGATGGAGGCCATAATGAAGAAGCCAACCATCAAGTTGTAGCCCTTCATGCAATACCACACCATGAAGATAAACGAGGCAATGAGCAAGAGCCCGATGATAACATTAGTCAAGAGATTTTCCTCCTTTGTGGCAACGATGGTAACGATTACATTTAGAAGGATACAGTAAATAGAAACTTTAAGCAACCGGTTTCCTAAACTATTTTGCTCTAAAAATCACAAAATAACAGCGCGAATTGCTTCAATTGTTATACATGTCACAATTAGTGCTTACGCGGCATTCCGCTACTGTTGAGCAATGACAAATTGCATCAGTTATTTAACAGAGATAAAAAAACAAAAAAATATTTCTGAGTCTGAATGTGTAAAGCAATACAAAAGAGGCAACTGTTTCCTGTACCTTTGGGAAACAGTTGCCAACAGGATAACCAGCGAAGGGGGTTGTCCCAAATTGTGTAACTTGCTCAGAGTGTCCTTCTGAGCATGGTGTTCAGAGTACATCATGCTATGATGGAATTGCGCAGGCAACCGTTTACTTAATGATGTCAATATGGAAAGCAGGCCATTTTTTATGGTGAAATTGACGGATGACTATCAACACGATGCACAGGTGTTCCAGGATGCAGGAATCAATGTTCCCAAATACGATCAAGCGGCCATGAAGGCGGCTACAGATGCACAGCCGGTGTGGGTGCATATGGGCGGCGGTAATTTATTCCGGTGTTTCCACGCCCGTATCGCCCAAGAATTATTAAACAGCGGCGACTTGACCAGCGGCATCATTGTCGCTGAAACTTACGACGATGATGTGCCAGCTAAAATATATCAACCATACAATAATCGGGCTTTGCAGGTGGTGCTGGCCCCGGATGGCGGCATGGATCAAACCTTAATTGCCAGTATTGCTCATGCAATTTACTATCAGCGTGATAGTGCCTTTGGTTGGACACTGATGAAAAAGATTTTTGAGCAGCCGTCACTGCAACTGGTGACAATGACGATTACGGAGAAAGGGTACACGCTGAAAGACTTATCTGGCCAGCTGACCGCGGCCGCCCAAGCCGATATTGCCAATGGTCCAGAAACTGCGCAAACGAATATGGGGGCCATTGCCCGGTTGTTGTTAGCGCGTTATCAAAGCGGTGCGCTGCCGATTGCCATGGTCAGCACCGATAACTTTTCAGAGAACGGTCAGCATTTTGCGGATGGCATCCTGACCATTGCGCGGGGCTGGGTGGCTAATGGCCACGCGCCTCAGGGCTTTGTGGACTACTTAAGCGATCCGGCCCAGGTTAGTTTCCCGTGGAGCATGATTGATCGGATCACTCCGAACCCAGCGGAAACCGTGGCCGCAAGGTTAGAAAAAGAAGGTTTTACGGACACGGATATTATCCACACCCCGAAACATACAAACATTGCGCCATTTGGGAATACCGAAGAGACCCATTATCTGGTCATCGAGGACAGCTTCCCCAATGGCCGACCACCGTTAGAGAAGGCCGGAGTCATCATGACGGATCGCAACACAGTCAACGACGCAGACCAAATGAAGGTGACGGCTTGCTTGAATCCATTACATACTGCCCTGGGTATTTTTGGCAGCATGTTGGGTTATACATCGGTGGTCGATGAAATGGATAACCCGGATCTGGTGGCGCTCATCAAGCGGCTGGGTTATCAGGAAGATTTGCCAGTGGTTAAGGATCCTAAGATCATCAATCCACGGGACTTCTTGGATACTTTTATCAACAAGCGCCTGCCGAACCGTTATATTCCGGACACGCCGCAACGGTTAGTGACGGATGCCTCGCAAATGTTGTCCATTCGTTACGGTGTCACCATTCAGCATTATTTGGATCGCGGACCCGCACTCGTCAGTCAATTGGTGGCGATTCCCTTTATCCTGGCCGGTTGGTGCCGCTATTTAATGGGCGTGGATGACCACGGTGAAGCCTTCACCTTGAGCCCTGATCCGTTGCAGGCTGATTTACACAAACAGATGGCGGCAGTGAAATTGGGTGAGACAAGCAACGTGCACACTGTTTTACAGCCGATCCTGAGCAACCCGCAGCTTTTTGGCCATGATCTTTATGCAATTGGCTTAGGCGACACAGTGGAGAAAGATTTCCAGCAACTCATTGCTGGTCCGGGAGCAGTCACTCAAGCATTGCATGCCTTGAATCACTAATTAATCTAGCGAAGACTAAAGCGGCCCCATCCTCAATTGCGAGGATGGGGCCGCTTCGGGTCAATGAATTATTCTGTTCTCAATGCAATGGCTGCGTCCTTCTTCGCCGCCATCCGGGCCGGAATATGTCCGCCCAGCACGGTGAGTATCGTGGAGACAATAATCAGGATCACCCCATGCATCGGATTGAGATGGGAGACGTTAGACAGATTCGTGATGTTATACAGAATCACGTTGATTGGGAAGGTCGCCAACCAGGCAATTAAGACGCCCAGTACCCCGGCACCGACCCCGAGGATCACTGTTTCAGCATCGAACACCCGGGTAATATCTTTCTTCCGGGCTCCCAACGCTTTGAGTACCCCGATTTCCTTGGTCCGTTCCAGTACCGAAGTGTAGGTGATGATCGCAATCATGATCATGCTGGTCACCAGTGAAATACCGGCGAAGGCCACCAGAACATACGTAATTGCGGACATCAATCCGCCAGTCAAAGCAGAAACAGTGCCGGCCAAATCGGTGTAAATGATCTTGTCGGCCTTGCTCTTGCCCTTGTTGTACTTATCCAAATACTTCAAGATCTTATCCTTGTCATCGAAGTTGTTTGGGTAGATTTGAATTGCCATGGGAATCTTGTCGCCGCCAAGATAAGCCATCAGTGTCTTCTTGGCACTGCTGGTGAGGGTTTCACCGGTCATGACATTCGTATCGCTGTTCTTTTGGGCAGCGACAATGGCTGAATCCTTGTTTTGATCAATAATCGCACTACTCAATCGATCAGAGTATGCCACGCCGCTGGCCAGCATCCCGTCCGACTTCTTGGACCGCACCCGTAAAACACCGGTGATCTTTAACGTCTTGGTGTTCTTGGCGGTAGCCATATCGTTGTAGTCCTTCTTCGGCAAGAAGTTGCCGGTGGGCAGTTTTTGATAGTAGTCATCGTTGGCGACCACCTTCACGGTTTGGCCGACCAGATCATTGTAGTTGTACTTCTGGTTTTCTTTCACCGTGAAGCCCAGGTTCTTCAGGCTGTTAATATTGATCGTATTATCCCGATTCACGATTAACACGATGTCAGTTGCAGACTTAGGATAACTACCAGACAATACCTTATAGTTGGATTCCAGATAGGATTGTTTACCGTAGCGATCCACCGGGTACACTGATCCGCCGACACCCAAAGTGGTCATCATCGCACTGGCATCGACACCGCTGCGGTCCGGATTGCTATTGGAGAACTTCACAGGTTTATATTGCCCATTTTCGTCTCGTAACAGATTAAAGCCTGTGGCATAGGTATAACTGATGTTCTTCGCCAGTTTCTTGTCCAGACCATTGATATAATCCAGATAATTTTGATCCAATTTGTTAATATGTTGGGCCTTATCAGCGGCACTGGTCTGGGCCTTCACTTGGTTGCTCTTGGAAAAACCCTTATCCTGACTATCGGGCCGTTGGGATGTATCTTGTCCTTGCTGGGCAATCGTAATCGGATATTGGGCAAGCGTTTCTGCCTCCGTCTTATCGATTTGGGTTTGGAACCCCGTGGACAGCGCCAACACAATGGCGACGCTGATGATCCCGATACTGGAGGCAAACATGGTCAAAAATGTCCGCCCTTTTTTCGTCTTGATATTGGTGAAAGACAACTTCAGAGCGGTCCAGAAGCTCATCTTAGTCCGTTTCAATGTAAAATGATCATCGGCTTCGTGTTCGCTATAGGGGGCCGAGTCGTCTTGAATCTTCCCATCCGCAAAGTTGATGATCCGGTCCGCATACTGTTTAGCCAGTTGCGGGTTGTGGGTGACCATGATAACCAGACGTTCTTTGGACAAGTCCTTGATCAGCTGCATAATTTCTTCGCTGGTCTCGGAGTCCAAGGCACCGGTGGGTTCATCGGCTAGCAAAATCTCCGGATCGTTGGCAATCGCTCGGGCAATGGCGACTCGCTGCATTTGCCCACCAGACAGCTGGTTGGGCCGCTTGTGCATATGCTCTGCCAGGCCCACTCGGGTTAATGCGTCCACAGCGCGCTTTTCCTTCTCCGCCCGAGAAACGCCAGAGAGGGTCATCCCCATTTCGACGTTATCCATGATGCTCAAATGGCCGATCAGGTTGTAGCTTTGGAAAATGAAGCCGATGGAATTATTCCGATAGGCATCCCAATCAGCGTCTTTAAAGGTCTTGGTCGATTTACCCTCAATAATTAAATCCCCAGAATCATAGCGGTCCAAACCGCCAATCATGTTGAGCAGGGTGGTTTTCCCAGAACCGGAAGGGCCGAGAATGGCCACGAACTCTTGTTGGCGGAACGACACAGAAACATCGTCCAACGCTTTGGTGGTCGTGTCGCCAACCTGGTAGTATTTTTTGATGTGCTTGAGTTCTAACATATGTAGCTCCTTTTTATGGGGTGGATGCGGCCGTGCCAATGCTGCGCAATCTCCGGTGGGATGGGCTGGAACGCTGTGACGGCGGTTTGAGCCCGCAAAGTGCGCGGTCTCAAACACGCCTAACGTCATCAGTGGCCAAAACCGGGCCACTGTGACGTTTCCACAGCTGAGCCCATCCCACCTCCGATTGCTCCGCATTGGCACTATATTCGTCAAAAATCAGAAAATTAGTCCGACCCCAGACGTCAAAATTCGTTTTGCGTGATATAGGTACATTAAGCCACTTTTGCCGGACTGTCCATCAGTCGGAAGTCTGGACTTGTCATCGTTACAATTTATTGACATAAACACAGCGCTGATCTTTACGTTCTCTCAGTAAACTAAGATATGGAGATAGAGGAGGTTTCGATCATGACGAAACAGCGCCGTTTGATGATATGGAGTGCTGCTGTATTGTTGGTCATTGGTGTTTTGATTGGTGGTATTGCCGTGGTTCAAGGCGGCCAGAAGAATAGTAACACCCCGCAGCGGTTGACCTTGGCCGGGTCCACGGCGATGGGTCCGTTGGTGCAAGAAGCAGCGAAGGTCTACCACGCGGATCATCCCCACGCCATCATTACCGTCCAGGGCGGCGGTTCGGCTGCAGGTCTGACCAAGGTCGCGGATGGTCACGTCAGCATGGGAATGAGTGACATCTTTGCGGAAGAAAAAAATGGGGTGGTGCCCGACAATTTGGTGGATCATAAGATTGCCGTCGTCGGCATCGTACCCATCGTCAATCCCCGTTTAGGTATTAAAAACATTGGCACTGTGCAGTTGCGACAGATTTTTGCCGGGCAAATCACCAATTGGCAAAAACTAGGCGGACCGGATATGCCGATCACGATTATCAATCGCGCCCAAGGTTCAGGAACCCGCACGTCTTTTGATCGATTGGTTCTAAATGGCGGCGAACCCAAGACCGGCCTAGAACAGGAATCCTCTGAGAAAGTCCGGTCAATGGTCGCGACGACACCTGGATCAATTTCCTACTTGGCATTATCTTACGTGAATGATGATGTTCAACCAGTGCATATCGACAACATCACTCCCAGTAAGAAGAATATCGTCACCGGCACTTGGCCGTTATGGGAGTATGAGCACCTTTATGTCAAAGGCAAGCCAACCGTGGCGGAGGTTCAATTCATTCAATATTTACAATCAGCCAAAGTCCAACGCAAACTCGTATCCGAACTAGGGTACATCCCCATCGCAGACATGAAAGTCGAACGAACAGCAGAAGGGCAAATCGAGGATGTTCAACCTTAAAGTAGTACCTTTAGTATGAAAATGCGAGACAAAACTGTGCCCTGGATATAGTGCCAATGCGGAGCAAGCGAAGGCGGCAGGGGGCTCAGTGGGCTCAAAGCGCCGTCACCACTTGCTACGCCTGCGGCTACGCACTAGCTGCGCGTCGCAGCCCGCCGCCGCAGCTTGCGCAGCACTTGGCACGGCGTACAAACAGCAAAATAACTTTCAACAAAAAAGCAGGTATCTCATCAACGAGGTACCTGCTTTGTCGTTCTTACTAAGCTAATGTTCAGTCGCGTTAATCACCAAATGCTCATTCGTAAATGTCGTGAAGCCCAGCTCACTGAGTTCCCGGCCGTAACCAGAATTCTTCACGCCGCCAAACGGCAATTCCGGCACAGTGATAAAGCTGCTGTTGATAAAGGTCATCCCAGCTTCAATCTGCTGTGCGACCGCATCCGCATGCGCGGGGTCTTTGGAAAAGACGACGCTGCCCAAGCCGTAACGAGAATCATTCGCCAATGCAATAGCTTCTTCTTCACTGACGACTTTGTAAACCGCCGCTACAGGCCCAAAGATTTCTTGACCATACGCCGGATTATCCTTAGTGATATTCGTCAAGATCGTGGGTTGGATGAATTGCCCAGGCAAATCGACTGGTTCATTGCCGTAGTAAACCTTGGCACCATGAGCCACAGCTTCATCGATTTGACTTTGAATTTTTTGCTTAGCCTTGGCTGAAGAAATGGGTGCCAATGTGGTCTTGGGATCCATTGGGTCACCAGGCTTGTATTGCGCAAAGGCAGCCTTCAGGTGCGCCAAGAAATCGTCGTAATGGTCAGCAGGAACAATGAAGCGTTTAGACGATGTGCAAACCTGACCAGCATTATACAGCCGAGCCTGCGGGGCGATCTTGTACACCCGATCCCAGTCGGCATCTTCTAGGGCGATAAATACATCGGTACCGCCCAATTCCATGGAAGACTTCTTCAGATTCTTCCCGGCTTCAGCGGCGACGGAAGCACCACCCCGTTCAGAACCGGTCACAGCTACCCCAGCCACCCGAGGATCAGCAATGGCCTGACTAACTAAATCATAGGATAAGAAGAGGTTGGTGAAGGCGCCTGCAGGTGCCCCAGCTTCGTTGACCAGTTCCTGGAAAGCAACTGCCGAACCAGGGCAGATAGATGCATGCTTGAGAATCATCGGGTTGCCCACCATGAAGTTCGGGGCGAATACCCGCATCACCTGGTAAAAAGGAAAATTCCAAGGTTCTACAGCCATAACGATACCGGTGGCTTGACGGATATAATACGCCTTGCCCTGTTTGCTGACCAAGGGGCGCGGGGCCATGAAGTCTTCACCATGATCGGCGTAGTAATCGGCGATATCGGCACATAGGTCAACTTCGCCCTCCGCTTCGCCAATCAATTTGCCCATATCATGGGTCATCACACTGGCATAGTGGTGTTTGTGCAGCCGTAACAGCTCAGCTACCTTATGTAAAATGGGCTTGCGTGTTGCCGGTGCTTCATTGCGCCATTGTTGGTAAAGAGCGTGACCAGTCGTTAAGGCCCGGTTCAAGTCATCTGCTGTGGCATTCTCGTAAGTTTTTAGCGTTTCATTCGTATCTGGATAAATTGTTTGATAAGCCATAAAAGAGACCTCCCAATTTTTTATTTGGTAGTATCCAATTAACCAAGACCAATGGTAGTCCTTCAGTACTGATTGCACAATACGTTGGCGGTTAAAAAATCGTAAAAAAATAGCCCATCGCATGATTGAAATGGGCTAGACCAAGGATTATAAAGAGCTGCGAATGATGATGTCGGCTGGCAACTGGGTGCGCGAGATGCTCACTGGGACCCCAGAAATCTTTTGCATGAGCTTTTCGGCGACAGCCTCACCAATTTTTTCGGGATGCTGATTGATGACGGTTAACGGCGGATTTGCGAGATCAGTCCAGTCCCAATCATCGTATCCGCACAGGCCGACCTCGTCGGGCACACTGATCTGGTTCTTTTGCAACCAGCGTAAAGATTCCAGTAATAGCCGACCATTAGCGGCAAAGATTGCCGGATGGTGGGCCTTGGTAGTGGTCAGCCACTGGCCAATGCCATCCACCACATCGTTTTCCACTTCTAGCAGACTAATCGGTTTCCCAGCCGCTCGGGCGACCTGGGCCACGCCGCGGTACCGTTCGTAACGGACACTCGCCCGATCAATGGGGTTGACGACCACTAAGATATTCTCATAGTTGCGGTCCAACATGATCTGTGCCATTTTTTCCGCGGATGAAATGTCATTGGAAGTAATACAGGGGAAGAGCAGCGGCTGGGTGATCCGGTCCACCAGCACGACGGGGATATTGCTTTGCTTTAAGAACGCGTAATGATCGGCGTCGCCGGTGGCGGGTTGCAGGACAATACCGTCGACCCCTTGACTGAGCATGTTGAGCAGGACCTGTTTTTCCTGAGCCAAATCACCGGCGCCGTTAGCAATCAAAATTTGACTGCCGGCCTTGTGCGTGACTTGGCCAATACCTTTGAGCAACGCAGTGGAATACATATTGTAAATGTCGCCGACGACCACGCCAATTTGGCCCGAACGCTTCGTCGTGAGTGAACTGGCGTAGCGGTTGGGGACATAATCCAGGTCCTGAATGATGTCTTCGATCCGCTCCTTGGTTTCCTCGGACATGCGGTCGAACTGCTTATTTAAATAACGGGATACCGTTGTTTTAGAGACGCCAGCCGCCTTGGCCACGTCCTTGATCGTATAGCGATGCACGCGTTCCACCCCTTATGTTGAAATATCACTCCCTATTATACTGGAATCTGTGAGACTTAACGACTGACGTTGCTGCTGCTGGCCAAGGCCTTTTGGATATCGGTGTCCGTAATGATATTCATGTCGCCGTGGATCGTCAGTTTCAAGACACTGGCGGTGCTGGCATAGTCGATCATTTGCTGCGGCTCGAAATGGTTGATGAAGCCATGGATCAAAGCAGCACCGAAGGCATCACCGCTGGCCACCCCTTCCATGACGTGCACGTGATAAGTACGTCCCTGATACACCTGGTCGCCCTGAACCAGCAGAGCGGTACAGGTATTGTCGTCTGCCGTGGGCATGTCCCGCACGACACTGGCCACGGTATGACAATTGGGATAGCGTTCTTGGACAGTGTGCATGGCCGCAATGAAGCTGTCTTTCTGCTCAATTCCGCGGCTCATATCCCCATCAAAAGCTTTAATCCCCAGGGCACCTTCGAAATCTTCGTCGTTAGCGATACAAATGTTGATGAACGGCATCAACTTTGCCATCGCCGCCTGGGCCTCTGCGGGTGACCACATCTTACCCCGATAGTTCATGTCGCACACCACCGTAATATTGTGGGCGTTGCAGTACTCACAGGCGGCTAGCAATGCTTTTTGCATTTCCGCCGATAAAGCCACTGTAATGCCAGAGAAATAAAAATAGGTGACGCCAGTTAAGAGGGTAGGCCAATCAAACTCCTCAGCTTGAGCCAGGGCAAAAGAACTGCCCGCCCGGTCGTAAACCACATTCGTCGAGCGGACGCTGGTCCCTTTTTCAAAGAAGTAAATTCCCAATCGCGGACCGCCGCGCAAGATCTTAGAGGTGTCCACGCCGAATTTGCGTACCGTGGCCAAGGCCATGTCGCCTAACGGATTATCTGGCAGCTTCGTTAAGTAATCCGCTTGATCACCTAACAGCGCCAGGGAGACCGCCACGTTCGCCTCCGAACCGCCATAATTAGCGGCAAAGCGCTCCGCTTGTAAAATCCGTTCATATTCCGGCGGCTTCAACCGCAGCATCATTTCACCCATTGTCAGTACTTTATCCATTCTGATCGTGCGCTCCTTCAAGTGTGTCGTGTGGAACCGAATGCATACTTAGTATAGCACCAGGTTAACCGGTTTCCTAGGGAAGAATACATAGAATACAGTATTCTCCTGATGTGCCGTGCCAAAGCTGCGCAATCTTCGGCTGAAATGGGCTGGAACGCTGTGACGGCGCTTTGAGCCCGCAAAGTGCGCGGTCTCAAAGTCGCCTAACATCATACAATCTTGGCCAAGACCAGGCCAAGATTGTTGATGTTTCCACAGCTGAGCCCATTTCAGCCTTCGATTGCTCCGCATTGGCACTATATCCATCAACACTCCAAGTTGTCTCTCCACATTTATTGTTAAGTCAACGCAAACCACTTTTTGATCTCAGTTAATACGGTTGGATTGACGGGTGGTTGTTTTGTATTTGACGAATCAGAGGTATTCGGCTCAGCCACCAGCACGTCCGGCATAATTGGTGCGTTATTAAATTGATGCGTCCCTTGGGCGTTCAAAACGCTACTGCAGCGGACCCAATGATCCGTTCGGATTGTAGTCCATGTAATGATCTTCCAGCTATTATCGGAGAGGGGAGAATGGAAAGTTTGTCCACTGTTTTCTGAAGTGAAGCCAGCTGATGGCAAACCAAATATTTTCACGTTTGGATTATGCTTTAAACTCATTATCGTAAATTCTGCGGCACTGGCAGAGTGATTATCCATCACGACGGCCACTTTGGTATGCAGATTTTTCTTACCAATAATTGTTTTGACATCAGTTCCCAGGTATTCTGCGGCACTGCCACGCAACCCATTTTTACTTAAGTGGACCTGCTGCCCCTTTCCATTTCTGGCAACACTTGTCCATAGCTGGCCATTGGGGATTAACGAATATAGACCAAGAATCATGGCGGATGGCGAACCGCCAACATTTCCAGAGAAGTTAAGCACAAACGGTCCGCGGATGTCAGCGACAAGCGCATTTAATTTGCGTATATAAGTCAAATAGACTGATTTCTCCGTCGTGTGGAAGCTGGGAACGTTAATGATCGTCAGTCCGTTAGCGGTGTATTGATGGGGCATTTGTTCTTTTTTTAAAGTATTTGCAGAAGAGACCGCACTTGAGTGTTTATTGGCAGTATTCAAAAGCATCGCTAGGTCCCTAACCGTGTGGAGATTGCGGCCACCATTTGTTTTTGCCATGGCTGCATGCCATGCTGAGGAATCTTCAATGATCCCCTTCTTAGCCATGTAGGCGACTGTTTGGTAAGCCGCGTCTGGAATAGTAATAATATTGGCATTTTGAATCGGTACCGTATCCGCAATAATGACTGAAAGTGAAATAGTAACGACTATCTTAGCTATTCTGAATGCAGCTTCCCGGTTCTCCGCCGAATGATACTCCGCCGTCGCTCCCTGCACGATGCCATCATGTGCCGGATCAAAATCCGTATGGGCCTCAGTGAGATGCTTCAACAGCGCCAGGGCACCGTCTTCGTACAACGGCCGTTCCAGCGCGTCCACCTGGGTGCCCAACAGCAGCAACCCATTGGCCGCAATCGCCGCCGCACTGGTATCGCTATATACCGGTTCCCGAGGAGATCGGAAATCAATTGGAATTTCGTTGTCGTCCAATGCCGCATTGGCGAGGAAATAATTGGCCACCCGCTTGGCCGCATCCAGATAACGCGCATCACCGGTATGCCGATAACTCAAGGCAAACCCGTAGATCGCCCAGGCTTGGCCTCGGGTCCAGGAAGACTCAGGGGCATAACCCTGACCTTGAGGATAGCCGACCAATTCGCCAGTATTCGGGTCGAAGTTCACGATGTGGTACACCGATCCGTCCGGCCGAATATGGTGAGCCAGGACTGTGTCCGCATGGGCTTTGGCCATTTCCGTAAAGCGGGGATCACCAGTCACTTGGCTGGCCCAGTACAGAATGTTGATGTTCATCATACTGTCGATGATGACATAGCCCGGCCGATCCTCGTTCCAGGAGACCAGATAACGACCGACCGGATTGTAGCGGCCAGCCAGGACATTGGCTGCAATCAGGCCGCGCCGTTTACCTTCGTCACTGCCCGTGAGCCGGTAATCGGCAACTCCCGCGTGCAGCCACATGAAGCCGACGTCATGGTGCAGCCCGACAAAGCCATGGAGCGCTTTATCCAAGCGATCCGCCTGCTGGTGGGCCGCAGCAGCGTATTGGTCGTCGCCGGTGTGACTGTATAATTCCCAAAGCAGGCCAGCATAGAAGCCGTTGGTCCACCAATAGATATCATCCGCACCGACATCGGTATACACCTCGTCAGTGGGAACATAGGGGATTTTTTCGCCCACCCGGGGCACAGTGACCGCGTATTTTGCTTGGACTTTTGCCCAGGCGGCAGCGGCCCAATCCGGAGTGGCAGAAACATATTTTGGTGCGTCAGTTTGGGCAAGCATGAACAGCATCAACGTCCTTTCTGAATGGTTCGGAATGCTTGGTGATTATTCAAAGACAGCAGGGTCGTAAAAATGATCGGGGCAATCATGAAGCCCAATGCCGGCTTGGCGGCCAGGGTCAGTAGGAACAAGGTGAACAACACGAGGTTGACAAGGCCGATGTACCAACGGCGGCCAGTCAGCATGAGGGCGGCTTGGAGCAGCGGCTTAAAGCGTCCGTCGGGGTTGCGATAGGCAAAGGTGAGGAAATTCAAGCCAGTCATTAGTGCCACCAGGCTGACAATGATCATCAGCGGCAGCAGCCATTTGCCCAGCGGAGATTGCACGAAGACAAAACTGTCCACGATGGCAATGTAGAGAATCGCCAATGCAGCGGTCCACACCCCAATTGTTTTCTTCGCGGCCTGCCCGTATTGCCGGAACAACCGCCACCACCTGGGCAGTTCATGGTGCGTCAGGAAGTCATCGGCACATTGAAACAACACGATGAAGGCCGGACCCATGGGCACACATGCCAGTAAATAAGGCAGTGTATTGCGCAGGGTCAAGGGCACCGTGAGCAGCGTGATGATCAGCCAGACGTTCGTCACCAGGAAGAACAGGTTGGGGATGAAGAACGCGTAAGCCGTGTTGAATACGCGGGTAAACGCATTTCCAGCAAATTGGGTGCGTACATGCATGGGAGTTCACCTATCCTTTCAAACCAGAGGTGGCAATGCCTTCCACGAAGTACTTCTGTTGGGTCAAGAAGACCAGGGCCACAGGGAGTACCGATAACACGGAAGCTGCCATGATCAAGGCATACTGGGCATCGTAGAGAGAAACGAACATCTTCAACCCTAATTGGATCGTCTTATTCTCGGTGGAACTGAGGTAGATAAACGGTCCCATGTAGTCGTTCCAGGTGTTGACGAAAGTGAGGATCGTCAAACTGGCAATGGCCGGACGCGTGAGGGGCAAAATGATCCGGGCATAGATGCCGTATTCGTTCAACCCGTCGATCCGAGCCGATTCACTTAACTCTTCCGGAATGCCTTCATAATATTGCCGCATCAAGAAGACCCCGAAGGCGCTGAAGGATTGCAGGAGAATCAAGGACAGCAATTTATCCGTTAAGCCCAGTTGCCGCATCATGATGAACTGGGGAATCATGTACGCCTGCCAAGGGACGGCGATGGTGCCGATATAGAACAGGAACAGTGCATCCCGCCCCTTAAACCGCATCCGGGAGAAACCATAGGCAGCGAAACTACTGGTGACCAGTTGGATAAAGGTAATCACCACGGACAGGATCAAGGTGTTCTCGAAGAACTTCGCCAGCGGGATCTGGGTCCAAATGGTCTTGTAGTTGGCCCATTGCGGATTGGTGGGAATCCAGCGAATCGGTACTTCAAAGACTTGGTTATCGAATTTAAGCGATGATGAGATCATCCAGAAGAAGGGAATCATCATCAGGATGGAAATGATGATCAGCAAGGTGTACACGACGATCTTTTTGATCAAATCAGCATGTTGCTTATAACCCTTCGTTTCCACGATGCCATCACTATTGCCGTCCAATTTAACAGGTTCTGCAGCCATTGATGATCACTCCTTTCATTTATTCTTGGTCTGGAAGCGAAACTGGACGATCGTCACGCCTAAGACGATGGCGAACAACACCAGCGCAATGGCGGAAGCGTAACCAAATTTGAAGTTCACAAACGCTTCGTTATAAATATCGAACACCAACACGTTGGTGGCCCGGCCAGGACCGCCGTTGGTCATCACTTGGATCAAGTCGAATACCTTGAAGCTGTTGATGGTAGCCATGATGGAAATGAAGAAAGTCGTCGGTTTGAGTCCCGGCAAAGTGATGTTAGTGAACTGCAGCCACTTATTGGCACCGTCAATTTCTGCAGCTTCATACAATTCAGGCGGAATCGACTGCAGGCCGGCCAAGTAAAGGATCATGTAGTACCCCACATTGCGCCAGATACTGACAATGACGATGGCCGGTAGGGCCCATTGGGAGGAAGAAGTCCAACCTGGGGGATTGCTGATACCGATGAAGTTCAGGAACTGATTAATGGGCCCCAATGTGGGGTGAAACAGCATGTTCCACACCACAGCGACGGCTACCAGGGAAGTGATGTAGGGGAAGAAGATCGTTGTTCTGAAGAAGGCCATTCCGCGAATCTTTTGGTTCAGTAAAATGGCGAAGAACAACGAGAGGATCATCGTGATCGGGACTGTCCCGATGGTGTACCAGATCGTGTTCCAGAAGGAAATCTTGAAGGTTTCATCTTGGAACATCCGGATGAAGTTATTGAACCCAGCCCATGTCGGCGGGTTGAATGAATCCCAATTCATGAAGGCCAAAACGAAGGAGAACACGACGGGAATCATGGTGAAGATGAAGAAACCAATGAAGTTAGGCGCGATGAACGACCACGCGGTCAGCAGATTTTTCCGTTTCCGCTGGCGGGGGGAGACACTTTTTGGGGTTTTTGTATATTCCATGGCTGGCGCTGGTGAACCCAGCTCCTCCTTTCAAGTAGAGAACGGTGCCCAGCGATCAAACGGCTTTTTCTACTGAGCAAGGCTCGTCAAGTGATACAAATGAAGGATTAACAGCAACTAAGGGCAAAGGTCAAAGAAACGATGGCCTTGACCCTTAGCTGTGTTCGTGTAAATTACTGCAGTTCTTTAACCCGTGATTCCATTTCCTTGATGCCTTGGTTGACGCTCTTGTCGCCAATCATGATCAAGTCATGTTCTTCTTGTAAAATCTTGTCGATTTGCGCAGAACTCTTAGATTGCGGCATTTCGATACCGACCTTCTTGGGTTCAAAGGCGGTCTTAGAAATACTGTCGGAAGGCATCCCTTTGTCGGCAAAGTAGATCTTGTTGATGGCGTCATCCCGGTAAGCCGGTACGACCCCCACTTTAGCGACAATGGCGGCACCCTTCTTACCGCTGGCCCATTTAATGAATTTCTTTGCGGCATCAGCGTGCTTGGAATTCTTGTTGATGGCAAAACCGGTCGGCGAACCAAAGGTGATGCTTTCATCGCTCTTGTTCTGGGGGACGGGAGCGATCGCCCAGTCAACCTTGGTTTCGCCTTTTTCCTTGGCCTGAATGTTGGCAGCCATGGCCCAAGTGCCCATGACCATCATGGCGGCTTTGCCAGTCTGGAATTGAGCCGTATACGTCGTTTGGGTGGATTTCGCGGTACCATAGTTCATTTGGTCGCCGGCTTTTTGCATGGCCAATGCACGGTTGTAGTAAGGGGCCATGAATGAATAGCTGGGTTTCAGCAGGTTGTGACCAGTCTGGGCACCCGCAATGGCTTGGATCGTGGAGCGCCAGATATGTTGATATGTGCCATAGACTTTGCTGGAACCGGAACCGCTGGTCAATTTCTTGGCCATTTCTTCATATTGGTCCCAAGTCATGGTTTCCGGCATCGTCACGCCGGCTTTCTTGAACAGGTCTTTGTTGTAATAAGTTACCCAGAAGTCATTCCGATAAGGTAGGGCAAAGTATTTGTCGCCATCAGCCTTGTAAGTCTTAATCACGTCCCCATATTGGCCGGAGATCAGCTTCTTGGCATCGGCGGTAATATCTAACAATTGGCCCCGGTTGGCATAACCACCTTAGTTTTGCAGGTTCTTCATGGTTAAGACGTCCGTGGTGTCGCCAGAAGATAACATGGTGGTTAACTTGTTATCGTATTGGTCAGCGGCGATGTCCACATTCTTGATGGTGATATTCGGATTTTCTTTCTCGTATGCTTCGAATAATGCCTTGAATTCAGGTGTCGTGTCGTAGTTCCAGGTGCTGACGGTAAGGGTCACTTTGTCATTTTTACCGCTGCTCTTGGTGCCATTAGAAGAAGATCCGCTGCCGCACCCTGTGAGTGCCAACATGGCAGCTGCCATGAGTGAAACGCCAATGACAAGTTTGCTTGACCATTTTTTCATTGTTATGTCCTCCAATTATCATATGAGTCAGTGAAATGAATCGGCGGTGGCGGCCGTGCCAAAGCTGCGCAAGCTTCGGCGGCCTGGGGCTGCGAAGCGCAGCAAGTGCGTAGCCGCAGGCGTAGCAAGCTGTGACGGCGCTTGAAGCCCGCAAAGTGCGTGGTCTTCAAGACGCCTAACCACATCAGGGCAAAGAGCGCCCTGTGTGGTTTCCACAGCTGAGCCCCAGGCCGCCTACGCTTGCTCCGCATTGGCACTAACTCGTCGGAGTACCTAAAACCTTTCACTTTCTCAATTATTCGATGTCTGTCTGTCGGTCTAGGTGCAAGACGATGACACCGTCACTTCCCAATTGATAATGAATGCGTAAACGATACACATGATACCGATCACCGGTATGGTGGAATGATTCGAGCGTGTCGACTGAAAAATCACCTCCTAAAGTGGTTGTAAGCTGCCAGTCACCCAGTTGGATGGTGTGACCGTGGATAATGGGTTCGTGGGGGAGTATCAATATTTCTTCGAATGAGTTGGCGGGTTGATTGAAGGCCGCGTCGTCGGTGATGGTGACACCGGCGGGGGATACTTGGAAGGTGCGGGTGAGTTTGGTTAAGTGGGATTTAGCGGAATAAACCGCTGTCATTTCGATCCGATCAAAATCGGTTGTATGGGTTAGACGACCCATGCTTTCGTCGCCATAATATTGTTCGCAGCCGTTGATGAAGGGAACGGAATGACCCAGGGAGCGGGTCTCCAGGATATGATAACGAGTGGTATCGTCGAAATATTGTTTGGTGTAGAGGCCGGAGCCCAGTTCCGTGATGATGGTCTGGTCCGGTTCGATGATTTCGAAGGTGCCCACATCATTATGGTTATGGGAGACATTGTTGCTGCCGCCTTTGCAGGTCAGGCACCAACCGTTTTGGCGGCGGATGGTCCAGGCGACAGATGGCAGGTGAGTCACAGGGGGGAGAGGAGTTGGTTGGAAGGCCGGATCGGTCCACAGCAAGTTATGCAGGAGAGGTGCAAAGCGGCCGTTTTCATCCACCCCGGTAAAAGTCACCGGAGCGGCTAATGGTGCTTGCCATTGTTGGTGACAGAAACTGAGCAAGCCGCTGGGGATATCGGTTTGACGATCTGGGACATCGCCAAACATGACGTATTGATCGGGATAGACGGATGCGGCGAAAGGAAACTGCGCAATAGCCGCAATCTTAGCGCCTTGTAAATAGCGGGCATCACCAGTGGCGGCTTGGTAAGCCGTGGCAAAGTAAACATAATAGCCAAACCCATACGCCCAGTAGCTCACGCCTTCTTCCGTGGCGCCGTCGTTCCCAAAGCCTTGTAAGAAATTCTGCAGGGCGATGTCGACCTTGGCCAAGATTGCCTGCCGGCGTGGTGCCGTGGCGGGGAGGGTGGCCAGTGCCGCCATTCCCACTGAACCGCCGCAAACGGCGGCCCAGTTGTTGTGCAGGTACAACCATTGCCAGTCATGATCCAGGAAGGGGGTGAAAATCCGCCGGTCCAATTCATGTTGAAGGAAAGCCACCAGTATAGCTGGCAGATGGGCGCCAGCATCGTGCAGCAGTTGAGCCACAGCTTGCGCCGTCTCACAGGCAAACAAGTCGAGAAATTCGGCGATATCGCCATTCTGGCGGATCTGTTCACCAGGTTTGAAGATGTGGGCGGGTAAGGCCCAGGTCGGTTCGCCACCGATTTGCCAGAGGGTCTCGGCCAGCGCAGCGGCATTCTCGGCCGTGGGGGCCAAGTACCATGCGGCACCCTGCAGTGCCAGGGTTTGGCGACGGGAGAAGTAAACATCCTCGTAATGCTGGCGATCACCAGTGGCCATGAAGCGGGCAAAATCCGACCAAGTCAGAGGGGGTAACTGGTCGGGTAAGCGGGCAGCTTCTTGCCGAATGTGATCAGCCAGCGGATTGCGCATTCCGCTGAGCACCTGATAAGTATCCATTGCGGCGGTTATTCCTTTCTATTCAATCCAGTCGGCACGGATCAATCCCATGAAGGTACCGTAGACGGTCACGGTTTGATTCATCTTCAAGGATTTTTGACACGCCACCAACACTTGATATTTAGTGCCGTTTTGCCGCAGAACGATGCGGTCATTTTTACCAATCTGTTGTTTATTTTTGGCATCGGTTTGGATAATTTGACCGTGGAGCTTAATCCCGCTGCGGTAAGGAATGCGACCTTGTTTGAACTGGGTATTGGTGTAAGTCTTGGCCCCTTTTTTGGCTGCCCGTTCCTCTGTCCGGGCTTCCTGCTGGGCTGAAATCTTGGGCTGCAGCCAGTGCACACCGGCCCAGGCGGCCAGGAGGATCAGCAAGACGACGATCATTCGTTTCATTTGTTTCACCGTGATCCAGCCTCCTTAACCATTAGGCGTACGCAATGGATTCGCGCCGGATTAAGTGGGGCGGCACCAGGGTTAAAGTGGATGAGGGCTGGGGCATATCGACCAACTTGGCGAAGCGATCCACAATGAGTTTGGCCCATTGATGGACATCGAATTCCACCGTAGTCAATCCAGGGATGGCCCCATGACTGATGGGACTGTTGTCAAAACCTGTCACGGAGATATCCCGGCCCACCACCAAACCTTCGTTGGCCGCGCACTGATAGATGGCCATGGCCATGTCATCGTTGAAACAGAGGAACGCATCATAGCGTTTCAACAAATCGGCCCCCATCTGTAAGGTTGCTTTGAATTCAAAGTGGCCGTTGTAGATGTGCTTGGACACATCGGCGCCGGGGTGATTCAGACCATAAAGCCGCTTGATGGTGGCCAGTCGTTCTTGGTTGTTGATCGAACCACGGTGGCCTGAAAGAATGCACAGCCGCCGATGTTTACTTTGGCTGATCTCTTGGTACAGCAGCTCAATGGCTTGTTGATTGTCCATGCCGACGCAGGGAGAGCGGTCGGTGCGGACATTGGTGAGGAAAACGGCCGGGGTGTTAAGTGCTTCTACCGTATGCTGGGCTTCGGGACTGATATTGAAGTCAAACACGATCACCCCTTGAAACAAATCGGAACCCAGAATGTCAGGCAGTATTCGATTCGTCGCCAACAGGGAGTATCCTTTGGCTTGAAACTGGTCCTGCACGGCGTCCAGCAGTTCGTTGTTGAAGACGCCAGAGAAGGAGTCCACCAGACCGCAAACCATGGGGGTGGATTGGCTGGCCACAATTTTAGCCGCCATGTGCGGTTTGTACTTAATGTCCTTGGCAATTTTTTTGATCCGCTGCCGCGTGGCTTCACCGACACCGCGATTACCATTGAGTGCATACGACACAGTGGCGATGGAGACGCCCGCTTTGTCGGCAATATCTTGAATTGTACTGTGGCTCATGGGGCACCTCCGATTGTTTATTACTAAACTTAAGCACTTAAGCAACCCAAGTGTACAGCTGTAAGCGCTTAACGTCAAGGAAATTTTAGTGTTATAATAAAAGTTTTTCTGGATTAGAAACGTTGAAGCACAGGCGTTTGCAAGACTTTATCAAAAATTTCAGGCGTTATGAATGTTGATAATCGTGGATTTTACTAAATTTATCTACGCGTCGTTGAATTGAAATATTTTCACATTTATGGCCGACGCGTTATGATAAGCATGTGTTCGCCCACTGCGTGCTTTGCGAAAAAGAATCGGGTTGGGTAAACTGCTAAGTATGCATGAAAAGGAGAATGGAATATGGCGACGATCAAGGAAATAGCTGACAAGGCCGGGGTATCGATTACCACGGTATCGCGCATCTTGAATTTCGATGCGGCCTTGTCTGTGACAGACACCACCCGTGCCCGGGTGCTGCGCATCGCAGAAGAACTCGACTACACCCCCCGCCGTAAAAAGGCAGGCAGGACCAGCAAAAAAATTGCGGTTCTCCAGTGGCACAGTGCGGCCCAAGAACTTAACGACCTCTACTATCTGCAGATTCAAAATGCCATTGAGCGCTCCGCTCTGATGATGGGGTATTCGCTCAACTACGTGACGATCACCGATTTTGAGAAGGGCGTGAATAAGAGTTTCTCGGGCATTATCGCGTTGGGAAAATATGATCACGATGAAATTCTGAATATTGCCGATAAAGGGCTGCCCATTGTATTTGTTGGCCAAAACTCGCTGGTGTACGGCTTTGACAGTATCACCAGTGACTTTGTCAGTCCGGTCCAATGGATCATTGATCACTTCCAGGAGGCGGGCATTAACGATATTGGCCTACTGATTGGTCAGGAGGCCACCAGTGCTGGTCGTCATTTAATTAAGGACACCCGGTTGAAGGCCTTTGAGACATTCGGACAAGAAGCCGGCGTTTATGATCCCGCCCGGATTTTTGTCGGAGAATTCACCCCGACTTCCGGCTACGATCTGATGAACCAAGCCATTGCACAGTTGGGCGACGAATTGCCCCATGCCTTCATCGTGGGGAACGATGCCATGGCGGTGGGCGTGATTCGCGCCTTGCGAGAGCACAATCTGGCGGTCCCTGGCCGGGTGAGCCTCATCAGTTTCAATGATGTGGCCGTAGCCCGCTATACGACTCCGAAGCTCTCCACGGTCCATGCTTACACCGACTTAATGGGGAGTGGTGCATTGCATCTGCTGCGCAAACGGATTGCCGATCCGGAACGGGTGCCCCAGCAATTGAACTTTGCCACCAAGCTGATTTTGCGGAAAAGCAGCAAATAAAAATCCATTAGTAAAATAAATTCAGACATCTGATGAGCGACTATAGACGCTGTCGATAAAGGATGTCTATTTATTTTGCCCATTTAGTCACGGAGACTATTGACAATTTTAGTAAACAAGATAAGATAAAATCTGTAAGCGCTTCGCTGGTTACTTGGCCGGCGTAGGCATCATTCCCTGATTTGGAGGATCGTATCTTATGGAAAAAAGTTTGCTATACCCCACGATCAATCGCACTCGGACAGACCAAAAACTGGATGGTTTGTGGCAGTTTTCGTTTGATCCAGAAGGGAGCGGCATTGCCCAGAACTGGGCTAATGGGTTACCAGCAACCATTGATTTGCCGGTTCCGGCCAGTTTCAACGACTTCTTTACAGACAAAGCCGACCGAGAATACACGGGTGTTTTTTGGTATGCTCGCCAGTTCTTTGTGTCGGCTGATGCTCAAGAGCGGTTTGTCGGGTTGCGGTTTGACGCCGTCACGCACCGGGCAGCGATTTTTGTCAATGGTCACAAGGTGGGTACCCACGAGGGTGGGTTTTTACCTTTGTCGTCGACATCTCGGCCGTGGTGCACTTCGGCGCGGAAAATACCGTCGTGGTCCAGGGTAACAATGAATTGTCCCGGGAAGATTTACCTGCGGGAGACACCATCACTTTAAAGAATGGCCGTAAAATGGTGCGGCCGTTCTTTGACTTCTACAACTATTCCGGATTGAATCGCTCGGTCCACTTACTGACGCTGCCGCAAGAGCAGATCGTTGATTACGACACCCGGTTTACCCGCACAGGCGCCGCCGCCACGGTTTACTATCGCGTGACGACCAATGGGGATCATCCCGTGACGGTCACTTTGGCAGATGCCCAAGGTCAAACTGTGGCCACCGGTGAAGGCGTCCACGGTGAGTTAACGGTTACTGATCCCCATTTATGGAATGTGGGCGCCCCTTATCTGTACACCTTGACGCTGCAAATTCATGACGGGGCGGATTTAGTGGACGAATATAGCGCTCCGTTGGGTATTCGCACGATTGCTGTCGACGGTGCCCGGGTGTTAGTGAACGGCCAACCGGTTTACCTGCGCGGTTTCGGCCGGCATGAAGATTCACCGTTTGCCGGACGCGGGTTCGATTTGAATGTGGAGAAAAAAGACTTTTCGTTGATGAAATGGATCGGCGCCAATTCCTTCCGCACTTCCCACTATCCATACGATGAACAGGTGTATCGGATGGCTGACCGAGAAGGCTTTTTAGTGATTGATGAGGTGCCTGCGGTGGGCTTCAAGATGGCCGCCGCTGAGTTCTTGGGCGGTTTGAACCAGTCCTTTTTCAAAGGCCCCTGGATCAAACAGTTGTATACACGCCATCTGGCCCAAATCACCGATATGATTCAGCGGGACAAGAACCACCCGTCGGTTTTTGCCTGGAGCTTGCTGAATGAGCCGGATACGGTGGATGACAATGCGGTGCCTTATTTCCGTCAGCTCTTTGCGGACACTGCGGCGCTAGATCCTCAACAGCGGCCGCGCACTTTCACTTTAAGTGAAGACGATACGATTGAAACCTCGAAAGTATTGGCGTTCCCAGATATTTATCTATTGAACCGTTATCCTGGGTGGTATCATTGCGCCGGTTATCAGATCAGCGACGGAGAGACTAATCTGCGCGCTGAGATGGATAAATGGGCCGCTTCGGACTATCACAAACCGGTGATCTTTACCGAATTTGGGGCCGACACCCAAGCCGGGCTGCACAAACTGCCCAGCGTGATGTGGTCGGAAGAATATCAGATTGAAGTTTTACAGATGTTTAGCCGGGTGTTTGACGACTATGATTTTATTTGCGGCGAGCAAGTCTGGAATTTCGCTGATTTTCAAACCGTGGAAGGCACCATGCGGGTAGACGGCAATAAGAAGGGCATCTTCACCCGAGAGCGCCAACCTAAGGCCGCTGCTTTTTACTACCATGATCGTTGGCACCAACTCGCACAGGAGGGCAAATAGAATGACGCCACCTTTATTTAATGTCCAATTAAAAAAGAACCCGTTAGAAACTCAAGCCGACATGGAAAAAGCACTGCTGGATCTATTAACACCAGCGATGACAGTGATGCTTACCGAGAACCGGCCTGGCCGCTTTAAGCTCAGTAGTCACGGGGCAGTGTACACCGCGGACAGAACCGAAATCGAAGGTTTCATGCGCTTACTGTGGGGCTTAGGACCGTTATTCTCGCAACCGCGCCGCATTACCGAACACTTCACATGGTGGGAATTTGTGCGCACTAGTATTGTCATTGGAACAGATCCGGAGAGTGAATGGTACTGGGGCCAGGGCCCGCTGCAAGACTATGATCAGCTGTTTGTCGAGATGGGTGCATTATCCGCGTTCTTGTTTGAAACTGAGTCATCGTTTTGGCGGCATCTCACCACCAAAGAACAAACCCAAATCCTGAATTGGCTGGCCCAGATCAACCAGCGGGTGCTGCCCAAGACCAATTGGTTGTTGTTCCGAGTGATGGTCAATGCCTGGTTTGTCCATGTCGGCCAAAGCGACCACCAACGGCAGATCGATGCTGATTTTGCCATCACCAACGGCCATTATTTGGATCATGGCTGGTCTTTCGATGGGTATGAGAATCAAATCGATAACTATATTCCCTTTGCCTACCAATTCTTTACGCTGTTGTATGTGGCCTTTGCCCAACCCCAGGATGCACAAGAAAAATTGCTGCGCGAGCGGGCCACTGCCTTTGTAAAGAGCTATGCCAATTGGTTTGCGGCGGACGGGGCAGGGCTGCCGTTTGGCCGATCACTGGATTACCGCTTTGCCCAAGGTGCTTTTTGGGCCGCCTGCGCCTTTGCCCATATTGCAATGCCAGAAGGTTATGCGCTGGGAGATGTGAAACATTTGCTGCTCAACAACCTGCGCTGGTGGTTTAGTCAGGATATGTTCCAATCCGATGGGCTATTGCCAGTCGGCTACGCCTATCCCAACATGAACTTTGCGGAAGGGTACAATGCCCCGGCATCCGCATACTGGGCGTTAAAGACCTTCATCTTTATGGCCTTGCCAGCCGATGACCCATTCTGGCAAGTGCGGGAAGCAGAGCGGTTTCAGTTTGAACCGGTGAAGCGCCAGCCAGAACCGCGGATGCTGGTGGTCCACAGTCGCACCGGGCAAGAAGTGCAAGCCTTCACCGCCGGCCAGCATTCCCATGAACACGCCCATGGTGCGGCTAAATATGAGAAATATGTCTATTCCTCTTCCTTTGCCTTCAGCACCCCCAAAGGATCGACTTTACTCAAACAAGGGGCTTTTGACAGCACTTTAGCGGTATCCGAAAGCGATGAATTTTGGCGGACGGCCTTTCATTACACAGATTGGCAAATTCATGACGACTATGTATATTCCCAATGGCAGCCGTGGCCAGACGTGACCATCGATAATTTCGTCATCCCCCAGATGCCTTGGCATGTGCGTGTTCACCACCTTTACACGGCCCGGACCCTCCATTTGGCCGAGGGCAGTTTCTCAGCGCCAGACAGTGGGGCGGCGGATGAAAAGGAATTGATCACCGACATTCCCCACAGTGTGTTTTATACAAGCCGTGTCGGCGTTGTCGGACTAGTGGCGTTGACGCCGGTCTGGGCCGTGGAATTATCCACTCCGGAACCCAACACTAATATCGACTTTCCCAAGACCCGCCTGCCGTTGCAAACCGCTACCTTGGCACCCGGCGAACACACGTGGATGGCCCTATTCTTGGGCGATCGGGAAAGCGAAAGTATGGTGAACAACCAAATCATCGTGCCGACGGTGAGCCAAGATGGTGCCCAAGTCACCATCCAGTGGTCCGATCAAACTCGGACCATTCACCTCGCTGAATGGTCAAAGGAGGTTCGCTAATGGATGCGACTAAGTTCACCATTGACGGTCACGATCTGCATACCGACTGGGGCGACGCGAATACTTTCAAAGGGTTTGGCTACCTCAGCTGCAATAACTCTTCCCGCTTGCTGTTGGATTATAAGTGGGAACACCCGGAAGTTTATGCGCAATTATTGCAATTGCTGTTTGGCGGGACGCACCCGTTGATGCGGATGTTAAAAATTGAATTGGGCAATGACGCCAATACGTCTTCGGGCACAGAACCGGCTCCGTTACGCAGTGCGGCGGGGGTAGTCAATGTCCGGCGGGGGATGGGTTTCCAACTGATCGCCGATGCCAAAAAGATTCAGCCCAATTTGATGACTTCTTTGCTGCGCTGGGGTGAACCTGGGTGGTTACGGACCTTGTGGCGCCATGTGCGGGGAACCGATCCTGACCACGAAGTGCCTACTGAAGCTTACGAACCAATGTATCAGTATTATAAAAAGACGATTATCGCCGCCTGGCAAACGTATGGTTTCCTATTTAATTATGTGGACCCCGACCGGAATGCAACCCGTTACCCGATGTACCGCTATATCCAATGGTTCGCCAAACGGCTGGCGGTGGATGACACGGGATTTCCGGCTGATTTCCCCATCGCCCAGTACCAGCAAATCAAAATTATTGCGGCGGATCAAAACTACGATACTGACTTTGGCAGCGCCATGGTCGCCGATCCGGCATTGCGGGCGCTGGTCCCAGCGGTGGGCTACCATTACAACACAGCGGACGGCCCGGCCAAACCGTTTACAGCTTTGGCTGATACCTATCACCATGAAGTGTGGTACAGCGAAGGAATTGCGCCCACTACCAATGGCTCGTTGCGCCAGCAGGACAGCCGCCATACGGGGATTGGCGGCGTCCAAAGCAGCTTGGACGTGGCTAACCGCTGGATCAAAAGCTATCACCAATCCCGGCGCTCCCACTATATTTTCCAACCCGCCCTGGCGGCGTTTTATCCCGGGGTGCGCTATGCCCACAAGGATCTGATCATCGCCCAAACGCCCTGGTCTGGTTTCTTCAGTGTTGATAATATTGGGATACAAGTCCTGAAGCATTTCACAGACTTTGCCACGGCGGGTTGGTTGGACCAGACCGAGACAGCCTGGCGCTACATTAACAGCGCGACATACTCCGCGGCGGAGGGTACGGAGAACGTTAGCCAACAGGCCAATGAACCAAGTTACTTGACGCTGGCATCGCCAGATGGGCGGGATGTCTCGACGATTTTTGTGAACGACAGTGATGGTCCGCAACACTTTATCGTGCAGCTAGCCAATCTTTTGACTAATGATAAACCGTTTCATATGTGGGAAACCCGAGGAAGGGAAAGGGCCACTGAAAAATGGGACGATCGGGTTAAACAGTTGGTGGCGACTTTACCGGCTGGGGACCATTACGAAATCACGGTACCCGCCCGGGCCATTGCGACCGTGACGACATTAACTGATCAACCAGCCTATCAGCGGATCACTGCGGCCAACCCCGATGTCCCGCTGGTAGTGGATGCCCAGCAGGGAATTCTTTTCCAAGACGATTATGCTTATCAGGACAAACCGGCCGACTATCTGCGGGATAGGGGCGGGGCACCCCAGTACACCACGGATCTGGGCGGTGCCTTTGAAGTGCAGGAAATATCTGTGGGCAAGAGAGCCTTGGTCCAGCAAATTACGGAACAGGAACGGGCTTTGGACTGGGAAGAATCCAGTGCCCCCAATTTCACCATCGGCGATGATCGCTGGGAAAACTATCGGGTGAATCTCGGTTTCACGTTCGACACCAGCACCCGGCAGAATTCAGCCGAGGGCAACTATGTGGCGCTGGGTCTGCGCGAACAGCTCGATCCTGATGGCAGCGTCATGGCCGCCCCCTATGTCACCCAGCTTTGGCCCGATGGCCGGTTGGTGCTGTGGGAACATGGCCGCATCGTGGCCCGGCAGTACTTGCGGATGTTTGACGCCGCAGTCGACCATGAACTGATCATGGCCGCCGTTGGCCACATCATCACCGTGCTGCTGGACGGCGCGCCGCAATTTGAACATCGTGCTGTGGATCGGCCGGCATTAAGCGGCCGGGTTAAAGTGGGCACAGGTTATTACCACACGATTTTCCATGCCCTGAGTGTGACCGCCGTGCCTCACCAGGTGGCCACTAGTGCCCGCCGCTGGGATGATCTTCATCCAGGGCTGACGTACACCGGTCAATGGCAGCACTTGGCTGGGCAAGCCAGTGATTATTGGGAACGGTCGTATTCTGTCGGGCAAGCCGACAGCCCGACGCCCACCACGCTGCAATTTCATTTCCGCGGCACTGGTTTTGCCCTTATCGGCGGCGGTAACGAGACCGGCCGATTGGACATCCAGGTGGATGATCAATTGACGCAACCATTGGCGGCTCCGCTCAACGCGCCGGCCAAACAGCCGAATTTCATCATTGCGGGTCTTGCTGCCGGCGAGCATACTGTGACCATCACGGTGGCTCAAGGCAGTTACCTGCTGGACGCGATTGAAGTTATCGAATAATTCCGCAAGCAAAAACGAAGCGGTTCTCATCCAAAATTCTGGACGAGGGCCGCTCCGTTTTTTGGTGGGTTGAATCTGGTTAATCATCTATTTGCGGGCACCGGAGTCAATGTGGACATATTGGCGCCGTTGGTGCATGCGCACATACTGGGTGACGAGAAACGCTGTGGATAAGGCAGCGGAGAATAAACCAATTGTTTTCATATTGAACATAAGAATCGTCCTTCCTGATTTATGGGTATGTTTGATGTGGTCAGTGGACAAGCTTTTTCTGGTGAGGGGGGGTCGTGCCAATACGGAGCATTGGCACTTTAGCCAGCAGGAATCGAAGCTTTCCTTGACCACAAAAATAGGATACTGCTCACAGTGCTGGAGCAGTACCCCTCTTAACTAGCTCTTATGGGACTTTGCGAACCCTTAAACAAGATGACGGAAGTGTGACCAGGCATATTTCTTGGGGGTCGTTCGTCCATGGGCGTACATTGACCCTGTTGGTTACTGTAACTCTGCTGCTTCCGCGGCGATTCGATTGGCCACTGCCTCACTCATCACTAAATCCGTTAACATCCCGCCGCGCAACGCGCCCAGGGTGGCGCGGGTTTTGAACTTACTGGTGACAATCCCGACCCGGCGCGGGACGGCGCGGACGGCGGTTTCTGAAATTCCGAAAAGAGGTGATTTGTCCGGTGCAATGAGGCGGCCTTGAACATCATAGGGGCGCCCAAACAACACCCCGGCCACATTTTCAATTTGATCTGCCGGCACGATCTCATTACGATGCTGGTGCCAAACTGGAATCGAGTCGATCGAATCCATGGTCCCGATCCCGCAGATAATCAGATCTAGCTTTTCGCATAATGCAAGGCGGGAGCCAAGGCCGGTTCTTTGGTCAACATGGTCCGCACAGTGGGATTGAATACATATAACGGACCCACGATCGTCTGGTAGTTGGCGCTGAATTTATTTGCCGCCATCTCCACCATGCGCGTGGAACCAGCCCGTGAATGGTATTTCATATTCTCACCCATATATTGGGTGAAGGTCAAACCCGGTTGATTATCGGCAGAAAAATGCTGGATGACATCGTAAATTGTGGCCCCCCACGACAGCCCCACAACATTTTGGGCGTGAATCAAATTCTGAACTTGCTGGGCCGCATAAGTCACCACATGTTCAATCGTCTGAGTTGGATTGGCGGCATCTTTGATGATCACCAAGTGCGGAATAGCGAACGCCTGCTTGAATTTCAACTCCAGCGACTGCAGCCGCGTCGTCGGTGCCTGAATCGTAATCGTCACCAATCCACTGGCCTGCGCCTCCTGCAAGTATTTCTCCACGAAATAGCGGGTAATGTGATACTTCTCGGCCAACTCACTGACCGATGCCCGGGAAAAATAATAATCCTGTGCAATCGCAGTCAAAAGCGCCTGATGTTCCTGCGTCGCCATCACGATTCCTCCAATCAAGAATGACCAAACGAGCCGTGCCAAAGCTGCGCAGTCTCCGGTTGAAGGGGGCTGCGAAGCGCAGCAAGTGCGGAGCCGCAGGCGTAGCAAGCTGTGATGGCGGTTTGAGCCCGCAAAGTGCGCGGTCTCAAACACGCCTAACCACATCCGCGCAAAAAGCGCGCGGTGTGGTTTCCACAGCTGAGCCCCCTTCAACCTACGACTGCTCCGCAATGGCACTGGTTCATCGAATTTCAGACTTTCGTCATTAAACCGTCTGCTAAAACCATTTTACCATGAATCTACCCAAAAGTTTCAATTTTAAAATTTAAGCCTTTAATTTTGAAAATTCAAAAGAATTGTGCCATACTATGGACGTCAAAAAGAACGAATGCATCAAAACAAGGAGGTAATGATTGTGGCAGAAAATGAAGTGGAACAATTACACAGCGCCCACACCGGCGTGCTGTCGATTCACCCAGAATTGACCGTCCGTAACCGGGAAGACCTAGGCAAGGCATACACCCCTGGTGTGGCCGGCTTAGCCAAAGAAATCGAGGCTGATCCCGCCAAGAAGGATGTTTATACCACCAGCGGCAAACTTGTCGCCGTGGTCACCGACGGCTCAGCCGTATTGGGTTTAGGCAACATCGGCCCTGCCGGTGGGTTACCCATCGTTGAAGGCAAGGCGCTCCTTTATAAGGAACTGGCCGGTGTGGATGCCATTCCACTGGCAGTCGAACAAGTCAGCATTGACGACTTTGTCGCCACCATCAAGAATATTGCCAAGAGCTTTGCTGGGATTCATTTGGAAGACATTGCGGCACCACGCTGCTTTGCCATTGAAGATGCGCTGCAAAAAGAATTGAACATTCCGGTGTATCACGATGACCAAGAAGGTTCCGCGATTGTTGTATTAGCTGGTTTGATCAACGCGGCAAAGGTCGTGGGCAAGTCTGTGACCGATCTTAAAGTTGTCTTGACTGGGGTCGGAGCATCCGGCATTGCGACTGCAAAGTTGTTACTGGCGGCTGGTATCAAGCACATTTCTCTCGTGGATATCCACGGTGTCGTGAAGCCTGATGATATCCGTTATAACAGCTACCAACGGGAATTGGCCGGCCAAGTGGACAGTGCTGCCGGCGAGACGTTAGACGATGTGATTAAGGGCGCCGATGCCTTTGTTGGTTTATCTGATGCCCACGTACTCACTGGGGCCCAGGTCAAGGAAATGGCCGATCAGCCCATCATCTTTGCATTAGCCAACCCGGTACCAGAAATTGATCCGGCGGAGGCCCAAGCAGCCGGTGCGGCAGTCATTGCCACTGGTGCCAGCAAGTACCCGAACCAAGTGAACAACATTCTGGCTTTCCCAGGCCTGTTCCGCGGTTTGCTCAAGAGCGGTTTAAAATCCGTGAACGTGGCATTGGAAACCAAGATTGCCCAAGCACTAGCCGGTTTGATCGCGACGCCCACGGCAGAAAAAATTGTCCCGGGCGTCTTCGATGACGGCGTTGTGGATGCCGTTACTGCTGGTGTAGAAGAATTCGCAAAAGCACAGAAATAAAACAATAGACACTGGCGATGCAGCTGCACTCGGTGTGTCGCCACGATGAGGTGAGAGAATTATGGGAATCTTTTGGACATCGATCCAAAGCGTTCTAGCCATTATGATCATGATTGCAGTTGGCTACTTCGCCCAGGGAAAGGGCTGGTTTGACGACAAGTTCTCCGGCGCGCTTTCCAAACTGATCATGCAAGTGGCTTTACCGGCATCCATCTTCATGTCGATGATGAACCACTTCAAACCAGAACAATTGGCCAAGTTATCCGTTGGCCTGTTATACAGTGTCGTGAGTATCACGGTTGGCTTGCTGATTTCTTGGCTGGTTGTGCGGGTACTCAAAGTACCGAAGGGTAAACGCGGCTTGATGATGACTGCCATGAACTTTGCCAACACGGTCTTCATCGGGATGCCGTTGAACCAAGCACTATTCGGTGATAGCTCCATTCCGTACCTGTTGGTTTACTACATCGTCAACACGGTCATGTTATGGACGATCGGGGTATGGATCATTGCCGCCGACGACCCCACCGTGGGCGCCGATGGGACGGCCAAAGTCAAATTGGATTGGCACCATTTAATTCCCACGCCATTGTGGGGATTCATTGTGGCCTTACCGTTCATCTACATTCCGTGGCTGCGCAGCCATCTACTGGTCAACTTCGTCACTTTGACGCTGACTGATATTGGTGCGCTGGTGACCCCGTTGTCCTTGATTTACATCGGGATTATGTTGAAGAGCTTCGGAATTGGCAACATGCAGTTTGACAAGAATGTGATTGTGACGTTGCTGGGCCGGTTTGTCTTAGCACCCGTTATCATGTTTGCGTTGATCGCAGTCGGAGTCAAAGCGGGTCTCGGCATGGTCCCCGTCTTCCAAAAGACCTTGATCATTCAGGCCGCCACACCGACCTTTGCGGTACTGCCGATTCTGGCCACGACCTATCATGGCGATGTGAAGTTCGCTACCAACATTGTGGTATCGGCCTCTGTGCTCTTCGTCGTCGTGGTCCCGATCATCATGGTATTGATGGGTTAATCGCCAATGGCTGATATTCGAGATCTCCATTTGCGGGTGCCCAGTGTCAAAAAAGAATGGATCGCATTCTTGGCCAGTCATGGTCTCAGCGGCTTTTCTGACGCAGAAGTCGCCAGCGTGGATAGTGTGATCGGCCTGTTCGATGGCGACCGGCTGGTTGGCACGGGGGCCATTGCCGGCAACGTCCTCAAGTTCATTGCGGTGGACGAAGGGGATGTGCCCGGGGCCAACTTCAATCAGGTGGTCTCCGAACTGCAGACGCGCCTAATGATGGCGGGCCATTCCCATATGATGGTGTTCACCAAGCCCCAATATGAAACCAGTTTTGGCCATGTGGGATTCACGACGCTGGCAAAGACCGCTGTGGGTGTGTTGCTGGAAGCTGGTGCGCCTGGGATCAAGCAATATCTGACGCAATTGCCCGGCGTCCAGGATCAAGCCCACAAACAAGTGGCTGCCATCGTCATGAATGCCAATCCGTTCACCCAAGGCCATCGTTATCTGGTTGAAAAGGCCGCGGCGGAAAACGAAATCGTCGATGTCTTCGTCGTTTCCACTGATCGGTCATTGTTTACCAGTGCTGAACGGATGCAATTAGTCCAAGCCGGGGTGGCGGATCTAAAAAATGTCCGCGTGTATCCCGGTGGTGATTACATGGTCAGTTATGCCACCTTCCCCGCGTATTTTCTTAAATCCGGGGACGATGTGATTCGGTATCAAACCACTTTAGATGCCCGATTGTTCCGAGATTGGGTGGCCCCGACGCTGCATATTAGTCGGCGGTACGTGGGAGAGGAGCCAAAATCTCATACCACGGCCATTTACAACACGGTATTGGCCAAAGAATTGCCGCCAGCGGTACAGCTGATCGTCGTGCCCCGTTTGACCCAGGCCGGAACCGTTGTGACGGCTACTCAGGTACGCCAGGCCTTGGCGAACCATCAATTGGCCACCGTTCAAGATTTCTTGCCAGTCAGCACCTGGCAGTTTATTCAGGATCATCAAGATGAATTACTTAAGCGTATTGCGAAAGGCGTGAATATTCGTGGAAATTAAAAAAACTGCTTTAGCGGGCACGCTGGAATCTTCTGATATCCAGATTACCCTGTCGCCAGCCACTAGCGGTGGTATCCAGATTGACTTGGACTCCGCCGTGGCCAGCCAATATGGTGACCAAATTAAGGACGTCATTACCACGACACTTCAGGGTTTCCAAATTGAGAATGCTCTGGTCAAGGCTGTGGATAAGGGCGCTTTGGATTGCGTGATTAAAGCCCGGACTGTGGCTGTCGCTCAGCGGGCACTAGAACAAACAGAACCAGCTTGGGAGGTGCTCTAATATGGCTGAGACAGAAGAACGGTTACGCCGGACAATGATGTTTGTCCCCGGCAATAATCCGGCCATGTTGAAGGACGCCGGTATCTATGGCGCCGACTCCATCATGTTCGACCTGGAAGACGCCGTTTCTTTACAAGAGAAGGACGCGGCCCGGGACTTAGTTTATGAAGCATTAAAGACCGTCGATTACGGCACTGCTGAAAAAGTGGTCCGGGTTAACGGTGTTGATACACCTTTTTATAAAGATGATGTCCGGGCCATGGTCAAGGCCGGCATCGATGTCATTCGGCTGCCGAAGACCGAAACAGCCGACATGATCAAGGAATTGGTCGACGATGTGGCTGCTGCCGAAACTGAATTTGGCCGTGAAGAAGGTTCCACTCACGTCATGGCCGCCATTGAAAGTGCCAAGGGTGTGATCAATGCCAATGAAATCGCTGCAGCATCAGATCGGATGATCGGAATCGCACTTTCCGCCGAAGACTATACCACCGATATGAAGACTCACCGCTATCCTGATGGTCGTGAATTGGAATATGCCCGCAACGTGATTTTACACGCGGCTCGGGCAGCCGGGATCGCCGCTTTCGATACCGTCTTCACCAACCTGGATGACGAGGCTGGTTTGATTCGCGAAACTAAATTCATCCATCAATTGGGCTACGACGGCAAGTCCGTCATCAACCCACGCCAGATTCCAGTGATCAACGCCGTTTATGCACCGACTAAGGCCGAAGTGCAAAATGCGCAGCAGGTCATTGCCGCGATTGACGAGGCGCACGAAAAGGGCTCCGGGGTCATTTCCTTGAACGGTCAAATGGTCGACCGGCCAGTTGCTTTGCGGGCACAACGGGTCATGAACTTAGCCAAGGCATCTCATTTAGTTGACGAGGAGGGTAACTATGTCGAAGAATAATGTCGGTGTTGATATTCCCGATTCAATTTTGAATCAGTATGATTACAAGCCTTATGCCGGTACGAAGCTGGGCAACCCCGTGAGTCAACGGGTGGCCCCTACCGTACGGGCGCAATTCGGCGAAAACAAAGTCGTCGACTCGATCGCTGATGTGGTTAAGGCGGAAGTCAAAGATGGTATGACCATTTCCTTCCACCATCATCTGCGGGAGGGCGATCAGGTCTTTAACGAAGTGATGCAGGTCATCATCGACCAAGGCATCAAAGACTTGACTTTGGCGCCGTCATCTTTGACCAACGTCATGAACGATATGGTGGTCAAAGCCATCAAAGCCGGTACCATTACTCACATCACCAGTTCTGGGATGCGCGGTTCTTTAGGCGATGCTGTTTCCCACGGTGCGTTAAAGACCCCCGTGATTTTCCGTTCCCATGGTGGTCGGGCCCGAGCGATTGAAACCGGCAAGATTAAGATCGACGTGGCCTTCCTGGGCGTACCCAACGCCGATGAAGAAGGTAACGCCAACGGCATGACTGGGGACGCGGTCTTTGGTTCCCTGGGTTATGCCCTGATGGATGCTAAATACGCCAATAAAGTCGTTTTGTTAACAGACAATATTGTAGCCTATCCCAATACACCGGCTTCCATTAACCAGACCCAAGTGGATTATGTGGTGAAAGTCGACCAAGTCGGTGACCCCGACAAGATCGGTTCCGGCGCTACCCGGTTCACCAAGGATCCTAAGGAATTGAAGATTGCTGAAGAAGTTAATGAAGTGATTACCCACTCCCCATACTTCAAGAACGGTTTTTCTTTCCAAACTGGTTCTGGTGGTGCCGCCTTGGCTGTGACGCGGTACTTACGGCAATCCATGCTGGACAAGGGAATTAAAGCATCCTTTGCTCTGGGCGGGATTACGAAGCCGACGACAGATCTGTTGGCTGAAGGATTGGTCAACAAGGTCATGGATGTGCAAGACTTTGATAAAGGCGCCGCAGACTCCATGCACACTAACCCGGCCCAACAAGAAATCGATGCTTCTTGGTACGCTGATCCGTACAATAAGGGTGCTATGGTGGATAAGTTGGACGTGGTTATTTTGTCCGCTTTGCAAATCGACACCGACTTCAACGTCAATGTTTTAACAGGTTCCGATGGAGTCATTCGGGGCGCTGTTGGCGGTCACCAAGACGCGGCGACGGCCAAATTGACCATTATTTCGGCACCGTTAGTCCGGGGCCGGTTGGCGACGATTGTCCCGAAGATGACGTCAATCACCACGCCTGGTGAATCCATTGATGTGGTCGCCACGGAGATTGGGATTGCCATTAATCCGAAGCGGCAGGACTTGATTGATGCCTTGAGCCATATTCCGGGTGTACCGGTCTATACGATTCAGGAATTGGCGGCGAAGGCGGAAGCAATTGTCGGCAAACCTAAGGAAATTGAGTACACGGATCGGCCGGTTGCTTTGGTCGAATACCGTGATGGCAGTTTGATTGATGTGATTAATCAAGTAAAAGATTAACTTGAGCTAATTAAACATGCTTCAACAAGCGTCAGGGCCGTTTTTTCGCGGCACTGGCGCTTGTTGTATATAATGGTGAGTAGAGAAAAGGGTGGAAGAATGGCAGAGACGATTTTTGCGACTGGTGCGGCGCAGGATATTATGTCAGTGTTGGCGAATAAGGATGCACGGGTGGCTTGGCAGGATAAGTTGATGGCGGAATATCCAGAGGACACGATTTTAGCCAGTAAGCTTAATATCCCAGGGCCAATTAAGAATAATGACCAGCTAGAACACCTCTTTGCGACTGGAGTGGCCCAGTTAGCGCAGTTGTTTCCTGCCACAGCGTTGAAAACGGAGACCACTTGGCATAAACCGACGGGACCCGAAGCGTTCTGGGTGGTCGATATGCCCGTGGCTGAAGCGAAGCAGATTGCTGTTCAGTTCGAGGACGATTTTGCGCTCGGGCGGCTTTTTGATGTGGATGCGCTCACGGCGACCACTCAGGAGCGGCCTTTATCCCGCCAGGACCTGGGTTTTGCCGCCCGGCGGTGTCTGATTTGCGGGCGGCCGGCGAAGGATTGTGCACGGTCCCGGCGGCATAGCGTCGCGGAGCTGCAGGCTAATATTAGTCAACGTTATTTTGACTATTTTAAGGATGGTGGGCATGGTACAAACTGATCTCGTCCAAAGACTACCGGTATTGGCTGAGCGGGCGCTAATCTATGAAATGATGGTCAACCCCAAGCCAGGGCTGGTGGACCCGGTGAGTGCCGGTGCCCATCAGGACATGGATGCTTTCACCTTCGTTGACAGCGCCACAGCGTTGCGGCCCTATTTCACCGAAGTCGCCCGTCTGGGGGCGGCGTTTTCTGCGGGCAATTTGCGGGATCTATTTGCGCAGATTCGACCCGTGGGCGTGACGGCAGAAAAGACGATGTTTGCAACGACGCAAGGAATTAATACGCATAAAGGGGCGATCTTTTCCCTTGGTGTATTAGTGGCTGCCACTGCTTGGAGTACCCAGCAGGGGACTTCCTTGACGGTTACACAAATTATGGCGGCGGTGCGCACCATGCTCCACGGGCTCACAGCGAATGACTTTACCGGGGTTGAAAAGAAGGACCCGACGAAGTTGACGGCCGGCGAACGGGAATATCTTAAATACGGCTTCACCGGCATTCGCGGTGAGGCGGAGGCCGGTTTCCCGGCGGTGACTCAATGGGCGGTACCTTACCTCCGGGATACCGCTCAAGGCACCCGCAACCAACGGCTCCTCGACACTTTCATGGTCATCGTCGCCCATACCCGCGACAGCAACGTGATCAAACGGGCAGGTACGGCAGCCATTGTGCCCTGGGTGCATGAGCAAGCGGCAGAATATTTCCGCCTGGGCGGCGCTCAAACGCCGGCGGGAGTGCAATTTCTGACTGATTTGAACAATACTTTCATGGACCGCAACCTTAGTCTGGGCGGCAGTGCCGATTTATTGATCCTGACGATCTATTTAGGATTAGTTTTCGACTGGCTGCCGTTTAAGGTGGCGGCATGATCCAGTTGCGGGCGATTCAAAAAGGCGACGAAACGGCCATCGTGCAGCTATTTATCGCGAGTGTGCACGAGGTTGCTAAAAAAGATTACACGCCCGCCCAGCTAGCTGCCTGGGCGCCACTGCAGGGCATTGATCCGACGACTTGGTGTGCGCCCTTATTTGTGGATGATACGTTGATTGCAGTGCTGGGCGCTGTTATCGTCGGATTCGCCAACATGACCATGTCTGGTTATCTCGATCGCGTTTACGTGGCCCCAGACCACCAAGGCGAAGGTATTGCGACGCAACTTGTGACGACGCTAGAAGAGCGTGCGCAGAAACGGCATGTGCACCACATTACCGTAGCAGCCTCCCATACGGCGTTACCGTTTTTCAAAGCCCGGGGATATCAGGTTGTGCGAGTCAATACGGTTGAGCGCGAGGGTATTCAGATTAGCAACACAATCATGGCTAAGGACATCTAAAAAGGACGGGCACCCAGCAGTTTGGCTGGTGGCCCGTCCTTTGTTTTGCAAAAAGTTATTCTGACGATTTTTGGTTTGATTGCTCCGCATGAAATTTAGCGCCTTGAGGAATTTTGTAACCCATGTTCAGGCCAACCTGCCGCAATTCTTCATCTGTGAAATTAGCTAATATTTCCTCTTCTGAAAGGATGGGCATACTGTTTTGATTTAGATTTAGACATCCGCATCGCCCCTTTGATTGAAGTATAGCAAATAAGGAATCAATCGTGACCATTTTGCAAATCAGTTCGTGTCGGCCAAACCAGAATCACAGTCTGGACCACAGCCACAACGAGATACGCGATCCAGCCTGCCACAACAGTGGGATGGAAGCCAACGTAACCACCGATACCAACTGTGATCAACCAGATCACAAAATACCACCACGGACTAAACCCAGCATCCCGAAACCGGCGAATGACAATGGTCAAGGAAGGCAGAGCAATAAGTGAGTAGGCTGCAAAAGCGAATCCCCAGATGCTCAGAAAATTGTCTGACATGCTGGTCATACTGCTGTTGAGGTTACTGGTGCCGATATTGTGAAATGCGACAAATGCAAGCATGGGCACAAGCACAATAAAGGCAGCAATACTGATCAGCACTTGTAATAGGATCATCCACCAATACTGCGAGCGGCTGGACCGGCCGCTGAAAATGCCGCCCCGGCGGAAGAAATCGACAATGGCGCCGCCCATGCCCACCGGCCGGCTGTCTTCATTTGGCCGCATGGACCACAGCGGCACCGGATGCCGAGTGGGCAGCACGGTGATCACCACTCCGATAATGGTCAAGACGGCCGCAATGATCACAGGTATCAACTGTTTGCCAGCAATTCCCAGAATGAGTGCTGGGGCCACGACAGTAATCAATAGCGCCCACGGACTGACGCCCGCATCCCGATAACGCCGCATGCTTAAAGTCAACCAGGGTAAACCTTGAAAGATATAAAGAATAAAGTAGACCATCGGACCAATACTAAAACTTGCCAAGAACCAGACCATGTTGTCGGATGAAATCGTGTTCGAGGCCCCAAAACCGAGGCTGATGAATATCGCGATCCAGGTAATCGCCGCACCGATCAGGGCGACGATGACATTCATCAAAACAATCCACCAATACTGGCCACGCGTACTACTGCCGCGAAAGTCACCAGCACGGAACCAGTAATCTTTAAATGCGGCCACAAAACCCTTTTGTGTACCCATGAGAATACACCTCCCTCTCCACCCAAATTTTGCGCGTCCGGTTAGACCATTGCAACGAATTGGCTCACGTCTTACAAAACTGACACTTTGCTAGATACCATCAAAAATGGGGTGGGCCAATTGCAGCTAAAACCATTACAATAGTAAGTGGGAGGGCGATTTTTATGTCAGTATTGAGTGAGGATCAACGGATTCAAATTTTGCACGACTTGGTGGCCATTCTGTCGGTGAATGACCACGAACAGAAAGTGGCCGAATATCTCAGAAAACTGCTGGCGGCACACCAGATCGATAGCCAGATATTACCGGTCACCGGCGACCGTGCTAATCTGGTGGCTGAAATTGGCAGCGGTCATCCTATATTGGGAATTTCTGGTCATATGGATGTGGTCGATCCCGGCGATGCCGATCAGTGGGCCAGTGATCCCTTTACATTGACGGAACGCCAAGGCAATCTCTATGGCCGCGGCGCCACCGATATGAAGAGTGGGTTAGCCGCCATGGTGATCGCGATGATCGAATTGGCCGCCCAAGGCAAGCCGACCAAAGGAACGATTCGACTCATGGCCACCATGGGTGAAGAAGTCGGCGAATTAGGTTCCAAATATTTCCTGGACGACGGTTATATGAAGGATGTGGACGCTTTACTGATCGGGGAACCTTCTGGCTGGTATGTGGCCCATGCCCATAAAGGGTCCATGGACATTCGTTTCACCTCCCATGGCCGAGCAGCCCACAGTTCCATGCCTGAGGACGGGTTCAACGCGATTGACCCATTATTGCAACTGCTGCAGGACGGCAACCATCTTTTTCGGGAAATGAACCACGAGACCAATGAACTCCTGGGACCGTTGACCTTCAACACCACAATCTTCAATGGCGGCAGCCAGGTCAATTCGATTCCAGACAAGGCAGTCGCAGAAGTGAATATCCGCACCATTCCAGAGCTGAACAATGCCGAAGTGAAGGAAGAATTGCAACGGCTAGTGACGATTCAAAAAGAAGATGGCGCTCAAATCGACATGGACGTTTACATGTCCCAACCATCCCGCTCTGTTCAAGGCGATTCAGCATTGGCGGATTTAGCCGCCAAACTCGGTCAGCAATACAGCGGCAAAGAGTTAAAACGCGGCGGCATTGCGCCAGTGACAGATGCCTCAAACCTATTGGAAGGCAAACCAAAGAATTATCCCTTCGTTATCTTTGGTCCAGGCAATAACACCCCGCATCAAGTGAATGAATCAGTACCAAAGAAAATGTATTTGCAATTTTGCGATTTGTACCAAGATCTTTTTGACCAGTTCTTAAATGCTTAAATGAGAAAAAGATCAAATCTGAGTGTTCTGCCATAAGTGTGGCAGAACACTTTTTGTTTTGGCTTGATTATAAGCGTTTTCTAGGCTAAAATGAGTAAATCAATCAGGGAAATGACGAAATTCGGCCCAAAACCTATTGACATCTCCGCCAGAAGTCCTATAATTTGACTTAATTCTTAAGAAAGCTCTAACGTTGTTGCAAGGTAGTCTGCGCAGACGAAACCTAAAAATCATGTCGGAGGTTGACGTGTATGAGGAAGTTTAAGAAAGGACTCATGGTAGTCGCATTAGCATCAGTTGCTTTGTTGGCGGCCTGCAATCAGTCCTCAAAGAGTAGTAGTGGTTCTGGGAGCAATTCTGCAACCAGCACTTATAATTACATTTACAGTACAGATCCCACCACATTGGATTACACTGTATCGTCCCGGGCGACGAACAGCACACATTATGCCAATTTTGTTGACGGCTTGTTAGAGAATGACCAGTATGGTCGTTTGAAGCCAGATTTGGCAAAGTCTTGGACCGTCAGCAAAGATGGCAAGACTTACACTTACAAACTTCGTAAGGGTGTTAAGTGGGTAGATAGTGAAGGCAACACATATGGTACCGTCAAGGCCCAAGACTTTGTTACTGGCTTGAAACACGCGGTGGCCGCCAAATCCGAGACACTATATGTTGTTCAAAACTCTATTGCAGGTTTGAATGACTATGTAACAGGGAAGACCAAGGACTTTTCTAAGGTTGGTATTAAGGCAATCAATGATGATACATTGCAATATACATTGAACCAAGCAGAGCCTTACTGGAATTCTAAGTTGACATATGGGGTTATGTTCCCAGTCAATGCCAAGTTCTTGAAGAGCGAGGGCAGCAACTTTGGGAAGATGCAAGCCAGCAGTATCCTGTACAATGGCCCTTACATTCTTTCTAACTTTACCGCCAAGTCCGTCATCCAATATAAGGCCAACGATTCTTATTGGGATAAGAAAAATGTCCACATTAAAAATGTTAAGCTGACCTACAGTGATGGCTCTGATCCAGATGCACAATACAAGTCTTATAAAAAGGGTAATTTGAGTGGTGCACGAGTTTATCCCACATCACCATATTATAAGACCGTCCAAAAGCAAGATGCTAAGAACATCACTTGGAGTATTCAAGATGCATCGGTCTACAACATGACCTTCAACTTGGATCGTCAGACATACAATTTGACATCTAAGAAGACGGACAAAGAAAAAGAAGATACTAAGAAGGCCATTTTGAACAAGAATTTCCGTCAGGCCATTCAATTTGCTTTTGATAAGACTGCTTATAATGCCCAAGCAGTTGGTGAAGCTGGTGCTAAGCGGTCCTTACGTAATGAAATGACACCACCGGCATTTGTTTCGATTGACGGCAAGAATTATGGCAGTCAAGTCGAAAAGGATTTAGCTGCATTGGATCCTTCAACTTACAAAGGTGTTAGCCTAGCTGATGGGCAAGATGGTGCCTATGATCCGGCAAAAGCGAAGACATTATTCGCTAAGGCCAAGAAAGAACTGCAAGCTGAGGGTGTCTCCTTCCCGATTCATTTGGATCTGCCTGAAGATGAGAAACAACAGCTGTTAGGTAACCAGGCCAAATCCTTTAAGAGTTCTGTTGAAAAGAATTTGGGTAAGGATAACGTTAATATCGATATTCAGTTTACTTCTGAAGATAAGTACCTGGCTGCCACTTACCAAGCTACGACTGGTAAGGCATCAGACTTCGATATCAGTAATGCGTCCGGTTGGTCTCCAGACTATGATGATCCTTCCACTTACTTGGATATCTATAACCCAGATACTGGTTCGATGGTTCAGACACTCGGTCTTGAAGCGGGTGCAATGTTGAAAGGTAAGGATGAAACAGCCGATGCTAAGAAGGCTGTTGGTCTAGATACTTATGCCGAACAGGTTGCCGCCGCAGAGAAGATCACGTCGAATGACAATGAACGATATGCTGCGTTTGCCAAGGCTGAGGCGACATTGTTGGATTCTGCAATTCAAATTCCAATCAATTCAGCGGGTGGTACACCATCTGTTTCTAAAGTCGTACCTTATTCCCGTCCGTTCTCCTGGTCTGGTTTAGGCGCTAACAAGTTCAAACTGATGAAGCTGCAAAGCAAGACTGTGACAGCTGCGCAATATGAAAAAGCACAGAAGGCATGGTATGCGGAACGTGCGAAAATTGCCAAAGAAGAAGCAGCTAAATAAGACTAGGCTCTCTTGACAGTAGAACCTTTGCACTTTAAAAGTTTGGGGAAAGAGCTGGCCCAAGTTGGGAATACTCTTTCCCCATTCTTTTACGCTTTGAGAAGGGATCAGCAAAATGAAAAAATATTTGTTCTTCCGGGTTCTGCGATCCATTGTCAGTATCTTCTTGGTCACTACCATTGCATACATCATGGTCTTTTCGATGGTACCGCGCCGGGATATTTTCAAACAAGATCCAATGATTCAGAAGCTGGCAAACGATCCGGATTCGCTAACAGATTACAAAGAAAATGCATACCGCAAGATGAATTATATCGACTATTTTGACACTAAGTCGTTAATCGCTAAGGTAGAAGCTGAGCATCCTGATGCAAAAGTTACTACCGCGCACACTGCGGCTAATGCAAAATTGTTCAAAGAGTGGGCAAATGATAATGGGTATAAACTGAATCGATATTCGGTAAGTAAAAATTATTATGTTACCCGTGAGTTGCCGCTGTTGGAACGACTCGGCCGTTTTTATGGCAACTTGATTCAGATTGATACACCCTGGGCGATACACGATAAGAGCAATCCCAAACTCGCTCGTTATTTGCGGATTGAAAATGATAAGACGGTTGGTTGGGCAGTCGTTGGTTCTGGTACGCGATATCGATATCAGATTTACTTCAATGGCTCATTCCCGTTTATCCACCAGAACATTATTAAGTTCAATCTAGGTACTTCTTATCCGACTTTCGCTGGCAATGCAGTAACTGATGTCATCGGTGGTCGCCAGGGACAGACAGTTTCGACAAAGTATAAGTTTCCAAATGGACAAGTGATGAATACAGCTGACAACGTCTACACGCGGCAGTATCAATCACCATCCAGACGAAACCAGATGTCTTATGAGCGCTATGAGGATGACTACACGAACGTGGACCAAGTTAATCAAGATCCGTCCATGATCGGTACGTCTGTGCGTGCGGGCTTTTGGGCGCTGATCCTGTCTTACGTTATTGGGATTCCAATTGCGTTGGGGATGGCTCGGTTGAAGGGCAAATGGTTTGACAGACTATTTACCGGAGTTGTCACAGTACTGATGGCTGTACCCGGCCTGGCGTTGATTTACACATTTCGGTATGTTCTTTCGGTTGCGGGAGCACCTGATTCATTCCCCACGAAAGGAGCTAGCGCATTCAGTTCGTGGGTTGGTCCAACCGTTGTACTGGCCTTGCTGAGTGTTTCGGGCATCGTCATTTGGTTCCGGCGATACATGGTCGATCAACAACAGTCAGATTATGTCAAATTTGCCAAAAGTAAAGGTTTAACAGATCGAGAAATTTACCGAAAGCATATCTTTAAGAATGCATCAATTCCAGTTGTCCAGGGAATTCCGAGCAATATTATTGGTTTGATCAGTGGCGCAATGATGACTGAAACAGTGTTTGCGATGCCAGGGATGGGGAAAATGCTGCCGGATTCAATCATCGCCCACAACAATTCTGTGGTGATTGCACTGGTATTCATCTTTACTACGATCGGTGTTTTCTCAGTACTGTTAGGCGATGTGTTGATGTCAATTGTTGATCCTCGTATTCAATTAGCTGTGTCAGGAGATGAACAGAATGGCTGATGTACCGGAAGAAAGCAAATCAGGAAATAATATGACTGATGACCAGTTGACCGCTGCTGATTTTCAGCGCGTAGATCTCGATTCGTTAGCTACCGAAAAAATTGATACACCCAAGTACTCTTATTGGGGGTCGGTTGCCAAAACGTTCTTCTCCAATAAAGTGACAATCGCTATGCTAGCAATCTTGATTGTGATGCTAGGAATGTCTTTCATCCAACCTTTGTTCAGCGGATATAGTTTAACTGATGTCGGGAAAATTAATGACTTAGCGGCCCGTTACCAGTGGCCAAGTGCTAAATATTGGTTTGGTACAGATGCCGATGGCAAATCTCTATTTGATGCCATCTGGGCAGGTGCCCGGACGTCTATTTCAATTGGTGTTATTTCCACAGTCATTGTCACTGTCATTGGTGTTGTGGTTGGTGCCATTTGGGGCGTTTCTAAGAAGATTGATCGGGTCATGTTGGAAGTTTACAACGTTATCACCAATATTCCAGTATTGCTGATCGTCATCGTCATGTCCTATACATTGGGCAATGGCTTTTGGAATTTGGTTTTCGCCATGACTGTGACGTCTTGGTTGGGTACAGCATATTCCATTCGGGTTTACGTCATGATGTATCGAGACCGTGAATACAATACCGCGTCTCGAACATTGGGAACACCAACTTTGCGAATTGTCACGCGTAACATTCTTCCTTACCTGACTTCGGTTATTGTGACTCAAGTATCTTTGTCCTTGCCAAGTTTCATTTCCTACGAAGTGTTCCTTTCCTTCGTGGGGGTTGGCCTGAGTCAGAACACACCTTCTTTAGGGAGATTGATTAATCAGTATCAGACTTTTATGACCAGTTATCCATATTTGTTCTGGTTCCCAGTGATTGCACTCGCACTGATCACAATATCATTGTATATTGTCGGTCAGAACTTAGCTGATGCATCTGATCCGCGGACGCACATGTAGAAAGAGAGGACATACAGATGAGTGAAGAAGAACAAAAGACCATTCTGAAAGTACGGGACCTCTCTGTGGAGTTCCAAGTACGCGGGAAGACGCTGAAAGCCATTCACCATGTGTCATTAGATTTGCACGATGGCGAGACATTAGCCATCGTGGGTGAATCAGGTTCTGGTAAATCGGTGTTGACCAAGACATTTACCGGTATGCTGGAACAAAATGGGCACGTATCTGGCGGCACGATTGAATATAATGGTCAAATGCTGACGGATTTAAAAAACGATAAGCAATGGGTCAAAATCCGGGGTAAGGAAATTGCTACGGTATTTCAGGATCCAATGACCTCACTTGATCCAATTCATACGATTGGATCTCAGATTAGTGAAGTCATCGTGAAGCACCAAGGTAAGTCAAAATCGGAAGCCAAGAAGATGGCCATCGAATTAATGGGCCGAACTGGCATTCCAGATGCGGCAGAGCGTTACGGCGATTATCCGTTTGAATATTCCGGCGGTATGCGCCAGCGGATTGTTATTGCTATTGCTTTAGCTTGTCACCCGAAGATTTTGATTTGTGACGAGCCGACAACGGCATTGGACGTCACGACACAGGCTCAAATTTTGGATTTGATTCGTGATCTGAAAGAAGAATATCACTTCAGTATTATCTTCATCACCCACGATCTGGGCGTTGTGGCATCCATTGCAGATCGCATTGCAGTCATGTATTCTGGCCGGTTGATTGAAGTGGGTACTGTGGATGAGATCTTTTATGATCCCCGTCACCCGTACACTTGGAGTTTATTGTCCTCTCTACCGCAACTGGCCACTAAGGATACCAATCTTTATTCCATTCCGGGAACGCCCCCTTCATTGTATTCTGAGATTAAAGGGGACGCCTTTGCCCCGCGAGATCCTTATGCGTTGAAGGTTGATTTTGAACGGGAACCACCATTATTCAAAATCACTGACACACATTATGCGCGGACATGGTTGCTTGATCCTCGTGCGCCAAAAATTGAGAAGCCAGAAATCATTCAAAATCTGCATGAGCGGATTGAAAAACAAATGGAGTCTGACTTTATGAAGCGCGCAGAAACGGAAGGAGAAGTCAATGCTAGCTAATGGTAGTGAAGTAGAAACAGTATTATCCATTCGGGATCTGGCAGTGACTTATGGTTCCGGCAAATCGGCATTAACTGCAGTGGAACACGTGAACTTTGATATTCATAAAGGAGAAACCTTTTCTCTGGTTGGTGAATCGGGTTCCGGAAAATCCACGATTGCGAAAGCTGTTTTAGGAATCAATCCCACGAGTTCCGGATCGATCAATTTCGAGGGTACTAAGATCAATGGCAAATTACCCCAAAAATTGCGTCACAGCATTGACCGCAAAATTCAAATGATTTTCCAGGACCCAGCAGCTTCCTTGAACGAACGGGCCACCGTGGATTACATCATTTCAGAAGGTCTGTACAACTATCACTTATTTGATTCCGAAGAAGATCGGGAAAATAAGGTACGCAAAATGATGGAAGAAGTGGGGCTGCTCCCAGAACAGCTCTACCGTTATCCCCATGAATTCTCCGGTGGTCAACGGCAGCGGATCGGGATCGCTCGCGCATTAATCATGCAACCGGATCTGGTGGTCGCAGACGAACCAATTTCAGCGCTCGATATGTCCATTCGGGCACAGGTGTTGAACCTGTTGAAGAAGTTCCAGCAAGAGGCTGGGATCACGTACCTCTTCATTGCCCATGATCTTTCGGTTGTACGCTATATCTCAGACCGGATCGCCGTTATTCGCCGCGGCCGGATCGTGGAAGTGGCGGAAACAGAGGAACTATTCACCCACCCGATCCACCCGTATACGCAGGCCCTCTTGTCTGCAGTGCCAGTACCTGATCCAAAACTAGCACAACACAAGAAACTGATTGTGTACGATCCAAAGATACATCACTATGAAAATGATAAACCTAGCTTAGTTGAGATTTTGCCTGGCCACTTCGTCTATTGCAACAAAGAAGAAGAGGCGAAGTATCGTTCTGAACTGGCTGCAGTGGCCAACTGATTCGACGAAAACGTTAGAGCTTTTACGTTGAATACAAAAAGCATGGGAAGTTTCTCACCTCCTCGGGAAACTTCTCATGCTTTTTGAGTGGCAGAGGGCAAAGTCGAGCGGTAGAAGCGTACGCATAAGAGCGGCGGGCCAGAAAACCCGAACTTAGGTTTTATGGCCCGCCGCTCTTATGTGCTAGCTTCTNACCCGCACTTTAGGCTTTTTTGCCGCTCCTGCCTTCTGACATAGCTTCTGGTCGGCGGAGCCCGTTTCCACCATGAAATGAAAACGCGCAGCACCTATTGATGGAGCCAAGAGCAAATCGTGGCCGTTAGTCATCCAATTTAAGCTAAAGACTTGGTAGTAATTGTAAATCAGTGGTTAATTGCTGGGTATCAATCAACTTCTGATGTGTAATCGTCGCTTGGTCAATTGGCTGACCGTCCGCAATCCGTTCTTTCACGAACAACAAATAATCTGCGTTGTTTTCAGTGGTTAAATTCAACGCGTGGTCGGGTAACTGAATCGTTACTTCGTCAAACAGCGGAATCCCCCACACGTAGTCATCGAATCCAGGCCGTACCGGATAGAGGCCCAGCGCGGACCACAAATACCAGCTGCTCATGGAGCCGTTGTCTTCATCGCCAGGGAAGCCGGCAGGACCGGCGTTGAACACGTGCAGCAAGAGCTGCTTCACGATGAGTTCAGTGGCTGATTTTTCACCAGCCAGCGCAAAGAGATACGGAATATGGAAGCTGGGCTGGTTGGAGATGGCGATCTGGCCAAAGCTCAGTGCACTCATTTCGGCCATTTCATGAATCACGCCGCCGTAAGTACCCACGTTAAACTGCGGTGCCGCATTGGCCAAAGCGTGCAGGGTGCGCAAGAAGGGCCGGGGACCGCCCGCGAGATTAATTAGGCCGGGGATATCTTGATAGACTGCGAAACTGTTTTGCCAAGCGCTGCCTTCTGTGAAGCCGGTCCCCCAGGTGAAGGGATCAAAGTCGGGTACAAACCGTCCGGACCGATCTTTGGGATGCATTAAGCCGTATTGGGGATCGAACAGATGGCGATAGTTATGGCCGGCCTTGGTGTATTTCTCGGCCAGGTCATTTTTGCCTAATGCTTTGGCAACCACGCCAATCAAGGCATCGGAATAAGCATAGTCTAGAGTCTGGTTTACACTTTCGTGAATGTCAGCGGGCAAGTAACCGTAAGTATGGTAATCCTTCAAGTTGGGCCGACCATATTTGCCATCGGGGCTCGGTACGGTCGCCCCGTGGACCATCGCTGCCAATAACTCAGGCCAAAGATCCGGCCGAATTCCCTTGGTGACCGCGTCGGCGACCACAGCATCGGCCATGGTACCGGGCATCATGCCGCGTTCATCCGGTGACAGCCATTTTGGCAAATAGCCGGTTTCCTTGGCACTGTTTAAGAAGCCCTCCAAGAAGTAGCCGTACTGTTCTGGCAGTACCAGTGCATATAATGGAAAGCTGGTCTTGTAGGTATCCCAGAAACCAGTGTTGGTATACAACCGGCCAGGCAGCACAGTTTGCTTAATCGTACTGTAATGGACGGGGCTGCCTTGCTCATCCCGTTCATAGAAGCGCATGGGATAGAGCAGCGCCCGGTACCAATTTGTATAAAAAGTTTGGACCCGATCGGCGTGGCGATCTTGAACCTGAAAGATCGCCATTTTGTCATCCCATGTTGTTTGATTGGCCTGTGCCAATGAAAAGAAAGATTGCGGCCGCAATTTGGCTAATTCACGCTGCGCAAATTCTGGACTAATGAACGAAGTCGCAAACCAAACAGTGGTTGGGCCGTCATTGGTACCCGGCAAAATCAGGGTCCCACCAGCCGTCACTGGGGTCGTGAATGGCCCAGACTGGGTCTTATCAAGCAGCACCGTCGCGGCGAACCAATCAATCTGCGCGTCAGTCCCGAGGGCTAAGTACATACTGAAATTCGAATCTTCACTGGCCGCAAAGTTTTGTAATTGCAACACAATGCTATTTTCATCATGGCGCAGCACTTGCCACCGATCCGGCGCGTTCATTTGTAGATCCAACGTCTCTGCATGACTGGTAAATCGCAAAGCTCCGCCTCGCGCAGTGGCCGTCGCCTGGGTGCGAACCTGATGATGTTCATCAAAGATATTGATCAGCGCAGGCGAGAAAGTCGCCGCATCCGGCTGGTACACGCCGGTGGCATCATGACTGCCTTGGGGGACGGCATTAAATAAACAGTGCTGAAAATCACCAATCCACGGACTCGGCTGATGCGTCAACCGAATCCCTTGATAATTCCGACTTTCCGGATCAAAAAACCAAGCCCCATTCTCACCAGCCGTCTGCACGGCCAAATAGTTCATACCAAACGGCACTCCGGTCAGCGGTAACGTATTGCCATGGGAAAAATTAGGATGACTGGCAGTCCCAGTCCGAGTATCAATCGAGATCATGAGAAACTCCTTTGTTATTTTAGTTTTAGTCGTCGTAGTTTTGTGTCTATTCCGTCTCGTCTGGTGACGTCTCTTGCACGAAATTAACGGTGCAAGCAAAGCTCTGAATAGAAACGTATCCAGTGCCAATGCGGAGCAAGCGGAGGGAAAATGGGGCTCAGCTGTGGGAACCGCAATTATCTTGCCCCAGTTCTGGGCAAGATAATATGCGGTTAGGCGACTTTGAGACCGCGTTCCTCAGCGGGCTCAAAGCGCCGTCACAGCGTTCCAGCCCCATTTTCCCGCAGCTTGCGCAGCATTGGCACGGCGCGTAACCACCACATTTACTTTTTCGATACCGTTGATTGCCGCGTAACCAGTTCAACAGGAATCCGCCGGTGCACCGGCAGCCGCGAACTCGGATTATTCATCTGCGCCAACAACGTGTTCACCGCCTGCTCACCACTATGCACAAAATCCTGCCGTACCGTCGTCAACGCCGGCCGCGCCAACGCCGCCGCCGGCAAATCATCAAACCCCACGACACTCAAATCCGCGGGCAATTGCCAATGCAAATGATGCAGCTGCTGCATCAAATTCAACGCCTCCAGATCATTTTCCACCACTAATCCGGTAATCTTCTCCGCCTGCAAAAACGCTGCCCGTTCCACCGGTGTCGCCCGGTTCGTCAACGCCTGGGCCCAGCCTAGCGGATCCACGTCGCTTTCCGCCTCGTCGCGGTAACCGTTCAAATATCCGAAGAAACGCGCACTCACGGTTCCCGTGAAGGTTTCCCAAAACGGGGTGCGGGCCAAGAAGGCAATTCGCCGATGACCGAGTTCCAGCAGATGATTCACGGCCAACTGACCGCCGCTTTCGTTATCGGCAGTCACACTGGGAATTTCGATCCCCGGAATGGTTTTATCCATTAAGACAATCGGGATCTTCGCCAAATACAGATTGATCAGCTCGCGCATATCTTCATTCAAAGCGGTGGGGTAGTATATCACCCCAGCATATTCTTCCCGAATGCGGTCAATGGGCAGCCGGGCAAACTGGTCATTGGGCATACTCAACAGCGCCCAGTCTGTAGCAGCCAGGGCATTGCTAATGCCTTGTTCGTAATTGCCGATGCCGTGGCTGTCGGCAAAGGGGATCACCAGCAGAATACGGTGAGAGCGACTGGGATTATGGTGGCCCTTGACGAAACTGCCCCGACCTTGGAGGCGATAGATCAAGTCGGCATTGGCCAATTCATTCAAGGCCCGTTTCGACGTGATCCGGCTAACGCCATAACGCACCGCCAGTGCATTTTCGCTGGGCAGCGGTGTATCCGGTGCCATCCGGCCAGACAGAATCTCACGCCGGAGAACTTGGTATATTTCTCTGTATTTCGCTGTCACGGCGACACCTCCTGGGGTTGATATAGTCAGAAGATACCACTTTTTACGCCAATTTGCCATAGTGATAGCGATTTATTTGCAACAAGATGGTATACTTTCGGTAGAAAAACATACCAAGGAGCAAATAAAGATGACAACCTATGTGACCCCTGAAGTTGACCAATTTGTGAGTGACATCCGCCAGCGTTGCGGGACTGACCATGCCGCCTGGGCCGACATTTTCGCCCGGACTTACACCGATACGCTGGCTAACGCCTTGAAGCCCGATGGCGCAGACCGGATCTTCGTTCTAACCGGTGACATCCCGGCTATGTGGCAGCGGGATACCACGGCCCAGATGCGGCCGTATCTGATTATGGCCCAGCACGATGAGGCCATGGCCGACGTGATCAGTGCGGTGGTACGGCGGCTTTTTTTCAATATGGATCATGATCCTTACGCTAATGCATTCAACCAAACTGCCAACAATGCCGGACACCAAGATGACGACACGGCCATGACGCCTTGGATTTGGGAGCGCAAGTATGAACTGGATTCCCTATGCTATCCAGTCCAGCTGGCCTATCTGTTATGGCAAAATACGGGGCGTACCGATCACTTTGACGACCTCTTCCAACAGGCGGTAGCCAAGATGATTCACGTCATTCGGACAGAGCAGCACCATGAAACCTCACCGTACCGCTTTGAGCGGAATCATGACCGGCCGGAGGATACCTTGATCAATGGGGTCGGCCGACCGGTGGGTGATACCGGCATGTCTTGGAACGGCTTCCGCCCCAGTGATGACGCCTGTGTGTATGGCTATCTGGTACCGGCGAATATGTTTGCAGTGGTGGTATTGCGCCAATTGGCCAAGATTTACACCACGGTGCTGCACAACAATGCCCAGGCCCAAGAATTCTTAGACTTGGCGGCCACGATTCAACAGGGCATTCGCGATTACGGTACCACCACGAACGAAGCCGGTGAGACGATTTACGCCTATGAGGTAGATGGTCTGGGAAATCAATTGGTCATGGACGACGGCAATGTGCCCAACCTGTTAGCAGCACCATATTTAGGCTATGTGGACGCCACCGACCCGATTTACCAAAACACCCGGCGGACTGTGCTCAGTCCAGAGAATCCCTACTATTACGAAGGCAGCGTCGGCGGCGGATTGGGTTCGCCCCACACCCCGCCTCATTACATCTGGCCAATCGCCCTGGCGATGGAAGGACTGACCACCGATAGCAAGTCGGAGAAAGCGGCGTACTTGGATCTGCTAGCGCGCACCACCGGCGGCACCGGCATGATGCACGAATCTTTCCAAGTGGATGATCCCACTCTGTATACCCGGGAATGGTTCTCGTGGGCCAATATGATGTTTTGTGAATTAGTGATGGATTACTTTGATTTACGGGTTAAACAGTGAGGAGTTTGAAAAATGACTAAGAAAAAAGTATTTGTAATTTCCCACAGCCACTGGGACCGGGAATGGTACATGGCTTTTGAGAATCACCATATGCGGCTAGTTCAGTTGATGGATGATTTGTTTGATTTGTTTGAAAATGACCCGAATTTCAATAGTTTCCACTTGGATGGTCAAACGATTATTTTGGACGATTATCTGGCTGTCCGTCCGGAGAAACGGGCAGAATTGCAGCACTGGATTGATGTGGGTAAATTACGGGTCGGACCATTTTACATCTTGCAAGATGACTTCTTGATCAGTCCAGAAGCCAACACGCGTAACACGATTTTGGGCCGCAAGTTGGCTGAAAAGTGGGGTCAACCAGTACCCTTGGGTTACTTTCCGGATACATTCGGTAACGCCGGCCAAGTTCCCCAGATGATGCGGTTAGGCCATTTGGATACCGTGGCATTTGGCCGCGGCGTGACGCCCACTGGCTTCAATAACCAAACTGGCGACTTGGGCGATTATGATTCCACCTATTCAGAGATGTACTGGCAAAGCCCAGATTCTTCCAAAGTACTTGGTATTTTATTTGCTAACTGGTACAGCAACGGCAATGAGATTCCGGACACCAAAGAGGCGGCGAAGGCCTTCTGGACGGAGCATCTGGCAGCAGCTGAAAAGTACGCCGCTACCCCAGATCTTTTGTTCATGAATGGGGTGGACCACCAACCAGTCCAGAAAAATTTGAGTGACGCATTGGCGCTGGCCCGGGAACTTTTCCCGGATTATGAATTCATTCACTCTAACTTCCCGGATTACATCAAAGCCTTGAAGGCCGACTTGCCTAAGGACTTAACCACGGTCAAGGGGGAACTGACTTCCCAGGCCACAGATGGTTGGTATACTTTGGCCAACACCGCCTCCAGCCGGATTTACCTGAAGCAGCATAATACCGCCACAGAGCGCTTATTGGAAAATCACACAGAACCGTTGATGGCCTTGAGCGGACTCACCGATGCCGCCAATCAGGATCGGTTGACCTATGCCTGGCAGACGCTTTTGCAAAATGACCCCCACGACAGTATTTGCGGCTGTTCTGTGGATGAAGTCCATCGCGGCATGATGGACCGGTACGCCCGGGCGCAACAAGTCGGGCACTGGCTGGGAGATGCGGCGTTGACCAAGTTGGCCAACAAAATCGATACCCGCAACTTCCCGGGAGAGAGCCGGCCGTTTTTGCTCATCAATAATAGCAGTGTCCCGCAACACGATACGGTGAATGTCACGCTGGAATGGGAACGAGCACCGTTCACCGCCGGCAAACCTAATGCGCTGTATGCCATGTTAGAGGAAAAGCGGCAGGCGTTGGGCGACTTCCATGTGATCGATCGGGAAGGTAAGATGATTCCAGCCCAAGTGGTGGACACCCAAGTGAAGTTCCACTATGATTTGCCAGACCGGGCATTCCGGGTACCATACATGGGGTTATATATTACCGTCGCCGTCGCTGCCACCGTGGCTGCGCACAGTTGGGCCGGCTTTGCGCTGGTTCCGGGGACAGGGCATCCGCAAGTGGCCAGTGACCAAGAACCGCTGATTCAAAATGATGCTTTACAAGCTCAGGTCACGGCAGATGGCTCGGTCAGCATTACTGATCGCCGCCAGCAGCAGACTTACGACCATTGTCTGCGGTTTGTGGATACTGGCGATGTGGGTAACGAATACATCTTCAAAGACGTTGCCAACGATCAACCTATACAAGCTGGGCCTGCCAAGAATTTAACCCGCACGGTCACCGCTGGCGGGCAGACTCTGGCTTATGAACAAGTGTTACGGATTCCCGTCAGTGCCGACGAACAATTGGCGGTGGAACAACAAAGCGTCACGGATATTACTGAACGTCATGCTCAGCGCAGTACCCAGCTGGCCGATTTGACCCTGCATGTCACGTTGACCCTACCGGCGGGTAGTCGGCAATTAAAGATTCATGTGGCGGGCGATAATCAAATGCGGGACCACCGGATTCAAGCCCTGTTTGTCACGGGTATTCAAAGTGATCACCATCAGGCTGAGTCCATCTTCGAAGTGGTCACTCGGCCCAACACGCCCGGCAAACAATGGGAGAATCCCGAAGATCCCCAGCATCAACAGGCCTTTGTGGACTTGAGCGATGCCCAAAAGGGTGTGACTGTGGGCAACTTTGGCTTGAATGAATACCAAGTGCTGCCGAAGACCGGCACGATTGCCGTCACCGTCCTGCGATGCGTGGGTGAAATGGGTGACTGGGGCTACTTCCCCACGCCTGATGCCCAATGCCAAGGACCGTTTACCGGGGACTTAACGGTGCAGCTCCACGACGGCAGCCGGACGGATACGCTAGCCGCATGGCAAACAGCGCGGGCGGGCCAAATCACCGTGGATGTCCAGCAATTACCAGTGGCCCACGAAGGGGCACTGGCCGCTGACCACACCTATTTGCAGGTGGATAATCCGGCCTTTGCCATCACTGCCATGCATGTCAGTCCAGACACTGGCGACGTGTTGGTCCGTGGTTACAACATGACCAGTGCCCCACAGGATGTGGCGGTGACTTATCAAGGCCAGGCGCCGGACGCTGTCGTTGATTTCTTGGAGAAACCCATCGTTGGTGTTTCTGTGAATACCACCCTGCGGCCGGCTGAAATCCGGACGTATCGGTTCAAACAGGTTGGTGCCAATGACTGATTCGCAATTCTTAATCACCGATTATGGCGCCGAAGCAGGGCGAATGGCGGTACAAACCGAGGCACTGCAAGCAGCCTTGGATGCCTGCCACCAGGCTGGTGGCGGTACCGTCGTCATCCCAGCGGGCCGCTTCATCACCGGCAGTCTCCGCTTGTTTAGCCACACGACGCTGCATTTACTTGCGGGGGCGGTGTTGCAGGGCAGTCCAGATTTAGCGGATTACACGAATTTTGGCGAAACCACCGACATTCGCTATCTGACAGATGCCCATTACATTCAGGATTGGCACTTGCCAACCTATTATTTCCAGGCATTGGTGAACGCCTATGATGCGGTGGATGTGGCTGTGATCGGCGAAGCCGGCAGTCTGATTGACGGGCGTAATGTCCAAGATCCCCACGGTGAAGAACATTTCCGCGGACCGATGGGTTTAGTTTTCGCCCGAGTCCAGGATGTGCGGTTGCAAGGTTACACATTCATCAATTCGGCAAACTGGGCCAATGTCCTCCCGGCTTGTGAGAATGTCCAGATCGACAACGTGACGATTCTTGGCGGTCATGACGGTTTCGACTTGCACCATGCCAAAGACGTGACGATCACCGGCTGCCGACTGGAAACTGGGGATGATTGTCTGGCGGGTTACGATATCCACGGGTTGTCTGTCCGCGACACATATCTAAATACCGCCTGTAATGGCTTGCGGGTCGGGGGCAGCGACATTGTCTTTGACCACTGCACATTCCGCGGTCCTGGCAAGTTTTCCCACCTGTCTGATCACAAATACGAGACGCTCAATGTCTTCATGTATTTCGCGATGCAGGTCGATCCCATCACCACACCCACCGCTGATGTCACGATCAAAAACGCGAGCATCGACCACGTCTCTCACTTGGTCACCTATCTCCGCAGTGAACCCACCGCCCTACAAGACGGTCCCGCACTCCAGTCGTTCACGCTAGACAACGTTCAGATCGCGGACATCACTGACACCTCACTCTTCGTGGGGCGGGGTGAAGCCGTCGCGTTGACCATGACCAATTGCCAAATCACCCCCACCGCCGATGTGCCGCTACTGCACATTGACGAAAGCGTGCGCCTAACACTCACCAATGTCTTCTTTACCAAGCCCACGATCATCCTGATTGGAAACGATCGCCAGCTGACATTGACAGGCTTAACTAATTTAGCACTGTAATCCACAAAGACGGCAGTCCAGATTGTCTACATGACAATTTAGACTGCCGTCTTTGCGTCTGCGGGATAGCTACGAACACCGACGAAACCAGCCCCATTTCACCGCAGCTTGCGCAGCATTGGCACGACGTCAGAAACCCAGTATTTATCCACCACAAAATTTGTGCAAACTTTATCTTTCTTTGCAATAAACCCAATACTTCTCTACAATGGAAGCGGTGACAAAATAAGAAGAACAGATTTGTATGCGCTACCTAAGATTTGTGCGCGATTTCCTAAAATTAGTGCCTACTTTCAAGACTGAAAGCGCTGTAACATACGTGTTGGTGGTAAGTCATTGATGGAAAGGAGGCGGAAACATGGATAAGGCAACTACCAGTACAGCGCCAGTTCATCCCAAGGCACGGAAAAATCGGAACACCGTATGGGGTCATATCTGGGACAACCGCGTGTTCTTCTTATTTGTTGCTCCAGGCACACTCTTCCTGATCGTTTTCTTCTATGTACCAGTACTCGCAAACATCGTTGCGTTCAAGGACTTTCATTACAGCGACGGCGGTTTCATTGCCAGTCTGATGCAAAGTAAATGGTCTGGATTCGACAACTTCAAGTTCTTCTTTATGTCGTCGGACTTCTGGATTGTGGTGCGGAACACCGTCGGGTACAACTTAACATTCCTGCTCCTGAACTTCTTCTTTGCAATCTTCTTTGCGGTCATCATGAGTCAATTGCGTAACCGCAGACTGTTGAAGGCGTATCAGACCAGCATGTTGTTCCCTTATTTCCTGTCATGGGCAATCCTGGCGTACTTCGTTTATGCCTTCCTCAGCCCAGATAAAGGGGTCTTGAACTCCATTATCAAGGCTGTCGGCGGACAACCGATTGACTGGTATAACGATCCCACATGGTGGCCGCTCATCCTGATTCTGCTTGGTGTATGGAAAGGGATAGGCTACAACAGTATTTTGTACTTCGCGACGATCATGGGGATTGACCCGGCGTATTACGACGCCGCAATGATCGATGGGGCCAACAAGTGGCAGCAAATCAAACACATTGTTTTGCCGCATATCTTGCCTGTCGCGACATTGATGTTGATCCTCAATATCGGGGGTATCTTCCGCAGCGACTTCGGACTGTTCTACCTGGTACCGAAACAATCGCCGACATTAATTAATATCTCGCAAACGTTCGACACATATATTTATCGAGCTTTAGCGCAGACGAACGATATCGGCATGGCGACGGCGGCTGGGTTGATTCAATCAGTTGTTGGGTTGCTGTTGTTACTCACGGCAAACTGGATCGTACGGCACGCAGAACCAGAATCAGCACTATTTTAGAAAGGGGCGGCCATTTTGCGAAAAAAGAAACCTATTACTGCGGTGGATATCCGCAGCTTCAGCGCTGGGGCCAACCTATTCTTTAATATTTTTCTGGCGTTGTTTGCAATCAGCTGTTTGATTCCGTTTTTCTTCATCATCATCATTTCCCTGACGAAGGAAAGCGATTTGACCATTTACGGGTATCAGTTTTGGCCTAAGAATTGGTCGGCTGCGAGTTATATCTACCTGAAACAATTCGGCGCACAAGTGGTACAGTCACTATTCGTTTCGATCTTCATCACTGTTGTGGGGACCATCATGAACACCCTGTTTTCCGCCACTTATGCTTACGCGATTTCCCGGAAAGACTTCCGCTATCGCAAATTCTTCACGATTTTTGCTCTTATTTCCATGTTATTCGCACCCGGGATGGTCCCGACCTACTTGATCGTGACCCAAGGATTAGGGCTGCAGGATAACATCTGGGCACTGATTTTGCCCATGGCCTTCGGCGTGTATAACGTCTTGATCATGCGCACGTTCTATCAGACTCAGGTGCCGGATGCCATTATCGAATCCGCCCGGATCGACGGGGCTGGCGAGCTCTTAATTTTCCGTAAGATCGTGGTGCCGTTAGCGGTACCGGGGATTGCGACGATCAGTTTGTTCACTGCCCTGGGTTATTGGAACGACTGGATGAACGCCCTGTTGTATATCAACAACGACAAGCTCGTACCATTACAGTACTTGCTGGTCCGGATTCAAAACAACATGGATGCGTTGGTACAAAACGCTGGACAAAGTGCCAATCTTGGTGCGGCAGCAGCGCAAATTCCGACTGAAGGTACCCGGATGGCGATGGTTGTGATTGCCACCCTGCCAATTGCTCTAACCTATCCGTTCTTCCAGAAGTATTTCGTCAAGGGCATGACCATCGGTGGTGTCAAAGGTTAGTTGAGTGTGTTGGTTTCAGTTTTAGTTGGTTTTAAGTAAACGGGCAACATGCCCCAGGCCTCTCGCGCTAAGTCAATCCCAGTGCAAAATCCTAAGTACGGGATTTTGACTGGTCTTGCCTTAGCGGTCGAGGCCTGAACGGGCCATGCTGCCCTCTCAGAGGGGAGAATTTTTTACCATGAAAAAATGGCGTAATGTAGCAATTGCAGCCATGGCCACAGGCGCCATGCTGACATTGGCCGCTTGCGGCAGCTCCAGCAAGAGCGGTAGCGGTAGCAGCGACAAGACCACGATCAGCATGTATATGCCGGGTGACAAGAACAAGAACTACGATGAAGTCATGAAGTCCGTGAACAAAGAAATCCAGAAGAAATATCCGAAGATTCAACTGGAAATTAAGTTTATCGGTTGGGGCGACTATGGTCAGAAGTATTCTGTTATGGTCACTTCTGGGGATTCTTATGACTTGGCATTCGTTCAAAACTATCCGACCAACGCCCAAAAGGGTGCTTATGCGGATATGACGGATTACTTGAAGAACGGTGTGGCTAAGAAAGCTTACGAGTCTGTTGATCCCGCTTATTGGAAGGGCTTAACGATTAAGGATAAGATTTATGCCTTCCCGATCAACGCCAACGTCTTTGCGCAAAACGCATTGGCTTTCAATCCGACATTCATCAAGAAATACAACTTAGACATCAGCAAAGTTAACTCGTACGCCGACGCGACTCCGCTGCTTGAAAAGGTGAAGAAGAGCGAACCAAGCGTTGCCGGTTTCGCCATTGGTAAGGACTTCAAGGTTTCTGATCAAGCCTTAGAATATCCGGTCACCAATAACTATCCAATCGTTGTCGATTCCAGCGGTAAGGATACCAAGGTGCACAATCTGTATGATTTGCCAGAAACGCAAAAGAATTTGGAAACATTGCACGAATGGTACAAGAAGGGTCTGCTGCCTAAGGACGCGGCCACTTCTACCACCACGTACAACTTGCAAGACGACACTTGGTTCATGCGTCAAGAAACCACTGGACCGATGGATTATGGCAACACTGCATTGAAGAATGCTTCCAACGGTAAAGATATTCAGATTCGGCCAATCACTGATCCGTATAAGAGTGAAGCCCAAGCCCAAGTTGCTTTGTGGGGTATTTCCAAGTCTTCTAAGCACAAGAAGGAAGCCATGGAAGTATTGAGCGAACTGAACACGAATCCGAAGGTCCTGAACACATTGGTTTGGGGTCTTGAAGGGAAACAATGGAACTTCACGGATAAGAAGGACGGCAAGATCAAGACCACGAAGGATTACAAGCCTGGTTACTTCATGGGTGCTTGGATGATGGGGAACAACAGCATTCTCTACACGCAAGACTCCATCACCGATGCTCAAATTGCCAAACGCGATAGCAGCATCAAGGATGCCAAGGAATCTGCTATGCTGGGCTTCCTGCCGGATACTTCGAGCTACAAGACTGAATTGTCCAATATCTCGAACGTATACAGCAAGTATGGTCCGATCCTCGATACCGGTACTGCTGATCCGATTCCGACCATCAAGAAGATGGACGCTGAATTGAAGACAGCGGGTATGGATAAAGTATTAGCCGCAATTCAGAAACAGTATGATGCTTTCTTAGCTGCTAAGAAGTAATCATCACTGGATGAATGACAATGAGGGGAGAAGCTGACCAAGGGCTTCTCCCCTCGTTATGTTTCAAGCCTAAGTCAGCGTTTTGCTGGAAACCCGGGTACAATAGAAAATGGGAAAGAAGGAAACACAATGTTAGGAAAGATGAGCCAAAGTGTCTTTATCAAGATTTACGTTCTCATCCTGCTGGATCTGATGTTTTGGGGATTCACGTTATTGGGCGGGATTGTCCTGGGTGTCGGGCCAGCGCTGCGCACAATTACGGAATTGTATTTAGACAGTCAAAGCGATTACCAAAACGTTAACCCCAAACGCGGGTGGCACTATTTCAAACAATACTTCTGGGCCGCCAACAAACAGTTTTACGGTTTCGCCGTGGTCGAGGCAGTATTGTTATACAACTTGTCTTTATCCACCCAACTGCGGGGGTTGTGGGTATTCGTGATTCAGTTCATTCTGATTTTTGCTGCTTTAGCCAACATCGTTTTGGCCGGGGACACTTTATTACTAGTGAGCCGGTTCGCGGTGGAGACCAAGAATGCAATCAAATTGGCATTTGGTCAGTTCTTTGACAATTTCACCAAGTTTTTACTCACTGTTCTTGGGCTGGTCGCCATCGGGGTTGCTTCTTACATGTGGCCGGGGCTGCTGATTTTCCTGACCATTGGCACTGTGGTGATGTGGTTTAACCATTGTGGTAAAAACTGGTATGCCAAGATTGATAAGATGTTAGCCACAAGCTAAACCGCTTGGGTTGCAGGGAAGGGGGCTGTTTTCGTGAATGTGAGTTTTCGCCGCTTGGTGCGGGTTTATATTGCCATTTTGGCAGTCACCACCGTATTGGTGACGACGATGGCCGCCTTCTTCCAAATCCGCGGATTCAACACCACATTGCAGCAGAATCGCAATCTAGTCATGAGCCGGGTGGCGGACACGGTGGATCGGTATCAAAACATCACCACCGATTTCGCCAGTCAGCTCACGACTTCTAGCGCCGATGTGGCGAACGTCGACATGTTCTTTCATCATTCTTTGGCGGATTATGCGAATTATGCCATTGATCAAAGTCAGTCCACCGGCCAGTATTTCTTCCTGCCCAATGAGGCGCAAACAGTGATGATCCGGAATCCAGAAATCCAGACGATGCGGATTCAACTGCAGAATTCGGAGCTGACGTACTTGGTCACCACCGAAAACAAGGGCGGTGATCTGCGCAAAGAAAAACACGATATTAGCGGTTTGACGATGACGGCGGCATTGATCAATCCATTGACCTTGGCCAGTACGGGGACCTTGTCCTTTACTTTTAATCCGCAGATTATTAAACAGGACTTACGCCAAATCCATGTCAACGACCATGTGCAGGCACTAGTGATCAGTGATACCAATCGGTTGTTGCTGCACTATGTGGATCGCTCGGTGACCCATAGTGAAAGCCAAACAATTGCCCAAGCCGTCAGTAAGGGGCAAATTGATGATCTGGTTCGTTCTGGCAAATATATGACGCTGACGGAGCCGATATCCGGCGGGTACACGCTGTATGTCCTGGTGAATCGATCGGCGCACATGAATCAGCTGGTGTCTATTGTCTTTCCCATTGTGGCAGTGGGACTGTTGTTGTTGCTGCTGTTTGTCACGTCATTTCTCTTGACCTTCCGGCGGTACCAGGCGCAATTGCGGAATATGATTAAGAAGATGCACCAGATCGGCTCTGGAGATTTAGGCGAACGCCTGTCCGGCAACGGCAGTGATGACGATCTGAATGTGTTGGCCAATGGGGTCAACGATATGCTGGTCGCCATTAATCGCTATGTGTATGAGATTTACCAGTTGAAAATTGCTCAACAAGAGGCCCATATGAAGGCACTGCAAGCCCAGATTAACCCCCATTTCATGTACAACACGCTGGAGTACATCCGGATGGCGGCACTGGATGCTGGGGAACGGGATTTGGCCCAGGTGGTCTTCAGCTTTGCTAGTCTGTTGCGCAACAACACGGATCAACGACCCATTGCAACGCTCGGGGACGAATTGAAGTTTGTAGAAAAGTATATCTATCTGTATCAGGTCCGCTTTCCCCAGCGCCTGGCCTATCAAATTACGATTGATTCCGGACTGACTAAACTGGTTTTGCCGCGCTTTTCGTTACAACCGCTGGTCGAAAACTACTTCGTGCACGGCGTGGATTTTGCCCGGGAGGATAATGCCATTGCCATTGTCGCCAAACAAGTCGGTCAACGGGTGCAAATTGACGTTGTCAACAACGGCAAGTCGTTGACGGACAAAGAATTGGAACAAATCAACCAGCGGGTCGTCGCGCCAATTTCCGGTGAACCGGATTCGATTGGGTTGCAAAATGTATACGCCCGGCTGGTGCAATACTTGGGGGATAGTGTGTCTTTAACACTGCACCGGAATGAGTACAATGGCATTACGACCACTGTGGCATTCCGGGTGTCAAACGGGAGGAGTGGCGAAGAAAATGATACCAACCATCCTGGTGGATGATGAATATATGATTTTGCGGGGCTTACAAAAACTGATCGACTGGCAGGAGCTGGGGTTTGACATCGTCAGTACCTTTCAAGATCCTAATCAGGCCTTGCAGTTTGTTCGGCAGCCGCAGCCGCAATTACTGATTACGGACATGAACATGCCGGAGATTGATGGACCGGACTTCATTGCTCAGGTGCGTTCAGCCCAACCGGATATTGCCATCATTGTGCTATCCGGTTATGGGGACTTTGAATACGTCCGGGCGGGTTTGCAAAATGGGGCGTTGGATTATTTGCGTAAACCGGTCGATCCAGATGAGCTCACGGCGGCGTTAACGAAAGCCCGCAAGGAACTAAGCGGCGTGGCCAAACGGCGGGAAGAATCCGCCTTGGCGCAACAACAACAATTGCAGCACGTCCTGGTGACGGCCACGGGTTATCAAAATACGGAAATCATGCAGGATTTGGGTCTGCAATCTCCGGATGAACATGTCGAATTGCGAGTGGTGGCCATTCTCAATCCAGACCGCAAGTTGTTAGAGGCTTTTTTGGCCCGGTCACCAGCTGTGGTTGGGTACTTTTGGGAGCAGCAGGATGCTATCTTGTTGTTATCCGGCACCTGGCCGAATGTCCGTCATTGGCTGAGCACCATGCCGGCGGGGATTGGTCCGACCCGGCGACCGGTGGTGATTTCGCCGCCGGTAATGGCCCCGGCCGAGTTGCACCGACAATACACTGCGGTGCTCCATGCGGGTCAGATTGCTTATTTCTATCAGGCTGCCGATGGGCTGGTGGTCATTCCGCAAACCGCGGCGGCACCGCCCAAATTGCCGATTCCCGCATTGGACTGGGTGGCGGATCAATTGGCGACGATGGACTTAAATCAAATGGAAGACGAGATGCTGACGCTGTATGAACAGATCACCAAACAACAGGTATCCGTCGCCTACGCTCGCCAGTTGGGGCTGGTCTTCCTCATGGCTCTGAACAGCCGTACCCACCACGCGCTGCCCCATTATGAAGAATATGTCAGTCAAATTAATAACGCGGACACGGTATCTGGTTTGACCAAGACATTGGGAGCGGCGATCCTCACCGCCAAAACCGTGCAGAACACCAACTATTCCGCTAGCGTGCAGCAGGTCGTGGATATTATTCAGCACCACTATCATGAGCCGGTGCAGATTACCGATATTGCAGATGAGCTGCATTTGAACGCTGTCTATTTAGGTCAGCTTTTTAAGAAGGAAACTGGCCAGACTTTTTCCCAGTATTTAGCCGATTGGCGCATTAACCGAGCCAAGTCCTTGCTGCGGCAAGGTGGTTTGGATATTGGTTTGATCGCGGAAGAAGTGGGGTACCAGAATAACGGGTATTTTTATAAGGTGTTTAAGAAGCAGGTTGGCGTGTCGCCGCGGGTGTATCGCGAGCAGGAGCGACAGATTAAGGCATGAATCCATAATGTCGGCCAGAACTCATAATTGAGTTTTGGCCTTTTTATATGGCTATTTGCGCACATGCTCATATCTGCATTCATGACCGTTTTTCTTGCTGTAGCATGGACCGAGTAACTTACTAAATGGAGATCTTTGATTGTGACGGAAAAAACAGATATGGCGAGTGCTCACCGGCGCTTGCACAGTCCCAACAAGAAAACGCAAGCCCGGGCATTGGCCCTAATTAAGGCGTATAAATGGAACAGGGCGCAGCAGCGGTATGCGCTTGAGAATGGGAAAAATCAGAAATAATAGGAATCGCACGAGAGAGACGATCCTGCATTAATTAAGCGGTTTATTCAGATTGAAATTAAGGGGGTACTGCTGTATTCTGAATTCAACATACCGATGACAAAAAAGTGATTACTCGGTATGGTTTTGCCGAGTGCTGCTTTTTTGTCGGGATTATCCATCGATCATGATTTCTGGTTGGTTGGATAGTATGTTGAATAGGAGAAAAACAGATGATCAAACAACTTTTTAAATACGGCCGCGCCGGCCGGAGCGGGGCAATCCAGCAAATGGTGGATGAGTGGCTGCTGCTGGTGCTGCCGGTGGCGGCTGGTGGGATCGTCTTGTCCTGGTGGACGGCTCGCGGCTTGAATTGGTGGGGCGCGGTTGTGCTTGGTGGGTTCGTACTGGTTTATGCCATCTACTTTCTCACGCCAGGCGCACGCCAACGGATCCAGCAATGGACCGTTTTGGCTAAACGCGAGATTCGCCGTGATTATTTGCGGGGATTATTTACCCCGAGCCTGACGGATTCCCAGGAATTAACCAGCAATAAGGTGATTCAGCGGGATCTGGCCGGAATTGGCCGCTTGGACAGTTTTTACGGCGTCTTTCTACCGGCGATCTGCGCCAGCGGCTTTTCCTTTCTCCTTTTGATTGGCCTCGCCATCGCCTGGCACAGCTGGCTGTGGCTGTTGCCTATTCTTTGCTTCCTGTTGATGGGAGTGGGGATGATGTGCTTGCAAAAAATCAGTCCTAATATCAACCGGCAATACTTACAGGGTTTCCTGCGGTTGGGCGGTCCTTTTTTAGATGATTTAGGCGGTATGAACACGCTGGTGATGTATGGTGCCCAGAAGCGTTACGGACAATCCTTCGCCGAGGACGCTGAATTTTTCCGAGGCAAAACCATGGCTTTGCTGAAATATCAGTTGCAGTCGCTGTTTATTCTCAACGGTCTGGTCTTTGCGACCATGGGTGCTGGGGCGTTTGTTCTTTATCCGGCCGTCGCTAACGGTGGCCTGTCCATTGTTCAGGCCGGCGTGTTATGGCTGCTGCTGGCTCAATTATTAGTCGCAGAGCGGCAGTTGGGGTATTTCTTCCATATTGTGATGTCCACCCGGCCAGCACTGAAGAATATCTTTCGGGTTATTGCGGCCGGTGGAGAGGTACCGCAATCGGCTTATACAGCCGTGACTGCACCTGTGCACACCGTGACTTTTGCCCAAGCTGGTTTTGGTTATCCCGACGGTCAGCCTTTGTGGCAAGACGTTTCCTTCGTTTTGCAGCCGGGCCAGCTTTACGGTCTCGTGGGAGAAAATGGCACGGGGAAAAGCACCCTGGCTCGAATTTTACGGGGTGAACTAGCACCTACCGCGGGACAGGTGCAGTTTAATCAAACCGATATCGATCAGCTGACCACCGCCGATTTTCTCCAGCATGTGGGTTACCTCAATGACCATCCCTATTTATTCTCTGGGACGATTGCCGAGAATATTAGCCTCGGGGTGAGGAATCAAACAGATTGGTGGCAAAAAGTGCGGCAACTGGGGCTGTGTGCATTCGTGGAGACTCTCCCGGAGGGGCTAGCCACCCCCATTGGTGAAAACGGGCGGTTCCTTTCCCCGGGGCAGCGGCAGCAAATTGCCTTTGCCCGTTTGGTATTGATGAATAAACATATCTATATTTTCGATGAAGCCACGGCCAATATTGATGCTGACAATGTCCAAGTGATGATGACTGTGATGAAAAGGCTGAGCGAATCGATAATTGTACTGTGCATCACTCATGAATGGCGGTCCATTGAAGCCTTGGCGGTTATTCACTTCTTGACCAATCAGCACATCACCACGGGGGCCGCACCTGTGCTGTATCAAGACAATGCCGGTTTCAAACGGTTACTGGATACCCAAAAAGAAATGGAAGCGGCGGGATGATCAAACGAATGGTGGCGTATGTCCGCTATTTATTGCCCGTATTGATACTGAGTTGGCTGGCCGGGATGGTAGCCGAGTTGGGGCAAGTGTTTGTCGCCTGGCAAACCGGCCGCATTTTGATCAGTCCCAGCACCCAATTGCAAAGCCTTGCGTGGACCTTGGCCGCAGGCGTGATTCTGGCCGCATTGTGTGCCTTCGCGGAGCAATATGCCGGACATTATGTGGCCTTCAAAGTATTGGCTGATCTGCGTAATACGGTTTACGCCAAAGTGGAACGGCTGGCTCCGGCTGGCCTTTCTGCCAAGCGCTCTGGTGATTTATTAAAGGCAGTGGGCAGTGATATTGAGGCCATGGAAGTCTTTTATGCCCACACGTTAGTACCTATCGCCATTGGGATTGGCTTCACCATCATCCTTGCGGTGGGATACGCCCAAATTAGTCTGGCGGCGGCAGTGGTGATGCTGCTAGTGGCGGCAGTGATTGGCTTTGCCTTGCCGTTTTTTAAGTATCACCAGTTGGCCCAGGCCAATGCCCAATTAGCCACAGTGCAAGCCACCACCCAACAAGAAATGTTAGAAGCCGTGCGCGGGAGAGATGCCCTATTGCAGTTGGCTGCCGTGGATCAGCAAATGCAAACCGTGGATGATCAGTATCAAGAAGAAGCCCCTGCCCAGCAGAAAGTGGGATTGCTTAACTGGCAAAAGAACTGGCTGGCATGGGTCATTATTTTGGCTAGTTGGTTGCTGCTGGCCGCGTGGATCGGGGTACAAACGAATTTTTCCCGGACACTGGTGCCGTTACTGTTGGCTTTTCCCTTTTCCTTCCGACCGTTGCTGGCGCTCTCAAGTCTGCCAGATGCATTAAGTAAAGGATTAGGTGCCACCCGCCGCATTTTTGCACTATTGGACACGCCAGAACCGGTCACCAATACCGGAGAAGTTAAACTGGCGCGACCAATTGACGAAATCGCCGTGGACCACCTCACATTTGCCTATCCTGAGCGGTCCCAGACCATCCTGGAGGATGTCTCGTTAACACTGCATAGTGGTCAAATTGGCGGCATTATCGGCGAAAGCGGGGCGGGCAAGTCGACCCTGGTGAAGCTCCTGATGAAATGGTACCCGGCGCCCGTCGGCACCATTCGGATCAACGATTTGTCTATTACTGACATCCAGACTCAATCATTGTGGCAGCGGATCAACTACTTGCCCCAACAGGCCCAAATTTTCCACACCACTATCCAGCAAAACCTGACCCTAGGCGACACCGAGATTACAGACCCGGCCATCACCCGAGTCCTTGAACAGGTGAAATTGACCCACCGCATTGCCCAATTACCGCAGGGCCTGCAAACCATTATCGATCCCACTGCCCCAGCACTATCCGCTGGTGAACTACAACGCCTTGCCTTAGCCCGTGCCTTCCTGCACCCGTCATCCCTCCTGATCCTCGATGAACCCACCAGTAATCTCGATGTCTTAAACGAAAAAATCATCTTGACTAGTGTAAAACACTACTATTCCGGCATGGTCCTGATGATCACCCATCGATCAGAAACTCTAGGTGTCTGTGATGTGGTCTGGCGTTTACAAGACAGTCATCTGATAGTCGTGTCTGAAAGATAATCTGATTTGACAGCGCAGAACGATGGCTTAAAGTTAAATTTCGAATTGAATGGCCCACACCCCGGCAGCTCATCTTTAAGCTATTTTTATCATTTCGATTTTAGAAATCGGTTAATGATTGGTATAATACCTTAAGATACTATCGTAGGCGTTACCATCTGGGGATTGCCAGCGCGGATCATCATTGAGGGGGCTTGTCGACCGTGTACTTAATGCATCGCATTTATAACCAGACATCTGCCGCAGAACAAAAGCGGTTATTGGAAGAAGAAAACAAATTATCAACCGGATACGCAGCCTTTGTCATAGCAGGCGAAGGCGAGAACTTGATCCGTCACGCCCAGCAAATGACAAAGTCTGATTTTGCCGTTTATTTCCAAGGTTTAGGCCAACAAATGAACTTACCCTGGGCCACTGGTACCCGCAGCCACTGGCTGTATTATTTTCTGCAATTAGATGCGGGGGATGTCGTGGTGGTACCGGAGGGCCATCATTTCCATCTCTTTAAAGTCACCAATGGCCCGCAAGTCGAACCGGCCATTGCCCAGGCCCATGATATCGGCTTCGTGGTGACCGTGAAGCCTTTGGACATGGTGGTTCCCACCAAGCGCCAATTAGGACCGGCTTTGACATCCATTTTGAAATTTCGGGGGACTGACCTGAAACTGACCGGTCAATCGGTTACCGATGTCCAAGCTTTGCTCACGCCAAGCCAGGAAACCCAGGCAAGTGAACCAAGTCAAAAGGACATTGCACAGATGCAAGCAGCGTTACTGAAGATGCCCGAGAAACAATATCATCAGTTAATTGCCCACTATTTGACTCAATTAGGTGCCACCGAAATCATCTTTCCGGCGATCTCCCAGTTGCCCACCACAGACGAACCCAGTGCTGCGGCGGATGTCATTGCAGTTTTCCGTAAACTTGGCGCGGTGGTCTTCGTCCATGCCCAACAAGATGACGGTGTGGTCGACGAAGCTGGCATTCAGAAAATGGTGGCCTATCAATACACCACTTTCGAAAAATTCGACACCTTTGTCCCCATCAAATGGTTTGTCACCACCGGCCACCTCCCCGAAGAAGAGGACGAAGCAGTTGGCTATGTCCAAGAGAACCGCGTCCAAGTCCTCCAAAACACCGACCTCGCCGAACGCCTCGTGATTGCCGGGATTTCTCTCTGAAAAAGAGAGGACGAATAAGGTAGCACTGAAAACTTTGAATGTTCCCGGATCTAGTGCCAATGCGGAGCAAGCGAAGGTGGCAGGGGGCTCAGCTGTGGAAACAGTAATAAACTTGGCCCGGTCCTGGCCAAGTTTATATACTGTTAGGCGACTTTGAAACCGCGCACCTCAGCGGGTTCAAAGCGCCGTCACAGCTTGCTACGCCTGCGGCTTCGCACTTGCTGCGCTTCGCAGCCCCATTTCACCGCAGATTGCGCAGCATTGGCACGGCTGCCAAAGACCCAATTTCTGAAAACTACCTTGCACTTTCCAAAACCGAGCGTTATTCTTGAAGAGTAATAAGTAAATAGGCGATGACGTTCGCCAGTGGTGCTGTATTTAACAGCACTTCAAATATTACACTCCGTAATTGATGACGTCTGCAATATTCCGCTGCGAGCGGCCTATTGTAGGCGTCTTTTTATTTATTTTTGGGAAAGGAAGTTTTTGGTGATGGCAGTTACGATTAGTCAAGTACATGGTCGCGAAATTTTTGATTCACGGGGCAATCCCACAGTAGAGGTTGATGTCCGCTTGAGCGACGGCGGCTTTGGCCGTGCCGGCGTACCCTCTGGCAAGTCCACTGGGGAAAATGAAGCCGTTGAATTACGCGACGGCGGTTCTCGTCTTGGCGGCAAAGGTGTGTTGAAGGCCGTGGGTAATGTCAATGGTGAGATCAACGAACACTTACAGGGCGTTTCACCGTTCAATCAGGCCGAAATCGATCATCAGTTAATTGAATTAGACGGTACGCCGAACAAGGGTCGTTTGGGGGCCAATGCCATTTTAGGCACTTCCATGGCCGTTGCGCGGGCGGCTGCTGATTCCCTGCACGAACCGTTGTATCGTTACCTTGGCGGGGTGGATTTGGAATTACCACAAACCTTCCACAACGTCATCAACGGTGGCGAACATGCCGACAATGATATCGACATCCAAGAGTTCATGATTACACCCATCGAACGCAAGAGTTTCCGCGATGGTTTCGAGAAGATCGTGAATGTCTATCATCAATTACAGGCCAACTTTGAAAAAGAAGGCTTGTCCACTGGCTTAGGCGACGAAGGCGGTTTTGCCCCGAACTTGCCGTCTGATGAAGCAGCGATTCAAGAACTGGTCAAGGCCATTAAGGACGCCGGCTACGAACCCCGCAAGGAAATCGGGATTGCCTTTGATGCCGCCGCTTCTAGCTTTGCGCAAAAAGATGGCACTTACTTGTTTGAGGGTAAGAAGCGGTCTGTTGCCGAAATGACCGCCTACTATGAGGACTTGCTGAAGAAGTATCCAGCCATTGTCTCTATTGAAGATCCTTTCGGTGAAAATGATTGGGACAACTTCTCTAAGTTTACTCAAAAGAATAAGGATCGGGTGCAAATTGTCACCGATGATAATGTCTGCACCAACCCGAAGCTGATTCGTAAGGCCATCAAGGCTGGTTTAGCCACATCGTTCTTGATCAAGTTGAATCAGATCGGTACTGTCAGCGAGACCATGGAGGCCATTCGGTTGGCTCGCAAGAACAACTGCACGGTCATGGTATCCCACCGTTCTGGTGAAACCACCGATGACTTCATCGCTGACTTCTCTGTCGCGATGCACGCTGAACAACTTAAGGCTGGTGCGCCAGCCCGTGGTGAACGACTGGCTAAGTACAATGAATTACTGCGGATCGAGGAAGAATTGGGTGACCAAGCTAAGATTGCCTACTTCCCCGATAACGTTGACTTAGACTAATCAGCCGAGTCCCAAATTAATACCGGCCATGCCGGTTTAGTTAAGACATGTGATTATCTCAGTTATACCCATGCAGGTTTTGTTAACTGCATGGGTATAATTGTTTTTGTAGAGTAAAGAAAGGGATGGCGCATCATGGCTGGAACGCCAATGGAAGAACAATATACACAAGCGGGGCTAACCTCTGCAGAAGTCACTGCGAAACAAAAAGAATTTGGGGCCAATCGGCAACCGGCGCTGCCCACCGCGTTTTGGTGCTTGGTGTTAAACGGTTTGTGGGGACCGCTGCCCTGGTTATTGGAGGCCGCCATTATCCTGGAATTCTTTCTCGGTAAAGGTCTGCAGGCGACATTTATTCTTTTGCTGCTGGTTTTCTCCGCTGTTGATGGCGCTGTGCAAAAGAAACGGTCGATGAAAGCTTTGGGCGGCCTGCACGCCGATCTGCGCACGCAATCGCGGGACAAGCGAGGGACTCAATGGGAAAACATGCCTGCGGATGAACTCGTTCCCGGGGATATTGTCCACATTCAACTGGGGGATGTGATCCCCGCCGACGGGACAGTGCTTATTGGCAGCCTTAGTGCCGATCAGGCGGCTTTGACTGGTGAAAGCGTACCAGTGGCGAAGGCGGTCAAAGACCCCGTCTATGCAGCTGCTACGGTGGTTTCCGGTGATGCCATTGTGCAAGTGACTAAGACCGGGACACACAGCAGTTATGGTAAAACCGCCGAACTGTTGACCCATGCCACGGCCCCTGGCCGATTGGAAAAACTCCTATTCGGCATTGTCCGTTTATTGGTGATTCTGGATGTGGCCCTGGTCGTCGTCTTGACTGCGACAGCGTTACTGCGGGGCACGAGCATCATGACTTTGCTGCCGTTCCTGGTTATTTTGTTCATTGCCACGATTCCTGTGGCGATGCCGTCCAGCTTCACCGTGGCTAACTCGGTGGAAGCGTCGCGGTTAGCGAAGAAAAAAATCCTCGTTAGTGGTTTGACGGGGATTCAAGAAGCGGCTTCGCTGGATGTGTTACTGGTGGACAAGACTGGGACGCTGACTCAGGATCGCACTGCTTTGGCAGCCGTCACGGCTCTGCAGCCCACTACTTTTAATCAGGACGCTGTGTTAACTCTGGCGGCAGCTGCCTGTGATCCCCAGGGCCGCAGCAGCATTGAAAGAGCCATTCGCGAGGGCGCCCAGAAACAAGGCACTTTGCTGGCACCGGCGACTTTTACACCGTTTGATCCGGCCACGAAATATTCGAAGGCCACGGTTAATTGGCAAAATGCCGACCATGCTGTGCAATTAGGCTCGCCCACGATTCTCATGAAGGAAGCCCAAGTGCCAGATAATCTCACAGCCGAATTGGCGAAATTGACGGCCACCGGCGCGCGGGTGGTGGCCGTGGCGGTTGATGGCGCCATTATTGGCTTGGTCGCCATTGCCGACCCGATCAAACCGGACGTTCCAGAATTGATCAAACGGTTGCGGACCCGCGGAGTACAGGTCATTATGCTGACTGGTGATACCCGGGCCACGGCCCAGGCCGTGGCCGGCCAAGTTGGTTTGCAGGGGGACATCGGCACGCCTGATGATATGGATCGCGCCCCGCGGGATTATGCGGGCTTTGCCAATGTCTTGCCAGCCGATAAGTTCCGGTTGGTCCAAGATTTACAAAAGACCGGCGCCGTGGTTGGCATGTTGGGTGATGGGGTGAATGATGCCCCGGCCTTGAAACAGGCAGATGTCGGCATCGCCGTCACCACCGCCACCGATATTGCCAAACTGGCGGCCGATGTGATTTTGACCGAACCAGACCTGGGCGCCATTAATGATGTCGTGGACTCTGGCCAACGGGTATATCAACGGATGATGACCTGGATCATCACTAAATTGACCCGGACGGCCCAGTTGACGATCCTGTTGACCTTCGGCTATCTGTTTACTGGTTATTTTCCAATTTCATTGAGTATGATTGTTTTCATCGTCATGATGAACGATTCGGTGACCCTCACACTGGGAACAGATCGAACTTATCCCAGTGATCGTCCGACCCGGTGGCATTTAGGCGATTTAGCCAAAATTGCCAGCGGTTTGACCGTGGGCTGGTTGGTATTAGGCTTTGCACTGTTGTGGTACTTTGAATATCAACTTCAACTGCCCGCAGATAATGTCAGTACCTTGCTCTTTGCCTATTTAATCTTCTCTGCAATGGCGACAATTTATATGACCCGGACCCGCGGTGCGTTTTGGCGGGCAATTCCCAGCCGGACTGTCCTAGGTGTGACCTGCTTGAATATGGTGTTAACCACAATCATGGCCTTAACCGGGATTATCACGCCGCAAGTGGCGATTGGTCCTTACCTGATCGTCATTGCGGGGGTAATCATCTTTGCGGTGTTATTGGATCTGCTCAAGCAACTGTTTTATCGGACTCAGGCGGCGTGATGCCTCGATAAACAATGGCCGATCATAACCGGTCAGCTCTTCTTCGCCAAATCGTCGGCGACCAATATAGCAGCGGTAATTCAGCTCAATTTGCAAGGCTGTGACTCGCGGATCTTGGCCATAATGGCGTGTAATATCGCCGCCCCGGAACGGATAGTTGTTGGAGACGGAAAAACCAGCCTGATTCAAGACATCTGTGATCTGCAGGCGAAAGGCCTTGCTGCTTGTTTGGTCATGGGCGTTGCCTAGAACGATATCTTGGGGGTTGATCCCCGGCTGGCCTGGATAAAACGCAAAACTGTGCAGGTCGATCAGGGTCACATGACCAAATGCGGCGATCTTGTCCGCCAATAGTTGCTGTAACGCCCCGCGGTACGGTTGATAGTATGCTTTTAATCGTTCTTGGATAGTCTCTAAAGATAACGGTTCGGCGTAAAGCGGATGCCCAAATGTGTTTTGCTGGTAGATCGTGGTTCGCTGATAACTGCCCACTGGGGCGACAATAGTCGGCCGATTCGGATCGGCCACATAGCGGTTCACGTGGTTTGCTAAAGTGGTGAACCCGGCATCTGGCAAAAACCGGTACAGTTCCGGCAAAAACCAATCCGTGTTGGCCAAAATTGCATCAGGCAGAAGGGCTTGGCGCATATCGTCTGGTATCCAGGTACCGCTATGGGGCAGGCTGATGACGATCGGGTAGCGGTGTGCGTGTTGATTGTGGATCGTGAATAATTCCAAATTAATATCTCCATTTTTCAGCGGTGGTCACAGAGGCCATCGCTTTTTTGAATCTGGTGAAACTATACCAACCATTGGTAGAATGAACAATAGAGAAACAAAAATCGTGGACGAGCGAATTGCTGAGGAGAATTCTATGCATATTTTAGTGACCGGTGGCGCTGGCTTTATCGGCAGCAACTTTATTCGATTCATGCGGCAAAAACATCCGGACGATGTCTTAATCAATTTGGATGCGTTAACCTATGCCGGCAACTTAACCAACTTGGCCGATGTGGCGGAAGGGACGCATTATCATTTTGTCCACGGCAACATTCTGGATCGTGATCTAGTGACCCAAGTGATTCGTCAGTACCAGGTCGACACCATCGTTAATTTTGCTGCTGAATCCCATGTGGACCGCAGTATTGCGGATCCATTAGTGTTTGTGGATACGAATGTGCGGGGGACAGCCGCACTATTGGATGTGGCCCGTCAAACGCAGATTACGCGCTTTCTCCAAGTTTCCACTGATGAAGTATACGGCAGCATTCCTGGCACAGGCCACGTCACAGAAGCCGCTCCGTTGCGCCCCAGCTCCCCCTATGCCGCCAGTAAAGCTAGCGCGGATTTGATGGCACTGGCCGATCACCATACCTATGGACTGGATGTCGTGATTACCCGGTGTGCCAATAATTACGGACCCTATCAGTATCCAGAAAAACTGATTCCGTTAATGATTCAGCACGGGTTAACCGGGGAACCCTTACCTGTTTACGGCGATGGTCAAAAGAAGCGGGATTGGCTCCACGTCACCGATCATTGCCGCGCCATTGACCTGGTGCTGCGCCGGGGTCAAAGCGGATCAATCTACAATGTGACCGGCAATAACGAACACGCCAACCTCGCCATTGTGCACCGGATTATTCAACAACTGCATATTGATCCTCAGCTGATTCAGCTTGTCCCAGACCGATTGGGTGATGATTCCCGATACGCCCTGGATGCCACCAAGATTCGGCGGGAGCTTGGCTGGGCACCCACCATTTCCTTTGATGCCGGTCTGTCGGAAACGATTGATTGGTATCAGGCCCATCGTGGTTGGTGGGAGAGACTGAATACAGATTAGGCATTGTGCGATGGGGCTTTTCCGGGTAAAATGTGAAGCATCTAATCGGTGATGACGTTCGCCGTAACCATTACAGAACGTAATTAATGACGTCTACAGTTGCTGCCAAAGCAGTGCGCTGTAGACGTCATTTTTGATGGAAGGAGTAACAATTTGAAAATAATACGGAATATTGTCGTCGTCTTTCTCGGCGGCGCGCTGGGTGGGATGGCTCGATACGGGTTAAATCAATTGGTTGGTGATCCGACTAATTTGGTGGGAACCACGATTGAAAATCTGAGCGGCAGCTTCTTGTTGGCGCTGTTAACTGCTTATGCTGTGGATAGTGATTTGTCAGATACTTTAGTGCTCGGGCTGGGCACGGGCTTAATTGGCGGCTACACGACGTTTTCCACGTTGATGCTGGCGACTGTGACGAACATCGACCAGGCCCCCAGCAGAACACTGGGCTTATTGTTGGTTAATCTGATTGGCGGAGCACTGCTTGCCGGCCTCGGTTATTATCTAGGCGATCGGGCCACAATTCAACGGGAGGGATCGCGATGATCTGGCTTTGGATTGCAATTGGTGCTGGGATCGGATCTGCCTTGCGGTATGGCGTGACGACGATGGGCAAGGCGTGGTGGCCCGGCAAGCCGTGGGCCACGATGCTCATCAATATTTCGGGAGCCTTCGCGGCGGGCTTTTTTACCAACTTGGCCGGTCTGTCGCCCATGGCGCAAACGGTCCTGTTAACTGGTCTATGTGGCGGATTCACCACGTTCTCAACTTTCACAGTAGACATGGTCATTCAATTGCGAAACCGCCAATGGTCCTGGGCAATGCTATACGAGGGCGGCTCAGTGATTCTAGGCTTGACGGCAGTTTGGCTAGGCTTGGTTGTTGGCGCATAAGAAAAGGGCAGGTCGTGGCGATCTGCCCTTTCTGCTAATCTGTGTAGATTTCTTTAGCCAAACCAAATGCGGACCAAGCCTTAGGCCAACCAGCATAGAAGGCTAACTGCGTGATCAGTTCGACCATCTCGTCTTTGGTCACACCGTTTTGCTTTGCCATCTTCATGTGGGACTCTAATTGTGGGAAAAGTCCCTGGGACATAAGCGAAGCACAAGTGATCATACTCCGATCACGGGCAGACAGCTTATCTTCCCGGGACCATACTTCACCAAACAAAACATCATCATTCAGTTCCGCAAATTTCGGGGCAAAGTCGCCTAAACGATCGCGACCAGCCGTTTGTTTTTTAGCCATAAAATAACCTCCAATGTGTTTATTAATTATTGTGATTAGTTAACGCCAAAGCTGCTTGGTGAATCGCTTGGACACTGTTGATCACCAAAGGAAAGCCGATATAGGGCAGCAGCTGGATGGCGGACCAAACCAATTCACGTTCCGTATTGCCGGCCTTGAGACTGCCGCGGGCATGGGCATTGATTTGAAAACTGACATTCATCGTGATCAACGCTAACAGTTCATACCGTTCCCGATCTTTGACACTTAAGACACCGTATTGGTAATAATCGTTGAAGAAATGATTGGTCAAGGCGGCAGGAATAAATTCGCCCGCACTATCTGGCAAATCTTTCAACAAATTCTTGATTTCAGTGCCGTAAAGCGCCGCTTGAGCTTGGGCACCGAAGCCGTCAGTCTGATCGGGGATGGCAGGGGTAAACGTGATCTGCTGGGCCGTGAAGACATCCTGAATGGCCGCAAGTGCGGATTCGACACGCAAAGATCCCACCACTGGGGAGAGCTGATACACTGTTTCCAGTAGGATTTGCGGGGAGATGCCGGCGGCCAGGATGGCCTGGGTTTGCGCCGTGATCGGCGGAATAGTTCCCTGACAGATACTAGCAATTAACGGAATCAGTAACCGATCGCTGCTCAAGTGCATGGCGCCAGAGTGTTCAACTGCCCCGACTAAGGGAGCAATACGTTTAGAAAAGCCTTCTATTGCCTGCTTGTCGTTCATTTGTTTTGATCCAGTTGGGCATATTCCGCATCAGTCACGGGGGCCAACCATTCTGTCGTTCCTTGGGTGATGGCCAAATGCGTGAACCAGCTATCCTTAGTGGCGCCGTGCCAGTGTTCGACACCTGGGCGAATGGTCACCGTATCGCCGGGATGGAGGAGACGGGCCGGTTTTCCTTTTTCTTGATACCAGCCTTCACCAGCGGTCACCAGCAGTAACTGGAAACCGTTGTGATGAATGTGCCAGTTGTTGCGGCAGCCGGGTTCGAAGGTGACATTTGCGACATTGACGTCAATATCATCGTCGGCTTGAATCAAGCCGTTTAAGTAACTTTGACCAATGAAATACTTTTGATAAGCGGTATTTTTGGCTCCTAAGCCGAAGAGACCGCCCTTTTCTGCGTGATTTGTCATATCGAAGAGTCCTTCCTTTGTGTTCATGATTACCATACAGCACCGGCCACACAATGTATAATACTAATAGATGATAGGGCGCCATGCACACAGATTATAGGAGGAAAAAACATGGAACTACGGACTTTACGTTATTTAGTGGCTATCGCCGATGCTGGCACTATGACTGCTGCCGCACAATTATTGCATGTCTCTCAACCGGCCTTATCGCGGCAAATCATGGACTTGGAAGAAGAGCTGCACACCACCATATTTGACCGGTCCGGCCGGGGGATTAGCTTAACTTCATCGGGGACGTATCTGGTGAATCGAGCACGTCAGATTTTAGCGCTGACGGATGGCACGGTCGCAGCCTTGGATCAACAAACACCGTTGAGTGGACCACTATCGATCGGTCTGGGTGAATCCCCGCTGAACCAGCCGGTCTTAACCGCCGCCGCGCAACTAGTCCAGCAATACCCCGCGGTCCACTTGCGGATTTATAGCGGCAATGCGGATGAGATTTTTGAACGGTTGGATCACGGGTTATTAGATTTTGGTGTCGTCATTGATCCGGCAGACAAAAATAAATACGCCTGGACATCAATCCCCGGGCGCAACATTTGGGGTCTGGCGATGCTGCCCACAGCACCGCTCGCCAAGAAAAAGGGGATCACGCCAGCGGATATGGCCCGCCTGCCAATCATGGTTTCTGACCGCGCCGCCGTTCAGCAGATGGTAGAGAACTGGCTTGGGGCACCTCTGACCGAAAATCAAGTGGTCACTCGCTACAACTTGATTTATAACGCCGCACTATTAACCAGAGCCGGTGTCGGCTATGCAGTCACCCTCAGCCATCTCCTCGACCCCACCGACCAAACCCTCACATTCATTCCCTTCACTCCCAAATTGACGACTGCCATGACCTTAATATGGCCCAAAAACAGCATCCAATCTCCAGTTGCCAGAGCATTCCTAAAGATTTTTGACGAAAAAAAGGACCTGGAATAATTCCAGGTCCCAATTGCGCAGTATTGGCGCAACAGACAGTTCAATACTAGTTACGGACAGCCTGTTTTTCCGCTAACAAAGCTTTCTGCGCCGCCACGTTCATCACGTTCCAAGGCCGGTCAAATCCAGGCTGGAAGAAGAAGTCAGCATAAGCCAAGTCTTCTAACGTCATCTTCCCTTGGATCGCTAAACTGATCGCGTTGATATTCGCGGTGACATCCCGCTTCGACATAATTTGCGCACCCAAGACGCGGTGACTCTCTGGATCGTAAGTCAACTTAAAGTCAACTTGGGTATTGCCCGCTTCAGTGGGAACGAAGGGCGGTTGGGTGGAGTCTGTCACAAACACAGAGGCTGTTTTCACCCCATATTTGTCAGCAGTGCCTTCCTTGACCCCAGTCGAAGCAAAGTGGTAATCAAAGACAGACAGGGCAGAAGAGCCCGAAACAGCCGGCATAGTGGTCTTTTTGCCTAACAAGTTCATCGCAGCAATTCGACCCTGACGCCGGGCGTTGGTGGCTAAAGCGATTTGCTCTAAGTCACCAGTTGGTGCAAATGGTACCTTCGTGGCGTCGCCCACAGCGTAAATATCCGGAGCGGATGTTTCCAGATGGTCGTTAATCTTGACCAAGCCCTTTTCATCCAAATCGACAACACCCTTGAGCCAACCAGTATTGGCTTTGATCCCCGCAGTTTGGATGACCAAATCTGCCGGGTAGGTGCCTTGGTCTGTGACCACTTTTGTCACGCGGCCATCTTGGCCCGCAAATTCTTTCACCATTTGACCAGTCGCCGGATAAATATTGTGGGCCTTCATCGTGTCAGTGAGTACATCGGTGAATTCCGCATCCAGATAAACGCCCAGCGGTCGGGCAATCATGTCCACTAAAGTGACGTGTTTACCGGCTTTGGCAAAGACTTCAGCGGCTTCGACGCCGATATAGCCAGCACCAATGACCACAACGTTGTGGACAGTCGGATCCACCGTCTTGGCCTTCAGCTTAATCGCCCAGTCCCGCCCACGCATCGCGTAGACGTTTTGCAAATCAGTCCCGGGAACGGGCAGGCTAACAGGCACCGCCCCCACGCTCAATACTAATTTATCATAGGATTCTTGGCGTGTCGTGTCATTGGCCAAGTCATGGACGGTCACTTGATGCGCTGCGGCGTCCACACTTGTGATTTCTTGGCGTGTAAAGACGTGTACACCTTGGGCACGCATGCCTTCTGGTGTGGCATAACGGACAGTGTTAACGTCCTTGACCACACCCTCTAAGTAGAGCTGCATACCGCAGGATAGGAAAGATAAGAAATCACCTTTTTCGTACCATTGAATTTCTGTATCGGGTTGGTCCGCAAGAATTCCCCGCACCGTTTCGTAACCACCGTGAGATGAACCGACTACAATAACTTTCATTTTGTCACGTCTCCTTTTTGTGAAATTAAATTGTCAACAACCATACTCTTCCAGTGTAGCATGGGTTACGCGCCCGATTCAATGCTGTGAACGATTTACTTGATAATAGTTCTAAAAAAAGAATCAATACTGATTTTTTAAAGCTTTTCCCAACACCTTCACGCCACCGCATCCACTGTCCTATAATGGAAGCGTAAGCAAGGTGGTGGTACTGGATAGAATAATGATTCTTGACGTATCCAGTGCCAATGCGGAGCAATCGGAGGGAAAATGGGGCTCAGCTGTGGAAACCGCAATAAACTTGCCCCGGTCCTGGGCAAGTTTATATGCGGTTAGGCGACTTTGAGACCGCGCACTTTGCGGGCTCAAAGCGCCGTCACAGCGTTCCAGCCCCATTTTCCCGGAGATTGCGCAGCTTTGGTACGGCGCGGAGGACGTTTTTTATGCCAGTCCCATCCCAGTATAGAAAGGGATGTTTTCGATTTGAAAAAGATTCTGAATGATCCCAGTAATTTAGTACCAGAAATGGTCTCCGGTATGGTGGCCAGCTATCCGCAGTATATCCGGCAAATTCCGGATACCCTCGCGGTGGTCCGCAATGACCGGGCATTTAATGAAAAACACGCGCCAAAAGTCGGTGTCGTATCCGGCGGCGGCAGCGGCCATGAGCCCTTACATATGGGCTTTGTAGGTCAAGGCATGTTAACTGCCGCCGTACCAGGGCAAGTGTTCACTTCACCGACCCCTGATCAGATCTATGCCGCAGTGAAGGCCGCCGATCAAGGCAAAGGGGTTTTGCTGATCGTCAAGAATTACTCCGGCGATGTCATGAATTTTGATATGGCCAAGGACCTGGCCAGCATTGATGATATCAAGGTAGAATCCATCGTGGTTGATGATGATGTGGCCGTGGAAGACTCACTTTATACCCAAGGCCGCCGCGGTGTGGCCGGCACAGTGCTGGTCGAAAAGATCGTCGGGGCCGCTGCAGAAGCCGGTCTAGACTTGGCGGCATTGGTGAAATTAGGCAAAGCCGTCATCGCTCAAACCAAGACGATCGGCGTGGCACTGCATGCTGCCACGGTGCCAGAAGTAGGGCATCCTGGTTTTGAACTGGGGCCCGACGAAATGGAATACGGCGTCGGCATCCATAACGAACCGGGTTACAAGCGAGAAAAGATGGTGCCTTCTGCTGCATTAGCGAAAGAATTGCTGGGCAAGATCGGCGGCCATTTTGATGGCGGCGTGGCCGGTAAGAAGTTCACAGTCTTAGTGAACGGTTTTGGGGCGACGCCGTTGGGTGAACAGTTTGTATTCGCTAATGATGTCTTGGAGCAGCTGAAGGATGCTAAGGCGGACGTGATTTTTACCAAAGTCGGCAATTACGTCACATCACTGGATATGACTGGCCTATCTTTGACACTCTTACAAATGCAGGATGATCAGTGGCTGGATTATCTGAATGCACCAGCCGCAACAATTGGATGGGGGGACTCTCGGAATGAACGTTGAACAAGTCGAAAAATGGATGACGTTGTACCAGGCTGAAGTGGAGAAAAACAAGGATTACCTCAGCCAGTTAGATACAGATATTGGTGATGGCGACCATGGCAACAACATGGCTCGGGGCATGACCGCTGTGGCCGACGGGTTAGAAAAAGACAAGCCCGCTGATTTAGCCCATGCGTTCCAAAACATCGCCATGAGTCTGATCAGCAAAGTCGGTGGTGCCGCTGGTCCACTGTATGGTACGGCGTTCCTAGAAATGGCCAAGGCAGCCAAATCTGGCGGTACGGATATTCCGAATTTGCTGCAAGTGGCTGCGGATGGCGTGGCCAAACGCGGTGGCGCCAAAGTTGGCGATAAGACCATGGTCGATGTCTGGGAACCTGCGGCCAAGGACGCCCAGGCCGGTCAATTGAATGACGCCAACATTGATAAATTAGTCGATGCCACTAAGCCCTTGCGCGCTCTGAAGGGTCGGGCTTCTTATCTGGGTGAACGTTCCATCGGGCACCTAGACCCTGGCGCTGTCAGCACAGGCATGTTACTGAAGACTCTCTTACAAGCCACCGCTTAATCAGAAAGGATGGACGCTTATGGCAGCTAACGAAAAAACCGGCATGGTGCTGGTTTCCCATGTACCAGAAATCGTCGCCGGTATCAGCAAACTCATCCGCCAAGTGGCCCCGGATATCGCCTTAACTACCGCCGGCGGCACTAGCGACGGCGACATCGGCACCGATGCCACCCATATTTTGAAAGCCATTGATGAAAACGCCAAAGACGATTTAATGGTCTTCTACGACCTCGGCAGTGCCAAGATGAACCTCGATCTCGTCAAAGACATGACCGACAAAACTCTCTACCGCTACGATGTCGCATTCATCGAAGGTGCTTACACTGCCGCCGCATTATTGCAGGCAGGCGTGAAGCGCGAAGACATCGAACCACAATTGCAACCGATGCACCTCGATAAGTAATTAATCATTTCCAAGGGAGAAGACAAAAGCCTGAACTTCGATACAACGAGTGCTAGTGCGCAGCATTAGCACGGTGGTCGTTGTCCACTTTTGGCTCTCTTTTTTTGTAAGCAAATTATTCGTTCTTTCCCACTATACCGATTACAATGGAGGTACATTTAAAGGGGTGGTAATAATGCGTCTTGCTGAATATGATCGGATTTTGGAGGATTTGCTGGACGCTGCTGATGACCCAACACAGGAAAACCACTATCTACAGAAACTACTCACCAGACACCGCATCACCGCCGACATCCTTACCGATCACGCTCGCCAAACTGCGCTGCTGGCAGAAATCGGCAGCGGCTCTTCGCCCACATTGGGGTTTGTGAGTTTGACCGGTACCACAGCGCTAGCAGCTGGCGTCATTGCCCTCATTCAACTCCATGACGCGGGTGTCATTTTACCTGGCACAGTCCGCCTGCTGGCCATGACAGCGGGTCGTACGAATCAAAGCATCAGTCGGCAATTCGGGGTAGGCTTGACTGGACTGATCATCGGAGCAGCCGTCAGTCCTTCCGGGGTAGCAATCACCACGGCTGACCCAGCTACCGACCTCGTCCAACTCACTGCCACCATTGCTGAAAAGCATCTGAAACAAACTGTCCCTGTGACTGCCGGACTATTTCCTGGTGATGTGCGCCAACCCAGTTTAGCCACCGTGGCCCTCGGCCCAGATAATCAGGTGAGTACAGCCACGTATCACCGGTTCATCAACCTTTACATTGAGTTGTTCAAACAGTATCTTGCAAGCATGCGAAATGAAAAAAAGGCTGAAATATGGTAAAGTAGCTCATACGCTTTTTCAGTAATAGGAGTGGTGGACGTGGGCATTATGTACGCGCTGATCACGGCGGTGTGTTGGGGCAGCATCTCCGTGGTGAGTCATAAGATTGGCGGCAACAGCCAAAATCAGATTCTGGGCGAAAGTTACGGAATTCTGTTGTTTGCGCTGTTGTATTATTTTGTCGTTCAACCGACGATCGATTTGCAGACTACTTTGGTCGGGATCGCGTCGGGTCTTTTTTACTGTTGGGGCCAAAACCAACAGTTCCGTGGGTTAGAAGAGATCGGCGTGTCCATGGGCATGCCAATTTCGACTGCTTCCCAGTTAATTATCACCACCTTAGCGGGCGCAATTGTCTTTGGCGAATGGACCAATGGCCGTGATTACTTATTCGGCTTGAGCGCATTGGTCATCTTGATTGTCGGCGCTATTTTTACTTCGGTGAAAGAAAAGAAACAAGAACCAAGTGTCACCGTGACTCCAGCCAAACGGCAAGTGGTCGGCATTGTGGCTGTGCTCTTATCCGGTGTGGGCATTTCCCTTTATTCCATCGTGAATAAAGCCTTCAGTCCTGATCCGGCAGCATTGCTTTTACCCCAAGCCGTGGGTGTGATGATTGAGGGTTTTGCGGCGGCCAGTAGTCAACCGGCGCGCAAAATGAATAGCCGGTTTACGTATTACAATGTCATTCTCGGATTGCTTTGGGGCCTGGGCAATCTATTTTATTCCCAGGCTATTCAACTCGGCGGGTTGGCCATCAGTTTCTCGCTATCACAAATGGGAGTGGTCATCTCCACTTTAGGCGGAATCTTGATTTTGCGGGAGCACAAAACCCATAAAGAATTGGTATACACACTGTTTGGCTGTGCGCTCATCATCGCTGGCGGTATATTGCTCGGTGTGATGCAGGCCTAGGAGGGGGAGTTGTTATATGACAGTCAACGAACAAGCACCTATTCAACAACTCATTCAGGCCAGCCGCCGCATTCAATTGGCCTTGCGGATCACCGCGGGGACCTGGCTGGCCGCATTGGTCATTGCGATTATTCAACAGATAATGATCAGCACCAAGCAGGGCGGTCAATTACCATTGATCTTTGTCATCTTCATTGAAGCCTGCTTAGTCATCACCACTGGCGGCACCTTGATCATGTTTGCCCGGCGGCAAAAAATTGTCCAACGGGTATGGCATATTTTACCCGAAGATCAATTGCGTTCCGTGGCGAAGGTCGCCGATCCGATTACGGGGGTGACTGATTTGGGCACCCATTATTTAGTCACCGCACCTTTAGCATCCATCACGATTGCCAAGGATTCGACCCAGATCGAAATCGATCCCGCCGCCACCCAGTCCACCTACCGTCAGCAAAGCAGCTATTTCAATGCCCATCACTTGGAACGCTGGCTCCAGCCTGTGGGTGTGGATGCGAAAACTTTCCTCGCGGCGCTCCCAGATGATCGGTACGAAGCGTTAGTGGATGCAGACCATCAAACGGACATCTTGCATTTGACCACGGCGGATTATGATCGGTTGCAAAAGGCCGCCGAAAAATAAATCTGTTTCATTTTTAAAATTGCCTGACTTGTTGATACGACCCGTATCCGCAGGTCAGGCAATTTTGTTCTGTTCCATTGAAAAAAATATCTGTTATAGTCGTTGAAATTGAAAACGAGTCCATTTTTCATTTGTGAAATACGCTCGAACAAGGTCTGAATAGCCTTATGACGAGTTTGTGAAATTAAATGTTAACAGCATTTTTCGGCTGTTATCTCCCGTTTTCACGCTATTTACATTGTTATTCAGAGGCGTTATGGTAATTGTGAAATCAATCGTAATCAGGAGATGTCATTCATGACAGTTGCATTGAAAAAGGTTTATAACGCAGATCAAAACGTCGCTACAGAAGTGAACGATTTAGTTGCCCAGGCCCAACACGCTTTTAAAGAATACCAACAATTTGATCAAGCCCAGGTGAATGCGATTTGCCAGGCTGTGGTTAACGCCGCTATCGCTCATTCCCGCGCATTGGCTTTCTTAGCCTGGAAGGAAACTGGCCGGGGTAATGCCGAAGATAAAGCGATCAAGAATATTTATGCCAGTCAATATATTTGGAACAACATCAAAGATGATAAGACTGTCGGCAAGATTGCTGAAGATCCGGTTCATGGACTGACGACGTATGCCGAACCTCTTGGCGTCGTGGCTGGCGTCACACCTGTCACGAACCCCACTTCGACAGTCATCTTCAAGATTTTGATGGCCTTAAAGACCCGCAATGCGATTATCTTTGGCTTGCATCCCCAAGCCCAACAATGTGGTGCCGCCACGATCAAAGTATTGAGCCAAGCAGCGACGAATGCCGGTGCGCCAGAGAATTTGATTCAATACATCCATCAACCGAGTATCGAAGCCACTAGCGCTTTAATGAATAATCCCCAAGTGGCCATTGTCTTAGCCACTGGCGGTCCAGGTATGGTCAAGGCCGCTTATTCCACTGGTAAACCGGCCTTGGGCGTTGGCCCCGGTAATGCCCCGGCCTATATTGAAAAGAGTGCCGATGTCCATGCTGCGGTCAGCGACATTATGCTGAGCAAGACCTTCGACAACGGCATGATCTGTGCCTCTGAAAACAGCATTGTTATTGATGCCGATATTGAAGACAAAGTCAAAGCCGAATTCACCAAACAAGGGGCTTACTTTGTGCCCGCTGAAGATGTGCAAAAGCTGTCTGATGCCGTCATTGATCCAGAACGCCATACCGTCCGTGGTCCGATTGCTGGTCAATCAGCTGAAAAGATCGCTAAGCTAGCCGGTATCAAAGTACCTGCCGGAACTAAAGTATTAATTGCTGCCATCAGCGGCATTGGTGTGAATTATCCGCTGTCCGGTGAAAAGCTGTCGCCGGTATTATCCATGTATCGTGCCAACAATGAACAGGCCGCCTTCAATATTTGCTTGGCCCTGCTCAATTACGGCGGCCTGGGCCATACGGCGGCACTGCACACGAAAAATAAGCAAGTTATCGCCGACTTCGGTCAAAAGATGCCCGCCTGCCGGATTCTGGTCAACCAACCCGCATCTTTGGGCGGTATCGGCGGTTTATTCAACGCCTTAACGCCGTCGTTAACGTTGGGTACTGGTTCTTACGGCAAGAACTCAATTTCCCACAACTTATCTGATAAAGACTTGTTAAACATCAAGACCGTGGCCACCCCAACACGGCACCCGAATGATTTGATCAATGAGTTGCGCGGCGTGATCCGGCGCCAGCAGCTTTGATTTAGGGAATATAGGATAGATTAAAGGACCGTCTGCAGAGGAATGACTGCGGGCGGTCCTTTTTGGGTTTTCTTAGGTGGGGGGCAAGCAATTGCCGCTTCTAACCGGTCGGCTGCGCCCTCTTTCAAATCGTCACATCGATTGCAGCATCTTGTACTGCGCATCGTACAAATCATAGTACGCGCCATGTTCTGCCATCAGCGTGGCATGACTGCCCCGTTCCACAATTTCACCATGATCGATCACAAAAATCTGATCAGCATTTTGAATCGTGGATAGCCGGTGAGCGATGATGAAACTCGTTCGGCCCTTAAGAAGGGCATTCAATCCTTGCTGCAATAAAATCTCTGTTTGGGTATCGATCGCCGCTGTGGCCTCATCTAGAATGAGGATGCGCGGATCGATCAGCAGCGTCCGGGCAAAGGCAATGAGTTGCCGCTGGCCAGCGGAGAGGGTGGACCCCCGCTCCTGCAGTTCCGTGTGATAACCGTCTTTCAAGTGGCGGATGAAATCATCGGCACGGACTACCTTGGCTGCGGCAATCACTTCTTCCTCGGTGGCGTCCAATTTACCATAGCGAATGTTATCCAGAATTGTCCCAGAAAAAATGAACGTATCCTGGAGCATGACTCCCATTTGCTGGCGCAGCGACTTCAGTGTGACTTGATTGATGTTTACCCCGTCAATCAAGATTTCGCCATCCGTGACGTTGTAGAAGCGCGACAGTAAATTAATCACCGTAGATTTACCCGCACCAGTGGGGCCGACTAGCGCGATTGATTGCCCCGGTGTCGCGTGGAAAGACACATGTTGTAAGATCATCGGCCCGTTTTCCTCATACTTGAATGAGACATCATTAAACCGCACATCGCCCTTAATAGGTGGCAGGGCGAAGGCATCTGGGGCATCTTCGATCTCGGGCTTTTCATCCAGCGTTTCAAAAATTCGCTCCAGATAGGCCGTGGCGGTAATGAGGGAATTATAGAAATTACCGATGTTAATGACGGGGTTCCAGAAGTTGTTGATGTAGCCGATGAATGCAATCAGTGTCCCGGTAGTCACCGCCACGCCGATACGGTTGACCCCGACGAAATAAATCAGTGCTGTGGTCATGATGGCAATGTTTTGCACGCCTGGCCACAGGGCAAATTGGATCTTCACCGCGTGCATCCAGGTGGTGCGGTATTCCTCTGACACATCGGCAAAGCGCTTGGCGGCGTTATCCTCCTGAGCAAAGCCTTGGGTGACCTTGATGCCGGCGATACTTTCATGAATATAGGCGTTCAGGTTCGACTGTTTGTTGCTCAGAACCTGATAGGCTACCCGCTGCTTGTTTTTGATAACCCAGGCCCAGATGAACAGAATTGGTAACAGCACCATACTGTATAGCGTGAGTTTCCAGTCAATAAAGAACATGAAGACCAAGGTCACGATGAGACTGATCAAATCCGAGATGAGGTTGATCAACCCATTGCTGAGCAGATCGGACAAAGTGTTAATGTAGTTGACCACACGAATCAGGATCTTGCCGTGGGGGCGGGAATCAAAGTAAGAGAAGGGCAGTTCTTGGAGGTGGTTAAAAATATCGGAGCGCATATCCCGCAGCATGTCCTGGCCGATTTCTGTGATCGCCCAGATGCGATAGCGCATGCAAAAGAATGCGATGATCAGGGTCACCAGGAAGATACCGGCAATCAGCCACAATTGACCCATATCACGATTGGGAATGGCGGAGTCAATGGCCACCTTGGTCAAATACGGGCCCATGATCACGGCGATGTTGGCCACTAAGATGCTGGCTAACACCACGAGCAGGCGGCGCAGGTAAGGCTTCAAGTATTTCCCTAACCGCTTGTAGTAGGACCAGTTAAATTCCTGTTCTAATGTTTCGTCTTCTTGGTACGTATTGCGTTTGGCCATGCCGCTCACTCCTCTCCCGGGGCCACGCCTAGTGCGCCCAGTTGTTTTTGATAGGTGTCAAAGTAATACCCGTGTTTCGCCAGTAACTCATCGTGAGTGCCGCGCTCGATAATGCGGCCGTGCTGGAGCACGATGATTTGATCGGCTTGGCGAATGGAAGAAATCCGGGTCGCAATGATAAATGTGGTTTTGTCCGCGGTGATGCGCCGCAGTTCTTTTTGAATCTTTGCTTCGGTTTCCATGTCCAAGGCAGATGTGGTGTCATCGAGAATTAGGATGGCCGGGTCTTTGACCAAGGCCCGGGTCAAAGAAATCCGCTGTTTTTGACCACCGGATAAGCCCACGCCTCGTTCACCCACCACGGTGTCGTATCCCGCTGGCATATCGGTGATGAAGTCTTCCGCGTCGGCCACATCTGCCATGGCGTGAATGAAGCCCGGATCCGCTTGGCGATTACCGTAATTGATGTTGTCTTTAATCGTATCGGAAAAGAGAAATTGGTCCTGCATGACGATCGTGACTTGATCCCGCAGTTGGCGGACCGGATAGTCCTTGGCATTTTTACCATCAATCAATACTTCTCCGCTGGTGGGATCGTAAAAGCGGGTGATCAAGTTCATCAGGGTGGATTTCCCAGACCCCGTTTCTCCAAGGATACCCATGGTTTGACCTGGTGCGACTTGGAAATTAATGTCGTGGAGCACCGGCTGAGTTGGATCGTCGGCATATTCGAAGTTCACATGGCGAAATTCTACCGTGCCATGAATTTTTTCGTAATGATCGGCGTTGTTGACAGGAATCTGCGATTTGGCCCCGAGCATCTGGCGGATCTTAATGGTGGCGGCGGAAAAACGTTGCATATCGTTGATCAGCCAGCCACTCATCCGCATTGGCTGATTCAGCATCCACAAAAAACCGTTGAAAGCGACCAAGTCGCCCAAGGTCATCTGCTTGGTGATGACAAAATAACCGCCGAGAAGCAGCGCGATGACGGTCAAAATGGATGCGAGAAAATCAAGAACGGGCAAATACCGGCGGGAGACTGCCGCCGAAGCCATATTGCGCTGCTTGTAATCGTCATTCAGTTTATCGAATTTCTGAATTTCGTAGGGCTCTTGAGTAAAGGCCTTCACGACCCGGTTGCCCGAGATGTTTTCTTCGACCATCGAATTGAGCCGGGAGAAACTTTGGCGGATTTGGAAGAAGACCGGGTGAGCGGCCTGGCTCATCTTAATTGTTAAAATTCCAATTAACGGTGTGACCGCTACCAGCGCCAGCATCAGCGGCCAGGAAATGGTGCTCATCACCACAACGGCAGTAAAAAACCAGAGCACACATTCAATGACTTGGTAGGAGACCCACGAAACAAAGTGACGAATAGCGTCCATATCGCCGGTCATCCGGGCCATGATATCGCCAGTGCGGACGGTATTGAAGAAGTTAAAATCCAAGGATTGCAGCTTGTTAAAAAGGTCTTTACGCACATCATAAAGCGTATTTTGGCCGACCCGCTCACATAGGATTTGGTATGTATAACGCATCAGCGTGCGTACCAGGGTGGTGCCGATCATGACGGCCAGCATCCAAGGCAGCCGTTCCGTGTGGCCTTGGTTGATGACTTGGTCAATGATGGCCCCGCCCAGCAGCGGTACCACAATGATCCCCAGGCTGTTGCCAATGATTAGGATGGCGGCCAGCCACATTTTGCCCTTGTAACGCCGGGCATACCGCCAGATCCATTGATATGGATTCATGATGAATTATCCTCCCGTATTTGTGCAAAAATCAGTGCGAAATAATGACTACGAGCTATTATGCGGGAGAATCAACAGAAGAGAATGGAAAGATTTGACCATAACAATGGAGTATTTTGTCGACCTGACTTTTTCAAACAAATGTTGTGTTGGAATTGCCAATAGGAGAAAATTAAGCGCATACGAAATTTTGGAGGTAATTGAATGTCTCTTGAGAATCACAACACAGCCGCTGACTGTCCATTTTGCCATCTTGCACCCGCACAAATCGTGTTGGCCAACGACCTGTGTGTCGCCTTCTTTGATCGTTCCCCAGTGAATCCAGGGCACTTGTTGATCATTCCCAAGGCCCATCGGCGGGATTGGTTTGCCATGACGGATGTGGAAAGGCAAGCCATGGCGGCGTTACTGGAAGAAGGCAAGGCATTACTTGCCGCTCGGTTTCAACCAGATGGGTACAACATCGGTCTTAATTGCGGGGCAGCGGCTGGCCAGACGGTTTTCCATTGCCACTGCCATCTGATCCCGCGCTATGTTGGGGATATGTCCGATCCCCGGGGCGGAGTGCGCGGGGTGATTCCCAGCCGTCAAAGAACCGCAATAAGCCAGCAGGCGAAAGCGCTATAATGAAGATATCAATGTAGAAAGATTGTGGTGAGCCATGTTGGATTTGGCCGGCTCCGTACCGGAAATACTCTACGTTTTTCCCTATACGAATCACAAACCAGGCACCAGCCCCTACCATCAGCATGATTTTCCTGAAATTTCGATCATGGTCCAGGGGTGTGCCGATTATCGGATTGCAGATCGCTATTACCACATTACTCAAGGGCAGGTGCTGGTGTTTAATCCCCACACCTGGCATCAAGAAACTCAGCCAGTGGGGACGAGCAGCGAACAGGTGCACATCGGTTTCCGCCATTTTGTGCTGCCCGGGATCGGCAGCGATCAGCTGCCCTTCGCCAGCAGTGTCATTGATTTAGGCACTCAGCAAACGGCATTCTTTAATGTGGTTGATCAGCTGATTCAAGAAAGCAGTCAGCAGGCATTGGGAAAATTGCTCTTGGAACAATCGCTGGTCACTACACTGTTAGTGTATTTATTGCGGGCGCTGCCCGAGAACGCGGTGGCCGACGATCAGATTCTGGGCGGTGAAGAGTCGCCGGCAGAAAGCCAAGCTGTTGTGACTCAAGCCCTCTATTATTTGAACGCCCATTACGCCGAAGATGTTTCCTTAGCCCAGTTAGCCGCCGATCTGCATGTCAGCAGTGCCCATTTATCGCGGCTGTTTAAAACTGTGGTCGGCCAAACGCCGAGCAATTATCTCACTGATATCCGCATGCGCCGGGCTGCCCAGTTGTTGCCTAACGACACGCTCACGATTAAAGAAGTGGCCGGTCGGGTCGGGTATAGTGACCCCCTCTACTTCTCTAAGTTGTTCAAAAAGTATTTTGGCCGCTCTCCCTCCGCACAAAGGTAAAATTCTTGTAAAAGGGAGAAAACCCCATAGGGACGTGCTTTCATTCCCGAATGGCATGGGATTTTACAAAATATAGTTCGGGTTTTTACACATCCTTTACAATTAAACCGTTGTACAAACCGCGTTTTTTTCGTATAATACGAACGAATTGAAAAATAAGTGCGGGCCGCTCGGGGATGACGTGATAATCGGCCGACCCGCACACAAACCTGTGGAGGGGTTACTTTCATGAAGTCCTGGAAAAAGCTTGCCCTCACTGCCTTAGCTGCAGTGAGCGTGTTCACCCTGGCCGCTTGCGGCAATAGCAGCAAGAGCAGCAGTGCCAGCAGTAAGAGCAGCAGCGGTTATACACCCAAGAGTCTGAATGTCCAATTCGTACCGTCGTCTCAAGCCAATACGATTGAAGCCAAGGCGAAGCCACTGGCTGGATTGTTGCAAAAGGAACTGAAGATTCCGGTTAAGGTTACAGTTTCAACGGACTATAACACTATCGTTGAAGCCATGGGTTCAAAACAAGTGGATGTCGGTTTCCTGCCGCCTGATGGCTATGTATTAGCCCACAAGCAAGGGTACGCCGATGTATTGCTCCAAGCTGAACGTTACAAGATCGTGCAACCCGGCGGCCGTAACGGCACCACATTGACCAACACGTATCGTTCGATGATCGTGGTCAAGAAGGGTTCCAGCATCAAGTCTTACAAGGATCTCAAGGGCAAGAAGATCGCCGTCCAGGATGTGACTTCATCCGCCGGTTATATCTGGCCTTCTGCAGAATTAAAGCAAAAAGGGATCGACGTGCAAAAGGACGATACATTGGTGACCGTGAAGGGCCATGATCAGGGCGTGTTGTCAGTCTTGAACGGTGATACAGATGCCGCTTTCGTCTTCGAGGATGCCCGTAACTTGGTTAAAAAAGATGATCCCGATATCATGACCAAAGTCTTACCAATCTACTTCACCAAGCCCATTCCCAACGATACGATCTCTGTTCGTTCTGATATGAGTGCCGCTTTCCGCAAGAAGTTAAGTGCGGCCTTCATCAAGATTGCTAAGACGAAGAAGGGCCACGAAATCATCTCCACTGTGTACAGCCACGAAGCGTATGTGCCGTCTAAGGACAGTAACTTCGACATTGTGCGGCAGTATGAGAAGATTGTTGGCGACAATAAGAAATAACCTGATTACTAGGCTCAGTTGATTGTCTGCGTACGGGCGTTTGAGTGCGGGTTCTTCACTGCGCTTGGCCCTGTAAACGGGCGGAGCCAACGAGAAGCGTAGATAACAAGAGCGCAGCGACATAAAACCTAAGTACAGGTTTTCTGTCACTGCGCTCTTGTGTTTATGGTTCTTCGTAAACGGGCTGCGCCGACCAGGGGCTAGGGCACAGGACAGGGCAGACATAAAACCTAAGACCGGGTTTTCTGCCTGCCCTGTCCTGTGCCTACGCCCCTAAACGGTCGGCGCAGCCCTCTAGCATTTTTATCGTTTTTAAGGCATTATACTCATAGGTAAGTGCAGCTTTATACATTCATCTAGAAAGAGGACACTTAGCATGGCTGAACAGCAAGTACCGAGTACCACAGCGGCGCCACAGGAGCCGATCATTCAGTTCGATCACGTGTCAAAAGTATACGATAACGGCGCGTTAGGTTTAAAAGACATCAATCTCAAGATTTATCCCGGCGAATTCGTCGTCGTGATTGGTCTTTCCGGAGCCGGGAAGAGTACTCTGATGCGGTCGGTGAATCGACTTCACGATATTACGTCTGGCGATATTCAAATTGGTGGTCGCTCGATTACGAAGGCTAAAGGCAAGGAATTGTTGGAAATCCGCCGGGGTATCGGCATGATTTTCCAGAACTTTAATTTGGTGAAGCGGGCTTCCGTATTGCGCAATGTCCTCACCGGCCGGGTTGGTTACTATCCCACCTGGAAAATGATTTTTGGTCTCTTTTCACCAGAAGATAAACAACGGGCATACGAGTCATTGCAACGCGTGGATTTAGGCGATAAGGTCTACGCCCGTGCAGACGAATTATCCGGCGGCCAGCAGCAGCGAGTTTCCATCGCCCGGGCGTTGACCCAAGATCCACAGATTATCTTGGCAGATGAACCGGTGGCCAGTTTGGATCCGCAAACCACCCGTCACGTCATGGATGACTTGAAGCGGATTAATGAGGAACTGGGGATCACGGTCCTAATCAACTTACACTCTGTGGATTTGGCCAAGGAATATGGCTCTCGGATTGTGGGAATTCGGGCGGGGGAGAAAGTCTTCGATGGTCCTGTGGCCACCGCGGATGATGCGACGATCTCAGAGATTTATTCCGGTAAGGATACTGAGAAGGAGGGCGCCTAATCATGGCAGACCGCAAAATGGCGGCGCCGCAGATGACGCTGCCCAAAAAGCCGTTTGGTTGGGAAAAGCTGATTGTGACGATTCTGATGATCGCCGGGATTCTTTGGTCAGCCGGTGAAACAAACGTCGACATTCCCATGTTCTTTGCCAATTTTGATCAGTTTATGAAAATATTTGATCAAATGATGAGTCCGGACTGGTCTTACACCAGCTATGTGATTGCCCCTTTAATTGAAACGATCAAAATGGCTGTGATCGGTACGACCATCGGCGCTTTAGTGGCTGCGCCATACGCGTTCCTGGTGTCCCGCAATATTATTCAGAATCGGTTTGTCACCGGTATTTTGCGCTTCATCTTGAATATTATTCGAACGATCCCGGATCTGTTGTTGGCAGCACTATTCGTCGCAGTGGTTGGGATTGGTCCTGTCGCGGGTATTATTACCCTGGCGATTTTCACCTTCGGCATGGTCGGCAAACTGTTCTATGAAGCGGTGGAAACCATTGACGAAGGGCCGATTGAAGCCCTCACCGCCAGTGGGGCGAATAAATGGGAAATTGTACGTTACGCCGTGATTCCCCAAGTGAGTTCCTATTTTGTCAGTTACTTCCTGTATGCCTTTGAAATCAATGTCCGGGCGTCTACGGTGCTGGGGTACGTCGGTGCCGGTGGTATCGGGGTATTCTTACAGCAGGCACTGGGTCAGTTCCGTTACGATCGGGTGTCGATCATGGTCTTGGTTATTTTTGCAGTCGTCTTAGTCATTGACTATGTATCATTGAAGACGCGGGAGGTGCTGATGTAATGGATGCCACAAATAAGAAATTGCCGCCTCGTGAGCGGAAAAATGAATGGCCCAAGTATTTAGCCTGGGCATTTGTCGCAGCATTGATTATCTGGGCGTTTGTGGGCATGCCGGCATTTGCCATTAAGCCTAACGCCGGTCAAATCGGCGGCTCGATTATGTCCGGTATTTTCCATCCAGATTGGGCGTATGTATACCGCGGCGATGGGGAAGACTTGGTGTCCACCTTACTCCAAACTATCGCCATCGCCTTTATCGGGACGTTCATTTCTGCCATTGTCAGTCTGCCCTTTGCCTTCTGGGCAGCGAACACCAAGCATGAGTTTTGGCTGGTCACCCGCAGCGGCAAGTTCTTGCTGACAGCGATTCGGACCTTCCCAGAAATTGTGCTGGCGTTAATGTTCATCAAGGCTGTTGGTCCCAGCGCCTTTGCCGGGGTCTTGGCAGTCGGGTTCCACTCAGTGGGGATGTTGGCCAAACTGTTCTCAGAGGCTATTGAAAACTTGGATAATGGGGCCGGTGAGTCGGTCACTTCGGCTGGGGGTACACGGATGGATGTCACGATGTTGGCCACCATTCCCCAGTTATTACCGGAACTGATTTCCAATACCCTGTATCGATTTGAACTGGCCATTCGGTCGGCATCGATCTTAGGTATTGTCGGCGCCGGTGGTATCGGGACCCCGTTAATCTTTGCCATTTCCGCACGGGCCTGGTCCCGGGTCGGGATTATCCTCTTAGGGATTGTCATCATGGTCACTCTAGTGGACTTTATTTCCGGTTCCATTCGAAAGAAATTGATTTAAAATGAAAAAGCTTAAGAACCGCTTGGACGCATACAGTGATGCCGTGATTGCCATCATCATGACAATCATGGTGCTGGATCTGACGCCAGTGTTGCGTAATAGTATTCCAGCCTACATGGGTCTGCTCAAGGAGATTGGAATTTATTTCATCAGTTTTGCACTGGTGGCCAATATGTGGTATCAGCATGCCACTGCCTTTAGTGAAATTGACGATATGACTTATCGCATCATGTTGTACGACTTTTTGTTTCTGGCGGTATTGTCGTTAATGCCCTTGGCCACCAATATGATGGCCTCGAACACGACTCGAATTACGGTGATGGCGTATGGCGTATTGAATATTGTCATGTCGTTTTGTTTCCGCCTATTGGCTAAAGCAGTGATTCATTTCCGGTACACGGATAAATCTAAAATGCGGCAGGTTTACGGTAAAATTTATGGTGCCCAAAACCCAATTTTGTTCATTTGGAATTTGGCCTTGCTGGTGATTGCTTGGTTTTTCCCACAAATTGCGGTTTGGTTCTATCTATCTTATCCCGTCCGGGACTTGCTGTTTAATGGTACTACCCGGCAGCAAATGAACGATGCGGCACAACTGACTCCAGATCAGCGGTCGCAGTATTTGCAGTTGACACCGGAACAAATGCGGGCATTTCAGCAACAAGTGCAAAAACAGCGCCGTCAGCAGCGGGCAGATGGGAAAAAGGCCAAACCCCAGGATTGGTCGCAAACACTGCAGCAATGGCTGGATGGTCGGGTGGCCAATGATGAGTCCGCACCGACGACGGACAAGGGGATGGATGTCGGTCGGCAGATGACTCGGGAACAGTGGCAGGCGTTTGCGATGGCTCATTTGGCTAAAGATCCACGGGTCAAAGAAGTACAGCATCGGTTGCGGGATTATACTCGGCGACAGCGGCAAGCGCAGGATCAATCAAAATCTGACGATAAGCAGAATCAAACAAAGTGAGGATGCAAAAATCAAATGGGGAGAAAGAAACGAATTTGGTTGTTGGGCATTGTCGTGTTACTGATTGCTGCGGGGGGATTCTTTTGGCATCAGCACACAGTGCACCAACAAGCGATGACTGCCCGTCAAGAAGCAGTGCGGCAGCGTCGATCACGGCAGCAGCGGGCGGCGGCGAGCAGTAAACGGCGGGCGGCCAGTGAGAAAAGGGCGGCGGTTAAAAAAGCTGCCGTTGATCCCACCAGTACAGACCGGATTCCGCTGGATCGCTGGCACCAGGCCGATGCGCCAGTCAATTTGCCGATTTTGATGTATCACGACATTGATGTGGGTAATACCTTGAAGATGCCAGCGGATCAATTACGCAATCAGCTCAACTGGCTGAAGCAGGCGGGGTATTATGAACTCACGCCAGCAGAAGCGTATGTGGTGTTGAAAGAAAATAAAGTACCCCAGGACAAACTCGTTTGGATCACGTTTGATGATGGCTATCGCTCAATGTATACCCCGGGCTTACAGATCTTCAAAGAAACCAAATCCCGGGTCACAATCAATGAAATTAGCGGCGCGATTAATGCCCACTGGAATCTGACGAAAGCGATGATTAACGAGATGCAACAGGCTGGGGTGGATTTTGCCTCGCATACCGTCAGTCATTTGGAATTGAATAAGTTACCCGATGTGCGCCAACAAAGTGAACTGGCCGATTCCCGCAGGGTTCTGGGAGAAATATTAGGTACCGCGCCCAATACCATTGCTTATCCTTCCGGTCGTTATAATGCGAACACATTGCGATACGCTGCGGCGGCGGGGTACCAGCTTGGTTTGACCACCGCGCCGGGATTAGCCACCGCTAGTCAGGGCCTGCTCAGTTTACGGCGGGTGCGTATCAATCCCGGACTGGGACAGCAAGCCTATTTACGCCATGTCCAAACTGGCTATTGACGCCAGGGGCAGATTAATTATATAGTATCTTAGTATATGTGCGGAAAGGGGGACGATCTCGTGTCACAAAATACCCACACAGGTGTTTCCAGCAATCGCCGGCCAGTATCTCGGGATGGCGCTAAGAAACGCGTAAAGCATACCACTGAAATCTTGGAATTTTTAGCTAAACGGGCTAAGAATGAAGACAAGTAATGAATTGATTAAGGCATGTTGACCGTGAGTCGACGTGCTTTTTTCTTGTCGTTTTTTTCGTTATAATGGCGCGGAGTATTTACAAATCACAAGAAATTGGGGAATGATTCATGCGGTTGCGGAATAAGCTGGTTATTATTTTTGGGGCGTTAATCCTTTTAGGCGGTGGTGGAGCTGTCTTGTGGCGGTATTTATCCCAGGCCAACCGTACGGCGGAAAGTCGGGTTGTCAAGAAAAAACAGTCGTCTCAGCGGTCGGCGGCTAAGCGGTCAAACCGAGCGTCTGCCGCCCACAGCACTAGTGCCAAAGAAGCCAGTCTGTCATCTGTTCCCACTGACGGAGAAAATCATATTACAAGTGCTAATGCGTATACGTATGATCCGGCGGCGGTCCGGGAAAAAATGGCGCAACGAGCCACGCCAGGTGAACAAAAAGTCGTTTTCTTGACCTTTGACGATGGTGTCAATACGAAGATGAGTCCACGGGTCTTAGCTGTTTTGAAACAATTCGGGGTCCACGCGACTTTCTTTGTCGTGGGCGATACGATCAATGCCCAGACTGCACCAATATTGAAGCAGGAATATGATGAGGGCAACGGCATTGGCATCCACAGCTTCACCCACGTGTACAGTACCCTCTACCCTAAGCGTAAAGCCAATCCCACAGCAATTTATAACGAAGCAATCAAATCACTCACCGCCATGCGCGGCGTGCTGGGTCAACAATTCATGACCCACGCCTGGCGTTATCCTGGCGGTCACATGTCCTGGCAAAACTTGGCCGCCGCGGATGCCGATTTAGCCAAGTTAAGAATGACCTGGATGGATTGGAACGCAGCGGTCGGCGATGCCCTCGGTGCGGCCGCCCCGAAAAACGTGTCGGCCTCAATGAAATACCATGCCGCCTCACTCAATGTCTATCCCAATAGCGCCTACCGCGTCGTCCTCATGCACGATGCCGAAGACAAGAACGTCACTTTACAAACCCTCCCTAGCATTATTCAGTATTACAAAAACAACGGGTATCGTTTTGGTATTCTAGGTTAAAAAGGGGAGCAGTTGTGGCACCCGCATGTTAGTGATAAGTGCGGAGTGATCGGAGGTGGGATGGGGCTCAGCTGTTAGGCAACTTTGAAACCGCGTACCTCAGCGGGTTCAAAGCGCCGTCACAGCTTGCTACGCCTGCGGCTTCGCACTTTCTGCGCTTCGCAGCCCCAGCCCACCGGAGATCGCGCAGCACTTATCACGACGTTCGCCCCTTTTTCCTTAAATAAATGCACCATTGGCAAAAATTATGTCTAAAAGTTAAATCCAATGCTTTCCCATTTTCCGATATGATATAGACAAGCATTCTCAGAATGGGGTCTGAGAAAATGGGGGAGGTGCACCAATGACGGTAATTGGAATTGATTTTGGCACAGCCAATTCTTTAGTGGGATATTTCGATGGTCAAGCACCACGTATTATCCCCAATGAATGGGGCGCAGAAGTGACGCCCACAGTGGTGAATGTGGATGAAACCGGACAAGTCACCGTGGGGGCGGTGGCCCAAAGCCGGGGAATTTTAAACCCAGACGCCACCGCTGCCAACTTCAAATCGTTGTTGGGGACAGCAAAACAGTATCATTTACGAGACCGGCAGTTCACGCCGACTGAGTTGACTGCGTTAGTACTTAAGAGTCAACGGATCAGTGCTGAACGCTATTTGCACGAGACAATTAGTGAGGCAATTGTGAGCGTCCCGTCGTATTTTGACAATCAGCAACGCGATGCATTAATTCAAGCGGCACAGCTGGCTGGGTTAACGGTCATGAAGCTGGTCTGTGATCCAGTGGCAGCGCTGGCGGCCAGTGGGATTTCAGCGGATCAAGAAAGTCGGGTCTTGGTGGCGGACATGGGTCGAGACCGGTTTACAGTGAGCGCCGTGCATACGATTGGCAAAACGCGGCAAGTGACCGCCCAAGCCACCGTCAATCACTTGGGCGGCGCTGATTTCACCCAAACACTAGTCGATGATTTCATTGTGCAAAAGGGTTTGTCAGAGTTGGATGCGGCAGCTTATATGCAAATCGCCACCCAAATGGAAATTATCAAGCGGGGACTTCATTTTACAAATCAGGAAACTGTCTTTTTAACTGTGCGTGGAGATGAATATACATATACGTTAACCGCGGAACATCTGAGCAAAATATTTGCGCCGTTGATCGATATTTTGACTGAGCCCTTTGCGACTGTCTTGCATCGGGTGGGCTGGCAGTTGGCCGCGGTGGATAAAATTGTATTTAGCGGCGCCGGCGGTGAATTTCCAGTCATTCAGCAACATGTGCGCACACTGCAGGGCAATTTGAGCATTGTCAGTGATACGCCTGGCGATCGGGTGGCATTGGGCGTGGCAGCGTTAGCTGGCATGCCGTTGCAAGACTTGATGCGACCGGAAATGATCTTGACGCCCACAGCCGCTCATTCTTATGGGATTCAAACTAGGCGGAAAACTTTTGCGGGTTGGTTAACGGACGGGTTTGTGCCGCTGATTGAACGCGGCCAGCCGCTCCCTGTTGAAAAGACAGTGAAGCTGGCCACGAATCCAGCGGATACTGAAGTATTTATCCCCATCTTTTTGGGGGAAAGCATGCATAATCGCAACAATCTGCAAATTGGTGAATGTCACCTGCAAAAGCATCCGCAAGCTAACGAATTAATCGTCATTACGTTCCGATTGGCTGCCGATGGGGAGTTGCAGATCTTGGTGAGCAATGAAGCCACGGATGAATTGACTCAGCAGACGATCGAGGTCACCCCGACGGTGGTCAATCAACCCGTGGATCAAGCCACTGTGCAGCGGGTAAATGCCTTCGCCGTACCGCAAAAGAACGAAGAGGAAGACCAATTGATTTTGACGCAACTGGAACGTTTAGCTAATGAAAATAATGGCGCCATTCGTCAACAGTTTGAAAACAAACGACGGCAGCTCATTCAACTATTGGCTGATCACAATCCGGCGGCCATTGCTAAGTACCGCCAGGAATTTGACGCTTTTTTGCGGGACATGCAAAGCGAATATATCCTTTAGAGAACACAGAATAAGGCCTTGAATCCGTAAGTGGACTCAAGGCCTTATTTTTTGATGGTGTGGTCAGTTTACTGTTCGATATTTTGGACTTCAATTGGGGTATTGCCTGGCACGAGTGACCGCAATTCTTTTTGAATCGTGGGCAGCGCCTGGGAAAACGATAATTGAATCCGCTGCTGGGCATTGGTCACAAAAATTGCGACTACCCGTTCTTTGCCGTTGGGTAAAGTGAGTGGGATCAGCGTGATACCGGCTAACCGATCGTATTGGACCGTCGCGGAAAAGAAGCCGCTGTTAACCAGCCGCTTGTCGCCGATACCGCCGACACCGGCTTGAATGCAGTTTAATATGAACGCTGATAAACCGACGATAAACAGCCATTTATCAATTTGATCTAGTCCGAGCGTACCGACGGAGCCAAAGGACATGATGAGCAGTCCCATCAATAACGGCCACAAATTGTAGCGAGACCGAATGACGATCTGTCCCTGCCAATAGATAGCGACGAGGCAGCCGATGAGAAGCATCGCGTCGATGGCGAACATGAGTGTTGTCCAAATCATTATCGTTTTTCACCCTTTACTAATTTCGTGAATAGTATATCACAGTGCTCATGTTCACCCTATGGACTTTAGAATGAGATATGTGAGCAAAAAAGGGGACTGGGATAAAATTTCAGCTTGGGAGCCGTGCCAATGCTGCGCAATCTCCGGTGAAATGGGGCTGGAACGTGGTGACGGCGCTTGAAGCCCGCAAAGTACGCGGTCTTCAAGACGCCTAACCACATCAGTGCGCAAAGTGCGCGCACTGTGTGGTTCCCACCACTGAGCCCCATTTCACCTCCGATTGCTCCGCATTGGCACTACACTCGTCAAGATTTGAAACTTTATCCCAGTCCCACTTACATTCGTGGACTTTGAGACAGAAGATGATGTTTAGGCGTTATTGTCTGCTAAGAAGTCAGTTAATGGTGTGAGGCCTTGGGCTTGGTACTTGGCCACGAAGGCGTCAACAGCTGCGGGGTCTTGGGTCTTTTTGTCTAAGACTAATTGTTCCACTGGCAGCGGTCGGTCATTAGCGATGTGAACATCAATGACAACAGGGCCCTTGGCATTCTTGGCCTGAGCAAAGGCATCACGTAATTCTGCCAGGGTGTGTACTGTGAAGCCAGTCGCCCCCATGGCTTTAGCCGCTAAGCCGAAGTCAGCATCTTGCAAAGCAACGCCGGAGTGAGGTTGTTTGGTGTCATCTTGTTCTGCTTCGATGAAGCCCAAGGAATCATTAGACAAGATCACGTTGATGATGGGCAAGTTATATTTTACTTGGGTAATGATATCCTGCATCACCATTGTGAAGCCGCCGTCACCGGAGATGGACCATACTTGACGATCTGGATACTTGGTTTGCGCACCGATAGCGGCAGGGACACCATAACCCATGGTGGCATACCAGGCCGAGGTGGTGAAGCGTTGTTGATCATGCATCTTCAAGAACCGATAGCCATCAATCGTGACGTTGCCGACATCCACTTGGAAGATGGCATCGTCAGTGGCCATGGCGTTGATTTCTTTGAAAATGGGTTCAACGCGCAACGGTGTACGATCATCATCAGCAAAGCTGTCGACCCATTTCGTCCAGTTAGCCCGGTTGGCCAAAGTCGCCTTATACCAGCCATCTTCCGGCCATGCAGCAATCTTTTCTCTTAAGGCTTGAATCGTCTTCGTGGCATCGGCCAAAATAGCCAAATCAACATGATGGCGGCGAGTGAACTTCGTGTTATCAATATCCACCTGGATATATTTGGCATCTGGCTTGATAAAGTACGGCTGGAATGGCATATCCGTACCAATCGCTAACACGGTGTCGGCTTGGCCCATGGTTTCTACCCCGGGTTTGGTGGCGACCCGGCCAGCTGCGCCTTGATAAGCAGGATAGTCATCTGGGACGATTCCCTTAGCAATGGCACTAGACATGATCGGTGCGTGCAGTTTTTCGGATAGGGCAATGATATCTTTACCGGCGCCCTTAGCACCTAAACCAAAGTAAATCAAAGGACGTTTGGCATTGGCGAGAATCTCCGCCGCTTTTTCAATCAATGCAGAATCTGGTTCTGGCAGGATCGGTTTCTGGAAAGTATAAGCCGAGCTGACATAATTATCGTCAATTTGCTGCCAGCCCAGATCCTTAGGAATGGTCACCACGGCCACCCCAGAGTGCCGGTAAGCTTGGCGAATGGCCTCATCCACGACCGCAGGCATTTGCTGTGCTGTCATGACGGTCCGGTTGTAAACAGACACGTCCGCAAACATTGGGTTTTCGTTCATTTCTTGGAAGTAAGATGTATTCATGGCCCCCGTCGGTACTTGGCCGACTAATGCCAACACGGGAACATGGTCATATTGGGCGTCATAAAGACCGTTCAATAAATGCACAGCGCCAGGCCCGGCTGAACCAAAAGTGGCCGCAATCTGACCTGAGACCTTCGCTTGCCCGGCTGCTGCTAACGCCCCGACCTCTTCATGCCGTACCTGAATGTAGTGCATTCGGTCCCGCAAATTATAAAGGGCGTTCATCGTGGAATCGAATGAACCGCCCGGTAAACCGTAAATCGTATCGATCCCCCAATCGAGCAATACCTTGATCATCGCATCGGATGCATTAATTTTATCCGCCATGTTAAAAAAGCCTCCCTCAAATAATGGTGTATCTCTTACTCGCGGCACTTACTATCAAAAAATAAGTAAAGTGCTTACATGTTTATGGTAAAGCATGGAGGGAGAGAAGGCAAGAGAAAAGTACCAGAGGGCAAAGCCGACCGGTTAGAAGCGGCGTCAGAAGACCGGGGCGGCAGAAAAACCCGCGCTTAGGTTTTTTTGCCGCCCCGGTCTTCTGACATAGCTTCTGGTCGGCTTTGCCCGTTTACGGAGGTGGTGTTGGTTCTTAATCCGCATTTTTCCATTCCTTCGTATACGTGAAGTGGCGGGCCTAAAAGCGTACTGCGAGGTTTTCCACGCGCTGTCAAAACGGGCTCCGCCGACCAGGGGCTAGAGCGCAAGAGCGAAGGCACATAAAACCTAAGGGCGGGTTTTCTGCGCCTTCGCTCTTGCGCTTACGCCCCTAACCGGTCGGCTCCGCCNAGCGCAAGAGCGAAGGCACATAAAACCTAAGGGCGGGTTTTCTGCGCCTTCGCTCTTGCGCTTACGCCCCTAACCGGTCGGCTCCGCCCTCTGTCCTTACAATTCCGTTATTTGCCCCTCACCCGCGCCAACGCTTATACTGGAGATAACGAACATCGAGGAGTGTGACTTTCGTGGGTATCGTGCTCAACATTTTGATCATTTTATTCATCTTCAACACCGTCGGGGCTGTGGTGACAGTTTTTCACCGTCCCCGGAATATTGCGAGCACGTTAGCCTGGCTCTTGGTACTGGTATTATTGCCAGTTTTGGGTTTTATTCTGTACGCTTTTTTGGGTCGTGGCTTGGCCCAAGAGAAGATTTTTGATATCAGTCACGGAGAGCATATTGGGTTGCAACATTTAAAGCGGATGATTTTGACGGATGATAAAACCGATCCGGATAATGAACGCTCTGATCACACCACCACACATACCGCCCGCCAGTTGATTCGGTATTTTGTCAACGCGGAAGATGCCCCATTGACGAAACGAAATTCGGTGAAAATTTACACGGATGGACAAGATCAAATTCAAGCCATCTTCGCAGATATCAAAGCTGCCAAGGAAACGGTCCATGTCGAGTATTATGCGTTTTTTAATGACAATATTGGCAATCAATTCCTATCGTTATTGACGGAAAAGGCGCGAGAAGGATTGGAAGTCCGCTTGATCTATGATCCATGGGGATCGCCGCACACCAGCAATCGCTGGTTTAAGCCATTTCGCGATGCCGGCGGGCATGTCGTGCCATTTATTACCGCTCAGAACGTGGTCGCCAAGACTCGGCTGAACTATCACTTACACCGTAAGATCGTGGTCATTGATGGGAAGATCGGCTACACGGGCGGTTTCAACGTGGGCGACCAGTATGTGATGCCAACTCCCAAGTTTGGCTATTGGCGGGACACTCAGATTCGTCTAGTGGGGACGGCGGTATTGTCTTTGCAGGAACGCTTTGTCATGGACTGGAACGCCTCAGTGGGCAAAAATGAAGAATTGATCACGTTCCAGCCGAAATACTTCCGTCACCCCGACCCAGATTTGGGCGGTCATGCCAATATTCAAACTGTTTCTGATGGTCCAGATACCACCGCTCAGATTTTGAAGGGCGGAATGATGCGAATGATCATGTTGGCGGAAAAATCGGTGTGGATTCAGACGCCTTACCTGATTCCCGACGACAGTATGATTGACACCTTGATGATTGCTGCTGCTTCTGGGGTGGATGTGCGGATCATGATTCCCGATCGGCCGGACCATCCGTTTATTTACCGGGCGACGCAGTACTATGCTAATCTACTGACAATGACAGGCATCAAAATTTACATTTACAATAAAGGTTTCATCCATGCTAAAACCGCGGTGATGGATAACAAAGTCGTTACTGTGGGGTCGATGAATCAAGATATTCGCAGTTATGCGTTGAATTTTGAAGCAAACTGCTTCATCTATGATTCCAAGGTCAGTCAAGAGTTCACGGATATCTTCAACGCAGATATCGCGGATAGTACTTTACTGACGAAGGAAATCATTGCCCAACAATCCCGCTGGCTGCGTTTTAAGCAGTATTTCTCCCGCCTGTTATCGCCAATTTTGTGATTTCTCAATTTTCGCAGTAAAATAACAGCCAAGAGAAAAGGACGCGATTGAGATGCAGGTACAAGTGGCAGAAAATACACAGTTGGCCGTGAACACATATGGTCATGGTCAGCCCATTCTTTTATTGAACGGGTTTGGCGGCTTCCAGGAAATATGGACCGCTCAGATTAAGCCGTTGACCACATGGGGCTATCAAGTGGTGACGTTCGATTATCGGGGACAGGGCGCATCGACTGGTAACGTGGCAACGAGTGTTACGGAGTTGGCGGGCGATTTGCATACCCTGTTGGCCAAAATGGGGATCAAATCGCCGATTTTAATTGGTCATTCCATGGGGGCCAGTGTCATCTGGGCTTTTCTCAAAGATTACCCGGATTTTCCGGTCCATGCTGTGGTCACCATTGACCAGAGTCCCAAGATGGTCAATACCGCCCAATGGTGGTATGGCTTTCGCGGCCTTGACGAAGCCGACTGTCCGGCTTTCTTTAAACGGATGGACAAAGCGCATGAAACATTACATGGCTTAGACGACGGTGTATACAGCAAATTGATGGCTGCCGAACACGCTCGCCCATTCTTTCGCATCGCCGCCCAAAGCCTTTTGATCGACCATCTCAGTGCAGATTGGCGTTCTGTGGTGACCCAAATCACCGTCCCCACATTAATGCTAAGCGCCAAACAAAGCCCTTATTTCCCCAACGGCTACGCAGAATGGTGTGCTGCCCAAAACAAGCACATCCAAACCGCGATCATCGATAACTGCGGTCACGACATCATGGCCGAAGTCCCAACCGCTTTTAACGAACAATTACATTCATTTCTGACTTCAGAAGTGCCGGCTTTTATCCGTTAATACATGTCGACAAATAATTTTGAATTTGTCGGATTTAGTGCCAGTGCGTAGCACTGGCACGGCGCCCACACGAAAAAAGCTGTCCACCCATGAGTCTTCTCACGGGCGAACAGCTTTTTTATCTGAACCTAATTATTATCCCGGTTACCACCAAACAAGATAATCAACCGCAACAGTTGCAAGAAAGTCGTCAACGCCGCCGCCACATAAGTCAGCGCCGCCGCAAACAGAACCTTCTTGACCATCACCACTTCATCACCCGACAACAATGGCGAACTGGAAAGAATTGCCACCGCCCGCCGAGAGGCGTTGAATTCCACCGGCAATGTCACCAGCTGGAAAATCAACGCTGCCGCAAAGGCCCACAAACCAATACTGATGATAATATGATTCATGCCAAAAATTACACCGGCAAAAATGATCGGTAAGGACAATGTCGAGCCTAAGTTGGCCACTGGTACCAGCCCTGCTCGCAAGTTCATCGGCGCATACCGTACTTTATCCTGTACCGCGTGCCCGCACTCGTGGGCTGCCACGCCGATGGCCGCCACAGAAGTGGAACGCGCCGTCGACTGGGACAGATTCAATGTTTTATCTTGGCTATTGTAATTATCCGTTAAATTGCCGGATACTTCTCGAATTTGAACATCATGGATGCCGGCAGATTGCAAAATGTAGGCCGCCGCATCAGTACCACTGACTCCGGACCGGCTGGGTACCTGATCATACTTCCGGAATGTGCTGTTCACATAACCCGAAGCCGCTAATGAGATCACCAGGCCGATAATGACCAAATAGAACGTGGGGTCATACCACAAGAACATCGGAAAAAACATCGCGAATTCACTCCTTCAATTGAATCGTATAGGCATATCATAGCCTAACAGGCTAGTGCGCGCGTCAGCCTTAATACCTATTTCGTCGGTGGGGTGATGGATACTGACCGGCTGATTTGGTAAAGATCGAAGTCCGCATAATCACTATCCGTGAAAGAATCGGCTTTGTAACCCAGGGTTACCAAAGTGTCTTGATACGGCGCATTGGCCGGTACCCAGATCGTAAGAGAGGATAAGCCCAGCTCTGCAAAGCAAAAAGCAGACATGTGCCCGATAATTTCCCGGATCGTGGCCGCTGTGAGCAGATCCGGCTGGATTTCCAGATGCAGGCCTGCCTGCCCAGCGTCCGCGTCAATTGGTGCGATAGCGAAGATTCCGACCACTTTACCCGCTTCCCGGTCGGAGACCGCCCATGTCAATTGCTGATTGCGCATGATGGCCAACATGGTTTGACTGATGTAGTCGACGGTTTGGTTAATCGTATCATCCGCCGGTCGATTGGTTTGCGCGGCCAGTTGCGGATCGTGGCGCAGAGCAAAAATTTCTTTCACAGTGGCCGTAGTCAGCCAATCAAACGTAAACCGAGGAGTCATTATGGGGTGATACTTTTCGAATTGTTCCATACTTCAATCTCCTTCACCAGAACGGCTTGCACCGCCTTTAGTCTCTGTCCCCAGTATAACAAAGGCCAACCAGCGGCGCACAGAATGTGCGTTGCCGGCTGGCTGGAGATTGGGTAAGATGGAACGATGGAATGGATGGTGGCAGGAAATGGCAAAGAGGTATTATGCAGTGGCCAAGGGTAAAAAAACAGGCGTTTTCACAGATTGGCCAACGACTCAAAAACAAGTGTCTGGATTCCCGGGCGCGCGCTACAAGAGTTTCCCCACCCGCCAGGAAGCCCAAGCTTGGGTGAATGCGGGAGGCCCTATACAGAAGAAGCCAGCAACTAAAGCAAATATTAAAGCGGCGCCCCAACCGTCGACAAACAAGCAATACACGGTAGCGTTTTGGAGCGATGGCGGGTCCCGTAATACCGGCAATGTTCCCGGCGGCCACGTGCGCACCACGGACCCAGCAGCCTGGGCGTACCTCATTGTGACAGAAAGCACACGCATACAGTACAGCGGCTCGGCTGGGGAGTTTGGCGCCACCAACAACCGCATGGAAATCATGGGTTTGCTGCAAGGCCTGCGCCGGCTCCAAGCACTCAAACTTAATCGTGAACCGATTTTAGCGACACTGGACTCCAAATATGTTCTTTCGGCAATCAACGACCACTGGCTGGCAGGGTGGCAGCGTCGAGGGTGGCAACGGGCTAATAATCAGCCGTTGGCGAATGCCGAATTATGGCAGCAATTAGCCGCGGAACTCCCCGCTTTTCCCCACATCGATTTCGTCTGGACAAAAGGGCACGCCAATAATAGTGGCAACGTCTTTGTGGATGAATTGTTAAATAAGACCATGGATGAATTAATCAAGAAAGCACCAAATCAGTCTTAAGATAATTGGACACCAGGGTATCTAGGTACCAGTAGAGCACGACAAAATCGGAACTGGTGCCAAAATCCTGCAACTGAATCAGCGGTAAATCGTTTTTTAACCCTAATTGGGCGGCCAATTCCATACTGGTCGTCAAAATAATATCGTATTGGTGATGCCTGTCGAAATTCTCAATGTGAATGTTGAAATTGGCTCCGATCTGTTCCTTCAGCGCGCGCAACAGGTAGAAGTTGATCGGCAAATCATTACTGGTCAGCAAACCAATCTGAAATTGCCGGTGAGTGTGACGCAGTAACAGCAGTACCGTCATCAGCAGCCGTTCTTCAAGTTCGTCTACAGCCCCAGGTTGACTGAAATCCTCGGAGTTCTTTTGCAATTGGGCAATAATGTAGCGGATGAACCGCATTTGACCAGATTCTGGTTTCCAATACACCCCCTGCATGGCAGTGTAAATCAGTTGGTGGGCGGTGGTGATCACGCCTGGCAGTAATGCAATGGTGGTCAGCTCGGTGAAAAAGATTAACTGAAACTCCTCATGATAGCTGTGCATCTCGAATTTGGAGCTTAAAATATCCATCACAGTGTGCACATAACCGCGCATTTTAATGCTGAATGATGAGGTGCCCAGGTACAATTGCCGGTAAAGATCGCTTTTCAAGGGTAAAATCCGCGCATAAAAAGTGTACACAAAGAACGCGACACTTTCGAACTCAATAGCGATGTGGTGATTACGGCCAAACATTTCTTCCCAAATCTGCTGCATTTCCCGCACTTTGGGTAGCTTGATCAAGGTGTTCAACTTAAAGACACCGACACTGTCATTCAAGGGGTGGTTGGATGCCACCCGTTGCAGCACGATATGCAAATAGACGCGAATGGCTTGTTGAATATTCTCATCCAAAGGACCCGTGATCCGTTGTTGAAAAAGAGTGATGAACCGTTCGATGGCCCGATTGCTCGTATCACTCAGCCGAGGATCATGACCGTTTAAGACGATAAATAATTGATAATAAAAATGTCGAATGTCTAGTTCCCGGCCCATGAGCCGGTTGTTTCGAATGGCGATATTGAATTCCGCCAAAAGGGTGTTTAGTCGTGATACATGGCGAAAAAGCGTGGAGGAACTCATGAGCAGCGCCCGTTGTAGGCCACTCATGGTGAATTCGTTATGCCAAAAAATGTAAGCCAAAATCTGGAAGGAATACCCTTCGCGAATAAGCAGATTGGTAATGTCTTCCAGTGTGGGCAAATTAACCAGATCGAGAATATATTCAGTTTCTGAAGGACCCAGATGAAAGGGCGCATTGGGAAAGAGTGTGTTCAATTGGTCACCCAAAGCTGCCATGTGGTCGGTGATGAGTCGGGGATCCACTTGCAGATCCGTCGCCATCTGTTTCCGTAATGCGTGTCCGTTGTGGGTATATAGATACTGAATAAAAGCCAGATCTTGGCGTGTCCGTGATTCCAGTAAGTCCTCTTTTTTCATTTGTTTACCCTCCAATATGGAGAGAATAGTCTGTCAAGCCTATTCGTCTAAATGGCGCGGCCCCAGGTATTGCCCGGGCCCCGCTGGGCAGGGCGCAGTCTGTCTGCAAGCCCCATTCATCATATCTCGCAGTCTCTGTAAAGTCCCACCAAAACACTCGCCAATCAGAAAAATACCGAATGGCCAAATTTTTGTCGGGAAACAAGAACAGCATGCCCAATACGATGACTCTCTACCATGATTATAGTGGGAATTTTTGCCCAGAAAAATCAATTGTGAGAAAAATATTTTATCATGTTTGTAAAACGATTTCTAGGAATGCAAACAAGGCCCAGACAACGTCTGAGCCTTCGGGAATCTAAGTGTAAATTAATAATTGTCGTTGGCTGCCGTCCCAATGCTCCGCAAGTTGCGGTGGCAGGGGGCTGGAACGCTGTGACGTTTCCACAGCTGAGCCCCCTGCCACCTCCGCTTGCTCCGCATTGGCACGACATGCATTCATACTGTAAAGCTCTGCCACGAATTTCAACCCGTTAGGAACTTGATTAACTGAACAGTCCCTGGATTTCCTTCCACACACTCTGGAAGAATTGGCCGATGCTGTCGAGAATCTTTTGCAAGAAGTTGCGGTTTTCCTGGGTGTTGAGCTTATCGAAAATACCTTTGGCTGAGCTTTGAATGTCGCTCATCACTTTACCGGCCTGCTCCTTGAAGCTGTCACTCTTTAATGCCCCAGAATCGCGGACCTGTACTAAGACATTGATAATCTGTTGTTTCTGGTTGTTGTTGATAATTGTACCCAGATTATTTTTGTTCAACTGATTGTTCACAATCGTGGTGATCTGGCCCACGGTGATGTTGGTACCTTGTTTGGCCATTTCTTCTTTGGCGCCGGCCACGGCATTGTTCAATTGGGCGTCAGAGTAACCGTCCTTACCCTTGTTGGCCTGGGTAATATCGTTTAAGGTCCCCATTTCATTTTGGGCGGCAGTGACTTGGCTTTGGTTAAGGGCATCACCATTTTGGGCAAACGCCGCATAAACCCCGGCTAAGGCGCCGGAACCGTCAATGGGTACCGCGGAAGTGACGTAAATATTGGCATCGGTGACACCAGCGGTTAACGCGGCATTTTTATACTGATCCGCGGTAATTTGGGTAATGTTGTTTTTGCCGTTATAGTCCAAGATCTGGACATTAATCCCGCTGCCGCTGCTGGTCTTTTGCACGGCGGCACTGGACCATACACCGGAACTGGTAGTGAAGTTGGCGCCGCTGGGGTTGAGATATTTGACCAAGGTCGCCCCATTGACCGTAATGGTGTTGTAATTGCTGCCGTTGAACGATTGGGTCAGCGTGGAAACCGTTCCGCTGCGCTGGCTGTCTGTTAAACTGCTGCCCAGCGTGACGATGGGTTCGCTCCAATCGTTGCTGGCGGCGTGGGCTGGTGTCGCCAGTGCGAGCAAGCTGGTGACGGCCGCCAAGATAATTAATAGATAGCGTGTCAATCGACGCATAATTGGAATTCCTCCTGAATAACTTCTTTGATAATTTTAGTTTACCAGGAAAGCCCACCCCCTTGACGGCGGATGGGCTTTCTTAAACTTGCTGTAAGTAAAATCGGTCTGTAGACCGAGGGCGGCTAGCTAAGATGTTGAATCAGTGCTGCCACCAGTGCATCCGTCTCTCGCAGTGAGAGATCATTCACATCGGGGCGCGGACTGGCGGTGGTTAGCCAGTGGTAACCCTCAGTGGGAATACCGTAAAGAGCCACGTTCGGTAACTCTTGACCTGTCGCAGTAATCAGCGCAGCATTTTGGCGATTAACAGTGACGGCACCCGTTGGGACGGTTTGTCCCGACGGGTGTAAAACGTAACCATGGAGCAGGCCATGAGCGTTCATTTGTCGTAATAACGGATTAATCGCCGTCTGGTAATGAACCGCCGGCAAACGGGCCTCAATGAGGACATTTCCGCGATAGGTGCGGTCTGAATAGGCCTGGGACGATACTGTGAAACCGCCCGTGGTGGGAGATACGGTCATGTCCGGGCCAACGATCGTCACCACGCCAGCGGCAATCAGAGCGGCCAGTTCCTGAATACGATGGGCGGGTGGACCGATAGACAGGAAATCATTAGCCGGTTGGAATTCATGGAGAAAGACATGGTCATAGTCGTCATCGGTCAATAGGCCGGTTTCCACAATTTGGCGAATCGGATCGCGCATATCCCGTAAAACTTCCAAGGCACTGGTGAACGGTCCGGTTTTGGTGCCTTTTTCCGCTTCTTGATAATCTTGGATTAAGTAATTGAGCAAATAGTCAGCGTACTGGGCGGCATCGGTAGCTTTGCGTGGTGCCAAAATCGTTGGCCACTGCCACAGTTGAGCGGTCGGCACACCGGCCGCTTGAGCAGCCGCTGTGGGGGTAGCGGTTTTCCGCATCTGGTCTTGGAGTTGAGACAAATCAATGGCTGAAAACTCCCTTTGAACCAGCAAACTGTAATAGACGTATTCCACTTCCGCCTGTAATAGCTGCCAAAATTCCGCACCCGCGACATGACCGGCTTTTTTCCAAGCGGCTAAGCGGGCGGCAGTCAGAAACTGCGGAGTATCTTCTTCGCCGTCGTCTTTTTCGTTATACCCCTTGGCCCGGTACGGGAACCCGCTGCGGGAACTAGCCAGAATGCGGGGTTCACGACCGCTGGGATGGTATTTAAACCCGTGCTCGGCTGATTCCGTGAAGGTGCCGCCGCGACCGGCGGTAAGCAGGGTGGTGTAATCAAAGAAGCTAAGGCCCAACCCGCGCAAGATCACGGTATCCGTATTGTCAATGTTGGACAGATCGGCATCCGCTGGGTTGCGTTGGGGGATGTAGTGCAAGCCCTTGTTCGCGGCCGCATGATCGGCTAACTTTTGCTGATCAGCGGGCAGTTGGTTTTCACTATAGCCCAAGGCTAACACGGCGCCATTGAAAGTGGTTGTTCCGGCAGCTGTTTGGAGCAGCACTGTGTGGTCATCTTGCCACTGCAGATCGGTGACCATCATCGGTGAAAAATGAATCTCGGTCTCAGCAGATGCATGGGTTGTGACGTACTCGTAAAACCAATGCGTGTAAGCCCCATAAAGCGCACGGGTGGCATAACCCCGGGGGTGTAACTGAGCTGCCTCTTGCTGCAACGCCGTCTGTGTCGGCCAAGGTTGTTGCGGCAACCAGTTCGCAGCGATGGTGTGGGCCCATTCATAAAGGTTGGGCCCAGTGGTTACAGGGCCACCGCTCAAGCGGACACTCCTATCCGTGAATAGGGTGATTTGGATAGGAATGGTGTTCATGATCAAAGCCAACGGTTGGGTGGGCTGCCAGACCTTCCCGCCAATCCCGGCAGGATCATAAATCGATATCGTCAATGGAAAGTGGTCGCGTTGCTGCCATGCGACAAGGCGCTCCATGGTCATCAAACCGCGGGGACCCGCACCGACAATTGCAATCTTCATGGGAAATCTCCTTTGCAGCGTATTGAAAAACAATACCTTTATTCTACCATTTTTGGTCATTTCACCGGAGCTGTTTGCTTGGTGGCGAAGACAATGGAAGGTGGGATGTTATAATGAAAATTAGTGAACTCAATGGTGGAAAGCAGGATTTTCATGGCAAAAGTACTGGCAATTAATGCGCGGAACACCTCACTCCAATTTGAAGTGATCGAAATGCCTGCAGAGATTGCACTCGCAGCAGGAAAAATTGAACAGGCAAATACCCCAGAGGCGGTTTTAACAATCACGACCCCTGCCGGTAAGCAGCGCACCTTTCGACACGGTCTCACGGATGTCTCGGCCACGGTCAACACAGTCTTGGTTGACTTAGCGAAAATGGATGTTTTAGCTGATCCAGATGACGTGACTGGGGTGGGGCACCGGGTGGTGGCCGGCGGCGAAGAGTTCTCAGCCCCGACACGAGTAGACGAACGTGTCATTGATGATGTTCGGGGGTTGTCCGAATATGCGCCGCTGCATAACCCGATTGAAGCGGATTATATGGGTGCATTCATGCATCGCCTGCCCAAGACACCAATGGTGGCTGTATTCGATACTGCGTTTCACCAGACGATGCCGCCAGTGAATTTTCTATACAGCATTCCGATATCGTATTATAAAAAGTTCGGTGCCCGTCGCTATGGCGCCCACGGCACCAGCCATGACTTTGCGGCCCATGAAGCGGCCAAGTACTTAGGGATTCCCCTGGAGGATCTGCGCATGATTTCCATTCATCTCGGCGTCGGCTCCTCTGCCACGGCCGTCCAAGCGGGCCACTCACTGGACACCTCCATGGGCTTCACCCCGCTGGCTGGGCTCACTATGGGTACCCGGTCAGGGGATATTGATCCTTCACTGGTGGCGTATTTGGCAAAAAAGACTGATAAAACCTTCGATCAAATGATTAAGATTCTCAATGACCATTCAGGTATGCTGGGCTTAACCGGCTTTTCCCAAGATTTCCGAGAGATCGACAAAGCCGCCTCACTCGGTAACGAGCGGGCGGCCATGGCGGAACAAATCTTTGTCAATTCTGTCGTGCGGTACATCGGCGCCTATACCGCAGAAATGCATGGTCTGGACGTCATCGTGTTCACCGGCAGCGTCGGCGAACACATCGGCTACATCCGCCACCGCATCCTCGACCGCGTCGCTTTCATGGGCATCGCTGAGAATCCAGCGAAAATGGCGATTCAAGGCACCGGCATGTTGACGATGCCGGAATCAAAAATTAAAGCCATGGTCGTGACCACCAACGAGGAAGTCATGATCGCCCGCGACGTCATGGCCATCGTCGCCCACCGCGCAAAGAATTGATGGTTTTATTATCTCTTGTTTAACGCGGAGACAATGTTTTTGAGCTTCGTCTGAGTTAGTGCCAATGCGGAGCAATCGTAGGTGGCAGGTGGCTCAAACCGCCGTCACAGCGTTCCAGCCACCTGCCACCGGAGATTGCGCAGCTTTGGCACGGCAAGAGTGGACTAGAGTCTTAATCCCGTTCTTTCTCCGCTGGCACATACTTCGCCAAAAACCGCTGCACCCGCCGCGTATACTCCCCCGGATCAGTCGCATAGGAACTCGCATGCGTGGCATGCGGCACGATCCACATATCCTTCGGCGCGTCCGTCGCATTAAAACAATCAATACACATATAAGTCGGCACATACGTATCCTCAGCCCCATGAATAAAGAAAATCGGTCGCGTATTCTTGTGCAACTGACTGATCGACGATACCGAATCGTTCAATGAAATACCCAAAGTGATCCGGTTGATCCCACTAACCACCGGCAAAAATGGCCATTTTGGCAAATGGAACTGAACCCGCATCTGATATGTGAGTTCCTCCGTCACCGACGAATAGCCGCAATCCTCAATAATTGCTTTCACCTGACTGGGCAGTTCTTCACCACTGACCATCATGACCGTTGCACCGCCCATGCTGATTCCGTAGAGGACGATCTCACAGTCCGGTCCCAACCGCGCAATCATTTTATTGATCCAGTCTAAATAATCCAATCGATCAAGCAAACCAAAATTGATATACTTGCCGGCCGAGCCGCCATGGGAGCGATTGTCCGGCATCAAAACATGGTAGCCATCATCCCAAAACAGCTTAGCGCTGCCTGCCATGTTGCGGGCTTCGCCTTTGTATCCGTGGGAAATAATAACGGCCTTTTTCGAGTCCGGATCCTTCGCTGGAATATAGAAGCCCTGGATTTGCTGCTCAGGATCGCTGGGATTCAACTGCCACTTTTCCTTGGCGACTTGTTGATACCATTGGTCACCGACGTAATAGGGTGAATCTGCGGTGATCCGTGGTGGTTGGGCGGGGACATCCGCCCGTTTGAATGCATATTGATATAAAATGGCAGAGACTACAGCGGTCCCCGTCGAGAAGGCGAGTGGGGCACCAATTTGCAATACTTTCTTTAATTTCATGACTCGCTCCTTTCAGTGTCGATATCTTATAATAGGTGAATCAGGGTCGCGATGAAGAGTACCAAAATACTGACAAAGCCCAAGACCAAACAGACCGTAATCACGAATGGGCTGAACAGCAGGGTGGTGATCGCCAGTAACACCGTGGCGCCGCCCCAGACGGTCAGCGCGGTCAATACCGGCCAGGTGCTGCCCAGCAGCCAGCTGCCCCACCAAAGTAACGCGGTCAGTGCACCGCCCAAAATGATCCAATAGGCGAGCCAATATACGACACCATGGGATGTATCAGCATCCAAAGTCCATTTAGCCATTGTTGTTTTACCTCCATCTGAATTCTGTTTTATTTTAGCATATTCGCTCCACCGGATTACCAGACCACTCGTGCACTGACTGTAGAAAGGATTCCCGCCATGCTTTATTTTCTAGGAAATGAATTGCCAGAAGGGACGGACACTTTTGTCCCCCAAAGCATCGATCTGGCACTAATTTTGCAAAAGTACCAGACTGCCGCCACCGTGCTTACGATGAATTATGATCGATTACTCAAACGGACGCCTGTGAATGGTGCGGCCCAGCAGCTGGTTCGCAACGTTTGGGACGAACTGCAACAAGTTGGGCAGTTGAGCAAACGGGTGCTGACCTTTCGGGATCTCCATTTAGGTCGGCAGCAGGATTGGCAGATTAATATGGCTACCCAAGAATATCATCGGGACGGCCAGCGTTTGGCGGTGGTGCACACGATCATCGACTCCCCGCAGCTGGACTATGTCGATTATTATGCCCCGGGAGACATTGTACGTAAACGGGACTTCTATGATCGGCGCGGCTTCAAATCGGTAAGCCAATATCTCAACACCGTGGGCGATGTGCAACAGGAAATCTATTGGGATGTTCACGGGGCGGCAGTATTGGAACAATACTTTACCCCAGTGCCGCACCATGTCGCTCGAGGCGGGATGGTGATTTTACCGGCATTGGCTGGGCGCGAGGTGGTCTGCACTGATATGGCCCACGCCATGGGCGTTTTGCTGAGTGATATGATCACCCGGGATGGTCACCTGGCCCAGAGCACGGTGGTGGCTCAGGATACGCCAGTGGTATTACATGCTCTGGCCGCAATGACGACGCCGCGGCGGCTGGTATTTGCCCACCACAGTTCTTTGCTGCACCGAACACAAACTGATTCATTGTGGGATCACATGCAGACATTATTACATGATTTCAGCGGGGTGATCGTCCCGGATGCGGTCATCGCCACCAGATGGGCCGCCCGTACGGGGGAACAATTAATGGTGGCGCAATTTCCGTATCATGCTGAATTCCCCACCGGTGAGATTCCGCCGTTGGTTAAACGGCCCCACGGGACTGTGTTGGCCTATTTAGGCGAGGACGATCAGGGGGCAGGACTCCGGGTGCTGATGAACCTATTTACCACTTTACGGCAACAAGTGGCCGGAATTCGTTTGACCATTTATCAGCCTCATCTGGCCAGCACGCCAGTGGTGACGCCAGCCAATGAGCAGGTGGGCAGTGTCCAATTCCTGACGGCGCCCCAGCAGTGGCAGGCGGCCTTGACCACGAATCAAATTTTTGTGACTGTGGATCCATATCCGGCGCCCGCCTTCATGATTAGTGCATTGGCCTATGGGCTGGGAATTGTGGCGGCGACAGATCACCCGGATGCAGTGAATCCCTTTATTCGCCGGGGTGAAAATGGGACCGTCGTGGCGGCGGGGCAAAACACGCTAATGACTCGGGCAATTCAAGATCTTTTGCACCATAAAAAAAGTTTAAACACCGCCCAAAAAACATCTCAAACCATCGCCCAGCAGTATACTGAGGACGCACTTGTTCGACAGTGGCAAAACCTTGGTGGAGGTGATCAGAACGAAGATCAAGAATCCTAATTGGCCGTTTCGTTACCCGTGGCTGTACACGCTGTTTTTCTTCGCTCTTTTCATGGCGCTAACGGTACTGGTGAGCTGGATCCTGCATCAACCACTCACTGGATTGTTCATTAAACAGCCACTGGTTAATGCGCTATATATGACATTAATCGTGGCTCTACCAGTACTGTTGCCGCTGAATAACTGGTCCGCGAATGAACGATTCTTGCTGTATTCGGCAATCTTTTGGGCCATTATTTTGGTGGATGCCTATGCTTTAGAGGGTAATCGATTCTACTGGTCTGGTTTTGGCACCTTGGCCCTCATTTCATTATTACCAGGGTTCATTACTGTCTTTATTGTGGGTAATCATCTGCAGAAGCGGTTGGATAACGAGGAGGATACAAAAAGCGGCCATCAATCAACTAAGATTAATGACCGTCACAATGATCAGACTCATTCTAAATAATGGGATTGCAGATCGGTTAAATCTTTTTGGCTAAATCCCAATCCTGTTTCCCAAAAATCGACAAAGCTGCCGTAAACTTCATCAATCGCGGAATAAACGGCAGGAATATTGGTTTCTTCCCCCATCATCATATTCATCTTGGTGATCTGGCTATCCGCCTGGGGATCCTGTAAGTAGTGGGCAATTTCGTCATCGCTCATGCCGCCCAAAACCAAGTTCGTCAATAAATAGTCCTGGACAGCCACTGCCTGGCTCACGCCCAGGGCTTTTTCAATGAGTGCAGCGCCAATGCCTGTGCGGTCTTTGCCGGCGGCACAATGGAACAAGACACTCTGGTTGGCAGTGGTGTGGGTAAGCAGTTGCTGAAACATGAACGCGTACGCCCGTTGACTGAACGGGTCCAGGATGATCTGTTGGTACAGTCCGGCCAGACCTGGCGCGTATTCAAAGGAGTCCTTGGGCGGTTGCGATTGGCCATGGAAGAATGCTTTGATTTTGGCAAACACCCCGGCATTATCTCCAGCTGTCATGGAATAAACTGGATCGTGATTGTAGGCAATCTGAGCGGGTAATTGATCAGGGGTGCTATCCACTTCTGATTGGGAACGAAAATCAATGACGACGCGCACCCCATAGTCCCAAAGTTGCTGTTGGCCTTTGCGAGTGACGCCCGACAAAGTACCTGCGCGTAATATTTGGTGGGACTTAATGGTGCGGCCATCTGCAGTGGGAATACCGCCTAATTCGCGTAAATTGACACTGCCGTCGATGGGTACAACACGGTTAGCCATTTCTTTCACCTCACTTCCATTATAGCAACTGTCGCTCCGTCTGTTATAATACTTGCGAAAGGTGGTATCTGCACTTGCAACCGCTCGTATCCGTTATTGTCCCGGCATATAACTTAGAAACTTTACTTAATCGCAGTGTTCAATCGATTTTGCAGCAGACCTACCACAATCTGGAGGTCATCATTGTTGACGATGGTTCAACAGATCAAACCAGCGCGGTGGCGCAGGAGTTTGCGCGTCTTGATTCCCGTGTACAATTGGTTCAAATGCCGACCAACGTGGGTATTTCACGTACCCGCAATGCGGGTTTGGCAGCGGCCACTGGGGATTTTTTAGCGTTCGCTGATGGTGATGACTGGGTGGAGCCTAATCAAATCGAATGGTACATGGACCAGTTTGCTGCTCATCCCGAAGTGGCCATGGTATCGTGCGGATTCATCAAAGAACCACTTGGCAAACGCAGCCGCATTCGTAAGCGGGGCATTGTCGATCAAAAGACGATGGTCAACTATGTGAATCGCATGAATAGCCCGATTGGCGGATATTTATGGAACAAGTGTTATCGGCGGGCACTAATCAGTAAGCATCGATTACGGTTTGATACGGATGTGGCCCTAATGGAGGACCAGCTTTTTAATACCCGGTACATTTTACTGGGTGATTATTATTATTTGAGTAATGAACCGTTGTATCACTATGTGCAGCGCGACGACAGTGCAATCCATAAGGGCATTAATCGGGCAAAAAAAGCGCGGGACATCGTGGTCGTCAATGCCCGCATTCAGCATGTGATTAACGTGGCCCGAGCTAATCAGGATCGTTCGCGAGCGCATAAGAAGGCATTGACGAACAAAGTGAACATCAACGAGTAGCCGCATTCGGCTGAGGTGAACACGATGATGGATGTCGAGAAGTATATCAAGGCCCACATGTTTGGCAATCCAACAATCAATCCCGACGATAAGCACGAATTTCTTGGTAATTTTCGGGATCGAGTGGCACTGGCACTGACGGTGGGGCAGGTTCAAAACGGTTTACCGGTGGCCTTAGTGCAAAAGACAATCCAGGCATTACCCACGGGGCATCTTTATATCAACGGTCGGTTAGGACCAACGATGCAGAAACAACTTTTGCGAATGGCGCTAGCGGCCGATTACCCCTTCACACTGGTCACCCAATCCGGCGTCCGGGTTCATTCAGAAACGGCTCAGCCGCAAGACATGGCCGTGGTGATTGCCGACACAAAAGGGCCGTTGAAAAAGCGGATTACGTTAAATTAAAAAAGTAGCACCAAAGAATCTATTTCCACACAACCAGTGCTCATGCGGAGCAATCGGAGGTGGCAGGGGGCTCAGTGGTGGGAACAGCAATAAACTTGGCCCGGTCTTGGCCAAGTTTATATGCTGTTAGGCGACTTTGAGACTGCGCACTTTGCAGGCTCGAAGCGCCGTCACCACGTTCCAGCCCCCTGCCACCGGAGATTGCGCAGCATGAGCACGGCCGGTGAGGACGACTTTTGGTGCTACTTTTTTATCTTGGTGCTTCTATCAACTAGTGGTCGAGTTTTTTTGAGAGCTGAATCACGTCATCCACCACACTGCTGAGATATTGGATTGTGTTGTGCAGCGGGGCGTCGGTGGTGATATCCACCCCTGCCACTTTCGCCGACTGGATCGGGTCCAAGCTGTCGCCCAGTTGCAAGAAATGAAGCCAATTGTCGACGGCCCCTGGTTGGTGGTCGCGAATACGCAGGAAGGCTTGGGTGGCGACGGTCAGGCTGGCGGAATAGGTGTAGGAATACAAGCCCATGTAATAATGAGATTGACGCATCCAAGTCAGATCGCTGTCGGCGTCAAATGTCATGCTATCGCCCCAAAACCGTTTGAATACCGTGCGGGTGATGTCGTTCAGTGTTTGGGCATCGAAGCTTTCACCCGCATCCACCAATGCGTACACTTCCCGTTGATACGCCGCTTCCAGCAGATGGGTAATAAAGTTGTGGAAGTACGTATTAGTCAGTAACTTCGTGTAGGCGAACCGTTTCATCCGCGCATCATTGGTGTGGGCAATCAGTGAATTGGTTAATAATAATTCGTTGAAAGTGGACGGTGATTCGATAATGTACGTGGAAGGGGTAAACGCTAAGGGACCGTGGCTTTGAGCGGACATAATCCCTTGACCGGCGTGCCCCAGCTCATGGACGAGGGTGTACACATCGGCCAATTCGTGGGTCCAAGACATCAGGATCAACGGATGGCTGCGATAGGGCTGGGCACAAAAGCCGCCGGTTTCTTTACCGATATTACCCAAGAAATCCACCCATCTCTCTGGGTAGGCTTGCATGATCATGTCGTGATATTTTTCGCCGAGCTGGGCCACCGCATCGCTAATATAATGTTTAGAATCTTCTACACTGACCTGGGGCGCAAAGTCTGGATCCAAATCAATGAGCCGATCAGCAAACTGCATTTCGTCTAAGCCTCGGGCCTCTTTTAAGTGGGTGATGTAGCGTTGCATCACCGGGCCGAACTCGTTGGTGATCAAATCAATTTGACGATTGAACATGCTGCGATCCACTTCCTGATCGTAAAGCAGGTAGTCTACGACTGAATCGAAGCCGCGCAGAGTCGCCATACGTTTTTCTTTAGTGACCTGGGCATAATAATTAGCGGCTACGGTATTTTGGTATTGGGCCAGCACTTTAGAGAATTCATGAAAAGCGGTCCGCCGCACAGCCGTATTTGGACTATAGGCGTAGAGATCTTCATACATGGTGAAGGATAACGGGTAAGTTTTGCCAGCCACCATGAAGTCAGGGAAGCGCATATCTGCTGACCGGGTTTGACCATAGATGGTACTGAATGCATTCAATGTCGGTTGCAATTGGGCCAACGCAGATTCAGTGGCTGGATCTAACCGAATTTTTTTATCCCGGCGGATATGCCGTACTAGAGGCGCATAGTCATCATTGGTGGCGGCAACTTTGGCCAATTCGGTATCCGGCAAGTCCATCAAAGCGCTGGTGAAAAAGGTGAGATCGGCCTCGGCCTTGGTGAGCACAGCTTCCGCCTGGGTAGCTAATTGACGGAAGTGGGCATTGGTCAAATCAGTTGATGTGGAGAGTTCGGCATAAGTACCTAAATGGTCACTGGCGCGATTAATCGCTGCATACGCTGGCAATGCCTCTAAGGCAGTTTGGGCGTCATCAATTTGACCAGTGTAATTTTTGACAAAGTCGGCACAGTCCGTCGCAAATTGTTGTAACGCGTTATGGAAGTCTTTTTCCGTTGGATACAAAGTCGTGAGGTCCCAGGTATATTTTTCAGGGACAGCGGCACGGAGCGGTAAGGCAGTCGGTTCAGTCATTAAAATCATCCTCTCAACAATGATTGACATCAGTTTAGCATAGTGCCGATCAGAATTTCCGGACTTTTTTTAGTGAAACTGGTGGAACAGTCGCCAGCGAAGGAAATTTCCATTATAATGACACTAGTGAAAACTTTTGGAGGCGCTCATGGTTAAGAAGGGTAACATACCAGAATTGAAGTTGTTTTCGTTGAACAGCAATCCGACGTTGTCTCAGCGGATTGCCGACGCAGTCGGGATGCCGCTATGCGGTGCCACTGTCAAGCATTTCAGCGATGGTGAAATTCAAGTCAATATTGACCACAGTGTGCGAGGGGATGACTGTTTCGTTATCCAGTCGGTAGCTGATCCGGTCAATGAGAACTTTATGGAATTAATGATCATGATCGACGCCTTGCGACGGGCATCGGCACGGACAATTAATGTGGTGCTGCCATATTATGGTTATTCTCGGGCAGATCGCAAGACTCGGTCGCGGGAACCGATCACGGCCAAGCTGGTATCCAATTTGATCGAGATGGATGGTGCCACCCGGATCGTCGCGGTGGATCTGCATGCGGATCAGATTCAAGGATTCTTCGATATTCCGGTGGATCATTTACAGGCCATTCCGTTAATTGCCACTTATTTCCTCAAGCAAAATCTGGGAAGCGGCGATGACATCGTGGTCGTGGCGCCGGATCATTCGACCACCAAGCGGGCGCGGGCTTTAGGTGAATATTTTGGTTCGCCCATTGCCATCGTAGACAAGCGGGATGAGACAGATGATACTGTGGACCCGATGGACATTATCGGGGACGTGAAGGATAAAACTGCGATTATTGTCGACGATATGATCGATACAGGTACTCGGATGGCTGCTTCGGCCTATTCCTTGCAAGCAGCTGGTGCTAAACGCATTTACGCGGGTATTACGCACGCCGTATTTTCCGCTGGCGCAGTCGACAAGCTGGAAGCGGCACCGTTTGAACAAATTGTCTTTACGGACACGATCCAATTACCAGAGGACAAGATTCGTGATCGTTTTGTTCAGTTGTCTGTCGGCCCGCTGATTGCCCAGGCTATTCGGATGATTTATCAAAATCAATCGGTTGATGAACTGTACGAATCACGGGAAGCAGAGGAAATGTTCATGGTGAACGACCTGACCAAGGACACCGCTAAAGAGCAAAAAGATTATTAATTCCATACAAAAATACCAGCCGTCTAAACTAGATGGCTGGTATTTTTGTGGGTTGATGTGCTTACCATGCGACACTCATTTCTTGATTTGGATACTGCGGTTTTTCGATTGCATCTAACACTGCCACGGCGTAATCCGCCATACTGATTGCGGAGCGGCCGTTCTGATCGCGAATCAAGATACCGGCACTGGTCCGATAATGCCCTGTACGGTCGCCATCAGGTAAGAAATATTCAGCTGGATAAACCATGGTCCAGTTAATATTCGGCGTGAAGTCCAGGGTCTTAGCGACGCTGGCGACATTCATGGAAATACGATAGATCGATGGTGGAAAATCCGGGGTTTGGTAGAAATAGGTTTTCTTCTGATCGTCGGTAAAACTGCTGCCGGCGCCGCCCACAATAATCAGACGAATTGGTTCGGCGCGGACGAGACTAACCAAATGTTCCACTGCAGTGACATAATCATGTTCCCGACCTGGTGCGGTTCGAAATGCACTAATCAACACGTCCAAGCCTGCAATATCTTGTTCAGTCAGTGTAAACAAGTCAGATTGAATCAGTTTAAGGGCGTGGGGATGCGATAGCGGAATGTGTCGGACAAATCCGCGCACGTCCGCTTGCCGCGCCAAGGCCTCATCAGCCAAATGCCGACCGACTCGGCCAGTGGCGCCAATAATACCGATTTTCAATGGTGTCATCCTCTCACTTCGGTTGACCCGGTTGCAACATAGTTAAATTGGTGAGGAACTCGCCGAGGGTCCGACCAAAGATGGCGGCGCGGACCTTGTCCGTAAAATCAATGGCAAATAAGCGATCCGCGGCCATGAGTTGACCGACCAGACTTTGTGGTAAATCACGATACATGGAGTAATTGTGATGATCGGTTTCATCTTCGCGGAAGAAATGAATATGGAATATATCTTCATCGGTGCAGCGATAAGCCCGAATTTGCACGGGCATCACCCCGGCGGTGTTACCCCGATCAACGTATTGACTGACGGTTTCTATCTCGCCGCAAACCACGCGCCGGCCAGATTGGTGACTATATTCTTCCAAGGCCGCCCGGCCAATGGCGTTGGCAGGAATCGGGGCGGACCCGCCTTCACCGCCCGGCCAGATATTCTCAGTTGGACTGGCTAAAAAGGCCTTACCCGCATCCGTAATTGTCCAGGTAAAGGAATTATTATCAATTTTCAACAGAATAGAATTGTCTTGTACAGTCACATCGACCGCGACATCTTGACCAGCAGCAGTGTGGAGTTGATATTGAGTCATGAAAAATACCTTCTTTCAAAATAGTGTGAGCGGGAAGAAATTCATGCCGGGGGCCGGCCGTGCCAAAGCTGCGCAATCTCCGGCTGAATGGCGCTGCGACGCGCAGCTAGTGCGTAGCCGCAGGCGTAGCAAGTGGTGACGGCGCTTTGAAAGCCAAGCCAACCCGTCAATGTAGGTGGAAATGAATGACTGGTGATCAACATCAAAGTCTAACTGCGCCAAGCAATCCGTGGGGCAATCTGGTTGCTTAAGAAGTTTCGCAACAGGAAGAACAGCACCGGAATCGTGGCGGTTAACGGAATCCACACCAGCAAATTGCGCACGGTCCAGATTGACGTGAGGCTGAAGAATGCCCGACCTGCTGGGATAATGAAGATAGCCGCGAACGCCGCCATGAGGACTACCACCAGCAAAACTTTAAACCGGTCAAACGGTTGAGACACAGCCATTAATGCCGTGAAACCAACCAACCCGGTCAGCAAGACTGTCAACGTACCGGTGGTGTCGGCTGAAAAGCCCAACCATTGTTTCAAACCGCCGATTACCAAGACGTAAATGATGACGCATAGGGCTCCTGGTGCGGCGGTGGCCATCACGTTTTCATAGAATTTCCGAGCGATTGGCCGATAGTCGGGTTGGAGGGCCAGGAAGAAAGTGGGGATTCCCACGGTCAGGGCTGAAATGGGCGTCAACTGAATCGGAATAAATGGATATTCCAGACTGAAGATGACACTAAGCAAGGACAGACTGATGGAGTAGATCGTTTTCACCAGGAAGAGGGAAGCCACCCGTTCGATGTTATTGATGACTCGGCGACCTTCATTCAGTACGAAAATCATCGCGTCGAAGTTGGCATCTAATAGCACGAAGTCAGCGATTCCTTGAGCGGCCTCTGAACCAGTGGCCATGACGATGGCACAATTTGATTCCCGCAATGCCAGAATGTCGTTGACGCCATCACCAGTCATGCCGACAGTGTGACCGGCCCTCTGGTAGGCTTTCACCAAACTACGCTTCTGGGTCGGCGTCACCCGACCAAAGACGGTATAGGTGGCGACCAAGTGGTCAAAATCGGCATCTTCACCCACCGTACTCATATCGATGGCCGCATTGGCATTCGGAATTCCTGCCCGGGCAGCCACATTGGCTACGGTCAGCGGATTGTCACCGGAGATCACTTTAATCGTGACCCCCTGCGTCCGTAAATAATCAAATGTACCCGTGGCTTCTTTACGTAGTTCATCGGCGATATAGACCAGACCGACCAGGGTAAGGTCGGCGGGGATCGTATCATTGGTCATTGGACCGGCACTGCGACCAACGGCTAGCACCCGATAACCGTCCTTGGCGGCATCATTTATTTCCCGGGAAATATGATCCGGCAACCCATGGAACATAAATTCTGGGGCACCAAACAAAATGCTTTCATTGGCTAACCCCAAGCCGCTCCATTTACGGGCAGAGGAGAAAGGCGTGATATGCAGCGCGGGGGCCAACTCGGTTGGTTTAGCGAAATAGTGTTTCAAAGCCATGGCGGTTTGATTGTCGTCGTTGATCGTGTAGATGGCTTGAGCGAGCCACTGCTGGACCTGGTCATTGGTAAAACCGGTCATCGCAACGACCTTAGTGACGGACAGGTTACCAGTGGTGATGGTGCCGGTTTTATCTAAGCAGAGAATATCGACCCGCGCCAGTGCCTCAATCGCAGTGAGTGACCGAACCAGCACACGCCGCTTGCCCAAATTCATGGCTCCGACGGCTAAGGCAACGGAAGTTAATAACACCAGTCCCTCTGGAATCATGCCAACCATTGCCGCACTGGTACGCAGGATTGCATAATTGACCGTCCGTCCCCGCCATATGCTGCGGGCAAATAAGAGCACCCCCAAAGGCACTAACGCATAAGTGATGAACCGGATAATTTGGTTGATGGTGTCCAATAACTGACTGTTGTTGTTTCTTTTTTCGGTCTTGGCCTCTGCCGCGAGTTTATGCACGAAACTGGCATTACCCACGGCGGTGACTTGGACAGTGGCCGTACCGCTAACCAGGAAACTGCCAGATGTCATTGGATCGCCCACACTTTTACGGATGGGCAAGGATTCCCCCGTAATTTGGGATTCATCGACTTCGATGCCAGCCGTTTCCCGAACGATGCCATCCACAGGGACGGAATCGCCCCGGCGCAATACAAGCAAGTCGTCCAGCACCGCGTCCTCTTGGTCTATTTTTTGATCAGAACCGTCACGGCGGACTGTCAATGGTCGCCGTGCCAACAACGATACTTTGTCGACTTGCCGCTTTGACCGAATTTCTTGGAAAGTACCGATGACCGTATTCACGACGACGACCACTAAGAAGAACAGATTCTTGTATGACCCGGTCGTGGCAATCAAGACACCCAGTAGCAAGTTGATGATGTTGAACAGTGTGATGATATTGGCCCGCAGAATCTGGCCGACTGTCCGAGTTAACGGTTTGGGGGCAGTGTTCTGTTGACCAGCAGCTTGGCGCTTTTGCACCTCGGCGGTCGTTAAGCCAGTGGATAAATTGGTTTCTTGAATCTTTGCGTCGGTGGTTGCCAAACGCGGATCACTTCCTTCTATCAGAACGGCCATTAGGGGCATTAGTGAGTCACCGTCAGTTTAACATAACGCTTCGATGTTCCGCCCCGATTTGGCTCATTGCCAGTAATGGTTAAGAAATGCTTGAACTTTAGCCCGATATTGGGTAGGTTCTTTCTCATAAGACTGGGCATGCGTGGCACCAGGCACAACCCACAACTGTTTTGGCTGCTTGGCCGCACGATAGTTGGTATATACCATCTTGGTCGGCACAAAGGTGTCTTTACTGCCGTGAATGAAGAAAATCGGTAATTTATTTTTAGCCAATGCGGTGGGTGCATCGCCGTCATCAAAGTTATATCCTGCCCGAATTTGCGCGACGATATTGACCGTATTAATCAGCGGGAAAGGCGGCAAACCAAACAATTCCTTTAGCTCGTAGGCCAACTCGTCATGAATTGACGAATAACCGCAATCTTCCACAATCGCCTTGACTTGGCTGGGAAGTTTCTCGCCACTCATGAACATCACAGTAGCGCCGCCCATGGATACACCAAACAGACTAATCTGTGTCTGAGTACCTTCTTTCGCGATCAGCTGGTTCACCCATTTGATGTCATCCAACCGATCCGGCCAGCCATAGCCGGCGTAGTTGCCCTGACTTTGACCGTGGCCGCGGTCGTCTGGAGCGAGTACGTTATACCCCAGATTGTGAAACATCCGGATGTAGTTGGCCATTCCTTCTTTGTTACTCATATAGCCATGCGCGACTACAATGGTTTTGTTCGTTTTTTTGACCGCTGGAACATAATCGGCCACTAACCTCAATGAACTATTGGCGGCGGTTTCGTGCCAAGTAAACTTCTTGGTGGCCGCCAACCATCGCTGATTCCGTTCCAAGACAGGATCTTTTTTATTACTCAAGAAGTCCTTCTTGCCGGGGACAAACCCGTAGTTGTACATATAAAGACTGGCACCAGTCAATACCAATAGGAGCAAGACGACGATTGTGCTGAGCCAAACTGTGAGTTTCTTCTTAAAGGACCACTTTTTCTTTGTTTTAGCCATGCTGAAATTCCCCCAACGCGTTAATTTATCAAAATCCATTTTAACACTTTGGCTTCAGCTCACCGGATTTCGGGCATTTCCCACAAAACAATTGGTCAAAGTCTGTATAATGGAAGTAGGACATTTTTTTGAAGGAGGAGATTGCCGATGTTTGCCAAAAGCGTCATTGCTTTATATGAGCGCACCCATGCCAATGCAGATGAAGAAACAAAGCGGACTGGTTTGGGCAAGGTGGCCGGGATCGTCGGCCTGCTGTCTAACATTGTGTTGTTCGTGATTAAGCTGGCCACTGGCTTATTCTCTGGTTCCATCGCAATCATGGCGGATGCCTTCAATAACCTTTCCGACACGGCCGGCTCCATCGTCACGCTGGTTGGATTCAAAGTGGCCGGTAAACGGCCAGATCGCGGCCATCCGTTTGGTCATGAGCGATTTGAATATATTAGCGGCGTATTGGTTTCCATGTTGATGATCTTTGCAGGGCTTGATTTTGTCCAAAGCTCGATCGGCAAGATTCAGCATCCCACTGCGGACCGAATCACGTTTGTGGTACTGATTACGCTGCTGCTCTCCATTTTTATTAAATTATGGCAGAATCTCTTTTATCGCCAGATGGGGGATGAAATTTCCTCGGATACGTTAAAGGCGACCGCCATGGATAGTCAAACAGACGTGGTAGCCACCACGGCGGTATTGATTTCTGCTGTTCTATCTCAATTTGCCCACATTCAAATTGATGGCTGGATCGGTTTGTTTGTGGCGTTGTATTTGATTTACGAAGGTATTCAGAGTATTCGCGGGTCGGTCAATCAGTTGATTGGTATTCGGCCTTCAGACGCAGAGGTGCAAAAATACACCGATCAGCTGTCCAAATACGATGATATTCTCGGATTTCACGATTTGATGATCCATCATTATGGTCCGACTCAGATTTTTGCCACGGTGCATATTGAACTGGATAGCCGTTGGTCATTGGATCAGGCCCATGAAGAAATTGATAAGATTGAACGGGATTTCCAGAAGAAATTTAACGTGGAATTGGTGGGGCACATTGACCCGATCGATATTGATGATCGCTTAACCGCCGAGGTTTATGAGCGATTACAAACTATTATTCAGGAGATGGGCGGCGGCCTGCATACCCACGATTTTCATATTGAACCTGGCCCCCATCACACTCGGATTGTCCAATTCGATGTGGTGGTCCCGGACAATTATCCTGAGGATGATAAGACACTGAATTTACGGATACTAGCAGATTTGCGCCGGTATTATCCCAATGTAACCACTGAGATTGATTTTGACCACAACTACTTAGGTCACGACCACACTGTTTTATGACCGTATCGTCTGTACACATGTGCATATGAACATATTTGCACGCACCCCGGACAGGGGCTGCTTATACTGGGACATAAGCTAATCAAAAGAGCTTATGCCTTATTTGTTATTTAGGAGGAAATTTTTAATATGCGCAAATTATTTTGGCCAGTTCTTGTTTTACTTGCATCTGTCGGATTATTTTTGACGGGTTGCTCTAACAGCAATGCCAGTGCAGGCAATGACAAGATTTCATATGTCACCAGCACCGACTTTTATGCGGAACCTGCCGCAGCTGTTTTAGGTAGTCATGGTAAAGCCGAGCCGATTATTCATAGTACGAGTGTGAACCCCCATGATTTCCAACCGACGACAGCCGATGGCAAAACGGTCGCCGCGGCCAACGTCGTCTTGGTCAATGGTTTAGGTTACGATCATTGGTTGAATAAATTAGCCGCCAACAACAGCAAAGTAAAGCTGTTGACGGTGGCTAAGATCGTGGGTGCGAAAAATGGCGACAATGAGCATCTTTGGTATCGGCCAGAGACAATGGGCAAAGTGACTGATGCCTTGGTGGCCGAGTTCAGTAAGCTCCAGCCGAAGAATAAAAAAGATTTCGAGGCCAATGGCGCCAAGTACAAGAAGGAATTGGCCAAACTGACACCGCTGATCGATGAAAAGAAGACCACCAACAATGGCGAAGTTGCTGTGACTGAGCCAGTCTTTGGCAACATGCTGGATGCGCTGGGCTATAAAGTCATGGATGAAGCCTTCGCCAACGCCACAGAGAACGGCACGGATCCTTCTTCAGCGGTTTATACCAAAGTCGAGAAAGCAATTAAAGACAAGTCCATCAAGTTTTTCGTGGTTAATACCCAAACGACCAGCAAGGTGATTACGCAATTAACGACTCTGGCTGAAAAGTCTGGAGTTCCTGTGGTGCGGGTCACAGAAACAAAGCCCAAGGGGTTAAGCTACGTCGAATGGATGACCAAGGAACTCAATGAAATTCCGGCTTCGGCCAACAAGTAATCAGTGTTCTGAATCCTGGCGCGGCGGCGTCGGGATTTTTTTGACTTTGGCTTTTCGTAAATTACCGCTCATGCGCAGATAGGCAAAGAAGTGGAACAGAATGCCAAGGATTAGTAGCAGGGCGGACAAAGGAATAGAGAAAAAGGCTGCCACAATCGATGCGCCGTAAATAGCCACACTGCGCAATGGATCAAATTTGATGGTGGTATAAAAATCCGTGGTGACATGAGCGGCCTTCAAATCCATATGCCGATGCAGGTATAAGTACATGAAGAAGAACGTCATGGAAACAAACAACGCCACCAGGTCATATAGAATAAATGCGAGGCGCATGTCTGCGACATTACCGGTCGCCAGCGTATGAGCCACCAGGGACATCGGATAATCGATCAACGTGATGCTGAACAGGAGTAATAGGTTGAGAATGTTGACCCCGCGATCGATTTTTTTCAATGTGTTGAAGTAATCATGGTGAAAGAGCCACAGGGTGCCCACATAGAAGTAAGACACAATGTACGCAGCCATTGTGGGCCACTGTTTTAAGACAGCCGCAGCTAAGTGGCCGACTGTGTATTCCGGCACACTGAAGTTTAACACCAGAATGGTAATCAGGATGGCAAAAACGCCATCGCTAAACGCTTGAAATCGACTAATTGACAATGGACAATCCCCCCAAATCTCGGTACAGTTACAGTATATATCTGTTTCGGAATAATCAATGATAGGTGGTCCTACGTGCGATGCTGGCAATTTTCAATAGTCCCAATCTCCCCTATGTATTTGGCTACGGCGGGGTAAGTGTACTGATTTTGTTGGCGTTGTTTCTGTGGTGCTGGCTGGCAGAACCCCGCCGCCTTTTGAATGGTGTCATATTCAATATTTTCTTCGTTGTTTTTTGGGCGTGGTTGGGTATTACCATCATAGCGACTCAGAATAATCTGCTCATTATGATTACAGGCACCGCATTTGTGATTGTTGTCTTGATACTGGCACTGATTTGGGCATCTATGGCCATTTTGCTGCTGTGGAATGCGTGGATCGTATGGCGTCGGGAAAGTCACAGCTTGGCCAACATGCTCACGCTGTTTCTCGGGCTGGGATTATTACTCCTGACCATTTTGACGATTTTTGTAGATCGCCTGCCTCAACCGTTGCAAGTACTGGTCTTTACCGTGAACACCATCCTGAATTATGGCACTTTGATTCTTTTTAACTTCATTACGAGTCTGGTTCTTTACCAATTCTACCCAATTCGTTATCGCCAACAGTACATCATTGTCTTGGGCGCTGGACTGCTCCACGGCGATACAGTATCGCCTTTGCTCGCTGCGCGGATCGAACGGGGAATGAAGTTTTATCGCAAGCAAATTGCCAAGGGCCAACCTGCGCCCAAAATGATTTTTTCTGGGGGACAAGGGGCTGATGAAAAGCTTTCAGAGGCCAAAGCGATGCGCACATATGCCGTGCTTCATGGGATCCCGCTGGAAGACACGCTGCTAGAAGATATGTCGACCACCACCCAAGAAAACCTGCGCTTTAGTGACGCGTTAATTCAAAAACGCGAACTCACCAAACACTACCGGGCAATTTTCGTATCCAATAATTACCATATCTTCCGGGCAGGTCTTTTCGCCCGCAATGCAGGTCTCTCTGCTAACGGCAAGGGTGCGCATACCTCATTCTACTACCTCCCTAACGCTGTTCTCCGCGAATTTGTGGCCGTCACCCTCATGCACAAGAGGCGCCACATGATCGTCCTTGGGTTTATCTTGCTATTTGCAGCCGCGGCTCTGCTTGTTTCGTTCCATTAACGAATCACTAAAGATAGTTGACCGGAGACAACCCTTGTCCCGGTTTTTTTGTTGCTTTTGCATGCTCACGCAAACGGGCTCCACCAAGCAGGGGCCCCACTAAACGGGCGGAGGCCAGCAGAAGCTAGTTTCTCCGAAACGGGCAAAGCCGAGCAGAAGCTAGGGGATAAGGGCGGCAGGGCGTAAAACCTAAGTGCGCGCCCGCTGCAAACGGGCTCCGCGCCCCAGAAGCTAGGAGATAAGGGCCAGCAGGCAGAAAACCCGCACTTAGGTTTTTGCCTGCTGGCCCTTATCTCTACGCTTCTAATCGGGGCGCTCCGCCCTCTGTGACAGAATCGTTAGCGCACGCCATCTATTTCGTTGCTACACTAGAAAACGTCAAGCAACACAGGAAAATATATTCAATTCTGGAAAGTGGGAATCATAATTATGGCAAATGTCGTAACAGTGAACAAAGTCCGCAAAGTGTACGGGAAGGCCAATGAAAAACAAACAACGGCGCTCAAAGATGTCAGTTTCAACGTTCAAGCTGGAGAATTCATCGGCATCATGGGGGCGTCTGGATCGGGTAAATCAACTCTCTTAAACATATTATCTACCTTAGACAAGCCCACCGCTGGCGATGTCAAAATCAACAACCAAGATGTTACCGGCTTAAAAGGTAATAAACTTTCCGACTTCCGTTCCCGCGAAGTCGGCTTCATTTTCCAAGACTTCAATCTGTTAGAGAACCTTACGTCTCGGGAAAATATTGCGTTACCGTTATCCTTGCAAGGGGTCAGTGCAAAAAAGATCGCCCCGCAAGTCGAAAGCATCGCGGAGAAGTTATCGATCACTGAAATCTTGGATCAATATCCGACTGAGATCTCTGGCGGTCAAAAGCAGCGGGTTGCCGCGGCCCGGGCCTTGGTGACACAGCCGGCCATTCTATTTGCCGATGAACCCACTGGCGCCTTGGATTCACACAGCGCCCGCGAACTGCTGGATACCATGACGACTTTGAACAAGAACGATGGGGTCTCCATCCTGCTGGTCACCCATGATCCTTTCTCCGCCAGCTACTGTCAGCGGATTCTGTTCATCAAAGATGGGGTGATTGGCCAGGAATTGAAGCGCAAGGATCAGGATCGGACCACTTTTTATCACCAGATTCTGGACGAACTTGGGACATTTGAAGACTAGGAGGGAGAACATCAATGCTTTGGAAACTTGCCTTGGGCGGTATTAAAAGCCGACTCAAAGATTACATCGTTCTTTTCTCCGGTCTCACGATCTCCGCGGCTATTTTCTACATGTTCCAGTCGCTCGCCAGCAATCCAGAATTTTTGAAGGCCAATAGCACCCTGGGGATGATCGTGTTCATTTTCTATTTTGGCTCTGTACTGCTGGGAATCATCACCTTAGTGTATATTCTTTACGCCAACTCGTTTCTGCTCACGATGCGTCAGCGGACATACGCGATGTTTATGATGCTGGGGGCGAAATCCAGCAAAATTGCCCAGTTGATATTCATTGAAACCGTGGCAGTCGGAGTAATTTCGACAGTTGTCGGGAGTGCCGTCGGTGTTGGGTTAACCAGCATCATCAGTCAGGTACTGGTGAAGCAGATGGATATTGCCATTACCCACTTCTCACCCTGGAGCACCTCGGCTGCGCTGGTCACAGCGGTTTTCTTCCTGGTATTGTTTGCCTTTGCGGCCATCTACAATGCTGGCAAATTGGTAAAAACACCCGTGCTGAATTTGTTAAATCAAGCCAAAACACCGACACGGTTCAAACGCAATCCGGTGCTTTGGGGGATTGAAGTGGCCGGTGGACTGATCCTTTTGGCTGTGGGTTATTGGAGCATGGCTCAACTCAACACGCTGCAATTGTTTGGGTTAGGCATCGCTCTGGTGACCATTGTTTTAGGCTCATATTTCGTGTTTGATGCGTTCTTCTTAATGATTATTCAGTTGTTGCGGCGCAATGAGCGTTTCCGGACCAAGGAACTGCACAGCTTCACCTTGGGGCAGTTAAGCTTTCGAATTCGGGACTTCACCCGTTTGCTCTCCATGGTGTCGATCGTCTTTGCTCTGGCCTTGGGTGCAATTACCGTTGGGCTGGGTTTCCACGATACCATTCAGACCATGGCGGAACAGATCTCACCCTATGATTTGATGCTGCATGATCCCACAACAGCCAGCCAGAAGCAGGCCGACGCGCTGTCACCAATCAGTGTCAGTACATATCAGTACAAGGTCGCTGGCAAAAATGTGTATTTCCTAGCTTCTGACTTTAACCGTGCACCATTCAAAGAGAATCAGCCGCAACAACGCGCCGACGGTTCTTATGGGGTCAAGAAAGTGACTTACGGGGAAGCAGAGATGCTGAAAGACCCCACTGGCCACACGCAGACATTGGCCGATTTAGTAACACAAAAGGCACCATACCAAACAATCACCGTCGTGAACGCAGCTGATTATGCTAAAGTGAACGGCACTGTCCATTCGACTCAGTTGTATATCACCAAAGACTTCATGGCGATCAAGGATAAATTGAAACCATTAGTCGCTGCGGACCAAAAACAAGAGGGCAGCACCAACGCCAACATGTCGATGAATCAAAAGTATAGTGTTTACGCACTATACAATACGATGATGTCCGGTTTTGAATTCATGGGCTTGTTCTTGGGCATTGCTTTTCTGGCGATGCTGGCGTCCTGCTTGATGTTCAAGATCCTATCCGGCGCCGCCAGCGACGCGCTGCGTTACCAGATGCTCGAAAAAATCGGGACGCGCCGCAGTTTACTGAAGAAGTCCATTCGCCAAGAGATTGGCACATTGTTCGTCTTACCCGGTATCCTCGGTGTGATTCACGTTCTGTTCGGGTTGCAAATGTTCAAGGTCACTTCACTGTTGCCGCAGCCGTATCACAACATCTGGCTGCCATTCTTGATTTTCTTAGTGTTGTATGTGCTGTATTACTTCCTGACCGTCCAGCTGTATAGCGGTATTGTGCTCCACAGCGGGAAGTCAGAGGAGTTTCAACGGGGGGAGTAAAAATGTTAAAAAAAGTGGGTTTGGTATTACTGGGTATCTTCGCACTATTGGCCATCGGCGGCGGGTGGTGGTATCACCAGAACTACACAGGTGAAGATTACTACGTCAAGATCACCACCGGTGGCAAGCGGGTGATCGACAGCGACGCACCCAAGACATATCAAGTGTCTTATGATTACGATTTGCCCGCGGTGAATAGCGAAGGCAAGCAACGCGAGGTGACTTTCAATTCCAATCGGAGTACACCTTTAAAGCGCAATGCTTATCTCAAAGTGTCCTACAACCCGACGCGCGATGTCATTTTGAGTTGGGAACAAGTCCAACCAAAAGAGATCCCCGCCAAGGCAGCCGCTAAATTGCCTTAACGAAACGATCAACAAAAACAGCGGTCAACCCAGAATTCTGGGTTGACCGCTGTTTTTGTCATGACGACTTACTGCAGATTCTTGGTGAAGAAGTCCAATGTATTATTCAACACATCCGCTTGATAGGCTTTGCCGTGTCGACTACCTGGAATAAATTGAGCAATAGAGGCAATTCCCGCGGCACTCAATTCTGCCTGCATTTTTTGCACACCGCTAATGGGTACCAGTTCATTCAATGAATTCGCAAAGTAAATCGGACCTGAATGGCGGCTCACCCGTTGAATCGGATCGGCCTCTTTCAGTTGATCCATGTTACCGTCCACGTAGTTCAGCACGAACCACTTGTAAAAAGCATCATGGGCACCGTCCTGATCGATCTGGGCACTGGCCAGTTTGGTGGCGTCTTGCTTGGTGTCCGGTTCAGCGACCACGTCGGGGTGCTTGCTGACCCAATCATACAAATCAAAGATGCCGGACCAGGATACTGCCGGGATGCCAAACTTCAAGGCCAATTCCACGGATAAATTACCGCCTGCACTGGCCCCGACCGCTGCAATTTTACTATGATCGAAAGGATACGCACTATTCTTCAGCCAGGTGAACACAGACTCGATGTCGTCCCGGGACGCCGGGAAGAGATCCTTGGGGGCCAACCGGTAATTGGGTACAATCGTGAAATAGCCCTTGGCGGCCAGAATTTCGGCCAAGTCGTTTTCCTTAGACTTATCCCCGCGGAACCAACCACCGCCATGGATAATAATGATTGCGGGTGACTTCTCAGTGACTGCTTCACTGGTATAAATATCGGTGGGTTGTTGATGGACCGTATCATAAATCACGTCTTTTGTTACTTGCACATCAGTCATAAAATCCCATCTCCTCTTTTACATTGCGCGGTTATTATACGTCCCTTTTGCTGAAAGTGCGTCAAATATGCTTACGCCAGGGCATTGTGGCATAATAGCGAGTGACGTTATGATTTTGGGGGAATGACAGATGGGACTTCGTAGCATTCGGTATACAGGACAAGCGCTGCGGGAATTTTTCCGGCATTGGGGCAGTTATTTTATTTTAAGCTTTGTGGTGGGCGAGGCCATTAGTCTGATCATCGTCCCCGTACTGCACAATGTGACCCAAGCACTCTTGGGGGCCAGCGGTATTCCATATGTGTCATACAATAATTTGGGCCAAATTATCACGCAGCATACCTGGGGCGCAGTGGCTTTGCTGCTGTTATTCTTTTTGCTGCTGTTATTGGTCTATGCCCAGTTTGCGATGATTTTGATTGGGGTTGAAAACGTAGTCCAACAACGCCAGCAAAACTTACGGGCAGTCTTCGGCGAGGCTTTGCGGGATTTGCGCCGCATTCGGCCGACCACCGTCCTTTTCTTCGTTTTCTACTTTATCCTGGTGATTCCTTTTGCGGGTGGCATTATCAATTCCCCCTTGTTGAACAAGGTACGCATTCCGCAATTTATTTTAGATTTTCTGAACGAGAATGCGTTATATGGTTTCTTAATTGGGATGTTTTACTTAGCCATGCTGTATGTGGGCATTCGCTTGATTCGGGTCTTGCCGTACATGATTCTTGATGATCAAAGTGCTGGCGAAGCAATGCATAATAGTTGGCAAGAAACAAGGAAACACTTCTGGTTCTACTTCTGGCGGATCACTTGGCTCACAGCGGTAGTCACGGTCGTACAAACTTTGTGGACAGAAGGACTTATTCTTCTCCAATCCTATTTGGATAATTCCCAGCCCACCTTCGCCTATGTGGGTTCAATTGCGACGATGGCCACTTTGCAAGTGAGCGGGTTATTTATCACTGCACTGGCGACCACGCTCTATTATCTGTTGTTGGTGTCACCAGATACCGTTATTAAGGCCGCGCCGGCACCGATCAGTGTCAAAGAACGTAAGAAACGCAAGCGGTGGCCACGGGTCGTGGCCGCTTTGGTCATTATCTTCGCTGCCGGCATCTACCTGGTATACAACGCCGTTTACATGGCCGGTGGTTTTGACTACTCACCCATCACGATTTCTCACCGGGGCGTCGATGATCACAACGGCGTGCAAAACACGATTCCTGCCCTGCAGACTACGGCAAAAGAGAAACCGGATTATGTTGAGATGGATATCCACGAAACCAAAGATGGTCAGTGGGTCGTGATGCACGACGAAAACTACGACGCATTGACCGGTGTGAATAAGACACCCCGTCAGTTAACATTAGCCCAAGCGACGAAATTAACGGCGAAAGAAAATGACCACGCCGCCCCAGTCGCCAGTTTTGATGACTATTTAGCCGCTGCTGAAAAGCTGCATCAGAAGTTACTCGTAGAAGTGAAGACCACGCCCCACGATTCACCGAACGCAGTGAATGATTTTATCAAACAGTACGGCAACCGCTTGATCAAGGATCATAACCGCGTTCATTCTTTAGATTACCGGGTCATTGCGGCCATTAAAGCGCAAAAACCCAAACTATATGCCAGCTTCATTCTTCCTTACGATCTGGTGTTTCCTGAGACCAAAGCCGACGCTTACACGATGGAGTACACTACTCTAGGCGCGGACTTTGTCGATCAAGCCCAAGATCAGGGGAAAGAAGTCTGGGCATGGACCGTGGATAATCCCGATACAATGGAAGAAATGATCTTCATCGGCGCCGACGGCATCATCACGGATAATCTGCATGATTTACAGGATACGATCAAAAGCCAAGAAGACCATCCCAGCTACGCCGCCCGGTTGCGGGTATACGGCAACCAGTTCAATTGGGACAGCCTAAACGGCACTGAAAATTAGAAAAGGACAAACACAAATAGGGATTGGAACAGTGTCTGACCCTGACGCAACCAGTGCCAATGCGGAGCAATCGGAGGGAAAATGGGGCTCAGCTGTGGAAACCGCAATAAACTTGCCCCGGTCCTGGGCAAGTTTATATGCGGTTAGGCGACTTTGAGACCGCGTTCCTCAGCGGGCTCAAAGCGCCGTCACAGCGTTCCAGCCCCATTTTCCCGGAGATTGCGCAGCTTTGGCACGGCGGTCAGAGACGACGTTTTGTTCCAATCCCTATTTGTGTGCAAAAAATACTAACGCCTATTTAGAGCGGGTCAATGCTTTATCACCAATGTCTTGGCGGATGGCCAGAGGTCCCTGGACTTGGGCCATGGCCGCATAGGCATCGGCTTGTGCACTCGGAAGATCGGCACCGCTGCCGATGACGGTGAAGATTCGGCCGCCGTGGGAGTATAGCCGATCGTCCTGTTCGCTCACCCCAGCCGGGAGCCAGCGCTCAATAGGCCAATTGCTGGGTAACTCCGCCAGCGGCAAGGGATTCATCGCGCCGCCCGGATATTCCGGATGCGCGGCGACGATGCCGACATACGTCCGGCCGTTCAGCTGCAGAGGTGTTGGGCGATCGGCCAACAAGTCGACCAGCAGTTGATAAAAGTCATTTTGAATCTGCGGCAGCAAGACCTGGGTTTCGGGATCGCCAAAGCGGAGGTTATATTCTAGAATTTTCGGTCCATCTGCCGTAAACATCAGCCCCATATAGAGGACGCCGCAACCGGCCAAGCCATCATTGTTCATGCCCGCGATGGTTTGTACGAGCAAGTGGCGGGCGGCCTCTTTTTGGTCCGCTGAGAATTGCGGCGCAGGGGCAATGGCGCCCATGCCGCCGGTGTTGGGACCTGCGCCGTGATCGAAGCGGCGTTTGTGGTCCTGGGCCAAGGGTAACGCAACATAGGTCCCGTGATGATACAGGGCGAGCAGTGACGCTTCTTCACCGACCAAGTATTCCTCCACCACAACTGTGGCACCAGCATCTCGCGCATACAACGCAGCCACTGCTGCTTCAGCATCCGCGTTCGTCATGGCGACGATGACGCCTTTCCCAGCGGCCAGACCATTGGCCTTAAAGACGAGCGGGATGCCCCATTCTTGGAGGACAGCTTGGCCAGCGGCTAAAGAATGAATAGTTTGGCTTTTTGCAGTGGGAAGACCATGGCGGTGCATGAAGTCTTTCGCAAAGGCCTTGCTGGCTTCTAACTGGGCGGCGGCTTGGGTCGGGCCAAACACCGGTTGACCGGCCGCTTCAAACGCATCCACGATGCCCGCGGCCAGTGGCACTTCCGGACCGATGAACGTCAAAGCGACTGTGTGGGCCTGAGCAAAGGTAATTAACCCGGCAAAGTCATCCAGTTTGATGGCGACCGGCTGCAAACCCAATTTGGGCATGCCGGCGTTGCCGGGGGCGACATATACAGTATCCACTTGCGCCGATTGTAAAAACTTTAAACCCAAGGCACTTTCCCGGCCGCCGTTACCCACAATTAAGATTTTCGTCATGACGATTCCTGCTCCTTATTAGTGACGGAAGTGGCGGACGCCGGTGGTGACCATGGCAATGCCGTATTCATTGGCTTTGGCCACGGAATCTTTGTCGCGGATACTGCCGCCGGGTTGAATGATGGCGCGAATACCGTGCTTGGCAGCGTAATCGACGCAGTCTTCCATCGGGAAGAATGCGTCGGAAGCCAAAACGGCACCGGCAAACTGTTCATTTTGCTGAGCTTCTTCCAAGGCGATGACGACAGAGCCGATCCGGTTCATTTGACCCGCGCCAATGCCCAATGTCTGGCCTTTTTTAGCCACCACGATGGCGTTGCTCTTGACATGTTTCACCACGCTTTGGGCAAACAATAAATCTGCGATTTGTGCGTCTGTCGGTGTAGTTTCGGTGACGACAGTCAGATCATCAGCGTCTTCTAGCCGGTTGTCGCTTTCTTGGACCAACAAACCACCGGTGACGGATACTGTTTCGTAACGGGGTGTCGCCGTATGCTCTGGCAAATTGATCGTGAGTACCCGGACATTCTTTTTCTTTTCCAGAATCCGCAATGCGTCATCGTCATACGCTGGGGCCATAATAATTTCCAAGAACAGCTTGTGCATCTTCTCGGCGGTGGCTGCATCCACTGGGCGATTGAGGGCAATGATACCGCCAAAGATGGACATGGAATCCGCGGCATAGGCTCGGTCCCACGCCTCTTCAATGGTGGTGCCTTGGCCAATGCCGCAAGGATTCATGTGCTTCACGGCGACCACCGTGGGTTCGTCTGGATATTCAGCGAGCATGCGTAATGCCGCATCCGCATCCTTGATGTTGTTATAGGACAGTTCCTTACCGTGCAATTGGCGGGCATTGACCAAGGAATCTGCGGGGGCATCCGGGGCAGCATAGAAGGCGGCTTTTTGATGGCTGTTTTCGCCGTACCGCAGGCTTTGCTTCTTCGTATAAGTGGTCGTGAATTGTTCAGGGAAAGGATCAGCTGTTAAATAGTGGGCAATTTGAGCATCGTAGGCGGTGGTGGTGCGAAATACTTTAGCTGCGAGTGCCCGCCGATAATCGGTATCGTCTTCGGCTAAGGCCGTTAATACGGTGTCATAATCGGCCGGATCCACCACGGCCCAGACGCTGTCACTATTCTTGGCGGCTGCCCGTAGTGCGGTGGGACCGCCGATATCGATTTGTTCGATGGCTTCCGCCCGCGTAACATTGGGCTTCTTAATTGTGTCTGCGAAGGGATATAAATTGATGCACACCAGGTCGATGGGGGCGAGATGGTGATGGGCTAAAGCTTGCATATGGCTGGGCAAATCCCGGCGGGCTAAAATCCCGGCGTGCACGGCCGGATGCAGGGTCTTGACCCGGCCATCCAGCATTTCTGGGAAACCGGTCACATCACTGACCTCCGTGCTGGGCACACCGGCGGCGGTCAAAGCTTGGCGCGTGCCGCCAGTGGTGATCAACATGAAGCCCTGGTCAATTAATCCTTGAGCAAATTCCACTAATCCTGATTTATCCGATACGCTTAACAATGCACGACGCAATTTAAATCGCTCCTTCTTCGATGAGGCGTTCAATAGTGGCAGGTAAGAGTTGGTGTTCGGTCCGGTGAATCGCGGTTTCTAGCACGGGTAAAGTCATTCCCGGCAGAATTCGGACTGGTTCTTGGGCAATGATTTCACCGGTATCAATGCCAGCGTCCACGTAATGGACGGTGACCCCAGTCACCTTCACCCCGTAGACATAGGCATCAGCAATACCGGTGCGACCGGGGAAAGCGGGCAGTAGGGCCGGGTGCAAATTGATGATTTTGTGGGGAAAGGCGGTCAATAAAGTGGGACCGATGATCCGCATGAAGCCAGCGAGAACGATCAGGTCCACCGGGGGTAAAGCGGCGAGAATGTTTTCCTCCGCGGCTTTTTTGCTGCCGCATTGGCGATAACCCACCACATGGGTGGTAATGTGCCGCGCGGCGGCTTTGGCCAGCACAGGGGCACCTGGTTGATCACAAATCAGGCGCACAATTTCCACTTGACGCGTTGGATCGGCAAAGTAATCGGCTAGCGCCGCAAAGTTGGTGCCATTGCCGGAAGCAAAAACGGCGATTTGTTTCACTACAACGGCCCCCATTCCAATGCGTCGTTCCGTCGGGGAAGAACTTGGCCGATGGTGATGACCTCTGGGCAGACCGCTTGAATCGCGGTGACTTGGTCGGCCGCCGCCGCGAGTACCATGCCGATACCTAAATTGAAGGTCTGGCGCATGGCAGCGAGGGAAATGTCACCGGTTTGCTGCAGTCGAGTGAAGATAGTTGGCCAGGTCCAGCGATCGGGATCGATCCGCGCGGCTAAATCTGTCGGCAGCATCCGCGGGACATTTTCGACCAGGCCGCCGCCGGTGATGTGGGCCAAACCATGGAGCAGTTGCTGGTCCAAAAGTGGCCGGACGACGGATTCATAGATCCGGGTCGGGATAAGCAGTGCGGGATCTGTAATGGGCAGGACTTGGCGCACCAAGGAGTAGCCGTTGCTGTGCAACCCGCTGCTGGGCAGTCCCAAGAGGACATCACCGGACTGGATGTGCTGCGGCAATTGGGCTGCCGCCGCCACTTGGCCGACGCCGAAACCGGCCAGGTCAAAGTGGTTGGCCGGATAAATCCCCGGCATTTCTGCAGTTTCCCCACCAATCAAAGCCAGGTGGGCTTGGCGGCAGCCGGCCACGATCCCTTTCAAAATATCAGTGGCTTCCGTCGGCCGCAGGGTGTCCACGGCCAGATAGTCTAGGAAAAACAATGGCTGGGCACCGGTGGTGAGCAAGTCGTTGGCAATCATGGCGACCAAATCAATGCCGATGGTGTCTAATTTTTGCTGGGCCAAGGCCACGAGCAACTTCGTCCCCACGCCATCAGTGGCACTGACTAGTAATTGAGCTGGGTCTTTGGGCCAGGCATATGCTGCCGCAAAGCTGCCCACGCCGGTACGCACGTGTTCGTCATAGGTGCTGGCAGCCAAGGGGGCGAGGGCACGGACAGTTTCTTCTCCTGCCACGATGTCGACGCCTGCTTGACGATAATCGATACTCATGCCGAAACCTCCGATACATTCATCGTTAACTGAGCAAGTTCCTTATGCAGTGTCGCCGCGTAATCATATAACGGCGTGGGATAATCTCCAGTAAAATAGGCGGTACACAAGCCGTGGTGGGGAGCGCTGGGATCTAGGTCAATGCTTTCTTCCAGGGCTTGGGTGGATAAGAAGCCCAGCGAATCCACCCCGAGCATTGCCCGCATTTCGGCCACGCTATGATTGGCAGCCATCAGTTCATGGGTGGACTGGATATCAATCCCGTAGAAACAAGGGAACCGCAACGGCGGCGAAGCAATCCGCAAATGCACCGCTTTGGCACCGGCTGCCCGCAACAGCTTCACCAGTTGCATGGAAGTGGTGCCCCGGACAATGGAGTCATCAATCAAGGCGATGGACTTTCCTTCGACAACGGCCCGGACAGCGCTCAGCTTGCGCTTCACGGCTAACTCCCGCAGTGCTTGGGTCGGTTGGATGAAGGTGCGCGCCACATATTGGCTTTTGACCAAGCCGAGATCATAGGGAATTCCGCTTTCCCGGGCATATCCCATGGCGGCAGACAGGGATGAATTCGGCACCCCCACGACGATATCGGCATCGGCGGGTTGCTCCTGGGCTAATCGGCGGCCCATGGCGACCCGAGCTTGGTGCACGTTAACGCCATGAATCTGCGAATCGGGCCGGGCAAAATAGATAAATTCCATGGCACAGACACTCAACTGGGTATGGGTGGTGTATTGCTCCGTATGAACGCCGGCAGCGGTAACGCTGACCAGTTCACCGGGTTCGATGTCTCGGACAAATTTGGCGCCTACCGCATCCAGGGCGGCGGTCTCACTGCAAATCACCACGCCACCGTCAGGCAGTCTACCGAGGACCAGTGGGCGGAAACCATTGGGATCCACAGCCGCATATAGGCCGGTTTCTGTGAGTAAGAGAAAGGCAAAGCCGCCATGGACTTGGTTCAATGCCTCTTTGAGTTGGCCGATGAAACCGGGTTGAGGCGAGCGGCGCAGCAAATGCATGAGCACTTCGGTATCACTGGTGGTATGGAAAATGGCGCCGGTGTCTTCTAATTGTCGGCGCAAAGTCAAAGCATTGGTTAAATTGCCATTGTGGGCCAGCGCCATTGCTTCGGTACTGAAGCGAAAAAGCAGCGGTTGAATGTTTTCCAATAACCGGCCACCAGCCGTGGCGTAGCGGACATGGCCTAGAGCCGCATTCCCGGCAATCTCGGCCAAATCGGCGGGCTTGGCAAATACTTCGCTGAGCAGGCCTAGGCCATAGTGGCGCCGTAATCCGGTTCGCGTTAGACCGACAATACCGGCGCCTTCTTGTCCCCGATGCTGGAGGGTATGCAGACCGAGATGGGTAATGGGGACGGCGTTGGGGTCGCCCCATACACCGAACAAACCGCATTCTTCATTGAGTTCCTTTATTTCATGCGGCATGGAATTCCGTCCTCCCAACTTTTTTCTAATGCGGCGATGGTCGTGGTGAAGGTCCGATTCGGGGCCTGAATCGTAAATTGTGGCGCCGCCACGGTGCGGCCGAGCAGTCGAGCGGAATCACCCATGATGTCGTCAAAAGCGGCTTGATGCTCCGGCCGCACGGTGATTAAGAAACGGCCCGGAGTTTCGGCAAACAGCCAACTAGTGGGAATATCCACCTGTAATTCGGCGCCAATGTACTTTGGCAGACCCATTTCTGCAAGCGCGGCCAAGAGCCCACCTTCGCTCAGATCGTGGGCGGCGGTGACCAAATGGGTTCGAATGGCGGCTAAAACTAAATCGTGATGAGCTTTTTCCACATGTAAATCAATCGGGGCTAATCGACCACCGATCGATCCCGTAATCATTTTTTGAATTTCTGAACCATTGAAATCGGGGCGGGTTTGGCCCACCACGTACACCAAATCATCCGCTTGTTTGAATTCTTGGGTGGTAATCGTACTGCAGTCCTCGATCAGTCCGACCATCCCCACCATCGGAGTGGGATAAATGGGGGTCCCGTTGGTTTCGTTGTAGAGGGAGACATTGCCTGAAATGACAGGGGTATTGAATACTTTAGTCGCCGCTGTCATTCCTTTAGCAGACTCTTCTAGTTCGAAGAAGACTTCCGGTTTGGTGGAATCGCCGTAATTGAGACAGTCGGTGATGCCCAGTGGGGTGGCGCCGCTGGCCACTAAGTTCCGAGCGGCTTCGGCGACAGTCATCGCTCCGCCTTGGTAAGGATCCAAGTAAATGTAGCGGCCATTGCTGTCCGTGGTCAAGGCCAAGGCCCGCTTGGTCCCCTTGATCCGCAGGACTGCGGCATCGCTGCCGGGTAAGACCACTGTATTGGTTTGCACCTGGGCGTCATAACGCTGATAAAGGCTGGCTTTACTCGCCATGGTCGGTTGGTTCATGAGTTCAATCCAGGCGGCATTCATATCGGTGATGACCGGTTGGAAATCATCCGCCGGGGCAATTAGGCGCACCGGCATGGTGGATTGCTGGTGATACACGGGCGCGTCGGTGGTTAAAGCAGACACCGGGATATCGCAGACCGTGGCTCCGTGATGGGTCAACTGGTAGGCGTGGCCGGGAGTGACCCGGCCAATCACGACAGCGTCCAATCCGTAGCCGGCAAAAATATCGATGATTTCCTGTTCGTGTCCTTCGGCAATACACAACAGCATCCGTTCCTGGGATTCCGAGAGCATAATCTCAAACGGCGTCATGTCCGGTTCCCGCTGCGGGACCAAATCCAAGTTTAAGGCCATGCCGCTGTCTGCTTTAGCGGCCATTTCGGCGCTGGAAGATACCAGCCCGGCAGCGCCCATGTCCTGCATCCCGACCAGCGCGTCTTGATGTTCATTCGTGACTTTCAGACAAGCATCGGTCAACAGTTTTTCCATGAAGGGATCACCGACCTGGACTGCCGCTCGATCGGCATCTTCTGTATCTGAGAAAGTTCCAGAGGCAAAAGAAGCCCCATTGATTCCGTCGCGCCCCGTCTTGGCGCCCACATAGAGAATGGCATTACCGATTCCGGCCGCGCGGCCTTTTTGCAGCTGGTCCTCCCGCATGATCCCGACGCACATGGCGTTGACCAGGGGATTGCGGGCATAAGCATTATCGAAGGCTGTTTCGCCGCCCACTGTGGGAATACCGATGGCGTTGCCGTAACCGGCGATCCCGGCGACAATTTGATCCAGTAATTGGCGCGTGCGCGGGTCGGTTAATTCGCCGAAGCGCAGCGAATCGAGGATCGCAATAGGCTTAGCGCCGATGGAAAAGATATCCCGAATGATACCCCCAACGCCAGTGGCGGCCCCTTCATAGGGCTCCACGGCAGAGGGGTGGTTGTGGCTTTCCGCCTTAAACACGACGGCCAGGCCATCACCGATGCGGATCACGCCAGCGCCTTCGCCAGGACCCATCAAGACATTTTCGTTCTTGGTCCAAAACTGCCGCAGAACCGGTTTACTGTATTTATAGGCACAGTGCTCGCTCCACATGCCACTGGCTAATCCGACCTCGGTAAAAGTCGGCAGATGACCGATGAGGGCAGTGAAACGATCGTATTCGGCGTCGCTCATATCCCATTGGCGGTAAGGCTTAGTGGTTTGAATTTGTTCCGGGCTCAACTCAGTTTGCAACATTGCTGCCGGCTCCTTCCATGGTGTGAATTAAGGATTGAAAAACACCGCGACCGTCGGTACTGCCCAGTAACGTCTCCATCGCCCGTTCCGGGTGGGGCATCATACCCAGCACATTACCGGCCGCGTTTGTGATACCGGCGATATCGTGGACACTGCCATTGGGATTATCCGTGTACCGGAAGATGATTTGGTGATTGGTTTCCAATGCCACCAGTGTGGCCGGGTCGGCATAATAGTTGCCTTGACCATGGGCAATCGGCAGGGTGATGGTGGTGCCAGCCGGGTAAGCGTTGGTAAAAGGGGTGTCAGAATTGACGATCTCTAACGGTGCAGGGGCACAGATGAAATGCAGAGACGTGTTCCACTGTAAGGTTCCCGGCAGTAAACCAGCTTCCGTCAAGATCTGAAAGCCATTACAGATGCCAACGACGAACCCGCCCGCGGCGGCGAACTTTTTGACGGCGGTCATGATCGGTGAAAAGCGGGCAATGGCCCCACTGCGTAAGTAATCTCCATAGGAGAACCCGCCAGGCAGGAAGACGGCGTCGTATCCGGTTAATGTGGTGGCGGTGGCCGCCACAAGATCTGCTGGAATACCGCTAATCTCAGTCAATGCCCATTGCAAATCTTCGTCGCAATTGGAACCGGGGAAGGTAATCACCGCTGCCCGCATTAGTCCACCTCCACTGGTACAGGAACGAGGGTGAAGCGGTACGTTTCCATGTTCACATTGGCCAGCAACCGATCACAGATTGTTTCCACTTCTGCTTGGGCGCTGGCTTTGTCGGTGCTGGTGAGCGTGAGTTCAAAATATTTGCCATAGAGTACATGGGTCACATTGTCGTGGCCCATGCGCGAGAGGGCAGTTTTCACAGCCTCCGCTTGAGGGTCCAGCACGGACGGCTTGTAGTTCACGTAAATTTTAGCTTTAAACATGGTTACGCCTCACTCTCTTGTAATCGTCGCAGCACTTCTTCATACACCGGTACCAATGGGCCTTCGTCTTTGCGAAAAATATCCTTGTCGAGGGATTCTTTGGTCTGGATATCTACCAGGCGGAAGTTGTCCGGAGATAATTCATCCGCCAGAACCAATTCACCACTGGGCAACCGGCCAAACTCAAATTTGCCATCCACTAATTGAATGTCAGCAGCCGCAAACCGGGCGGTTAAAATGACGTTTAATTGATCCGTATAAGTCTGTAATTCGTTCAACGTGCCGGCGTCGGCGATATCCAGTGCTTGAATTTGGTCGTTGTTGATGAAGGGATCATTCAGTGTGTCCGACTTGAAATAGTATTCGTGTACGGCGGGAGTCAATGGCCGCAGATGGTCGATTTGAAATTTACTTTCAAAATGACCGGAAGCAAAGTTGCGGAAAACCACTTCCAACGGGATCATCGTGCATTTTTTGACTAACATGGTGTGGTCGTTGGGCGTGGCTACATAATGGGTGGGGATCCCCGCTGCGGCGACCGTTTTGAACAACAAGGTGGAGATTTCACAGTTAACTGGGCCTTTACCGCGGATGGCGACCTTCTTCTTGCCGTTCAGGGCGGTGGCTTGATCGAGATAAACAACCTTTAAAACAGCGGGATCGTCAGTGGTCAATAGTTGTTTTGCTTTGCCGGTATAAATGAGAGTGGCTTCAGTCATGATGAACTTCCTTCCAAGTAATCAATTGTTGCAGTGTCGATAAGGATTGCCGTTCTTCCGCGACGACGGTGATATGGCCCATCTTGCGGCCAGGTCGAATTTCAGCTTTGCCATAATCGTGGAAATGCCATTCGGGATGGCTGGGCCAAAGGTGTTTCGCAGTGGTCAAGTCGGCCCCCAGCAAATTGCGCATCACCGCGTTACGGCGTTGGTGAATCGGCGGAATGGGCAACCCGCAGATACTGCGAATATGGGCTTCAAACTGGGAAATGTTGCAAGCTTCAATGGAGTAATGACCAGAATTGTGGGGACGGGGTGCCAGTTCGTTGATTAAAATTCCGGCGGGAGTATCAAATAATTCGATCCCCAACACACCGGCCAAAGACAATTCGTTGGCAATCTTCGCAGCCATTCCTTCAATCGCCCGAACCTTACCGTCATTAAGCCGTGGCGCCGGCGCCAGCGTGGTGTGCAAAATATGGGCGGCGTGGTGGTTTTCCACTACTGGGAAGCAACGGACCGTCCCTGCGCCATCCCGGGTGACCATAATCGATAGCTCCCGAGTAAAATGCTGCCGCTTTTCTAGAATGCAAGGCGTTTGGTCGACTAATGCCAAGGCGGCGGGGATGTCTGCCGGGGAGTTGAGGTCTTGCTGCCCATGACCGTCGTAACCGCCGGTGGTGGTCTTCAAAATGGCCGGATAGCCAATTTTGCCGAGGGCATCATGCAGCGCGGCGGCCGTGGGCACGGAGGCAAAAGGGGTCACCGGTAAGCTGTTGTCTTCCAGAAAAGTTTTCTCTCGAATTCGGTCCCGGGAAATGGCTAAGAGTTGGGTGCCTTGGGGCAATGCGGCGAACTGTCGGGCTTGTTGCAGAGTGTTGAGATCAACATTCTCAAACTCGTAGGTCAGCACGTCACTGGCTTTGGCCAACTGTAACAGGGCCTCTGTATCATCATAGGCAGCAACAATCTGCTCGTCTGCGACTTGACCCGCGGGTGCATGGGGCGTCGGATCCAAGACGATGAGTCGATAACCCATGGCCTTAGCCGCTAGTGCCATCATTTGGCCCAGCTGGCCGCCACCAACGATTCCGATTGTGGCTGGCGGTAACAATAACTTACTCAACGAGTTGTACCCCACTTTCTACAGCTGCGTCGTGCTGCTTTTTTCGATAAGCGGCTAAGTTTTGCGCGATGGCTGGTGTTTGAATTCCCAGCATCTCAGCGGCCAGCAGCGCGGCGTTGGCCGCCCCAGCATGACCGATAGCTACTGTCGCAACAGGCACGCCCGTGGGCATTTGGACGATGGATAATAAAGAATCCATCCCGTTCAATGCATGCGTCTGGACAGGAATACCGATCACCGGCAGCGTCGTGTTGGCCGCCAACATTCCCGGCAAATGCGCCGCGCCGCCCGCTCCTGCAATGATCACGGAATAACCCGCCGCCCGCACACCCTGGGCAAATTTCTGCATCTCTGTTGGCATCCGATGCGCTGAAATCACCTGTGTGGTGTAGGGTATTTCCAGCTGCCGGAGCACTGCACATGTTTCTTTTAACGTGGGCCAGTCGGAGACTGAACCCATGACGACTGCAACTTTTACCATGTGGACCTCCCTATCAGAAGAATTGGATTCAGTCTAGCATGACGCCCGGGGGAGCACAACTAAATTCTTAACTATAAATAGATAAAATTATAGAACGTACGTGTTTTTTGGTGTTAATCTTCTTCTCACAAACGCCTGCAGATATTCCCGAACGATAACACCGAACTATATTCGAACCTGTTGATAATTAGTGCGAGAGGAAATTAAATTCTTGATATCAATTGTTTTCAATGAAACTGAGCGGATGGACAAAATCCGAACAAGAACAGGGTGTCGGTGGCAGACTACTCATTTGTTGCCATAAAAAAATTCCGAACAATGGGTATTGTTCGGAATTAGCGGGTGAATATTGGCGAATAAAAATATTTTTGACGTGGATCAAATTGTGGGTGGTGAGGTTGCCTAGAAGTAAGAAGTGGAGAAAATCTAGTGCTAATGCGGAGCAATTGCACGGGTGGGGTGGACGTCTTTACTATAGCCTCCGTAAACGGGCTCCGCGCCCCAGGCCCCTCGCGCTAAGCCCGTCCTGGTCAAAATCCCCAAGACCGGGGGATTTATGCCCAGGCCGTTCTTAGCGGTCGGGGCCTACCCGGGGCGCTGCGCCCTCTACAAAAAAATACCACAGCGAGGGGAGGTCGCTGTGGTACGATTTTTCCGCCGCTGCCTGGGGAGAGGACAGTATGTATGGCGGAAAATGGAAAGAAGAAAAATCATGAAAAGAAAGAATGTTTGGGGGAAAGGTATTACCTTTCGACAATTTTATATTACTCAGAAAGTGTGAAGACTTTGTGACGATAAAACAGTAAAAATTTGAAGGAATCAATCTGTGATTAACCTCACGACTGACGGGCATCTGCCCACTTCTGGCGGCCCCGCGCTGCAGCCCCGACCATACCCGCCTGATCGCCCAATTCAGCTTGGACAATTTGCACGGCCTGGCGTGGTTGGTCTAGTGCATGTGCAGTAATATATTTTTGCGCAGGCACTAAAATTCTGTCGCCAGCGGCAGACATCCCGCCGCCGATGATAATTTTTTCTGGATTAAATACGTTGATGATCGACACTAAACCAGCACCCAGCCATTCACCGGTTTGCGCCATAACGGCGTGGGCGACAGCATCGCCCTGGTCGTAAGCATCGGAGACCATTTTACCGGTCAATGGCTCGCCTGCTTTTTGCCATCGGCCCATCAAACTATCCGGTGCATCCACCAGCGCTTCCTGGGCTGTTTGAATTAATCCCGTTGCTGAGACGTAACGTTCCCAGCAGCCAATGTTGCCGCAATTACAGGGGCGGCCATGGTCATCAATCGTCATATGGCCTAGTTCGCCAGCACTATCGGTGGTGCCGTAAAGCATGTGGCCTTCTAGGATAATGCCAGCGCCTACGCCGGTCCCCAGCGTGAGTAAAATGGCGTTTTGGACACCTTTAGCCGCACCCTTAGCCCATTCGCCATAGGTATTCATCCGCACATCATTATCCAATACCACGGGAATACTCAGTTGATTTTCAAACCAGCGCACCACGGGTACGTCTCGCCATTGGGGGAAGTTTGCTAAATAATGGGAAACCCCTGCACGCACATTCATTAACCCGGGTACCCCAATTCCTAAAGCGGTCAAGTTTTTCCGAGTCAGATTCTTTTCCGTCAACAGATCGTCCAAAATGGTCAGTAAATTGTTCAAAATGACATCAGCCGTTTCGGTCGCCTGGCTGGGTGCTCGTTTTTCGCCAATCTCGACCATATTGTCGTCAAACAATGCCACCTTAGCGTTGGTTCCACCTAAATCAATCCCCACAAATACATTTTGAGCCATGAATGAATCCTTCTTTCAGTCAATATCGTGAACGCTTACACTAATCAAGATACCATCCTCGGCACGGAAATGCGAGTATGTACGTTATACTATTGGCGGAGGTGGCGCAGAGTGAAATTAGCAGTAAATGGCATCCCGTCTTCTGCCCAAACCGCAGTGGATTTATTGGCCGCGGAGTGGGATTTAACGGTTACTTCGACGGCAGCGGTGCAATTGACCGTGGCGCAGGGCAATGACGGACTACGAATTTCCCGGGCGGCGGACACGGGCACAATTCAGTATTCTTCGGCGGCCACACTTTTGCGGGGACTGACTGAATGGCTTGCCCACGCGCAAAACGAATTACATTTTGATTATCAGGAAAAGGCCCCGGCGGCGAAACTGGGATTGTTCCTGGATCAGCATGGGGCGGCCCGCTTAAACGACGCGGCGCTGCGGCAATTATTGCGGCGGGCAGCAATGCTCGGATATGACCAGATGCTGGTGGCCACGATGCCGGGGACGGACTATGCGACAGCAGAGCACTATGCCCATTTGTTAGGGTTACAGTTCACCGTGACCGCATGGAAGCGGGAAGACGCGACTTCACCACTGATCGGTGCGGTGGTGCCGCTTTATACAAATCGCGGTTTGGCGCCTAACCAAGGCCGATTGCACTTGACCGCGACGACGCCAGCAGGGGACCAAGACATGTGGGCGGCAGCGTTGTTTTCGGAAGGTGCAGAAACCCCGGCGGTAACATTAGCATGGGGCCTGCAGATGGTGGCAGAGTACCACTATCAAACTGTGGTGGCCCCACAATGGGTGGCCGCCCAGTTTTGGTTGATGCAGCATGAGGATGCCGATGGTTTCTTGGCGCTGGATCAATTTGACAACTTCAAGCGGCGGGGTAAAGCCAATCGAGAGGGCAGCAATCCCAGCAAGATTTTATTTTACATGGATTGGCTCTATCCCCGATTCTGGCACCAATTTGGCGGTGTCGATGCCGAAAAACATTATCGTGTATTAGCGGATAAGCTCGCTAGCGCCGTCACGACTCAGCAAACCCGGCCAATGTACACTTATTACCATCAGCTGGCTCTCTATTTAAGTCGCAAAGCCCACGTGCTGCAGGCACTCACTGATGCATACCGCAATGACGATCATGATGAAATGACCGGGGTCATCAGTGAGCTGACGGTATTGGCCGACCAGCTGGATGAATTGCACGATGCATACTGGCAAATGTGGCGGCAGGAACGGACAACATTCGGCTGGCACACGATGGACAGCCGGTTTGGCGGCTTAAAACAACGATTAGCCACCACGATTGACTGGTTAAATGATTGGCAGACAGGCCAGGCGGCGCCACTAGTCTCCGTCCCGGACCAACCGGGCAAATTAGGCTTTGCGACATATGGTGAAATCGTCGCACCATAGATATGAGCGTTATGCCACCATTTTTAGTCACTCCCGGATATAATGCAGGCAGAAAAAGCTTTGTCAATTTTGAAAAGGAGTGACCAATTCATGGATCGATTTGATTATCGCGAGGTTGAACAAACAGAGTACAACTTGGGGGATACACCATCGCTCGTCATTTTAACAACACGCAACTATCTCGTGTTTAACGGTGCTGGACCGGCGACATTAACCAACCCGGAATTCAAGGATGCTGCGATAGCAATGTATCGGTATGCGGAAGACATTCATCAACTCGCCGCGCACAGTCAGGCTCTTTCGTGGTATCGGGATTATGTGCCGTATCCATTGAGTGTCTACATTGCACCCAATGGTCAGTACACATTACTGATTAAGCAGCCGAATTTTACTGAGCCAGAATTACTCACCCAAGCGCAACAGGCCGATCATGACGCCACCGGGGCGGCGAAGCAAGTCGCCTATCGCCGGTTGGCAGAAGGCACTGAAGTCCAATTACTCACGCAAGGACCTGTCACGGCGGACAACCCAGTATGGGATACGCTGGCCACATTCATGGCCGCCCATGACATGAAGCGCACCGTTGAAGGTCATCGAGAAGTCTATTTAGACAACATCCTGACCACGTCAGCAGAGCAAGTGCGGACTTTGGTCCGGATTCCTGTCAATGCCACTGACCAGGGGGATACGGATTATCCAATTGCTCGAAATTAATCGGCACATATTGTCGTGGTAACCGTTTTCCCGTATACTAAGTTTGTGTGTCACTTTTCAAATAATTTGATTCGAGTGAAGGAGTTTAGAGATTAAATGCGAAGAACTAAAATTGTTTCAACAGTCGGTCCGGCGGCGAATACCACGGACATCATGGTGCAACTGATCAATGCTGGGGCAGATATTTTCCGCTTCAACTTTTCCCACGGCGATCATGAAGAACAACTTGGCCGGGTGAAGAAGGCTAAGGAAGCCATGTCAGTCACTGGCAAACGGGTTGGCCTGATGTTGGACACGAAGGGTGCTGAAATCCGCAGTTCAGATGTCCACGAAGATGGCAAAATTCATTTCGCTGTGGGCGACAAAGTTCGCATCGGTATGGATGCCAGCATTTGGACCAGCAAAGAATTGATCGGGGTCAGTTATCCTGGTTTGTATGATGATGTTCATGTTGGCGGCCACGTATTGTTTGATGACGGTTTGCTGGATATGAAGATCTTGGAAAAAGACGACAGCAAGCGGGAACTGGTGACAGTAGTCGAAAACGCAGGCGACTTAGGCGGTAAAAAGGGTGTCAACGCACCGGGTGTCGCCATTAACTTGCCTGGCCTAACCGACAAAGACCGCGACGATATTACATGGGGTCTGCAACAAGGCTTCAATTATATTTCCGCTAGTTTCGTGCGCAAGCCCAGCGACGTTAAAGATATTCGCGATCTCGTGGATGCCGGCCCCAATCCCCACGTGATGATTATTCCGAAGATCGAATCCCAAGAAGGAATTGACAACGCCGATGCTATTTTGAAAGTAGCCGACGGTTTAATGGTTGCCCGGGGCGATATGGGTGTCGAAATTCCTTTCGAAGAAGTACCCAAAGTTCAGAAGTCTTTAATTCGCAAGGCCAACCTGGCCCACAAACCGGTTATCACCGCTACTCAGATGTTGAACTCGATGCAAGAGAACCCGCGGCCAACGCGTGCTGAAGTGGCTGACGTGGCTAACTCAGTGTATGACGGTACCGACGCCACCATGTTGTCTGGTGAGAGTGCCAATGGTAAGTATCCAGTGGAAGCTGTGACCGCTATGGCCAAAATTGATGAGGCTTCTGACGATGATTTACCACAACACTCAGTCGTCATGGATGTATTCAACGCCAACGACAGTATCACGGACACTTTAGGCTACTCTGTCGTAAGCGCAGCAGAACGCGTTGGTGCCAAAGCCATTGTTGCTGTGACTGCCAACGGCTTCACTGCCCGCAGCATCTCCCGGTTCCGCCCGAACATTCCGTTGATCGCGTTGACTTTCACTCAAGAAGTAGCTGATTCATTGATCCTCACTTGGGGGACTAAGCCCATCGTGATTGACGACACTGAAAATATTAACGAGATCTACGCGATCGCTGAAAAAGTAGCGATGAGCGAAAATATCGTTAAGAAGGGCGACCGCATGGTCATCACCCTCGGCGTACCGTTTGGCCGTTCGCACCATACGAATAATATGTACGTGATGGAGATCGGCGAGGAGTAATTGAGCTAGTCATTATCAGGTAGAAAAACGTGAAGCAGACTGGAATTCGGTTTTGGGGATTCTGGCCTGCTTTTTGGTTGCGGCGGAAAAAATCATTATTTTTGGGTTTGCTGGAAGTAGTGCTAATGTGGAGCAAGCTGAGCCCCAGCCCACCGTAGCTTGCGCAGCATTGGCACGGCTGGGGGGAATCTTTACCATAGCCTCCAGAAACGGGCTCCGCGCCCCAGGCCCCTCGCGCTAAGCCCGTCCTGGTCAAAATCCCCAAGACCGGGGGATTTATGCCCAGGCCGTTCTTAGCGGTCGGGGCCTACCCGGGGCGCTCCGCCCTCTGGCTACAACAAAAAGCACCGCGGATTCCCGCGGTGCTTTTCATAATCAGCGTTGCTGGCGCCATGATATTGACACGGCAAACTTTACTTCTTCAGCAACTTCGTAGCAAGTGCCTTAACGTCATCGTCAGACATGTTCAAAGTGGGTTCCATGTCCTTCTCAGTCTTGTCAGTGCTATGATTGTTCTTTTCCATGTAGTAATCCCACAATGCATCGCGAATCGGCAACGTGCTGTCGCTCCAGTCGAACTCTTCGTTCATCTTTTTGTCCAGCATGCTCGTCATTTCGATGTCTTTAGGATCGCCTGCTGTTCCATCTTCAACTGCTGCCATAATTCATACCTCCATTGTTTTCTTACTTGATACAACTCTATTGTAATGCATTCGGTCGCCGCTGGCACGACAAAACACTTGAAAAGGATCAATTTTCCGAAAACCTTTGATAAATTGCTTGAAAAGAACGCTGCCAAATACTAATCGTTCCCTAAAATGTTATTCAAATCGTCATTGTGCTGGGTAGGGGTGTCACTATTCGAAAAAGCAAATGGGAAGTACTTCTCTTGCTTATTAGCCACGATTAACGCTCGCAATGCGTTTTCGGCAGCGTGGATCGTCGTATTATTGGCATCAGCGTCATATTTCAACTTCTGCAGATACTGTTTAGCTGTATCAATCGTCGTGGTTTGATCGTTATCCGCATTAGTCGCCTTGGTAATTGTTTGCTGTAAGACATCTGCCAAGGGTTGGCGGGCATTTTGAATTGGATCGCTCAGGTTGGTCAAACTGGCCGCGGTGACCGGCTGCTGCCCGGCAATCGTGACATAGGCCGCAGCGGAGACACTTTGGCTGCGAACTTTATTGATTCGATTCAATGCAGAAGTAAGCGCGTCCCGATCGTACTGGGAAACTTGGCGCACAGCGCCGGAAGCGATTTGGGATGGGGACATCACATCATTATAGCTTTGCGGAGCGTGGGCCAGCCCGAGCGCGTGACCCAACTCGTGGATGAAGATGTTGACCACATCTGCGTTATTTGTATTATTTTTTTGCGCGGTTTCGTTAAACAAAATCTTATGGTTATTACTAGCTAGGCCAGAGAAGGAGAGGTACTCACTGCGCACCGGTGCAAAGTACACGTCCGCAATGGTCTGGGTCGTTTGCGGAATGATGATCTGTTTCCCCGCCGCTTTATTCCACCAGGAGACCGCTTGAGCTACCTCGTTTTGATATTGCGGCAACGCTTTGGTATTATAGATTAACTGCCCATTTGCGTTGACCAACCACCAATCTTCCAATGTATCCCAGTTTTTGGGTGCACTGGCGCTGGTGTTTTGTTCTTGAGAGATCATTTGACTGACCCGGTGTACCTGGTCGTAAGTTTGCCACTTGCGAATGCCAAATAGCATCAGGAGCAGTAGGCCAGCAACGATTGCTAACTGAAACAAGAAAGTGAAGAAACGCCAGATATAGCGCATGTTGGCCATCGTCCTTTCGGGTATTTGTCACCAGCTTAACGAGTCTAACCGGCAAATGCAATCAGTGAGCTCAAAACGTGTAGAAACTTACAAATCGCGTTATGATTACGTTAGTGCAAGTGTGAAAGCCCTTTGAGGGTCTATTTTTTTAGGACGCTGTTTTCCAATGTTGGCACGGCCGCTAAAAAACCGGTCCATAAATATGTAATCAAGACTTTAAAGTTAGAAAGTAGGTTCGCTGTGGTAGGAATATTACTCAAATCAGTGCGGCAATACAAGTGGATGTCGATCATCTCCCCCGTATTAGTCGCCATCGAAGTTGTCCTGGAAACATATATTCCCTTCTTAATGGGGAACATTATTGATTACGGCATCACCCCCGGTAATCTGAACTACATCAACACCTGGGGCATGGTGCTGGTTGGTCTCGCCATTGTATCACTGGTTGCTGGCGCTGGCGCCAGCTGGTTTTCCAGTCATGCCGCCGCAGGCTTTGCCCAGAATTTACGACATGACGAATTTGCCCAAGTGCAAAAATTCTCGTTTGCTAACATTGAACATTTTTCCACGGCCAGCGTGGTGACGCGTTTGACCACTGACATCACCAATGTTCAGCAGGCGTATCAAATTTCAATTCGGATCGCCTTCCGGGCGCCATTAATGTTCATCTTTTCCATGATTATGTCCTATCGGGTGAGCCCAGAAATGTCTGGTATCTTCGCCATTGTGGTACCAATTTTGGCCGTCATTCTGTATTTCATTATCCATACAGCCTATCCCATGTTTGCGCGCGTATTCCGGCGATACGATGTCCTTAACCGGGTCGTGAACGAAAACCTGCGCGGCATCCGAGTGATTAAGACATTTGATCGGCAAACGGAAGAAACCAACAAGTTCAAAGATGCGTCCAACGGTATTTATACGATCTTCTCCAAGGCCCAACGGCTGATGGCTTTGAACGCCCCGGTGATGACCTTCATGATCAACACGACCATGCTGCTGGTTTCCTGGGTTGGCGCACAAATGATCGTCGGTAAAACACTGGAAACTGGCCAATTGGTGTCACTCTTTTCCTATACAATGAGTATTCTGTTCAGTTTGATGATGCTTTCCAATATCATCACCATGCTGTCTGTTTCCCAAGCGTCAGCCAACCGAATCGCCGCCGTATTGCGGGAGCAGCCTTCTATTGAGAATCCAGAACATCCGGTGACCACCGTCAAGGACGGCTCAGTGGACTTTGCGAACGTGTCGATGAGTTACATGCATGCCGCTCATCCCAGTTTGAACAATGTGTCCCTGCACATTAAACCCGGTGAGTTCGTCGGGATCATTGGTGCGACGGGTTCTGGTAAATCCACCTTAGTGCAGTTGATTCCGCGACTGTACGATATTACCAAGGGAACTGTCAGTGTCGGCGGTGTCGATGTGCGCCGTTATGATTTACGTACTTTGCGAGATGCTGTGGCAATGGTATTGCAAAATAACACACTGTTTTCCGGTACGATTTACGAAAATTTGCGTTGGGGCGATGCCCATGCAACGGATGCTGAAGTGGAGAAGGCTGGTCAAATGGCTCAGGCTGACTCTTTTGTACAAGACATGCCTAAAAAGTACGATACTTACATCGAACAAGGTGGGGCCAACGTTTCTGGTGGTCAGAAACAACGGTTGACCATTGCCCGGGCACTATTGAAAAAGCCTAAAATTTTAATTTTGGATGACTCCACCAGTGCCGTGGATACGGAAACTGAGGGGAAAATCATGACGGCGTTGCGGACAGAATTGCCTGATATGACGAAAATCATGATCTCCCAGCGGATCACGTCCATTGCGGCTGCCGATCAAATCATTGTGATGGATGATGGCGGGATCAATGCCGTGGGCACCCATCAAGAGTTGCTCAAAACGAATCAGATTTATCAAGAACTGAATTCATCTCAGCAAAAGGATGAACAGGACACAATTAAAGAAGGAGGGGATAGCAATGCGACAGATGCGCAGTAATACGGGACGAGGCCGCCGACCGGAACATACTTGGCAGACTCTAGGCCGCCTGTTGCGATACACTTTCGCTAACTCACGCACCATGTGGGTAGTATCCATTGTCAGTATTATCGTCGCGGCGTTGTCGTCCTCGTTGGGATCAAAGTTTATTCAGACTTTGATTGATAGTTACATCATGCCATTGACCAAGGAGGCCACACCAAACTTTGCCCCGCTGATTCAGGCAATTGCGATCATGGCGGCAATTTATTATACTGGGGCGTTTGCCACCGCCATCTTCTCCCAGATTCAGGTCATTATCGGTCAGCGGGTGCAGAAACAAATTCGGGATGAAATGTTTACCCACATGCAAACATTGCCGATGAGCTATTTTGACCGTAATGATATCGGGGATATCATGAGCCGGTACACCAACGATGTGGATACGTTGATGCAGATGATTAGTCAAAGTATTCCCACATTCATCCAGTCGCTGTTCATGATGACCTTCGTACTGATCATGATGATTTTAATCAGTCCATTATTGACGGTGCTGTCCTTGGCTGTTTTGGGCTTGAGTATCATCTTGGTGCGGGTACTGTTTTCCCGGTCCTCACGCTATTTTACGGCTCAACAAAAAGCCTTAGGGACCGTGAATGGTTATGCCGAAGAAATTCTCAATGGGTTGAAAGTTGTTAAAGTTTTCTCCCACGAAGAAGCGGTGCAAAAGCAATTTAACGAGTACAACCAGTCACTGCGCAATGATTCGGCGAAGGCCAACGCTTACGCCACAATGGTATTCCCAATTATGGGAAATATGTCTAACTTGCTCTATGTGCTGACCGCAGTGTTGGGCGGTACATTGGCGATCAATCATACGATTACGTTGACCTTGGGCGGTTTGGCTGCCTTTCTGCAGCTTAGCCGGGGCTTCACTCAACCGGTGGCTCAGATTTCGCAACAGGTCAATTCCATCATCATGGCATTGGCTGGTGCGGAGCGGATCTTTGGTTTGCTGGATGAGAAGCCAGAAGGCGACGAAGGTACCGTCACTTTGACTAATACCAAGAAGGATGCCGCCGGTAACCTGGTTCCCACCAAGGAGCATACGGAGACATGGTCGTGGCAAGTGCCTGGTGATCCGGTGAAACTCGTGCCGGTGAAAGGCGCAGTTGAGTTCAAGGATGTTAACTTCTCCTATTATCCTGGTGTCCAGATTCTCCATGACATCAATCTAACAGCCAAAGCGGGTGAAAAGGTTGCCTTTGTCGGCGCTACTGGGGCGGGCAAGACGACTATTACCAGCATGATTAATCGGTTCTATGATATTGATTCCGGAACGATTACTTACGACGGTATTGATATCCGCCAGATCAAAAAGACGGATCTGCGGCGCTCTTTGGCCATCGTGTTACAGGAGACGAATCTATTCACGGATACGATTATGGATAATATTCGGATGGGTAATTTGGACGCCACGGATGATCAAGTAATCGCGGCCGCCAAATTAGCGAATGCGGATGAATTTATTCAAGAATTGCCTAAAGGTTATCAAACGGTGATTGAGGGTGATGGTTCAGATCTTTCGCAAGGGCAGCGGCAATTGTTGTCGATTGCCCGAGCGGCCGTCGCTGATCCGCCGGTGATGATCATGGATGAAGCTACTGCAAGTATTGATACCCGAACTGAACGGGCAGTCCAGTCGGGGATGGATAACTTGATGAAAGACCGGACGACGTTTGTCATTGCGCACCGGTTGTCAACGATTTTTAACTCTGATTTGATTATTGTATTGGATCAGGGGCGGATCGTTGAGCAGGGTAATCATGAGCAGCTGATGGCCAATCATGGCGAGTATTATCAGTTGTACACTGGGTCGTTGGTGCTGGAATAGTTGTCTTCGTGTAAACGAAGGGGAGACTAGCACAGGATAGATAAAAAGCTAGCTGCGGGGGTGAGCCAACATCTTCGCGTAAACGGGCAAAGCCGAGCAGAAGCTAGCACATAAGAGCGGCGGGCCATAAAACTTAAGTGCGGGTTTTCTGGCCCGCCGCTCTTATGCGTACGCTTCTACCGCTCGGCTTTGCCCTCTGTTGTTTTTCCCCTCGCAATACCGGTATAATTGAGATAGACTATTTGTGAAGAGTATCTGTATTTAAGTTGATGTTTTTGGAGGTGTCGTTGGTGGAGTATTGTCCAAATTGTGGCTACCCTGTGAGCTCGCAACAGAATTTTTGTCAGAATTGCGGTTATCCGTTAACTGCCAGAGCACGGCAGATGGTCATGGGGGTGGCCCAGCTACAGTTATTACAACCGATTCAAAAAGATGGTCAGCCAGTGCAGCAAGCTGGTGATGAGCCATCTTCATCGGCGCGTGAGCAGGGACAGCGCATCCCGACTAACGGTACCTTGGGACTCGGTGCAGAACCGGCCAATAATAATTTCCAAGCCCAACAACCGATGTTCAATAACCAACCCGTGCAACCTGAATGGCAGGATAATGGTGCGGCTGAGCAGGGTACTGATTTCACCGGAGCCGATGCGGCAGTGCCGCCATTGGCAAGCGGCCCGGCGGATGGTAATGCAGCGGATAATTATGACAACTATGCCGCTAATCCAACTTGGGAGCAGCCTGCGGACGCGTTTGCGAGTCCGACTGAGGTAATTCCGAATGAACAAGATAATGCTGGGCAACCAGCGGCCAATTCCTATGCAGCGCCGGATAATTTAAGTGCGGCACCATCATTTGGGGCATCCCAGTACAATACAGATTACGGCAATGCCTATGCGGCGCCAAATAATTGGGACAATTCGGGTTCTGCCCAACCGCAGGCACCCAATCAGAATTATCAGGAGGCCTACCAGCAACCCGCTCAACCGGGTCCGGATGCAGGCCAAAACATTTATGGCGGACCCCAACAGCCCGCGGCTCAGTATGCGAGTGGCGAAGCCGCGGCAGACAATGTGGGCACACCCGTGGCGGATGCGGCCACTGATGACCAAGCAGGCGCCAATGCAGCGCCAAGCAATTACGACCCAATCAATCAGGATTATGGTCAGACTGCGGATGACCAACAGGAAACCGACGATACGGACACTGACCAAGCAGAAGATACCCAACCAGTGAAAGCCCATATCGGGGTCACAGACATCCTCGGGACAATTTTCTCAGTCATCGTTTTAATCGGTAGTTACGTCCCTGGTTACTTTTCCAATACAGCCAGCGTGATTGATTTCAGTAAGGGCACGGCATTGTTAGATAAATTGCAGTTGTCCGGTTCGCTGGTGATGCAGATCTTGATGCTAATTGTGGCCTCCATCGGTCCGCTCGTGTTCATTATCTTTAGCTTCTGGAAGCGGCCGTCCTCACCGCTCATTCGTTTCATTGCGGGTGTGATCAGTGTGATTGGCTACGCTGCATTGTTTGCCTTGATGTTCTACCAAGGCGCCATTACCACCGTGCAAATCGTTTCCACCGGTTTTGCATTGATCGGCTATATCTCATTAGCCGCCTTGCTTGGTGAATTTATCATTGGACTGGTTGACTTGATGCGCTCGTAAGTACACAAAAAAGTGTCTCTCCAAAATTTGGGAGGGACACTTTTTTTATTGACTGCCAAATAAAAATTTATTGATCTTTTCCAAAACAAACGAGTCATCATGCAGCATGCTGTGTTCGCCCGGCATCCCGCGCACTTCGATTTCATTGAACGACTTCACGATGGGTGCGAGAATATATCGAATGGATTTGGCTGAAATCACAGTGATGTATTTGTCTGTATTGGTGCCATTATCGATATTGCCTAAGACATTGAGTACATGGGCATCTTTGGGAAACTTATCACGATGCAGCAGCATTTCCAGATAAGTCGGATTCATCAACACAGGGCGGCCGGCCCAATTGAAACGGTTGATGTTGGGCAGATCACCCAAGGCCACAACGCCGTCAAAGGGACCGCCGACCAGAACCAACTTATTGAGCTTGGGAAAATCCGGATTATCATAGTTGCGCATTTCGGCAAATACTAGGGCTGTCGCGCCGACCGAATGACCCACCGCATTATATTGGGTGAAACCGTAGCGCTCCTGTAAAATGGGTAATATGCGTTCGATGTAGCGGGAAATGATGCGGGTGCCCACCCAGTTATCCCTAAAAATCACTTGGACGATGGGGTGAGGATCATTGGTCCAATTTCCAGCATACTGAATCTTTCCACCCCGTTCGTAGATGACCTGCAACCAACTGTCCTGTCGCGTGGCCCGGGCAGCGGATTCCACCAATTGTTGAGTGGAATGAGCACCGCCGCGGAAACCATGGACGTAAATTGTGGGAATCTGGTTGGGATTTTTATCTGCTGCGGGTGGGGTATTGGCCAATGCCTCTTCTTCGACTTTACCCGCTGCGACCCGGCGCCGTTGAAATCGGGTTAATAACGGTAATATTCCTAGTCCTGTGATCAGGCCGGCAACTCCCCATGGCCAGTCCGGGCATTTTGCTCCACTCACTGTGCTTCCCTGCTTCCTCACCAAATTTCTGACCATTCCAATATAGCATAATCACGGCTAAAAACGAACAATAAGCACAACCCTACCGGTGGGCTTGATTCCATGGTAAGATAACCAAGGACAATTAAATGAGGAACCATCACAAAGGGGAGCCAATTGGCTGAGAGTGAGCGATCAGACCCTTCGAACCTGTTCGTTAATGCGAGCGTAGGGATTGTGAGTGGTATTGAAAAATACCTTCTTTGTGTTTGGGGAATCGAATACAAGGGAGGTTTTTGTATGTCCAACAAAAGTATCAGTTTAGGCGGTTTAATTGAAGGGGCCATTATGGCGGCGTTAGCGATGGCCTTGAGTTATATTCCCCACGATATTGGTGGCTTAGGGATCCAGATTCAATGGGGTATTTTACCCCTGGTATTGGTCGCTGAACGTCGCGGTTGGAAGATTGGCGTTGTCTCTGGTGTGATTTGGGGTGTCCTGGATGCCATGCTTCGGGGCGGCAGCAATCTTTTGAATCCCGTGCAAATCATCATGGAATATCCCGTGGCCTTCGGGGTTCTGGGCTTGGCCGGGTTAGTCGCCCAGCCATTAGCTCAGGCGTTAAAAAATCGGCAGCTCGCGACGGCCATTGTTTATATTTTTATTGGCGGGTTTATTGGGACGCTGAGTAAGTATTTCTTCCACTTTGTGGCGGGTGTCTTTTACTGGGGCAGCTACGCACCAAAAGGGTGGAACGTGTGGTTGTTCAGTCTATACGTGAACGGCATCAGTGGTGTCTTAGGCTTGGTTTACGCCGCTGTTGTTTTGGCAATTTTGGTCAGTATCGCGCCGCAGTTGTTTAGCGTGAGCGATAATAACCGCCATATTGAAGCAATGTGATATAATCCATGCGCTGATTTGTCTGCACAGTGTTTTTGCACACTCCTCACAACAGTGGCAACCACAGGACTAATTGGCGCAGGAGAGACTGGTCTTCTTTTGGAGATTGGTCTCTTTTTTTGGAGAGAGGGCGGAGCCGCCCGGTTAGAAGCGGCGTCAGAAGGCAGGGCAGGCAGAAAACCCGCACTTAGGTTTTTTGCCTGCCCTGCCTTCTGACATAGCTTCTGGTCGGCTCCGCCCGTTTACGCCGCAGAAACCTAGGAACCGACACCTCCCCGTAAACGGGCTGCGCCGACCAGGAGCTAGTGCACAAGAGCGAAGGCACATAAAACCTAAGACCGGGTTTTCTGGTGTTTCATACCACCGTGGAAACGGGCAAAGTCGAGCAGAAGCTAGCGCATAAGAGCGGCGGGCCATAAAACCTAAGTGCGGGTTTTCTGGCCCGCCGCTCTTATGCGTACGCTTCTACCGCTCGACTTTGCCCTCTGGCCACAAAAAAACACCAACAGTGGGGAGGCTGTTAGTGTTTTCTGGTTGGTAGTTTGACTTGTAAGGGAGGAAAATCATCATGAAGAAAGCTTGGTTGTTTTGCTGCTCCTGTTGGCAGTCAAGATAGAGGACTTACACAAGCTGCCTCTTCCTCTTGACATTTTATATAATATCTGGAAATTGCGAAGAAAGTGTGACGCAATCGCGACGCAATTTTGAAACTGAGGACTTATTGGCCACTTTTAGGCTTTCTTAACTTTTCGCGTATCTGGCAAAGTGAACGTGATTAAAGCGCCAATAATACCAATGACGGCAAAGATGGCGAATGTCCACTGGAAGCCGGCAATTTGGCTGCCGATATTCCCCAATGCGGCGTTTTTCCGAGTGAATAAGGTCAGGAGTGCAGTGGCTACGGCCACGCCTGCAGAGCCAAATAATTGACGGGCAGTGGTGGTGACTGCGGTGGCGTGGGCCACGAGGTCTTCGGGCAAATCATTGGCCCCCATGGTCACACTGGGCATCATGACAAAGGCATTGCCGCTTTCGATGAAGGCAGCCATGAGAATAGATAAGACCAAATAGCGTTGGCTGGCGGCCCAGATCATGGCCACCATACCGATCACGATAAGGGACTGACCGATCAGGATGACCCATTTACCGCCAATCTTGTCCAGCAGACGACCGCTGATCGGATTGAGCAGAGCCAACACAACGGCTGCCGGCACCATGGCCAGACCGGATACCAGGGCAGAGGTTCCAAGTACATCCTGATAATACAAGGGCATCAGGATCGTGGTGACAATTAATGCGATGTACGAAATACCGGTCAGGAAAACTGATTTGGTATAAATACCACTGGTGAAGACGCGCAGATTCAGCAATGGTTTAGAGCGGTGCAATTGCCGCCACACGAACCAGACGACCGCGGCGATACTGGCGACAAGCAGGCCAGCCAGTAAGCCCCATTGAGGGTGAGCCGAAACACTTTCGGTCAGAACATACAAAACGCCAATAAAACCTAATCCTAATACCACGGAAAGGCCGTCAATGGCACTGGGATATTGACCAACGACATCGGTAATCGCCCAAGGGGTAAGCGCCAGCACGACAGCCATGACGATCAGGAATAAGACAAAAAGACCGCGCCAGCTGGTGAAGTTTAAGACGACCCCGGAGACAATGGGCCCGACCGCCAGCGCGCTGCCCATGATCAACCCGGCCAGCCCCATGACGCTGCCGCGATGTTGCACGGGTGTGATAATGAGTAAAACACTTTGATAGGCTGGAAAAATAATACCTACCGCGATGGCCTCTAGCATTCGGCCGACGACGAGCAGCCAGAATGTGGGTGCCACGACACACAGAATTGTCCCTGCACTAAAGGTTAAGACAACGCCCACGAATAATTTCTTAAAGGGGACATTATGCAGCAGCCATGGGCTTGTGGGGATGAGTAAACACATGACTAACATGAAGCCAGTGGTAAGCCACTGGACCATGCTGGCTGGGATGGCGAATTCCCGCATGAGTGTGGGATAAGCAGTTGATAATGACGATTGACTAATGGACATGCCAAATGTACCCAGTAATAATGTGCCAATAAAGGCAGTACGTTGGCGCGTATCCGTGAGTCGAACATCGTGTGTTTCCATGAAAATCACCTCTATTCCAATGTATGCCTTCCTAATAATGATTACAATCTAGACAGACCATTTGGAATCGTGTTCATGTCGAAAAAATGTCTGCAAGCGCCATCATAATCTGCTAAACTGGATTTATATATGCGTATTGGACGAAAGGGAGAATAATCGACATGGCAGATTTAGTGGTCATTGATGTGGGCGGCACATCAATTAAGCACGGGATAATGCACGAAGGTCATTTAACAGCGGAGGGCAGCGTGCCAACACCAGCGACGCTGCCAGAATACTATTCCGCCTTGAGCGCAATTGTGGCGGATGCCAAAAAGAATTGGCAACCAGTGGGGGTAGGAATCAGTTCGCCAGGCGCAGTCAACAAAAAGACTGGCGTCATTGAAGGCGCCAGTGCGGTTAAGTATATTCATAATTTCCCCATCATACCGGAATTGGCGGAACGCTTCGGCCTGCCCGTCAGCATTGAGAACGACGCCAATTGCGCGGCTCTTGCTGAACTGGCTAGTGGTGCTGCTCAGGGAAGTCAAAACATGCTGTTTCTGGTGATCGGCACAGGCATCGGCGGCAGTGTCATTGTGAATGGCGAAGTCATCCATGGCCGGCATTTGTTTGGCGGCGAATTTGGTTACATGATGATGAACGATACGGACATTCTCAGCCGGGTTGGCTCACCAGTGCACCTAGGGGAACGTTACACGGATCGCAAAGATGACGGCCAGGTGTATTCCGGCAAAGATGTACTGAATTTGGCCGAGCAGGGTGATTCGTTGGCAAAGGCGGAAACGGAAATCTTTTACAAGGCACTGGCCACGGCGATTTATAATTTATCCTATGCCTTTGATCCCGACAAAGTCATTCTTGGCGGTGGAGTTTCCCAAGCCGACTTCTTGATCCCACATGTGAAAGAACACATTCAAAAAATTCTGGATCATGTCCCCATTGCGCCGTTCATGCCGGATATTGCACTCGCCCACTATCGCAGCCAAGCCAATTTGATTGGTGCTGCAACTGACTTTTGGACAGAACACGCTGATCTACGGGATGACCACGAGATAAATTAATATCAAGGCACCCACCACGGACCCCAGTAACGTCAACACCAGCCGTCGCTGGTGTTTTTCTTTGGTCAAATATAACGAATACAACACGGTACTCAAAAACATGGCAATGAGTCCCGCTAATAGAATTGTGAAACCGCGATAGGCGGGATTGGCCACAATAATGGCACTAATGAGACTTGCCACGCCCAGGACGGCACTGGCAGCGAACCACCCAATCTGATTGGACTCCATTTTTCTTCCTACTTTCTTGCAGAGAATCGTCTTTAAATGACGAATACATAGGCCAGTACATAGATCACATAAACGCCGACCAGTGCGGCGCCTTCTTTGCGGTCAATTTCATCCCGTTGGCCGTCGATGACGAACCACCCTACCAATAGTAAAACGAATAACAGCATTGGGAAAGTGACCAAGTAGAAAACTTTAGGCAAAAATATAGTGGTGGGGGATAAGGCAATCGTCAATCCATTGACTAGTAATAAATTCATCACGTTGGCACCGATGATGTTACCGAATGCCAACCCGCCAAAACCGTTTTTTGCTGCAATGTAGGCCGTAATGATTTCGGGAAAACTTGTCCCCAACGCGACGACTGTCGCTGAAACAATGGCTTCGTCGATGCCTATCCGGCTGGCAATTTCACCACTGCTATCTACCAGGGCGTTGGCACTGATGGCAATCAAAATACCGCAGCCGAAGATCCACAGCACATGCTGTAATTTAGATGGCGATTTAGCCGCTGAAGCAGTCACCGGCGGCGTTTCATCCGTATGATCCAGCGCAGTATCCGATTTTGTTTGATCACGCCGGTTTTGCCGAATCAGCATATAGATGTATCCGGGAATCATGAGCAAGAAGGCAATGCCTACCCAACGGGGTAAATGCCCAGGACCAAAGAGCAAGGTCGTGCACGCAGCAAAAATCATCAATAATGAACCCGTGAGCAGCAGTTGAATTCGGCTCAAGTTGTTTCGCGCCACTGGAATCGTCCCAGTCAGCGCACCGATTCCCAAGACGATACTCATATTCGTGATCACCGACCCGGTCGCGTTACCGACCGAGAAATCAGTGACCCCTTGAATAATGGCGATGATCGCAATGGCAATTTCGGCCAAAGTTGTGCCCAAGGCGACCACAGTCGCGCCCACCAACACATCCGAGACACCGGCCTCCTGCGATAAATGGGTTGCATGATCCACCAATACATCCGCGGCACGGGTTAAAGTGGCCAGTGTCATAAGAAAAATCAGAATAAGTACCCACATTGGGCTAGTTGCAATAAAATCAGCCATAAAAGACCCCTTTCAAGAGAAAAATCGAGTTGCATACAATTATTTTAGCATATCCGATTAAGCGCATGCATTCAACGGCGCCAACGCTTCACACTGTGCCGTATGTGAGCATTGCGACATATATCCGTCCGACTAACTGATATACTTTAAACAGAGGTGATGTGGGATGCTGCCAACTAAAATGCGGGCAGTCGCTGCGTTTCAGGCGTTACCGATCCGTGACCCCAATAGTTTGCAAGATGTGTGGCTGCCTTTGCCGACCGTTCAAGATAATGATGTGCTGGTACGGGTGCAAGCCATTTCGATGAATCCGGCCGATGTCCGTTTTCGCCATGCCATTCGGGGCAAAACTCGCCCCCATGTATTGGGCTACGACGGGGTAGGTGAAATTGTGGCAGTCGGCACCCAAGTGCACGACTATGCCATTGGCGATCGCGTCTATTATATGAGTGCCCGCCGGCGCCACGGGACCAATGCAGAATATCAAGTGATTGATCAACATCTAATTGCCAAGGCGCCGCGGACTGGTTCACTGGCGCAGATTGCCGCACTGCCGTTAACCGCGATTACCGCTTGGGAACTGCTCTTTGAACGGATGGATATTCGCCCAGCGGCGGGGGCGAATAATGGTTCTATCATGGTGGTTAATGCAGCCGGTGGCGTGGGCAGTATTTTGATTCAATTGGCCCAGTGGGCAGGCCTGGACGTGATTGGCGTGGCCAGCCGTGTGAATTGGCCCTGGTTGCAGAAGTTTGGCGTGACCCAGTTGGCTGATTACCATGACGATTTGACCTCCCAAGTCCAAAAACTCGGTTACGATTATATTGATTATATTGCATTACTCTACGATCCTGTTCCATACTTTGGGACAGTGGCGGATGTGATTGCGCCGATGGGTCATGTGGGCATGGTGGTGGATTCTAACACGCCCTTGCCGGTGGATTGGTTGAAGGGCAAATCAGTCAGTATCGACTGGGAGTATGTATTTGCTAAAAGCGATTATGCGTATCGGATGAACACCCAAGGTGAAATCTTGCGTTGGATTGCCGAGTTAGTGGATGACAGCACGATTAAATCCACGATTGCCTATAAATTCAATGGCATCAACGCCCAGAATCTCCGCCAAGCCCAGGCGATGCTTGAAACCAAGAACACCATTGGTAAAATCACATTAGAGGGTCCGTTTGATGGAGATGCAAAAGAATTAGATGACGTTAAACTGGAGGAATCGCAATCGTATGTCGAATAAACGTTGGTGGTGGATACTGATCGTCATTCTCATGACCGGAGCGTTCGCGCTGCTGGTCACACGGGTGAACGCAGGTTGGTACAGTCAACCGGTGGGTCAGATCACTGCCGTACATAATGGGGCGGCTAAGAAAAACACTGATGAGCACGGTAATACGGATATGCAGACCCATCAAACATTGACCGTCAAGATGCTCAACAGTGCACAGCGAGGCCGCAGTTTTACCACGGGGAATACTTTTACCCGATCAGGTGCAGTGGATCAACCGTATCGGACAGGGCAACAGGTTTTTATCACGTGGCAAAACAACACACACACTAAACTATCGATTACCAACCAGAAACGGGATACTGTCATTGTGCTGCTGGCCTGGTTGGTTGTGGTGATGTTGATGGCGATTTTGCGGTGGCGTGGTGCAGTTGCTATTTTTAGCGTTGTTGCCAATGTCTGTCTTTTCCTCATTGCTATCCAACTGGAGTTGTTGCAGTACGGCGCTTCGATGTTATGGATCTTTGCAATCTTGACTGTTTTGTTTACGATTGTGACATTGTTATTGATTTTAGGTTGGAAACGACAATTCGTGGTCGCCAGTGTCGCTACATTGGCGGGCACCTTTATCGCTTATGGCATTTTTATTTTAGTGCTCCATTTAACGGGTGAAGAGGGACTCCACTATGAAGCAGTGGCGTACACCGTCCAACAGCCCAAACCAATATTTTGGGCCAGTATTATGATCGGCGCTCTGGGAGCCATCATGGATGAAACATCAGATATTTCATCCGCCTTGGCTCAAATTGTGGTGGAGACGCCCACCGTCCATCGCTGGCAGCTATTTCGTTCAGGTATGAATATCGGACGCGAAATTGTGGGACCATTGATTAGCATTTTGTTCATGATCTTTATGGCAGACACATTCCCGATGGCGGTGTTATATCTCGATAATGGGAATAGTTTTGCCCAGACGTTCACCTGGACGATGTATCTTGGAATGGTTCAGTCGTTAGTATCCGCCATTGGGATTGTCATCACTGTTCCATTGACCAGTATTCTTAGCGTATTTTGGTTAGGAGGCCGCCGATAATGGATGTCATCAGTGCATTAGGTCTGGTTCTCCTAGTGTTGTTGGTCGCGGTTTGCGGCAAAAGTGGATTAACGATTTTCTTTGGTTTGGTGTTAAACTTTGTTCTTTTGTTTATCACGGTGACCCTTTTCGGGTTGGGCGCTCCGCCCATCATCACGACCTTACTCGTGAGTGCGGTGATCCTAGCGGTGATCGTGTTCTTCAGTGCGGCAGGCAATCGGGTCACACGCATTGCCTATGTCGTTTCCCTGGCGGTCATGATGGTATTATGTGGGTTAGCTTGGCTAATCCAGTATTTTGCCAATATTCAAGGGTTCGGTAACGAAGTGGGGGAAGACATCGGTGGTTTTTCACTGCTGATTGGGGTTCCCTTTGGCCAAATCGTGGTTGCCATCCTGACGCTGTCGGCGTTGGGCGCTGTAGCAGAAGCCAGTATTGCGGTGACCAGCGGCCTCTTTGAAGTCGCCGATACGGTGCCTAATATCACGCCTAGTCAGTTATTTGCGGATGGTCAGGTGATTGGTGGTAAAATTATTGGCACGGCCTTAAATACATTGTTTTTTGGCTTTTTCGGCAGTTATTTGGCACTCTTCATCTGGTTTGTTCAGTTGAAATATTCGCCAGGCCTTTTGTTAAACGATAAACTGTTCATCAGTGAAGCAGCCTCTGTGCTTCTGTCCACCATGGGCGTTGTGGCCACTGTACCTCTATCCACATGGGTCGTGAGCTGGTCATTGCGCCACGGTAAGGCAGATAAGAAAAAGAAAGAAGTGAAAGAGTAACCGTGGCAAAACGACGGAAATATCACCGGCGCGGCCGCAAGCAAACCCCTATTGCGACCATTGGTTCAATTCTGCTCATTTTACTGGTCGCCTTTTTATTCAATCAATTCGGCGGTGGTGGAGCGAGTTCGGCCAATCGACAAACCGGTACTAGCCAATCAGCTAGTACCAGTCAAGTGGTCAGCGACAGTGCCAGTCACAACAGCGATACGGCGACCAGCAGCAGTACCAGCCAAACTGGTAATCGTAATTGGCAGGCCACCTATCAATCGTTAGCCAATCTGACTTTTCAATCGGGAAATCCAGCCGCGATTAATGTCAATAATGGGAAAAGTACATTGGCCATATCTGCATGGCAAAACAATCACATTGCATATGGTAATTTGGACCGGTTGAACCGGACTACCACTGTGACGGCCTACTTGCAGCAGAGTAATTTAGGGAAATCCGCTGGGCGGCCTGCTCAGAATTGGAAGCCAACCGGATGGCATCAGGAATATCGGGTGATTAATGGCGATCGCATTCCCGTGGTCAATCGCGGCCACTTGATTGCCTATACCATGACCTTTAACCTGAATAGTGATGGTCAACCTCAGCAAGGGGCTGAAGGCAGCTCGGATAATCCGAAGAATTTAGCCACCCAGACCGAGTTTTCTAATCAAAAGACCATGCAGGTGTATGAACAGGCGGTGCGTGATGCCTTGGGGCGGGGGACTAAAGTCATTTATCAAGTCACTACTGTCTTTCGCGGAGATGAGTTGATGCCGCGGGGATATTGGTCCCAAGCGGTGTCGGCGGATGGGCAATTGAACTTCAATGTTTATATTTGGAACGTAGAACCGCAAATTCAGTTTGATTACGCCACTGGGCGCAACACCATCAACCGCAGCATGCAAGTGCGGCCATTGAATCAATAAATCGAAAGCTCAGCATACTAAAACAGCCTTTCAATGGAATTCCAAATGAAGGGTTGTTTTAGTATCTATTTAATTTAATTGTGGGTTGTTAATCGGGTCAGCCAATCGCCCACCGCTTGGACGATGAAGACCATGATGAGGATGATGATCATCGCGACCCAGACGACGTCGTTTTGGAACCGTTGATAACCCAGTGAAATGGCCAGGTTACCTAAACCGCCGGCACCGACTGCACCGGCCATAGCGGTTAAGCCAATTAGGGAAATCAGCGTAAGGACAGAAACGCGGATCAAATCCGGAAGTCCCTCCCGCAGATAGACCCGCAGGATGATATCCCAGTTGGAAGCGCCCATGGCCTGCGCCGCTTCAATGATGCCGCGATCGACTTGGACCAGGGCGTTTTGCACCTGGCGGGCATAGAACGGAATCGTGCCGACGACCAAAGGAACGATAGCGGCAGTATTACCGATACCGGTACCGACAAGAGCTTTGGTGACCGGATAAATCACGGCCAGCAGAATTACAAATGGAATGGATCGGAAGATGTTGACCAACTTATCCAGAATACTGTAAGTGGCCGGGTGGGGAACGATGCCGGACTCGTCGAAGACCACCAGACAAATTCCCACGATGAGGCCTAAAAATCCAGCAATAATGGCAGATACAACGGTCATATAGAGCGTCTCCAAAGTGGCTTGCCAAACCTGGGGCCAGATCAAGGAAACGTTAGGCATTAATTGATTGATGAAAGACATTAGGCCACCGCATCTCCCTTCGGATCCAAGACCGTCACAGTCACGCCTTCTTGGCGCAACTGGGCAAAGGCGGCCGGAAACTTGCTGATATCGCCGCTGAGAATCACGATCAGGTTACCCACCGGGGTATCCTGCAGAAACTCCACATTCCCATACAAAATATTGGCAGTGATACCAAATTGTTGATACAGATCGGCAATCAACGGCTGGTCCGTGCTGGCACCGACATAGGATAGATGCAGCAACTGGGCGTTAGCGGCGAGATTGATTACGGCCGGCTGGCGCCGGACTTCCGCAAGGGCCGTATCCAGTTGAGCTGCTGTGTTGATGAAGTCTTTGGTCAGCTGCTTTTGTGGTTTGGAGAAAATATCCAGCAATGGTCCCCGCTCCACGATCTCGCCCTCTTCCATCACGGCCACATGATGGCAAATGGCTTTCACCGCCGCCATTTCATGGGTAATCAAGACGATGGTAATCCCAAGATCTTGGTTGACCTGTTTCAGCAAATCCAGAATTTCACCGGTGGTTTTTGGATCAAGGGCGCTGGTGGCTTCGTCACACAACAGAATCTTGGGATCGTTGGCCAATGCCCGGGCAATGCCCACCCGCTGTTTTTGGCCGCCAGAGAGTTGCGCCGGATATGCGTCGGCCTTATCGTCCAGACCAACTAGATGTAATAGATCCTTGACCTTCTTCTCCCGCTGGGGCCGGGTCAATTGGCTGTACCGCAAGGGATAATCAATATTATCGGCGATGGTACGGGAATTCATCAGATTGAAGTGTTGAAAAATCATGCCGATCTTGCGGCGTGCCTGGCGCAGCTGACTGGTATTCAGTTTGCCCAAAGTTTGGCCATTGACCACCGCCGTTCCGCTGGTGGGTAATTGCAGATAGTTCATGGTCCGAACGAGGGTGGATTTACCTGCGCCGGAATAACCGACGATCCCGTAAACATCACCTCTTTCGACTTGTAAAGAGACATCTTTGACCGCATGTACGGTGCTTTTCTTATCACGGAAGGTCACCGTGATGTGTTCTAAATCAATAATGGGTTCACTCATCGGGGTGCCCACTCCTTTCTATTGAAAGAACGCACAAACCGACCCGGGTTGGCGGATCGGTAATGGCGTCTATTCAGCTGGTCAGTCACTTGGCTAGATCTTCAAAAATATGATCCAGAAAGTCAATCCCCTGATGATAATCTGCGATCCGGATGTTTTCGTTTGGGGCGTGGGGACCGCTCTGGGCATAACCAATACCAAAGGCCAGCAGTGGCGCATGCAGGTAATGATTGAACAGATACATCGGTCCGGTACCCGCGGAACTGGGCAGCAGTTCGACTTGATCATCGCCATAGATGGCCTTTGCGACAGTGGTGATACGACTGACTAAGGGTGCATCAAGACCAGAACGGTAGCTCTTTTCACCCATCAAGTATTCTACCTTAATGTCAGCGAAACCGTGTTTTTTTAAGTGGGCACGCACAAGATCGGCCACTTCTTCTGGATCCAAATCTGGGACAAGGCGAATGTCGAGTTTAGCGCGCGCGGTATGGGGCAAAACGGTTTTGACCCCTTCGCCTTCGTATCCACCGGTCAAACCGGCAATGTTGAGGGTGGGGGAGAACGCGGCCGCACCGGCAATATCGTCAGTTAGGAAAGGCCGAGTTAAGCCGTGGGCGGTTTTGATCGCCGCACCATCCACGTTTTCGGCAGCCACTAATTGCTTCTCCCGGTCAGTGGGCGGGACGATCTTGTCGGTGAGACCGTCGATGAGCAGTTTATTGGTGCCCACTGCGCGCAATGTACTTAACGCCTGGACGAGGCGGACACCGGCACCTTCAATGAAAGCGGCGGTGGAAGAATGGATGTCTTCTGCCGCGGTGGTGGCGACGAGGTCGATACAGCAAATTCCTTTATTCCCACCCGTAATTTGTAATTGCTCTTGCGCATTCTTGCTGCCGGATTCCCAAACCACAACATCTGCTTTGAAGGTATCGGCGTATTTTTCCAGATACTTCTCCAAGTGCTGGCTGGCGATTTCTTCTTCACCTTCCAGCAGGAACTTCACTCGACATGGCCAGTCGCCATGCTCCGCATGATAAATACGCAGTGCACACAACCGGGCAATTAAGTCGCCCTTACAATCTGCGGTGCCCCGACCGACCAGCTTGCCGTCTTTCTCAGTCAAGGTAAACGGTTCTGAGTGCCATAAGTCCAACGGTTCTGGCGGTTGCACATCATAGTGATTGTAAAAAAGGATCGTTGGCGTGGTCGCGGTCACATGCTCTGGAGTGAACTCGCCATGGATGACTGGGTTGGGCCAGTCAGAAAACACTTCAGCTTGCCCGCCAATCTTGGTGATCAGTTGCTGGAGAAAGGCGACAGTTTCAGGAATCCCTTTTTTCTGGGCGGAAACGGAAGGAATGGCAATATACTCCGCTAAATAGTGGGTAAATTGATCAATGATTTGCTGTTTATCGACGCTCATAGAAAGCTCCTTTCAATGGCTGCTGTTTAAATTTATTTGAGGGTGATATCCCATGCTGGAATGTCGGCACCCTTATAGTACTTTTGCAAAAGCTTCTTGGTGGCTTCTGTTTGATAAGCCTTGACCAAGTCCAAGTAAGTCTTGTTCTTGGCGTCCTTCTTATTGGCAGCGATGATGTTGATGTAAGGCTTGGACTTCTTGTTGACTTTTTCAACGTACAATGCGGACTTAGGATTCAATCCGGCATCATTAGCCACACCATCATTGACAACGGCGGCAGTGGCATCCGATAAAGCCCGGGCAGTTTGTGCGGCGTCCAAAGCAGTGATCTTCAAGTTCAACTTGTTTTCAGTAATATCGGCGGTTGTCGGTAATGCTTTCTTGTCCAGCTTGATCAAACCGATGGTGGCTAAGACATTCAATGCCCGACCTTCGTTGGTGGCATCGTTCGGGATGGCAATTTCGTCACCCTTCTTGATATCCTTGACGGACTTGATTTTCTTAGAATACAACCGGATCGGTGCTAAGACTGTATCGCCAATGCTGACGATGTCGGACTTGTGGGCCTTGTTCCAGTTGTCCAGGAAGAATTGGTGCTGGAAGGCATTGAGATCAATGGAACCGTCGCTCAACGCGGCGTTGGGTTGGTTGTAATCGGTGAATTTAGTGATCTTTAAGTCAATGTTGTACTTTTTCTTGGCGACTTTACCGACAGCCTGCCAGATCCGGTCATCACTGCCCATGATCCCGATTTTAACGGTCTTAGCGGCAGATGAACCAGCGGCACTGTTGCTCTTATTGCTGCCGCAAGCAGCGAGTAAGAAGAATAACGGCAAAGCCAAAGCGATGGTAATTAACGTTCTTTTCAATGATTTCTTCATGATGATGTTCCTCCAATTTTGAGAGAGGGCGCAGCGGACCGGTTAGAAGCGTCGGGATAAGGGTAAGCAAGCAGAAAACCCGCACTTAGGTTTTATGCTTGCTTACCCTTATCCCCTAGCTTCTGGTCCGCGTAGCCCGTTTGAGATAAGGACAGGATTCAAGTTACGTACACACGATGTCTTCACATCCGACTCCCTGTCGACCGAAAGTGGGATGCAAAAAAACTCCGCTCCTAGTATAAAAACTAGAAGCGGAGTTCCCGCGGTACCATTCTAATTCACGCCTTGATTTACACCAAAACGCCTCGCCAACGTACAGACACCAATTGTGCCGTCATACGCGTGCATGATAATGGATGCCAGCCATTGCAGTCTTACCAAAAAGGTTCGATGCACCGATTCCAGGCCATTTTCGCGCCGCCGCACTACCTCACTCTCAGCTACCGTGAGTTTTCTGTACAGTCTAAGCTTCGCTACTTTCCTGTTCTCGTCGTTTTTTCGCAACTTGAATTGTTAAAGATGATGATAGCCAGGTGAAAAGGAAATGTCAAGCATTTAGTTCAGAGGGCGGAGCCGACCGGTTAGAAGCGACCCGTTTGTGGGGGCGATTGTAAAGGGGGGCCCTCGCCAGCCGTGCCAAAGCTGCGCAATCTCCAGCCCATTTCAGCCTCCGATTGCTCCGAATTGGCACTACCAGCGTAGCATCAGCTTCCCTTACTAGTCTTAATTGTACCAAGTCGAAGTCACTTTTCTCCAATCTGCCCAAATTCATCCACGCCACTTGTTACGAGTGCCCAAAACACGTTTTTTTCGCGTTTTTTCGTAGTGCCGTAATCGTTTTCGTGCTATGGTGGAAGTATTGAAAGCTAAGCATAATTAGCTTTCAAAACAGTGTCACAGCACGATTGAGCAGACGTAAACGGGTTTTGACCCGTGACAAAAAGGAGTGTTTTTTCAATGGACAAGCATTGGTGGCAAGAAGCAGTTGTATATCAGGTCTATCCGCGGTCATTCCAGGATTCCAATGACGATGGCATTGGTGATCTGGAAGGGGTACGCCAGCGCCTAGATTACATCAAGAAATTAGGGGCAGACGTAATTTGGTTAAATCCAATTTATCGTTCCCCCAATGATGACAACGGCTACGACATCAGTAATTATGAATCCATCATGCCGGACTTTGGGACGATGGCTGATTTTGATAAATTACTTAAGGATGCCCATGCCAAAGGCTTGAAGATCGTGATGGACCTGGTGGTTAACCACACGTCCGATGAACACCACTGGTTCATGGAAAGCCGTAAGAGTCGGGATAATGCGTATCGGGATTACTATATCTGGCAAGATCCCGTCGACGGTCATGCCCCCAATGATTGGCAATCGTCATTTTCGGGCAGCGCGTGGCAGCTTGACGAAACTACCGGCCAATATTACCTGCATCTTTTCTCCAAGAAACAACCCGACTTAAACTGGCGCAATACCAAGGTGCGCAAGAGCATCTATGACATGATGACCTGGTGGCTGGATAAGGGAATTGATGGTTTCCGAATGGATGTCATCAACTTGATTTCTAAGACCAAGGATTTTGCCCCGTCGGCGGCGCATCCTGTTCCTCGGCGTCCAGCCAATGGCCCCCATGTCCATGAATACTTACAAGAAATGAACAAGCAGGTATTGAGCAAATACGACATTATGACCGTCGGTGAAACGCCCAGCGTGCACCCGAAAGACGCGTTGCAATATGCCGGTTTCAATACCCACGAGCTCGATATGGTATTCCAATTTGAACATATGGGTATCGATAGCGACAAGGAACTCGGTAAGTGGCGGCCGCAGCCATGGCAGTTGAGCCAGTTGAAGACCATCATGAGTAAATGGCAAACCGAATTAAATGGTCAGGCGTGGAATTCGCTGTATTGGAATAACCACGATCAGCCCCGAGTTGTCTCCCGTTTTGGTAATGACACCCCGGAATTCCGGGAACGTTCTGCCAAGATGCTGGGGGCTGTGTTGCATTTCCAACAGGGGACACCGTATATTTATCAAGGCGAAGAAATCGGCATGACCAATGTAGCCAGCTTCAACTCCATTGAGGATTATCGGGATATCGAAACACTGAATGCTTATCGGGAACTGGTAGAAGAGAAAAAGGTGCTGACCCATCCAGAAATGATGGCTGCCATTCATCATTCTTCCCGGGACAATGCCCGGACTCCGATGCAGTGGGATAATTCTGTCAACGCTGGTTTTGCACCAGAAGGCGTGGACCCGTGGATTGCTGTCAATGCCAACTTTGACACAGTCAATGTGAAGGCGGCGTTGGCCGATCCGAATTCCGTATTCTATTTCTATCAAAAGATGAACGAATTGCGGAAACAATACCCGATCATCACGTATGGCGATTATACATTATTGGCCCCGGAAGATGAGCAGACCTGGACGTATACCCGTCAGTTAGATGGACAAACGTTGAAGTTAACAGCGAACTTCACTAAGGAAGCCGTCACGCGGGACGAAGCCGCGGAACTGCCAGACAGTCAACTCATTCTGAGCAACTATGATGATGACCAAGGCAAGCAATTGCGGGCATACGAAGTCAAAGTCTATCTGACGAAGTAATTTTAGCAATCAAAAAAGCGTGATCAGGCGGATCACGCTTTTTTGGTGCTTACTGAAAGAGTGCGGCACTACCGGCCGGGACATAAATCAAATCACGTTTGACCAATTCCTCACCGATTTGAACGGCGTTCCAAGCGGCACCTTTTAACAAATTATCGGACACAACCCACATATGGTACGCGCCTGGATTTTCCTCATCCGCCCGAATCCGGCCGATGAAGGTATCCCGTTTGCCAGTAGCGTTCAAAGGTTGGGGATAAAGCTGGTGGGAGGGATCATCTTGGACAACCACGCCTGGTGCCTTTGCTAAAACTGATCGTAATTCAGCGGGTGTTGGATGCTGATCGGTTTCGAAGTACACCGTTTCACCGTGACTGATAGGTACTGGGACCCTGACACAGGTAGCGGTCACTTTGGGCAATGCGGCATTCTTGTCATTCATCATGATCTTTTTGGTTTCGTGAATCATTTTCCACTCTTCGTGGGTGTAGCCATCATCTTCAAACACATCAATCTGCGGTAAAAGATTGAAGGCTAACGGATAATGATTGTCGCCACCGCGGACGGGCAGAATTTGGGCATCCATCGGTTGATCGTTGACATAGGCCTTGGCCTCCGCCAACAATTCGTTCAACGCACTTTGCCCAGCGCCGCTGGCCGCCTGATACGTGGAAACGATAACCTGGTGGAGACCAAATTGTTGGCGGATAGGTTCTAATGCGACCACCATTTGGATGGTGGAACAGTTCGGGTTGGCGATAATGCCATGGTGATTCGCCAGGGCTGCCGCATTCACTTCTGGTACCACCAACGGTACGTGATCGTTCATGCGCCAATAACTGGTGTTATCGATACAGACTGCTCCTGCCGCAACAGCCGCCGGCAGCAACTGTTTTGACACACTACCACCCGCCGAGGCCAAGACCAAATCGACTCCGGCAAAGGAATCTGGCGTGGCCTCTTCAACAGTCACGGACTGTCCCTTGAAGCTTAACTGCTTGCCCGCCGACCGTGCAGAGGCCAGTAAACGGATCTGTTTCACTGGAATCTGAGAAACAGCCAATTGACTAATCAACCGCGTCCCCACCGCGCCAGTAGCCCCTAAAATGGCCACAGTATATTCTTTTTCTGCCACAACAATTCTCCTTTTTCTGAAAATATATGTGAATATGTAGTGCAAAGATTGGGATGGGACAAAATTATGAACGCTTCTGGATATGGTGCTAACATTATTGCGCGTGCCATTAGATGTCAAGCACTTGACAAAAAAGTGAATTATCGATTAACTTAGGTCAATTATATTGGGAAGCGGGCGGCTATTTCGTGAAGGTCATCAAGTTTGGCGGTTCCTCACTGGCAACAGGGTCTGAAGTGGAGAAGGCCATCAATATTGTCCGCGCAGATCCCGCCCGGCAAGTGATGGTGGTTTCAGCTCCCGGTAAGCGATTCAGCGGTGATGTCAAGGTGACCGATTTATTGAGCGAATTAGCGACCGCCACTCAAGCTGGTCAAGACACCACCACCTTGGTAGAACAAATATTGGTCCGGTACATGACCATTGCGGACCACTTCGAGTTAGACGGTCAGCGAGTGGGGGATCATTTTCGCAATCATTTACAGACGATTGCTGAAACCGATTATCCCAATTCAGAGTTTTTGTTCGCTGCCTTTCTTGCCCAGGGAGAATGGATGAATGCCCATCTCATTGCTCAGATCATGGCCAAACTGCACCTCAATGCCCGCTGTGTATCGCCGGCCGACTTAGGCATGGTCGTGGTGGGATCGCCCCGCCAAGCACAGTTGGCGCCCAGCAGTTATGACCGGTTGGCGGATTTCCCTTTAATTCCGGGGGAAACCATCGTGGTACCCGGTTTTTTTGCATTTGATCAGCAGGGCCACATAGCCATGTTTGCTCGGGGCGGTTCAGATATTACCGGGGCCATTTTGGCCCGGGGATTGGGCGCAACCTTGTATGAAAACTTCACAGATGTCTCGGCCATTTATGCGGCTGATCCACATATCATTGCCCATCCCCGGCCGATTAATACCCTCACTTATCGGGAAATGCGAGAGCTGGCCTATGCCGGTTTTTCGGTGTTCAATGATGAAGCAATCATTCCCGCAATCCAAGGTAATATTCGTATCAACATCAAGAATACCAATGATCCCGAGGCCCCCGGGACGATGATTGCTCCCACAAAAGAAGTGAATCACCATCACTTGATCACTGGGATCGCGGCCAGCGACGGATACACGGTGCTATACATTCATCGCTATTTATTAAACCGAGAAGTTGGGATGACGATGAAAATTTTGCAAGTGCTGGCTAAATATCACGTCAGTTATGACCAGATGCCCGGGGGCATTGACGATTTATCGATTATTTTTGCTAAAAAGCATCTCACGACTACCATCGAGGCCGCATTGACCCGGGAAATCACCACGGCGGTAGCGCCTGATCGGTTGAAGTGGCTGCCAGATTTGGCGATCGTGGAGGTCGTGGGTGAGGGCTTATCCCACCGAACGGATCTCATTGCCCGCATTTTGACCCAGTTAGCCACCGTCGAAATCGCGCCGGTGATTATCAGCCAAGGAGCGGCCCGGATCAATCTCACAATTGGTGTCGATACGACCCAAGCCGCGGCCGCCGTCCAGGCGCTTTATGCCCTGAGTGAAGAAGAAAAATAGGACCTAGACAGATAAACTATTGAGGTGATTGGTATGGTACGTGTGTGGCTGACAAATGGGTTAACCGGCGATCGCGACAGTCAGCCGGCAAAAACGGCGCTGCGGATTTTGGTACTCAATTTAATGCCGAATCGGGCGGTCACAGAACAGCAATTTCGGTCTATTTTTATCGCAACGGGTGGTAACGTGGCAGTCACTTTTTGTCTTCCGGCGACGCATCATATTCGCCATCATGCCCAAGAAATCCATGCCGCCTATGCCACTTTTCCTCAGATTCGAGATCAATTTTTTGATGGGTTCATTATTACCGGGGCCCCGTTAGATCAGGTTTCCTTTGATGCGGTGGATTACTGGCCGGAATTACAAGAAATGATGACCTGGCGTCAGACCCATGTGCGCCAAAGCCTCTTTTTGTGTTGGGGCGCCTATGCTGCAGGGGCGATCACCGGGGCTTATGTCGGCCATCAAATACCGGATAAAATTACAGGCGTCTTTACCGTTGATGGTTTCACCATGCCTCAGTCGCGGTATTTTGTCGTACCGGCCGCAGATGTGCATCATGGCCGCATTGTCGCAGGGTCGAAAGCGTTGGGGGCAGTGATTACGGAAGATCCAGATGATGCGGCCACCTATGTGGCGGGACATTTTGAGTATTCAGCGAATACATTGGCCCAGGAGTATTTTCGCGATTTGCGGCGTCATGGTGATCGCGCACCGCGGCCGCAACATTATTTTTTAGATGATGGCCGCTGGTTATTCAATTGGCGTCCGGATGCCGTACGCTTTTACCGCCATTGGCTGCAATTACTTAGCGACCAAGACTCTGCATTCACCGATCAGGTGAGCACCTCGCCAACGGGAATCAGTCCATTGACGCTGGAGCAAGCATGGACCCGGCTGCAACAAGCAAATGGCCCAGTCATTGGGCCGGCCGATTTACCCTTGGATGAGGCGGTACCGGCCACTAATTACGTGGCATGGAACGGGATTAATGTCGATAATTTGTTGTTCGTTATGACTGCGGCGACAGAGCTGGTCTGGCTAGTGGACCGACCGGGGCGGCCAGTGGATATCCCGGGGGCCATCAGCGTGCTGCGCGCGGTCTATCCGAACGTGTCCATTATGACCACTGAATTGAGGCAGGAGGTAGCAAATGAACACCATTAATGTGGGTATTTTAGGACTTGGGACAGTGGGTGCGGGGGTATTGACAATTTTACGGCAGCCTCATCCTGATTTGGCCGGTCTCAATTTTCGAGTGACGCGGGCCGCAGTCCGGCACGTCACGGCTGCACGGGAACAAAAATATCCAGAGATTGCACTGACCACAGAACCGCAAAGTATTGTCACGGATCCCCATATTCAAGTGGTGGTGGAGGTGATGGGCGGTGTCGAATCGACCTGGCCATTGTTGAAGACGGCGCTCACTCAGGGCAAACATGTCATTACGGCCAATAAAGATTTAATTGCCCAACACGGGGATGAACTGAGCACCATTGCTCGAGCCCATTCGGTCGCTCTGTTTTACGAAGCGGCGGTGATGGGCGGCGTGCCGATCCTGCACACGTTAACGCACACCTATGCGAATGATCGAATTCACCGCTTGGTCGGTATTGCGAATGGTACCAGCAATTTCATTTTGAGCCAAATGCACCAAGCTGGCCGGACCTATCAAGAAGCATTAACACTAGCGCAGCAAAAGGGATTTGCGGAAGCCGATCCAATCAACGATGTGGCGGGAATTGACGCGGCGTATAAGTTGACGATTCTGGCGCGGGTGGCGTTTGGCGTCCATCCGAGTGCGCAAGACATCAATTGTCAAGGTATCGCCGGTCTGAGTCCAACAGACTTTACCGCAGCCACTCACTGGTATCAGGTGATTAAACCATTGATCGTGGCAGATCAGCAGCAGGGTTCGCTGGCACTCACGGTGAGCCCGTTTGCAATTTCGCAGAACCATCCGTTAAGTCGGATTGATAATGAAAACAATGGCATAGTGATTAACTCGGTCAATTTCCAAGAAATGCTGCTAGCGGGGCCAGGCGCGGGGGCATTGCCCACCGCCGGCTCCGTGATCGCAGATTTGGCGACAGTCGGTCACGCCATCCAGGCCCAACGCGTCCCTGTGTTTGCGCCACTAATAGCCGTTGGGCCATCTTTGTTGCCGCCTGAGGCATACCGTGCACAGCGATTTTTGGCGTGGCAAGGATCAACACTGCCAGATACACTACCCGTGATTGATCGGCAGATTAGTGCAAATGGCATAATTTATGCGTTAACACAATCTGTGAGTGTTGCAGAAGTGAGACTTTGGCAAGAAAAGTATCCGACACAATTGTTACGTCAATTTCCAGTGCTAAGCGATTAATGTGTAGATAATCGCCGCTATAATTAAAATATTATTGTTAATTTTTCCCACTTTATGGTACGCCTGAAGTGATCGAGATTATTTTCACGGAAGGAGGGATCAGTCTTGCGGGTGGAGCTCGAACCTGTGTCCACGGATCAGGTGCCAGAAATCTTTCAGCATATCCGCGAGCGTTTGGTGGCCAACCAAATGGTGACTAACAAAGGTGAGATGATCAATCAGATCACGCCTTGGCCAGGATATGAAAAGACGGAAGTCAACGGTATTCGAGTGTTTCAGTATATCGATCTGCGCTGTCAGCCCACCATGACGATCGTTTCACCGATCATCACGGATGAGAGTTACGAAAAAGTAAGTAAACGACCACTTTGGCTGGTGATCTTATTGTGCTGGGACGGTCATACGGATCAGCTCAGTTTGGCTCACTTAGCCACGCAATTGCATAATGAAGAAGTGTCGCAAGAATTACGCAGTGTACCGCCAAGTCTCTTATCCGCGGCAATTCGCGGACTGATGGCTCGGGAGAATTAGTAATCAATAATCAGCGTCTTTTCATCGATTCATGGGATGAAAGGACGCTGTTTTTGAATGCACCGCCCTTGCCGCCTGTTTTAACTAGACCAGTATCCTCGCCAAGTATGCCTTGCTGGTCCCTGAAGCACTTCGCTACACTGGGAATATAGAGATGACGGCCAGTTGGCAATTCGCTGGCAATTGGATCTCTGAAGTTGGTATGGCGGATAGAACAGGAAGGTGAGGTGAACCAATGCGTTCTGGAACGAAGCTCTTGTTGACTGTCCTGGGGGTGAGCGCACTGCTTGCACCATTAATGCTGCTGATTGTGGCGGCGCCAGCGGTCGATTGGTTGATGCCATTGCGCAACTGGATGACCACTCGATCTTGGATTGGCACTGTGGCAGCAATCTTGAGTATTTGGACATTATTGTTCTTGCTCGGGACCATTGCGCGGATTTTGTTCCGCAAGAGCACCACGAATCAATTGACGTTCAACACGGATCAAGGTCAGCTGCACATTTCTGAAACAGCGGTGGCCCGCACTGTGGAAAGGGCTATCGTGAGTCAGTATCCCGTGGTTAATGCAACTGTGGCGGTTTCTTTACTTGCACGGGGGCAAAAGGCCCGCGTTCGGGTAGAAGCGTTCACCCAACAGAACCAGGATTTGAAGCAGTTGGGGGCAGATATTGAACAAACCGTCCGCACCGCGCTGCAAAACACACTGGGGATTCCAGTGGAAAAAGTACGCGTGACAGTGGCCTCTGGCCGACCGGCAGGGGCACGGGTGATTTGAGAGAGGTGATTATGATATGAGCCAAGCAATGCGTTTTGCATTAATTGGGGGTCTCATTACCGCGGCGATTATCATCACGGGGTTTTGGTCTGCTTTATTGATCGTGGTGGTGGCATTGATCTGCTGGGTCATTGGGGCCTTCCAAAGCGGTGAAATTTTACCAGTTTTGAAGAATATTCAGCGCATGTTGCAAAGCTAACGGTTAATGGTAGAAGGAATGAGGTGTCAGGGGAATGGAAATGACGAATACGGCAGTAACGAATACACCGACGGTGGATACACTAACTTTTTCAGACAATGTGATCACCAAAATTGCCGGGATTGCCATCCGCGAGGTGGATGGGGTATTGGCACTCAATGGCGGGTTCTTCGATGATTTGGCCGACAAATTCCGCTCACGTGTCGATCTGACGAAGGGCATCAGTGCCGAAGTGGGCGATAAACAGACGGCCATTGATGTCGATTTGGTACTGGAATACGGGCGCGATGCCCAAGAGATCTTCACTCAAATCTGTGAACGGGTGCGCCAACGCATCGAGGGGATGACCGGTTTGAGTGTGGTGGAACTTAATGTGCATGTAAGCGACGTGCTGACCCGGGAAGCGTGGCGCAAACAAGCGTCTGATAATGAAATTGCCCGGCAAAAGAAATTAGCAGCACAAGCCACTGCCTAACTGAATAACTCAAATGAGAAAGGATGTTTTTCAATGACAACAGCAACGATGGATCCTAAAGCAATGACGAATGTAAATAAGGAGCTCTCCTTTAACGATAATGTAGTGGCCAAGGTCGCTGCCCGTGCCGCTAGCGATATTGATGGGGTACTTGATCTTAAGGGTAACATGATGGACAACATGACCAATATGTTCACTTCTGGCGATACCCGCGGAGTCAGCGTGGATGTCCAAGAAAATCAAGAAGTAGCCGTATCCTTCGATGCCGTTTTGGAATATGGCAAGAGTGCGCCGGCAATTTTTGACCGGGTGGTAGCCACAGTATGCAAGACTATTCCTGAGTTAACCGGTCTGAAGGTGACTGAAGTAAAGATGGACGTGAAGGACATGTTGACGCGGGAAGAATGGAATGAAAGTAATAAGCAAGAAGACGAGAAGTAAGATCGCATACGCATAAAAGAACGGATTTGATGGCAAATGCATTCTGCCATCAAATCCGTTCTTTAATTGCCGGAAAACCAGCGACCACGTTTGCTTTTGTTTAGTATTGATAATTCGTGATATTTGACGTTTTAGCGCTAATCCCCTCAAAGAGACCGGTATCATTCATCTTCGAAACAATTACTTGCATCGTGCAAGTAATTGTTTGTCCAGAAATGAACAGTTATTTTACAAAGTCTTTACTGAATTCGAGAACTTGACCTTCAAGGAGACTGTCAGACCGGTTTTTCCCAGAAAATACAAAATATTTTTGTAAAAAATGGAATAACGGCTGTTATTCATACTTTATTCATAAAATCCCGTTAATATAGATAACGGTTGAGATAGTTCTTAACCACCCCAATAATTCAACTTTTTTCATTTCCTTCCCCCCAAGTGAACATGAAAAAAAAGGCTGACGGTCCCCCAACCGCCAGCCACCCTTACTCCTTTTACCGCTGGTCCCCCAACCAGCGGTTTTTTTAATGCAGAGGGCGGAGGCCGACGTTCAGAAGCGGCGTCAGAAGGCAAGGCAGGCAGAAAACCCGTCCTTAGGTTTTTTGCCTGCCTTGCCTTCTGACATAGCTTCTGTAGGCCGGAGCCCGTTTATGCAGGCAGCCGATCCCCGCACTTAGGTTTTATGCTTGCCCTGCCTTGTGTTCTAGCTTCTGGTCCGCGGAGCCCGTTTACGGAACAGGCAGAAAACCCGTCCTTAGTTTTTTTGCCTGTCTTGCCTTCTGACATAGCTTCTGTCGGCCGGAGCCCGTTTATGCGGGCAGCCGATCCCCGCACTTTTATGCTTGCCCTGCCTTGTGTTCTAGCTTCTGGGGCGCGGAGCCCGTTTCACGAAAAGCACACCCCATCATCAACCAAACCACAATCCTATTTTCCCCAATGTTGCATTTCTGTAAGTCGAAAAAACAGTCATGAAAGTTTCAACCCGCCCACATTTCTGCTATGCTTTCCTTAATGGAGTGAACGACTCTAAGGAAGGCAGGTATTATTATGGCAGATACGACAGACAACACCGTCGTGGTCGATAAACTGTCCAAGAAGATGCATTATGTCCAGATTCTGAAGGATGTTTCCTTCACTGTTCAAAAGGGCCGAATTCTTGGATTGTTGGGACCAAACGGTGCAGGCAAGACGACAACACTGCGGATCATGGTTCATTTGATGCGTCCCAGCGCTGGCAGCGTCAGTATTATGGGCGAGGATGTGCAAAAAAACTTTACACAGGCCATTCGTCACGTTGGGGCCATGATTGAAGCACCTGAATTTTATAATTATCTATCGGGATTTAAAAATTTACGCTTGTTGGCAGATATGAGCCGCAAGCGGATTTCTGATGATGATATTAATGCAGTCATTAAAACAGTGGGGCTGGCTAACCACGGCAATGCCAAAGTGAAGACATACTCTTTAGGGATGCGCCAACGCTTGGGCGTGGCCCAGGCCATTTTGCATAAACCGGAAGTGTTACTCTTGGATGAACCGTTTAATGGTCTTGATCCAGCCGGTTCCCATGATTTTCGGATTCTGATGGGCCAATTACGTGATCAAGGCACTAGCATTGTGATTTCCAGTCATATTTTGAGTGATATTCAAGCGCTCGCGGATGACTTAGTGGTGTTACAACACGGGGAGGTCACATACACCGGGACCATGGATGAACTGGTTTCCCATGGGACAAATCACATTCGTCTAGTGACTGCCAAGCCGGATGACACCGTGGTGATCTTGCAACAAATGGCTGCGCACTATACGCGGAAAGATGATGCCTTTGACATCACAGTGGATACCAATATTGATCCCCATGATTACCAGAAGAAGCTGGCAGAAACCCTGTTCAATGCCGGCATTCCGGTCACGACCATGCAACTGCAACAGGCCAGTCTGGAAGAAAGCTTCCTGGCGTTGACCAAACAAGAGGAAGGGGACAAGTAACCATGTTTAATCTTTATCGAAACGAAATGCGTAAACTGTGGGCTAAAAAGTCCTCTTGGATCTTGCTATTGATTAGTTTAACTTTGGCGGCATTAACCGCTTGGGGCATGAAGGCGTTGAATACTGCGATTACCAGCGGCGCTAATTCAGCTTCAACAGCTGGGGTGAGCGGCGGCAGCAAGGCGGCCGATGCCTTTTTGGCTATTTTCTCAATGGGCAATAGTTTAGTCTCCATTTTTGCCATTGTCATCACGGCCATCATCATTACGGAAGAATTTTCTAAAAACACCATTAAAATTCTTTTGACGCGACCATACAGTCGGCACGCCATCCTGTTTTCTAAGTTCTTAGCCTCGCTAAGCTATCTGTTGATTTCCAGCCTGACCGTGTATGTGTTCTCGATTTTACTCACCGGTGCCTTCTTCGGCTTTGGTGGATTGACGCGGACGGTCACTCAGGGAATGAATGCCTATGTGTACGGTATTGCCGCAGTGGGTACGGCTTTCCTGGCCAATGCAATTTACTTGGCACTGGTCTTCATTCTTGCCGCGGGTATGCGTTCGCAGGGACTGGCGATCACTTTCAGTATCTTGATGACTTTTGTCGTGGGTATTTTCTCTGAATTACTCACGATGTTAATGATGACTAAACACTGGTACTGGTTAAAATGGAATCCATTCAACCTCTTAAACTTCAATCCACTAGTCAAAGCGTCTTCGAGTCCGGCGGCGCTGAGTCCAGTGGGTGGGATCATTGGTTTACTGGTCTATACCGCAATTTTCTACCTAATTGCCGATTACATCTTTAACCGGCGAGACGTTTCCTTGTCTTAATCGATGGACAGCAAAAAGCAGCTTCCAAATGGAGGCTGCTTTTTTGATGCTGGTTCGTTTTAAACGGAATGATCCGTGGATTCATCGGTCAACCGGCCCAGTTCGACCTGGGTGGTCACGTGACAGATATCATATTGAGACGTTAATAGACGATCACAGCGTTCTAGAAACGCGTTGTTGCCATCCATGGTATCTCGGACCAAATGAACGGTGCACGCATTCTCCGTCGTGCTCAGCGGCCAAATGTGCAGGTCATGAATTTCAATCACACTGGGCATTTTCAATAAGGATTGTTTAACGTGGTCTAAGTCGATGTTTTTCGGCACAACGTCTAGAGAAAGCCGGGTCGCGTCCATGAACAAATGCCAGGTGCTGATTAAAATGATCACCGCAATAATCAAACTGATGACCGGATCAAGCCAGTACCAATCGGTGAACAGCATAACGATCCCAGCAATGACCACACCCACAGAAACGGCGGTATCGGCGGCCATGTGCAAGAAAGCCCCACGAATATTCAGATCGTTCTTTTGCCCCGATAAGAATAGAAAGGCAGTCAATCCGTTGATGACCACGCCGACAGCGGCGACAATGATCACTGACCAACCTGAGACCGGCGCCGGGTGCTGAACTCTCTGGACGGCTTCAATGATGATCCCGCCAATGGCCACGAGTAGAATCATGGCGTTGAGCAAAGCAGCTAAGATGGACGACCGTTTGTAGCCATACGTAAATTTTTTAGTAGCGGCCCGTTGACTGAGAATCATGGCCACCCAAGAAATTACAAGTCCTAAGACATCCGATAAATTATGTCCGGCATCCGCTACCAGGGCTAATGACCCCATGGTGAGTCCGACACCGCCCTCAATGATAATAAATGCCGCATTTAAGCCAATGCCCCATTTGAAGGCCGCCGTATGATCCTTCGGCGGTTCAGCGTGAACATGTGCCATAAAAATGCACCTCCCAATTTTTCGACAACATATGAATACATGAACATATCTTCATATGTATTGTAACACCGCGAGCAAAAGAAAACACCAGCGAGTTGAAAAAACAGGCTGGTGTGGGTAATTAGTTTGTTTTGAGCGGGGTGATTATGGGGTGATCTCCATTGGGGGCCGCATTGTACACCTGGACTGGACCATCCGCTTGCGCCACAGCAAAGGGGAAAGGAACATTTGTGGCAATACCAAAGTCGCCATCGGCCCGCAATGCCACATAAGAAAATTCCCGCGGCTTTTCTCCCCGATCTTGAAGCTTGGCAATAAACGGATAAACCGCCTGGCGCAATGCCTCAGTGGCGCTGAGGCCGGTACCCATGAGGCGGACGGTTTCATAACTCAAACTGGCTTTCATGATATCTTCGCCCATACCTGTTGCGGCGGCACCGCCAATCTGACTATCGACGTAATAGCCGGCACCGGGGAGAGGGGAGTCACCAACACGGCCGGTTCGTTTCATGAATAAACCCGAAGTTGAGGTGCCCACTGCCATGCGCTGCTGACTGTCCAGGGCCAGCATACAAACAGTATCGTGACCATCATAGGGATTGAGTTCACTGTTTGCCAATTGTTTCTGCTTTTCTGTCCATTTTTGCGCTGCCTTGGGGGTCAACATGTTTTTTAAAACAAAACCGTGGGTGCTGGCATATTCAGTGGCTCCGGTGCCCACCAGCAAATTATTGGCCGGTTCTTGAGCCAGTGCTTGGGCGACGGCAATTGGGTTAGCGATATCCCGGGCGCCGGCAACCGCCCCAATACGGAAATTATCGCCGTTCATAAAGGCCGCATCGGTTTCGACGATTCCGGCGGCATTGGGCAATCCACCAAAGCCCACAGATTGAAAGTTGGGATTATCTTCTACAGCTTTAATGGCCGTGACCACCGCATCGCCGGCCCAAGCATCGTTTTGCAGCTGGGGCATGGCGGCGGCAAGTCCGGTGGCGGCCATCTCCCACGTACCGATCATGGTTATTGACATCACAATCATCCTCCAGTATTGAGTTGAATACCGTTACATTATCCCACACCAGAACGACCGGGGGCCATTTTGCGGGCAAAAAAAGAGAACTCGCACATGCTGTACGAGTCCAACCTTCTCCCCAAACGAACAATTACATTGTAGCGCTTACACGACTGAAATACCAGCCTTTTTTAGAATAATAAGCCACAAATTATAGTTTGATCCGGGTAAAGTATTCTTCCCCGTTTTCACCTGCAATCACGGCCCCGTTTTTCAATTGGACGGCCAGGGAAGCAGGATTGTTTCGGTGGACGGATAAATATATTTCGTCCTCGTGAATAATTTGCCGGGCCTCTTGGATCGCCAGCGCGAGACCCTGATTGGCATAACCCCGGCCGCGAAAGGCTGGCAGAATCGCATAACCAATATGGCCAGCCCCGTGACGCAAGGCGGGAGTGAGGTAATGGCGTACCTTAAAAAGTCCGACAATGTGGTCGTCGGACCACAAGAAAAAGTCAGTTTCCGGCACGTAGCCATTTGGCAGATTAATACCTGTTGGATTGTTAAGTAATTGAGCCAGTCCGGTGGTCATAAATATTTCCCGGGACATACCCGCATAGACATTCGTAAAGCCATGTTCACTGGGCAAATGAGTTAAGGCATCAAACTCTGCCTCGGCATCCGCTTGATTGGCCGCTTTGAGATACAACACAGTCCGCACATCCTATCTAAAATAAAAAGCACCGCCACAATTGGTGAAAACCAACTGCCACGGTGCTCGATCAACGTATTGATTATTTGGATTCAGTGAATACCACGCGCTTACGCAGTTTAGGTGAATACTTCGTCAGCTTCAGCCGATCCGGAGTGTTCCGCTTGTTCTTTGAAGTCAAATAAATCTTTTCGCCAGTTTCTTTGTTTTCAAGCATAATCCAGTTACGCATATTCGTTCACCCCTCGCGTATAGTTTTACTTGTTAATGATACAAGAATGGTCAGAAAAGTCAATCATCGATTGTAATCTTATTGCGGCCCTGCCCCTTGGACTGGTACAACATTCGGTCGGTGCGTTCATAGAAATCACTGGCGGATTCGTCCGTTTCCCGCAGTTGCGCCACGCCCACGGAAATCGTGACGTTGACGGTGATGTCGTCCACCTGGACATCCGTATAAGCAATATGCTGTTGAATGGTTTTGGCCAGCTTGGCGGCATCCTCCAAGTAAACCCCTGGCAATAAAATATTGAACTCTTCACCGCCCACCCGATAACTGCGAGCGGTGGGGTAGGTGATGGTCTCTTGACTAAGGATTTGCCCCAGCGTCGTGAGGACTTTGTTACCAGCGAGATGACCGTGGGCATCGTTTAATGCTTTAAACCAATCAATGTCTAAGGCAATCATCGTCAGGGGACGTTCCTGCTGCTGATATTCTTTATACAGCCGCTGGTAATCTTGTTCAAAAACACCAAAATTGCGCAGTCCGGTTAAGTGGTCATAAGTGGCCGCGTAAGTCATGGTGCTGAGCCGCGTCGTTTCGCTATCCAGTACGCGCAAGGCATAACCGAGCAGCCAGTTGAAGATGACAAAGCTCAAGAACTCAGTGAGTGCTTCGAGGGCTGTTAAATGGCCGAACCGATGTAATGGAAGAAAATAAGCGATCAACCAAAATGCCCCGCCAATGATATCTAACCACAAAAACACCCACATTTGGCCTGCCCGTGTGCGTTCCGCATTGGTTAAGACAAACGCCGTTGCCGCGTAGAGGAGCGTAGAAACAATCCATTCTTCCCAGGTCCCAGGGGTCCAGCCAAAGAAGACAAATCGCGACAGTGCGTTAACTGCTACCACAATCAAACCACCCCGACGACCGAGGTAAATGATAGTGTACACCATGACTAAGATGCGAAAGTTGGCCAGCAATTCAATGGAATTGGTTCGATGGCCGAGATATTGAAAATAGATTGCCAGTGCCGAGAAATAGAGGACGCACACGAAGTTCAATAAACCCACAGTATAGTCAATCCGCTGATGCCGATTGATGGTATAAGAAATCACCGACTGTAATAGCAGTCGGTTGAGCATCACAATTCCTAGCATCACGAAGATACCAGTTAATAACGGTTGGAAAGCCCAAACTGTGGGTAACACTGACATCATTCCTGTTTCTTGGCTGCGACGGCCTGTTCTTGAGCAATGGCCTGTTGCGCAACCAGGTTGAGATAATTAAACGGTTGGTCGAAGTGGGGTTGGAAAAGCATATCCACATAGGCCAAATCGTCGATGGTGTTGCGGTTTTGAATCGCGATGGAGACCGCATTGGCGCTTTGGGTCAGCTCATGGGTACTCCAGAATTGGGCACCAAGAATGCGTCGGGTGGGCCGTTCATAAACCAAGTCGATCGTTACTGGGGCATTGGGATGCATAAAGTCCGGCCGATAGCTGCCTTCATAAGTCACAGAAGCTGCGTCTAAACCATCTTCCAATGCGGTGCGCAAAGTGGCCCCAGTAGATGCCAGAGTGTGGTCAAAGAGCAGCATGGCGGTGGATCCTTGGGTGCCCATAAACTTTTGCACTGGCCCAAACAAGTTCCGAGCGGCCAGCATCCCTTGTCGTACCGCATTGGTGGCCAAGGGAATATAGGCATTTCGACCAGTGGGATTAAACCGGACGGTGCAGGCATCCCCTGCTGCAAAAATATCTGGGTCAGATGTTTGCTGGTAATCATTGGTGATAATGGCGCCATGTTTGTCCATATCGACCTGTCCGCGCAACAATTCCGTATTGGCCATAAAACCCGTGCACACAATGACCAAATCAGCTTGATAATCCTGATCATTGGTTTCAATAATCACGCCGCCGGTCTCCTTGTTTCCCCGAAATGATTTCACCCGCTTGTTCAGGTGAATGTCGACGCCATGGCTAGCCAGTAATGCGGTAGCTATGTCCGAGATGTTTTGGTCAATATAGTGATTGAGAATTTGATTGTTCCCTTGGATCAGTGTGACATCGTGATCCGTCCGGGCATAGGCATCGGTCAGTTCCACACCGACATAGCCGCCACCCACTATAGTCACATGCTTGTGTTTCTTGGCCGTATCATGAATTGCCTGTGCCTGCCAATAATCTTTGCACAAAAGGACCCGCTCATGGTCGATCCCAATGAGCGGCGGGACGATTACATAGGAACCGGTGGTCATAATTAGTTTATCATAGCGGTCTTGGAAAACGGCATGGGTCTCCAGGTTTTCCACAGTTAAAGTCTTGGTGGCGGCATCAATTTTTAAGACATCGTGCTTGATGCGCACAGTAGCCCCCAGGTCGCTCAGATCTGCCGGAGTGGCGTAAAACATGTCTTCTAATCGCTGCACGGTGCCGCTTAAGTAAAGTGGAATACCGCAGGAAAGGAAGGATACGTTATTGTCCCGCTCGTACACAGTGACCTGGGCGTCAGGATGTTCCTGATGAATCTGGCGTACCGCAGCAACCCCCGCATGCGTACACCCCACGATAACGACTTTCACAATTTATCCCCATTTCTATTCTATGTAATGCCTGTAATTAATCTGGATCGTCTGGCTTAACTTTTAACAAAGTCGGCTTGCCGTAAAAGTAACCTTGTCTGAAGGTCACATCCAGTTGATCAAGAACCGCATCATCATGTGCGTCTTCGATCCCTTCAACGATAAACCGTAACTTGTGGGCAGCAGCAATATCCCGCCAAAAAATCAACTTCTTTTGTAATTGTGGATCATCAATACCGACAGAGAAGTTTTGCAGCGCAAATTTCATCTCGCTGGCATAAGGGAGTAATGGTTTCACATCGGCGACTTGATTTTGCCCAGTCCCGACATCGTCCAGGCTGATTTCCATACCGCGGGCATCGTACTGACTGATCATCGGCAGCATTTGGGCAATGGAGATGTCTATATCTGTTTCTTCTTCTGTCAATTCGACATTTAACCGCACCGGGCGCAAGAGACTTTGGGCTTTGATCAAGGCCGTATTGATTTCCTCGTTCAGCATCTGCGTGCGATTCAAATTGACAGAGACAGAGCCCACTTTTAAGCGGACCTTCTCGGTGGTGGCCACCAGGACCGACGCGATGGTGGCGGCGGGAATGGCCGCAAAACTTTGCGGCGGCCGCCAACCCTCATCAGTATACTGCTTCATTAATAATTCATATCCAATGACGGCATTATTCACGCTGTCTAATTGGAGTTGAATAAAGTAACGATAAATCCCATATGGTTTCGGCATGCAAGTAACTCCCCTAAAATAACATTCGTCATTTTTAATATTAATGGAAAGTAGCCGATTACACAACTGAGAGGACTGTCAAAAGTGGGAATTATCGTAGACTAAAATATCCCCGGGTTGGCAGTCTAAAGCTGCGCAAAGCTTGGCCAAGGTGGAGAATCGGATCGCCTTGGCTTTTCCGGTTTTAAGGATAGATAAATTGGCCATGGTCATGTCCACGGCGGCGGCCAACTCAGTCAAGGTCATATGGCGTTTGAGCAGCATCATGTCTAAGGTCACTTGAATTTCCATTGCTTGCGCCCTCCTATATTGTCAAGTCGTTTTCTTCCTTGTACTGCAACGCGGTTTGCCACAGCCGCTGCAAAATTGCCAAGAAAATGGTGACAACCAGAGGAACAGCCGTGAAGCAAAGACCAATGAGCATCATCCCCGGCGCATCTTCACTCTGGGTGGCCACATAAATTTGCGGCAAAGTCCCACATATAGCCAATGTCATTGCTGCGGTCGACCACTTTAGCCAGCGCAGCAATTGGACCACGCGGGTGGTGAAGGCCTGATTGTGATCAGCGGCAAAGAGTAATCGTGAAGCCAGCCAAGCTGCAACATAAAAGCTCACCGCAGCCCCATAGATTCCGGCGCCAAAAAACCATGCCGTTATCTGATTTCCATAAACTTGATACAACCGGGCGGGGAACCGAGGGAATAAGAAGACGGCAAAAAGAGTCACTACCAAACAAGCAGCCACCAACATTAATTGCAACAACCAAGAACGTATTTTCATGGTTAACCCAACTTTCTTTCGTGTTTTTCATCATTTAGTATCTCACAGACTGTTATTGATAAACGATAAAAATTTATTAATTAGCGATAAATACAAGGCGGCAGCATTGATTGTTCGGGTTTGCGTGACCAAGCATCCAATAAAAACACGAACAATAAAAACGAAAAATATATTTTCGTTCCAAAATTGGCTTGTTCTATCTGAAATCAATCGGTATAATAGGCATATCAATTCGAAAAGAGGAATATATCTTGGACAACTTCTTCGAACTTCAGGAGAATCATACCAACACCAGTCGTGAAATTTTGGCTGGAGTCACCACATTTTTCGCGATGTCCTATATTTTGTTCGTCAATCCATCCGTATTATCGCAAACTGGCATGCCCAGTCAGGCCGTTTTTCTGGCCACCATTGTCGCCTCCGTCATCGGGACTGCCTTCATGGGCTTGTTTGCCAACGTGCCTTATGCACTGGCACCTGGGATGGGGCTCAATGCCTTCTTTACGTATACTGTTGTTTTCGCCCTTGGTTTCAAGTGGCAAGAGGCGTTAGCCCTGGTTTTCATCTGTGGCTTGATTAACATCACCATTACCGTGACCAAAGTCCGGAAGATGATTATCACGGCCATTCCCGAAGCTCTGCAACATGCCATGGGTGCGGGGATCGGTGTCTTTGTGGCCTACATTGGTTTAAAGAACGCTAATATCCTGCAATTCACGAGCGATGCCAGCAGCATTGCCACAATCAATGAAAAACCGTATTCAGCAGCAGCTACCCACTTCAAAGGCGGCGTCACCTCAGTCGTCTCCAATGGCGGGATCGTTCCAGCACTGGTTAACTTCACACAATCTGGTGCGTTATTAGCATTAATCGGTCTATTCATCGCGATCATTCTAGTCGTGAAAAAAGTCCCAGGCGCCATCATCCTTACCATTATCTTGACCACTATTATTGGCATTCCCATGGGGGTGACCAACCTGCACCTGGCCAGTGCGAATTCATTGGGTAATGCCTTCCACCAATTAGGGACCACTTTCGGCGCTGCCTTTGGCAATCCTGGGATGGGCTCGTTATTTAGTTCCACTGGCCGCTTACCGTTGGTGCTGATGACCATCTTTGCGTTCAGTTTCTCGGATACCTTCGACACGTTAGGAACCTTCATCGGTACCGGTCGCCGGACCGGCATCTTTTCAGACAAAGATATGTCGGATATGGAAAACGGCAAGGGCTTTTCATCCAAAATGGATAAGGCTTTGTTCGCTGATTCCATCGCCACTTCTATTGGGGCAATCTTTGGTACCTCTAATACCACAACATACGTCGAATCCAGTGCCGGTATCGGAGCTGGTGGCCGGACGGGGCTGACCAGCGTCACGGTCGCCGTTCTTTTCCTAATCAGTGCACTCTTTGCACCGATTATTTCCATCGTGCCGACCCAAGCGATCGCACCGGCCTTGATTTTGGTCGGGATTGAAATGCTTGGATCTTTCAAGAATATCGATTGGACTGATATCACTGCAGCCATCCCAGCCTTCATGGCCTCTATCTTCATGGGTCTGTGCTACAACATCTCCTACGGCATCGCTGCTGCCTTCATCACTTACTGCCTGATCAAACTGATCACCGGCAAAGCCAAAGATGTCCACCCGATCCTCTGGGTCGTCACGATCCTCTTTGTGGCTAACTTCGTGGTATTGGCGATTATCTAGCACCCTAAACAACGCATCAGTAGTCCTGTGGAAATTTTCCCACAGGGCTTTTTGCTATTCTGAAGCCGATTTCAACCGTAACTTTGGCACGGTGGCAGCGCCAATTTCTATCTTGCAAAACTGTTAGCGCACAAGGATACCTATTTCAGTACGATAGATAACGAAAGGGGATCGTCCATATGCGTCATATCGGCCGCTGGCTCAGCGTATTCGCCATCATCTTGCTCTGTACCCTCACACTCATCCGCTTGCACAGCGCAGGCGCAAAAGACAATCCTAACCAGGCGCGCTTCACCCAAGTTCGCCGGCAAGCCCATCAGCTCCACCACCAGACTATGCACCGCCAAGCAGTCGTGGACAAACTCGGTGAACCTAACAGTCAAGTCATCGACACCGTTCACCATCGGCAGGTGATGCATTGGCGCTATCCTCATATTGGGCGGGTAACCGTGACGATTGATCAAGCCCATAAAATTTCGGTTTCCTCCGAAAAATACTGAAGATGACATTAAAAAAACGAGGCCAGCAAATTGCTGAACCTCGTTTTTTGCTTACAACTTATTAGCTTCAATAATCTCTTGGAACCATTGGTGCAGCAGTTCCTTTGGGATATCCTGATGAAAGGCAATATTGACGCGCTTGTCGCCGACCTCGTAACCGCCATTGACAAAAGCAGCCGCGAGTTTCTTGGGCAGGACCTGATTAGATGAAACGGATACGTGTTTTTGATACTCCGCAATGCTGATCCGCTGGCCGTTCCATTTATAGAATGGTTGGCCGTATTTAATTACGCGTTCCGCCCCTGGCCATTCCTTGGTGATGAAACGATCCAAAGCGGTCAATAATCCGCGTGCATCCACACTGGCTTGATTGAGATAATCTGGCACGTCCTTAACGTCTGGTTTCTCTGGCATAGTATGCCCCCTTAAATCACTATACCTTCAGTATAACGCTAAAGCGGGATTGGTGCGGGGCAATCTCTGGGAAACTTAGGCGTGGAGGACCTGTTCCGTAGCCGCAAAAATCCGTTTGGCCACGTCCGCATTGTCCATCGTGTAAAGATGAATGCCGTCCACACCATGTACCAATAAATCAATGATTTGATCCACTGCATACGCAATACCGGCCTCACGCATGGCGGCGGGATTATCTTGGAAGCGGGCCATCATCGTGGTGAATTTCTCCGGTAGCGCGACGCCGCTCATGGTTGCCATCCGTTCGATCTGGTGCTGATTGATGACGGGCATGATGCCGGCTTCGATCGGCACTTGAATACCAGTGGCACGGGCCTGATCAACAAAGTCGTAGAAGACCTGATTATCGAAAAACAGTTGACTGATCAACTGGCTGGTGCCGGCATCGACCTTATCTTTCAAATAGTGAATATCAGTCGGCAGATCGGGTGATTCCGGATGGCCTTCAGGATAACATGCGCCCAAAACATTGAAGTCCCCGCATTCATGGATGTAACGGACTAAATCACACGCATGAGGAAAATCGTTACTGACCCGGCCGCTGGCGGGAATGTCACCGCGCAAAGCCAATATATTTTCTATGCCATGATTTTTTAGGTCGGCCAGCAGTTGGTGAATTTGGGGCGCCGCTAATTGAGCGGCGGGTAGGTGCGCTACCGTTTCGATGCCATAAGTTTTCCGGATATAACTCGCTGTCGCTAAACCCGTTTGCTGGATCGTGCCGTTTGCACCGAAGGTCACCGATACAAAATCGGGGTGCAGGCCGCTGAGCACATCCAGGGTTTCACCCATTCGCTTGAGAGATGCCGCGGTGGCATTTTTCCGAGGTGGGAAAACTTCGAAAGAAATTACCGGCCGCGTTTTTTCCTTAAAGAGTTGGTTGATTTTCATGGGCTAATTCCTCGCGCACTTGTTTAGCGGCGGCAACCATATTGATCAATGCTTGCTTGGTTTCCGGTTCTTCCCGGGTCTTCAATCCACAGTCTGGGTTGATCCAGATATTTTCTGCAGGGAGTTTTTCTAAAATATGGTGGATAATGTCCACAATCTCACTTTCTGAAGGAATTCGGGGGGAGTGGATGTCGTAAACCCCAGGACCCACATGCGTTTGGAAGTTCACCTTTTTTAACACGTCCAATAGGGTAAAGTCCGCTCGAGAAGCTTCAAAAGAAATCACGTCGGCATCCAAGTCATCAATGGCCTGAATAATATCGCCGAATTCGGAATAGCACATATGCGTGTGAATTTGCGTGGTGGGCTGCACTTTGCTGGCGACTAAGCGGAAAGCAGGAACGGCCCAATCCAAGTATTTGCGATACCAGTCGCTTTGCCGCAACGGCAAGTTTTCCCGCAACGCTGGTTCGTCAATCTGAATAATCTTGATACCGTGCTTTTCCAGATCCAATACTTCCCCTTGCAGGGCCAGGGCAATTTGTTCTGTCGAGAGTTTGTTGGGGACATCTTCTCGGGGGAAGGACCAATTCAGAATTGTCACAGGCCCAGTGAGCATGCCTTTCACCCATTTATCGGTTTGGCTCTGGGCAAAGACGGTGGTATCGACGGTGATGGGGTGGGTCCGAGCAACATCACCCCAAATGATCGGCGGCTTAACGCCCCGGGTGCCATAGGATTGCACCCAGCCGTTATCGGTGAAACGGAACCCGGCCAATTGTTCACCGAAGTATTCCACCATGTCGTTGCGTTCAAATTCACCATGCACCAGGACGTCCAACCCAATTTCTTCTTGGAATTTGAGCCAGCGCTTAGTTTCTTCTTCGTTGAAGGCAGTGTAGTCCGCTTCATCGATTTCGCCACGGCGGAATTTGGCCCGATTGCGGCGGACCGCGGCGGTCTGTGGGAAGGAGCCGATCGTTGTGGTGGGCAGAACGGGCAGATTCAGTTCCTTTGCTTGAATGGCTAAGCGAGTGGCCCGTTCTGGTGTCCGTTGGTAATCAGCTGGAGTCAGTGCAGCAATCTTGGCATTCAGTGTTTTGTTCTCGGCATAACGAGGCACTGCGAACAAGGCGGTGTTCTCCTTATAAGCAAGAGTGTCAGTGCCGTTTGCTTGGATATGGTCGATTTCCACTAATTCAGTCAATTTTTCCTCGGCAAATGCCAAATATTTTTTCTCATCTTCGGAAATATGGTGTTCATGTCGGACAGTGTAAGGAACATGGAGTAGTGAGGATGAAGTGGACAAAACAACGTGGTCCGTCAGCCGATTTAAGTTGGCCAAGAAAGCCAGGGACTGTTGATAGTTAGTACGCCAGATATTTTTCCCATTGACAATCCCTGCAAACAGGGTCAGCGATTCTGGCACGCCGTTTTGTTCTATGATGGCAGCATTTTCCGGTCCCTCAACAAAGTCCAAACCAAGACCATCAAATGGGAGTGTCTTGATCAGCTTGTAGGAGTCGCGGACATCACCAAAGTAGGTTTGTAACAGAATCCGGCTAGTGCCCTTGGCGGTTAAAATCGTGTCGTACAGTTGGGTGAACCGGTCCAAATCATGGGCATCCTGGTCGTAAACCAACGCTGGTTCGTCTAATTGAATCCAATCGGCGCCCAATCCATGTAACCGGGTGACGATTTCGGCATAGGCGGCTGCTAAGGATGGTAAAAAGTCGTCCGGGGTACGGCCGTCCAGGAAACGGCTTAACCGTAATAAGGTGTAAGGACCGATCAGAGAAGGGCGGGCATTAATGCCCAACGATTTGGCCTCTTGAAATTCCTCGAACAATTTGGTGCCTTGGGCCCGAATCTCGGTATCGTTGTCGAATTCTGGGACAATGTAGTGATAGTTGGTGTTGAACCATTTCTTCATGCTCAACGCCTTTTCATCACCAGCAACGCCTTGATATCCTCTGGCGAGTGCGAAGTATTCATCCAACGGGGCCAATGCTAATTTTTTGAAACGAGCAGGAATCAAATTAAGCAATACGGCCGTGTCCAAGGTCGTATCGAAGAAAGAGAAGTCACCAGTGGGGACTTGATCGATCCCTGCGGCTTGGATGGTTTGCCAGTGGTGTTGGCGCAGTTCCTGACCAGCGGTATTGAGTTCATCCGCGGTGATTTGGTGTTTCCAATACTTCTGGGTCGCAAATTTCAATTCACGTTTTTCGCCAATACGGGGATAACCGATAATTGTTGTCGTCATATGAATTCCTCCAAATTGTTGGGCAATGAAAAAAGCCGTCCTTGACCATTACAAAATTTTGTAACGGCCAAGGACGGCTTACCGTGGTACCACCTTGGTTTCGCAGTGTTCTCGCAAACACTGCCTCACTCGGTCCGGCCTAAATATGGGCGAGACCTAAACGCTATAATGGGCGTCCCCATGATCGATTTGCAAAAGCTCACCGATCCGCGTCACCAAGACCATGTTCACTGACTTTCCGTTATGACCTCGCACCATGTGGTCACTCTCTGGAGAACGGTCCGTGCAGCTACTCATCTTCATCGCTTTTAAATGTTGAACGTAGCATACAAATAAAAAATGTTCTTGTCAAGGAATTAGGTGAAATAAATTGGAAGCCTATCCGCCGTGCCAAAGCTGCGCAACCTGCGGGTGAATGGGGCTGGAACGTGGTGACGGCGCTTTGAGCCCGCTGAGGGGCGCGGTCTCAAAGTCGCCTAACCGCATATAAACTTGCCCAGGATCGGGGCAAGTTTATTGCGGTTTCCACCACTGAGCCCCATCCACCCTCCGGTTGCTCCGCATTGGCACTAGTCATAGATGACATTCAGAGACAGTGCATTCTTCGAAATGAAATGCAGGCCACCCTTAGTCAATATTATTAAGCAGTAACAGCTACCTTTTTGTCGTTAGCCACGCGGTTTTGGTGGTTTTGAACGATTAGGTCGGCGATGCCTTTGGCGATGTTGAGGTTTTTAAGCAGCGGGCCGTGGGAGTAGCTGCCGATGACGTTTTTATAGCGCATGCCTTCGACGCCATCTTCGGGGTTGTTGCCGTAGCCTTCCACCATGGTGCCGAAGGGTTTAAGCTTTTCTTTGTCGTCAAAATAAGTCCGGCCAGAGTGATTTTCGAAGGCTTGAGCGGGACCGAATTGGGTGATGAATTTGGTATCCCCAATCATGCGGGCATCGGCCTTGAAGACAGTGTGCAAAGGGAGGATGTTAAGGCAGTTGATGACGGTTCCATCGCTCATCTTGTAATAGGTACCCAAGAATTGATAGCCGCCACAGATGCACAGCATGGGTTTGCCGGCTTCAATGTAATTCTTGATGGTTTCACGATGCCGTTGCAAATCCTTAGCCACCACTGTTTGTTCAAAGTCTTGGCCGCCGCCAAAGAATAGGAAGTCGTAATCGTTGGCGTTGAATTCATCGCCTAGACTGACATTGGTCACGGTGGTGTCATATCCGCGCTCCTTCAGCAAATAGCGAAGAATTTTGACATCGCCGGAATCACCGTAAGTATTCATCAAGTCTTCGTATAAATACGCGATTTTGATTGGTTCTGACATGTGGTGCCTGCCTCCTTAACGTTTCTACATTGATTGTACTCTATCACGAATTCCCCCGCGATGCACTTGAGGCGCACTCGTTATAGGGATTGACCAAAAAGTACGGATAGCCCAGTGCTCAAATCGCTGGCAGAAATGTGGAACAGCCAGGCCAGCACGTCTTGCCAAATGGCCTGGGATTGAACCAGCAACCATTGGGCGATGGAAGAGTTCAAAATTTGGATTTGGATATCATTGTTTGGCCAATGACTGAGCACGGCCAAAGTTAGGGTGATAAAAATGACTGTGACCAGGAGGCTAAGCGCCGCACCTAAGAGAGCATTGATCTGGTGAATCACTGGGAAATGCGTGACCCAGCGGGTTTTGCGGGTGATCCACCAGATGAATAGTCCGCCCAGCGTCATGATTAAGTAAAATGCGATGACGTTGCCCGCGGCACCAGCAAAAGCAGTGTCAGCGGGATGGTTTTGACTCCATACGCTGCCCAGCCATTGGCCAAGAGGTTTGTTATACCACCAGGCGATAAAGAACACGATTAGGGAACCGATTAAATGGAAGAGTTGGGCGACAATCCCGCGAGACCAGCCGCGCACGATGGCAAAAACGAAAATAAGCACGAGGACAATGTTAATCAGCATAGCCAAATTCCTTTCTTTGGTTGCTTCCTTATTGCACCACGAAATGTACTTCGGTAAAAGGGACCTAGGACCGATGAACTCCCCAGTCGTTCGCACTCTCTTGCATGAAACTTCTTTCCTGTTAGAATGAAAGTTGCAAGACTATATCGAAAGAGAAGATGGCAGTATGGAATTAGCAGGTAAGAAGATCGCCTTTGACGACGATCTGAGTGATGCTCAGTTGGCGGATTTGCACACTCATTATCTAAAGTTGTTGAAGGTATTAAAGCAGTTCGAATTTAAGGACAAAGATCGTCAACTGCAAGTCCTTTACCAAGAACCAGACAATACGCACACTTATGAATCTGGCTATTTCACACTGCAGATCCGGCATTTCGGTGATCAGTATCGTTTTGACGAATACAATATTACATTGAACAATCGCAGTGTGTTTAACGACAGCCCGGATGAATATGTGGTGCAGTTATCCAAGCACGATAACTGGCAGCAGATCGACGATGAGGCGGTTGAGCATGCCAAGAAGTGGGTTGACGAGATGAACGAAGAGGCTAAGAAGGATAAGAGCAAGCCGAATCGGGAGTTAACGGCTGACTAGAGGGTAGAGGGCGCAGCCGACCGGTTAGAAGCGGCGTCAGAAGGCAGGACCGGCAGAAAAACCCGTACTTAGGTTTTTTTGCCGGTCCTGCCTTCTGACATAGCTTCTGGTCGGCGGAGCCCGTTTGCGGGGAGTACAGAAAACCCGGTCTTAGGTTTTATGCCCGCCCGCTCTTATCTCCTAGCTTCTGGTCGGCGGAGCCCGTTTACGAAAAACAACGCGATTAAAAAGGGCGGCATCCTGTTCAAAATCAGGGAGCCGCCTTTTTATATGTCTTATTTTTGCTGACTCAACGTCTCCTCACGATCAGCTCGCCAATTGACATAACGGGCCAACGCAAAGAAATAGTCAGACAACCGGTTAACATAATGTAAGACGGGTGCCGGTAGCGATTGGCCGTGGTCGTTAAGCTCGTCCACAGCTCGTTCGGCGCGGCGAGCGATTGTGCGGGCGTATTGTAAAGCAGCCGCCACAGGGGTCCCACCAGGAAGGATGAAAGCTTTAATCGCTGGCATCGCCGCCATCATTTTATCGATGGACTGTTCCAAGGCCGCGACGTCGCTTTCCCGGATTGTATCGTGGCGGGGGACGCTGATATCAGCTTGCAGTTCATAGAGCTGGCGTTGCAAGTCTTGGAGGGTGGGGACTACCCATGCAGTATCAGTGGGAGCGATGGCGGCGACATAGCCCAGCCAAGAATCCAACTCGTCCAGGTTCCCCAGCGCCGTAATTTGCGGATCATACTTAGGCACAAACTGTCCGGTCATTTGCCGGGTGGTGCCTTTGTCGCCAGTTTTCGTATATATCTTCAATCTTTAGACCTCCCGTTCCCAATATTTTTTCAACGTGATGGTCAGCGGCTTTATCAATAATGGATAAAACAGGAGATTGCCCACGGCATGGTAAGCATCGAAGGGAATCCCCGCTAAGTAATACGCCCAAAAACCAACACCCCCGAGGCTGCCAATCGCCGCCATACCAATGGAGATCAGGAAACCGTAGACAAACCCCAGTGCGGTGGCAATCACCAACTGCAACCAAAACCACCGGGTCAGCGGCAACAGCCATTTCACCAAAGCCACCAGCAAGATGCATAGCGCATAAGCACCAATCTGGGGCAAAGTCCACAAACCGAACCCCAAAAAGATGTTGGAAATGACCATCGTGCTGACGGCCAGCAGCAAACCGGCACTGACGCCTAATAAAAGCGTGACGATCATCAAAATATCAGTCACCGGTTGCACGTTAGGGAATGGGATCTTCACGATGCGCAGGGCGACACAGAGCGCAGTCAAAATGCCTAGCAGGGTAACTTGCCGCGTCCTATTCCGGGCAGTGGTCATTCATCATCACCTATTTCGTCGGCGTCAGCGAAAAGACGATCTTATCCTTATTGGCTACCTTGGTTTGAGTCACACCTTTGGTTGCGGACTTACCATTGACCGTATACAGCCAATATGTCTTCTTCACTGGATTCTGACTTTTGCCATCAATCGTCGTGACAAAACCCTTGGACTGCTTCACAGTCCAAGCCTTCTCTAACCCAGTCAGTACTGTCGCCGTTTTCTTCACTGTCACCGTCTTTTTAGCAAACTGCTTATTATTCTGTTTCAACGTATACGTCACGGTCGCTGTATTCTCAGTGCTGCTCTTCTTAGCTGCATTCGAACTGGCCGTTGAACACCCTGCCAATAAAAGGGTGAAGGTCATCGCAATCGTCAATAACCGGAAAAACTTCTTAATCACAAAAAATCACTCCTCTGTATCGTTTACTTATCAGTCGGCTTTGGCATGGCGGTAGTGGACTGGACCATTACCGAAACTTGTGTAACCGGTCGGCTCCGCCCTCTCTACTTTACCGGGCATGCCCGCCTAGTGCAATCTGTCTTGACCACCAGTCCAATAGTCCCTTGATCATAGTCCCCATCCTGTTAATGACAACTCCTTCAATAAAGAATTGCAAAGCAGACTAGATATAGTATATTGATTGCTGCTTTACATCAATATGTTGTGGTTAGAAAAAATGTATTTCCTCTTTCTTGGCGTTTGTATCTACCTATTAATGCGGTTAAACTGGTAACGAAATACTTAATCGAAAGAAGTGATCGTCATGGCTTTTCAGATCCGCATTGCTGAACCCTCAGATGCTCATGCGCTGGCCCCGATTTATCAATATTACGTGGATCACACGGTGGTCACCATGGACTGTACCGCACCCAATGCCACCACCTTTGCCTATCGGATGACCCAAAACCTGACCCGCTACCCGTATTTAATTGCCATTACAGAAGATAATGACGTACTCGGTTACGCCTACGCTGGGGCCTACAGTCTTCGGACTGGGTATGACTGGTCTGTGGAACTGGCCATTTATGTGCGGCATGACGATCTGACCCATGGCGTCGGCAGTGCCCTCTACGACATGATGGCCAAAATACTGACGATGCAGCATGTGGTCAATGTCAGTGCCTGTATCACAGCCAATAATGCGCGCAGTTTGGATTTTCACACAAGCCGCGGTTTTACCCAGGCAGCCGTCTTCCCCCATTTTGCCTACAAGTTCAGCCAATGGTGGGACATCATCTGGTTAACGAAACAATTGCGTGCAGGCAATCAAGCCCTCGCCGCATTTGTGCCGTTTAGCACACTGCGCCAGCGCCCCGGTTTTCGCCTGCCCAAGCAGCCCTAAACCCCTTGCAATTCAAGGCGCAGTCATGTAAAGTTGAGGAATGTGGAACATTCTGTGTTTCACGGTAAAGCCAGCAGCGGAGGATAAAAATGACCCCGGAAAATTTTCAAGCACAATTGGCTACGAACGGTGTTTCGTTATCGGCGGACCAAATAGCAGCCTTTCATCGATATTACCAATTATTGGTCCAAGCCAATGAAAAAATGAACCTCACCGCCATTACGGCGGAGGGCGAGGTGTATCTGAAACACTTCTTTGATTCATTGACCCTGGTTCAGGCCGTTCCTGAATTACAAACGAACCCGTTGAGCGTACTGGATGTGGGCTCTGGAGCTGGGTTGCCTGGTATTCCGCTGAAGATCGCTTTTCCGCAATTATCTTTAACAATTTTGGATTCTCTCCAAAAACGCATTAATTTCTTGAACGATGTCGTTGCCGAGTTGGACCTGACGCCAGTCGCCTTAATCCACGCTCGCGCGGAAGATGCCGGGAATCAGCGCAGTCAATACCGGGAAGCTTTTGACGTCGTGACTGCGCGTGCAGTGGCCCCGTTGAACGTGTTAGCAGAGCTCACGGTACCCTTTGTGAAGCCGGGCGGTATTTTTGTGGCGATGAAGGGTAGTGGCGCCGCCGGCGAAGAAGCCGATGCCACCTATGCCCTCAATAAGTTAGGCGCCCATTTGGAAAACGATGTGGCTTTGACCTTACCTGAAGATGCCGGTGAGCGCCACATTTTGGTCTATCGCAAAACACGCCATACCCCGAAACGATATCCGCGGCGGGCGGGGACGCCGCATGCAGAACCATTAACGGCAGCAAAATCAGCCCCCATTACCAGAACACGAAAGTAGGCATTATATTTATGGCTTTTTCTTTCTTTAAAAAAAACGATCAGTCAAAAGAAAAACAGGCAGAACAAAATAAACAGACCGTGAATAAAGTGATCATGGTCCCGGTGGACGCGATTGTGCCCAACCGGTTTCAACCGCGCAAGACATTCAACGAAAGCCGGATTGCCGAGTTAGCGGGTACGATTAAGGATCACGGCCTGCTGCAGCCCATTGTATTGCGCGAGTATGAACCGCACCACTATGAAATCATTGCTGGTGAACGCCGCTTTCGTGCGGTGAAACAATTACAATGGCAAGAGGTACCGGCAATCGTCCAAAAAATGAATGACGAAGAAACGGCTTCAATGGCGTTGGTTGAGAATCTGCAACGGGAACAATTATCGCCCATTGAGCAGGCTCAGGCATATGCGGCTTTGATGAAGCTGAACGATTTGACCCAAGAATGTTTGGCCCAACAGTTGGGTAAGTCTCAATCTTTTGTGGCCAATAAACTGCGCCTGTTGAAGCTGTCAGAGGCTGCTCAAGAGGCCATCATGGATAGCGAGATCACCGAACGGCATGGCCGCGCGCTCTTGGCGTTGTCAGATATTCAGCAGCAGTTGGCGTTGCATAAAGTGCTGCAGGACAATCTCAACGTGAAAGAGACCGAAGAGTTAGTCGATCATTTATTACATCCAGAACCTGTCGCCCAGGGGATGGAAGCACCGGCTGAAATGGGTGATGCACCGGTTCCGGCTCAGGCGCCAGATGAGGGGAATGTGTCCGATAAGCCGACTGCGGCCAAACCGAAGACACGCAAACCGATCAGTGCGCATAATACAGATCCCCGGGTGGCCATCAATACGATCAAAAAATCTGTTGCCATGGTGCGTGAGGCCGGTATTCCGGTCACGATTCAAGAAAGCGATGATGCCGCTGGTCACCATATTACGATTACGGTGGCCACCAAAGAAGAATCAGCCGCCAAAAAATCATCTAAAGCATCAGCATCAGCAGAAAATGAAGCGTAAGGGGAGGGTGCCGGTTTGGCAAAAGTAGTGGCAGTAGCCAACCAAAAGGGCGGCGTGGGAAAAACGACGACCGCCATTAATTTGGGTGCCGCTTTAGCAGAAATGGGCAGCAAGGTCTTGTTGGTGGATATTGACCCTCAGGGGAACGCTACCAGCGGGGTCGGCATTGCCAAGAGCGACATCACCCATGATATTTATGAGGTACTGATTGACGAAGCGCCCCTGGCGCCCGCTATCAAACACACGTCTCGGACGGGTTTAGATATTGTACCGGCCACATTGCAACTGGCTGGGGCGGAAGTGGAGTTGACGACTCAAATTGCCCGAGAAACTAGGCTTAAAGGCGGTCTCGCGCCGGTGTTGGGCGATTATGATTATGTCTTAATTGATTGTCCCCCTTCATTGGGGCAGTTGGCGATTAATGGGTTCACGGCCTCCGACCAGATCCTGATTCCAGTCCAAAGCGAGTATTATGCATTGGAGGGCTTAGGCCAACTGTTGCAAACCATTGACCTAGTGCGCAAACACTTTAATCCAGATTTGGATATTTTGGGTGTATTAATGACGATGTTTGATGCCCGGACGAATTTGTCTGCGCAAGTGGTGAGCGAAGTGCAGCAACACTTTGCAAACAAGGTTTTCAAGACTGTGATCCCGCGGGCAACGCGGTTAGCAGAGGCTCCGAGCTTCGGGGAGTCGATTATTGATTATGATAGCAGTTCTCGGGGTGCAAAAGCCTATCGGGAATTGGCAAAAGAGGTGGTGCGCCGCTATGGCGATTAAGAAACGTAAAGGACTCGGCCGGGGCATTGATGCCCTGTTCGCCGATATGGATGCCGCCGATAAGGCGCAAGAAATGGTGGAAGAACTGCCGGTGGCGGATATTCGACCGAATCCGTATCAACCACGGCGACGGTTTACCGATGAGGGGTTGCAGGAACTGGCGCACTCAATCGTCCAAAATGGGGTATTACAACCGGTCATTTTGCGCAAAAGTGTCAACGGCTATGAATTGATCGCCGGTGAACGGCGCTTGCGGGCGTCTAAGATTGCCCAGAAGAAAACGATTCCAGCTATTATTCGGCAATTGGACGACAGCACCATGATGGAGGCGGCCATTTTGGAAAACTTGCAACGGGAAGACCTTAATCCGTTGGAAGAGGCCGAAGCCTATGACATGATGCTCAAACGCCTGCATCTGACGCAAGCAGAAGTCTCCGAACGGTTAGGCAAGAGCAGACCTTATATTGCCAACTATTTACGGATTCTGTCTTTGCCAACACCGGTGAAGAGCCAATTGGCGGATGGTACATTGTCCATGGGTCAAGCCCGGACACTTTTGGGCTTGAAAGACAAGACCCAGATTATTCCGGTGGCCAAAAAGACGATCAAAGAATCCTTGACTGTTCGCCAACTGGAAAAATTGGTCAGCGAAATGAATCACACACAACCGCAAAAGCGGACTGCCAAGCCCCACCGTTCCAAGTTTGTGGCGGCCACGGAGAAACAATTGCGGGAGAGGTTCCAAACCAAAGTGGCGATTCAGGAAGGCAAAGCCGGCAAGGGACGCATTGAAATTCCCTATGTTTCCACAGATGACTTGAACCGGATCCTGGATATGCTCTCGATCAGTTTAGACGACTAACGCATTGACGAAGGAGGCCAGAATGTGTTTGCCCTTGGTGATCTGGTACAAATGAAGAAACCTCATGCCTGTGGGACCAACCGCTGGGAAGTCTTGCGCCTGGGCATGGATATTCGGGTGAAATGTATGGGCTGTGGACACATGATTATGATGCCCCGCACAGAATTCACGAAGAAAATGAAGAAGGTTTTGGTTACTGCCGCGGCGGTGGATGTGGCTAATGAGCCCCATTATGTACAACCGCGGCCATTGGATGACACAAAGCCCTAAACCGGATTGCTCATCCACCGCAACGAATGATAATTGATGAAGGTAGGTAAATTTTGCAATGGCTTTAACAGCAGGTATCGTGGGTTTGCCCAATGTGGGCAAATCTACATTGTTCAACGCAATTACGAAGGCCGGGGCCGAAATGGCCAACTATCCCTTCGCGACCATTGACCCCAATGTGGGCATGGTCGAAGTACCCGACAAACGGTTAGCCCGGATTGATGAGATTATTCCGGCTAAAAAAATTGTCCACACCACGTTTGAATTCACGGATATTGCCGGGATTGTCAAAGGCGCCAGCAAGGGTGAGGGCCTTGGTAACAAGTTCTTGGAGAACATTCGCCAAGTGGACGCCATCGTCCATGTTGTGCGGGCGTTTGATGATGATGATATCACCAGCGTCACCGGCAAAGTGGATCCGGTGGACGACATTGAAACCATCAACTTGGAATTGAGTATCGCCGATCTGGACTCCGTGAACAAGCGGTATTCCAAGGTTGAAAAAGTGGCTAAGACCCGGGATAAGGCAGCCCTCGCCGAGTTTGCGGTTTTGCAAAAGATTAAGCCTGTCCTTGAAGAGGGCGGTTCAGTCCGGTCCATCGAATTCAACAAGGATGAGCAAAAGATCGTGAAGGGGTTGTTCCTGCTCACCGCCAAGCCGGTGCTCTATGTGGCCAACATCGCCGAAGACGACATGGCCGACCCAGATCAATCCAAGTATTATCAAGCTGTAAAAGATTACGCAGCCAAAGACAATGCGGAAGCCATTGCAATTTCTGCCAAAACAGAAGAAGAAATCGCTGAATTACCCGATGCGGATAAGCAGGACTTCTTGGAGGCAGAGGGCGTCGAAGAATCCGGTTTGGATCGCTTGATCCGGGCGTCTTACCACTTGCTGGGCCTGGCTACCTTCTTCACCGCTGGTGGTCCTGAAACCCGAGCATGGACATTCCACAAAGGCATGAAGGCACCGCAAGTGGCTGGGGTCATTCATTCCGACTTTGAACGAGGCTTCATTCGGGCTGAAACTGTTTCATTCAGTGATTTAGATAAGTATGGTTCCATGGAAGCCGTCCGCAAAGCCGGCCGGTTACGGTTGGAAGGTAAAGAATATCTGGTACAAGATGGCGACATCATTGAGTTCCGGTTCAACGTTTAATGCGTAGCAATGAGGAGAGTGTGCAATTGGATCCACGGGAACGTAACGCCCAAGCCCACGATAAGCAACAGGAGCGGGTGGCAAATTCAAGTAAACTAGAAGAAATGGACAAACAGATCGATACCATGAGTGTGCAAGAAATCACCGATAACTTGTCCAAACGAAATAGCGATTATGTCTTCAAGATGCGGAAGTTATTAAGCGATGAGGGCTATTCAGACCAAAAGATTGATACAGAAATGGCGCCGCTGCTGCCGGATATTTTGAAGGCCCAGCGCCGCGGCACACCGGCCAACCAGTTGTATGGTGCGCCCACAGTGAAAGCCAACAGTATCATTCATAAACCGGCGCCGGTTCAAAAGACGCCATTCTGGAAGAAACTCACGGACAGCACTTTGATGTTTATGGGCGCTTTAGCAGGGATGTACGGCATCGTGGGTATGTTTACCAAGACATCCAGCGCCACCAATCGATCCACCGGGGGGTTGATCAGCATCATTATGATCTCTATCATCTGGGGTTTTGCGTTGACTAAATTGAATGACTATATGCGCATTCCCAAGGGTGAACGACCTAAGATGGGCAAGACAATTGTTTACGTCATGTTTGTGATCGTTGTCGTTTTCGCTGTGTTGGGACTGGCACCATTTATTCCGGCTGTGATCAATCCGATCCTGCCGCCAATAGGGCTGATTATTTTTGCAGCCATTGCTTTGGGTGGCCGGTATGTATTCCGCCGTTATTTCCACGTCAAAGACTCGATTTTCGCGCCGAGCTTACCGCCGCGGCCAAGCAAATAATTATGGATTAACAATTAACGAACGATTACATTTCATATGCAATCGTTCGTTTTTTATTTATCAATGCAGTGTTGACAATTCGAATTGTTCCTGTTATTCTACAAGGTAAAAATTTCTGGAGGTATAGTCGATGTCTAATTGGGATACCAAGTTTGCCAAAGAAGGGTTAACGTTCGACGATGTGTTATTGATTCCGGCGGAAAGCCATGTGTTACCGCGGGATGTGGATTTGTCCGTACAGTTGGCTGATAACCTGAAGCTGAACATTCCGGTTCTTTCGGCCAGTATGGATACCGTGACAGAAGCCCCGTTGGCCATCGCCATGGCCCGGCAGGGCGGCTTGGGGGTCATTCACAAGAACATGACCATCACGGCCCAAGCGGACCAAGTGCTGCAAGTTAAGCGTAGTGAGAGCGGCGTCATCACTGATCCGTTCTTCTTAACCGCAGATCGGCCGGTGCTAGCCGCCGATACCTTGATGCAAAAGTATCACATCTCCGGCGTGCCCATCGTGGACAACGAAGAATCTCGCCAATTGATCGGCATCGTCACCAACCGGGACCTGCGTTTTGTCGATGACTACTCTGTCACCATCGATAGCGTCATGACTAAAGACCGCTTGGTGACTGCACCAGTCGGGACTTCTTTAGACGAAGCAGAACTGATTCTCCAGAAACATCGGATCGAAAAATTGCCGTTGGTTGATAACGATGGCCGCCTCAGCGGGTTGATCACGATCAAGGATATTGAAAATGTGAAAAACTATCCCCAGGCTGCCAAAGATAGTCACGGCCGCCTGCTTGCTGCTGGTGCTGTCGGAGTGACCAAAGACACAATGGAACGGACCAGCGCACTGTTTGAGGCAGGCGCGGATGCTGTCATCATCGACACTGCCCATGGTCACTCCGCTGGTGTGTTGAAGAAGATTCAGGAAATTCGGGCCGCTTTCCCGAACAAGACCTTGATTGCCGGGAATGTTGCCACCGCCGAAGGTACGGCCGCATTATTCGATGCTGGCGTCGATATTGTCAAAGTCGGCATCGGCCCCGGTTCGATCTGTACTACACGGATTGTTGCCGGTGTTGGGGTTCCCCAGATTACCGCCATTTATGACGCAGCTACAGAAGCCCGCAAACGCGGCAAGGCCATCATCGCCGATGGGGGAATCAAGTACTCCGGTGATATTGTCAAGGGCTTAGCTGCTGGTGGCTGGGCCGTCATGCTGGGCAGTATGCTGGCTGGCACCGACGAAGCTCCGGGCGAGTTTGAAATTTATCAAGGCCGCCGCTTCAAGTCCTATCGAGGCATGGGTTCCTTAGCAGCCATGGCCCAAGGCTCTTCTGATCGTTACTTCCAAAGCGGGGTGCACGAAACGAAGAAACTGGTGCCGGAAGGTATCGAAGGCCGGGTAGCAGCGAAGGGTGCTGTCGCTGATGTATTGTATGAAATGATGGGCGGCGTCCGGTCTGGCATGGGTTATGTGGGGGCGGAAAACTTGGCCAGCCTGCGGGACAACGCGCAATTTGTTCGGATCACGAACGCGGGCTTGCGGGAGAGTCATCCGCATGATGTGCAGATCACCAAGGAAGCACCGAATTATAGTCGGGCTTAATCTTTTAATAAACCGTTGTCTTATCGCAGGCAACGGTTTTTGTTTGCCTGCAAAACTAGGATACAATGGCAGTAACAGGGGAAGAGTTGTCCTTGCCGGCCGTGCCAATGCTCCGCAAGCTACGGTGGCAGGGGGGCTGGAACGCTGTGACGGCGCTTGAAGCCCGCAAAGTGCGCGGTCTTCAAGACGCCTAACCACATCCGCGCGCAAAAACCGCGTGCGGTGTGGTTTGCACGGCTGAGCCCCCTGCCACCTTCGCTTGCTCCGCATTGGCACTAGATATGTCACGATCCAATGTGCTTTTATCACATTCTTTATCTTGAATCTTGAAGGAGTGTTCAACATGGCTGAAGAAACAGACTTTCTACTGCGGCAGATTAAAGGTATTGCAGGGAGTATGGGGTATATTTTGGGTAAGCGCGCCGAGGGGGATCCGGAGTCGGCAGTGATTTTTCCGGCAGATAAGCCGCCGCTGCCCTACCAAGAGAGTTTTCGCAAGATGCTGACAGAGGAAGATTATCAGGGCGCCTTAAGCAAGTTTTTGAAGATTCAATATGCCATGGAAACCGATGAATATGTTAAATTGGGCCTGTGGCTGTATGATGCGTTGACGCGATTGACGCCAGAGAAGCGGGCGGCTGCGGGGATCACGATGACTGATTTGCAAAAAGGGCTGGATCGTTTGGCAGACATTGAGGGCGAGTGAAATTACTTGAGTCGTCTTCAGCTTTTCTTAATCTTGGTTTGCTATCATAAAAACAGTGATTTTATTCTAAGGTGAACGGAGTGCTTTTATGACCAAAATACTAATTGTGGATGACGATAAAGAAATTGTAGAATTGCTGAATATTTATGTAAAAAACGAGGGCTATGATTCTGTCTTGGCGTATTCCGGTAAGGAGGCAATGACCAAGCTGGCCACCAATCCCGATATTGGTCTGATGATCCTGGACATTATGATGCCCAACATGTCAGGTATCGATGTCATCAAAGAAGTGCGTAAAGATTCTCAGATTCCGATTATCGTCGTGTCTGCGAAGACTGCAGATATGGACAAGATTAAAGGGTTGATTACTGGTGCGGATGACTATGTGGCCAAGCCGTTCAATCCTTTGGAAGTGATGGCCCGGGTCAAGTCGCTGTTGCGGCGTTCTGCTGGTCAAGTGACCAATGATGAACCTGAAGATTTGTCTGTGGGACCGTTGAATATTAATAAGGATTCCCATGAAGTGACGACCCTTACGGGCAAAACAATCCAGTTGACCGCCTTGGAATTTGGCATTTTGTACTTACTCGCCAGCCACCCCAACCGCGTCTTTTCTGCCGATGAAATCTTTGAGCGCGTCTGGCAGCAGGAGTCGATTGTCAGTGCGAAGACGGTGATGGTGCACGTCAGTCACTTGCGGGACAAGATTGAAGAAGCGACAGATGGTGAGAAGGTCATTCAAACCGTCTGGGGCGTGGGCTACAAGGTCGAGGCTTAATGACTGGACAAAAAGTAAAATTAACTGCACGTGAAAAAAGTGAACTAATTATTGAAGGTATCGTGACCGTCATGATCATGATCCTCTTAAACTTTGCCGTCCTGGTCTTGTTTACCCAAATGGTGGGACGTTCCCAGCAAGTTCAAGATGGTATTTGGCTGCTTAAAATTGGTTTGAACCAAAATAACAATTTACAACTATGGAGTTGGCAATGGGTCTTTGTCGTCTTCATGGCGATTTTTGATGCCATTGTCGTCTGGTGGCGACTCATTCGACGGTACCATCAAATTCAGATGCGCCACGTCATTGTGGAATTGCACTACATTGCCGAGGGCCATCTGGGTCATCGGATTCCGTTTGTGGTTAAAACAGATTTGCAAAAGGTCATTGACTCGATCAATGCCTTAGTCGATTTCACCGTTCAGTCGATGGAGGAAGAACGGCAGATTGAAAAATCCAAAGATGAACTGATTTCTAACGTGAGTCATGACATTCGCACGCCCTTGACCTCGATTATCGGCTATCTGGGACTGATTGAAGACAAACAGTATCGATCCGAAGACGAGTTGCTGAAATATAGTCATACTGCCTACGTCAAATCGAAACAGATGAAAGTGTTGGTGGATGACTTATTTGAATATACCAAGGTCCGCCAAACCGGTACCCATTTGAATACTTCTGAGTTTTCATTGACGAATCTGCTGGAACAGTTGGCGGCCAGTTTTGAATTGGAAGCAGAGAAGAAAAATGTCGAGATTACTGTGACCACGAAACCCGATCCGCTGATTATGACGGCCGATCCGGAAAAACTGGTGCGGGTATTTAATAATTTACTGGTCAATGGATTGAAATATGGTAAAGGCGCCACTCATATTTGGCTTACTGCCGAAGCGCTGGGTCAAGAAATTATCATTAAAGTAGCCAATGACGGGCAAGAGATTCCGAACGATTCCCTGAGTCACTTATTTGACCGCTTTTATCGGGTAGAAGAGTCGCGATCCCAAGAGACTGGCGGTTCCGGTTTGGGGTTAGCCATTGCCCAAAGTATTGTGGCGCTGCACGGCGGCTATATTTATGCCACTTCAGACGCCAAGATGACCAGTTTCGTCATGTATCTGCCGATGGCACCGGGGAAAAAAGTGGAAAAACCCGCGGTCATTGCTCAACAGGAAGAACAGCACAAGGAAAACAGGAAGAGGAGTACTCATGTCTCAGCGTAACACTTGGCAGCCCGCGTTCATTGTTTGGTTAATGATTCTATTGACTGCCGTCGGTTTAGCGGCTCCCACAGTTCAAGCGGCCAGTAATGCGCCAGACATTCCGATTGCTGCCCGTTCTGGGGTCGTGTTTGATTTGACCAGCGGTAAGATATTGGCAGCTAAAGATGATAAAACGGCGTACCCTTTGGCGTCACTCACAAAGATCATGAGTTTATATTTGATCCGCGAAGCCATCAGTCATGGGCGTCTGCAGTGGGATGAGACGGTCACCCCCAATGCCGCAGAAATCAAACTGAGTCAAGATACAGCGCTGTCCAATGTACCATTGGCAAGCAAACCCTATACTGTTAAAGAACTCTATGATGCCGGGTGGATCTATTCTGCTAACGTGGCGGTGATGTTATTGGGCAACAAATTAGCTGGATCCCAGAAGGCGTTCATTCAAGAGATGCAAAACCATTTACATGAATGGGGTATCCGTGATGCCGCGATATATACCACTAGCGGCCTGAATAATAGTTTGATTCCCGAGAGTCTGCGGGTGGCGGATACACCTGCCGACGGGGAAAACAAGATGAGTGCTGCCGATATTGGTGTTGTGGTCCGGCATTTATTGACTGATTACCCCGCGGTATTGCAAGACACTGCCGTGGTTCATCGCAACTTTGCCGTCACTGCCACCCAGAACTTTGCCATGACCAATTGGAATGCGTTGTTGACTGGGAACTCTTTAGCCCAAAGCGATTTACCCATTGATGGGTTAAAAACAGGCACATCGGATTTGGCTGGTCAATGTCTGGTCGCCACCATGCCTTGGCGCGGGCGCCGGTTGGTCAGCGTGGTGATGCATGCCGATGGGGCGGTCACAGATAACAACAAACGTTTCACCGCGACGGCGGCATTATTACGGACCGTCGTCCAACAATGGCAGCCAGTCACATTAACAGCCAAGAATACCCAGTCGCAACGGGTGAAAGTCACTGATGGAAAACAAGCCACGGTGCCATTACAACTGAGTCAATCAGTGGTTGGCTGGCAGCGCAACGGGATTCTTGTGACACCAGTGGCCGCCGTGCCGAAGAAGCTGAGTCTTACTGCGCCGGTGACGAAAGGAAAACAGGTGGCCAGTATCAGTCTGCAAAATGATGCATTAGGCTATCTGCCCGGCGTCAAACAGGCAAATGTGTCGCTTGCGCCCACCAAGAATGTGGCAGAACTGAACGTGATTGAACGTTTCTTTGCGTGGTTAGGCCAACTCTTCTAATAATCTAGATCATAATTTGTCAAAATATGCATGTTTTCTCCCGAATTGTTGAAAAACGGGAGAGGGCGTGCTTTTTTAGTGCTTTTTGAAACTAATAGTGTATTTTCTTTCCCAGTGACATTGTGGTTTGTTACACTAGAGGAGAACGAGTCACGACGCGGTTGTACCGATTACGCGTTAATTGGTATGGACCAAAGCTGTAAGGCTTTTCGTGTACAGTTCTTGTCGTTTCTCTGTATAATCAACAGTGGGACTAAATGTGGGGATTTATTTGGGATTATCGGAATAATTTTTCAGTTGTTTAAGCTTCATGGGATGAGTCAATGAAGGAAAGGATGGGCGGTGTGCGAACAGATCTGACTAAATTAGAAGAGTTTGCGTATCTCTTTAACACCGGCACCTATTACCAGAGCTATGACGTATTGGGGTGCCGCCGAGTCGCCCCGCAGCAAGATACATTTCGTTTTACCGTGTGGGCCCCCCATGCCCAGGGGGTGGCGATCATGGGTGAGTTTACGGATTGGGAACCCACACTCAAATTGACCAAGCTGGCTAAGACCGGCTGGTGGGTTGGCGAGAGCGATGCGTGCAAAGTAAATGACCTATACAAGGTGGTCGTGACTCAAGCAGACGGTACACAAGCTGTTAAAATCGACCCCTATGCGTTAGGCTATGAGCATAAACCAGGTGATGCTTCAGTGGTGTTGGATCGACCTGTTTTCCAATGGCATGACAGCACTTGGTTAAAGAAGCGCCGCAGTCAAAATGTGTTCCACGATCCGATCAATATTTATGAAGTGCATTTCGGTTCCTGGCAGCGGCATGATGATGATTCGTATTTAACCTACGATGAGTTGGCGGATCACATGATTCCTTACTTACACAAGATGGGTTATACACATGTCGAGTTTATGCCGCTAATGGAACATTTGCTGGATGCTTCTTGGGGATATCAGTTGATGGGTTATTTTGCACCCACCAGCCGCTTTGGTTCTTTGGTGCAGTTCATGACCATGATTGACAAATTCCATCAAGCCAATATTGGGGTCATCATGGATTGGGTACCGGGGCATTTCATTCGTAATATGGATGCGCTGGCTGAGTATGATGGTACCCCCACATTCGAATACGCGGATCCTAACCGAGCAAACAATGTCCGGTGGGGATCTTGGAACTTTGATCTCGGCAAGGCCCAGGTGCAAAGCTTCCTGGTGTCCAGTGCGATGTACTGGCTGCAAGAGTGTCACTTGGACGGTTTGCGGGTCGATGCCGTGTCGAATATGTTGTATCTGGACTATGATGCCGGCAAAGAGGGCACCGTGAATAAGTATGGGAATAACAGCAATCTCGAGGGACTAGCATTTATCAGAAAGTTGAACACAGTGGTTTTCCAATATCATCCCGATATCTTGATGATTGCGGAAGAAGCCAGCGCGTTTCCCCACGTGACTGGGCCAGTCAATACCGGCGGCTTAGGGTTCAATTACAAATGGAACATGGGCTGGATGAACGATACGTTGAAATTCTTTGAGATGGATCCGCTTTACCGCAGAGATCACATGAACCTGTTGACGTTCAGCTTTATGTACATGCATGATGAACAGTTTATCCTGCCATTTTCCCACGACGAAGTGGTCCACGGTAAGAAGTCATTGATGCACAAGATGCCTGGGGATCGGTATAACCAATTTGCCAATCTGCGCACAATGTTTGTTTGGTTGATCGCCCATCCAGGGAAGAAGTTACTGTTCATGGGGAGTGAATGGGGCCAATTTCTGGAGTGGCGGTTCTGGAGTCAGCTGGAATGGAAAGATTTGCAGGATCCGATGAATCGGGCCATGCAGCATTTCACCGCCCACCTGAATCACTTGTACAAGCAAGACAAGGCTTTTTATGAACTTGACCATGATCCGGCAGGTATTCAGATTACGAATGCAGATGATCCACAAAGTGGGACATTAACATTCACCCGCCGCAGCAGCACCGCCGACGATTTCTTAGTATTTGCCTTCAATTTGGAGCCAATTCAAAAGGAACATTACCGGGTACCAGTACCGTTTGCCGGTCGCTATCGCGAATTACTGAATACCGAAATGAAAGAATATGGCGGGACGTGGACGAAGGATCAGGGTGAGTTCATGACCACCGGGGAGCCTTACAAGAGCGAACCCGATTCGGTGGAAGTGATCTTGCCCGCCATGAGTGCGTTGATCCTGACACCCGTGGCGGTCCATCCAGTGCTGTTGGATCACGATACCGCTAAAAAAACAGGATCTATTGGGAGTATTGGTCAGAAGGGAGAGAAGGAAGTTTAACTTCCGCAATCAATGAATACAGAAATGTTAGCAATGATTTTAGCCGGGGGCCAAGGGACTCGGCTAGGTAAATTGACCCGATTCACGGCGAAGCCGGCCGTACCGTTTGGCGGTCGCTATCGGATCATCGATTTTGCTCTGAGCAACTGTTCAAACTCTGGGGTCAACACAGTTGGGGTGGTGACCCAGTATCAACCATTGGAATTGAATGCCCACATTCAAAATGGGGCCAGTTGGGGACTGGCCGAAAAGAATGCCGGGGTCACGGTTTTACAACCTTATGCTTCCAGTGAAGGGGAGAAATGGTTCCAAGGCACTGCCCACGCCATTTATCAAAACATTGCGTATATCGACCTCTATTCACCGAAGTATGTCTTGATTCTTTCTGGGGACCACATTTACAAAATGGACTATGAAGCCATGCTGGCTTACCACAAAGCCCAGCATGCGTCATTAACGGTGGGTGTTTTACCGGTATCCATGGATGAAGCCCCGCGGTTTGGGATCATGAACACGGATGAAACCAACCGGATCGTCCAATTCGAAGAGAAACCCAAGCATCCCAAGAGCAACTTGGCCAGTATGGGGATTTACATCTTCAACTGGGCACCGTTGAAGAAGCTATTGATGGATAGTTACAGCACCGACGGCCGCATGGAAGACTTTGGTCATGATGTAATTCCGGCCTACCTGAATCGCAACGAACCCACTTATGCCTATGCATTCCATGGCTACTGGAAGGATGTCGGCACCATCAAGAGCCTTTGGCAGGCCAATATGGAGTTCCTGGAACCCGACAACCCATTAGACATTGACGATCGCAACTGGCGGATTTATTCCCGCAATGATGCATTACCACCCATGTTTATTACGGAAACTGCCAAAGTCCATCGTTCCATGGTGGTGGATGGTTGTTATGTGGCCGGCGAAGTGGATCACTCCGTGTTATCACAGAACGTCAAGATTGGCACTGGTTCCGTGATTAAAGATAGTATGATTATGCCCAACGCCGTGATTGGTAAGAATGTCACCATTGATCATGCCATCGTTGGCGAACGGGCCATCATTGGTGATGGCGGACAAGTGATCGGTTCAGACGACGACATTGCAGTAGTCGGATTCCAAGAAGTATTGGGCAGAATGGAGGAGGACAAATAATGCGTGAATCAGAGATGTGTGCAGTCATTGACTTGAACGAGCCAAGCCAAGATTTAGCGCCTTTAACCAATGAGCGGCCAGTTGGTACGATGCCGTTTGCCGGACGTTACCGGTTAGTTGATTTTCCGTTGTCAGCAATTTCGAATGCGGGGATTCGGACAGCAGGGATTTTCCTGCCCCGGTCTTCCCGTTCCGTGGAAGACCATATTCGGTCTGGTCAGGCGTGGGACTTAGACACCATTACCGGTGGTGTGTTCTCCTTCCCTTATGTGGCCACACGGGATTATTCCGATCCAGTCAACATTCATCGGTACTACGACAATTACCTCACTTTCTTAATTAAATCGAAGAGTCGTTACGTCTTTATTACCGGTGCCCGCAATGTATCCAACCTGGATGTGAATGCTTTGTTGCAGTTCCACCAGGCATCACCGAACCCCATTTCAGCTGTTTATCGCAGTGTACCCACCACTATGGCAGATCCTGATCAGGAGGGATTTGTTCTGGGCGAGGACAATGAAGTGATTGGGTTTGCCCCTAGTCATGAATTACCAGAACGGACGTCTGATCACACGAAACCCATCAGCATGCAAATGTATTTGACTCGGACGGATTACTTGATTGAACTGCTTAGTCGGGTGCAAAATTCCGGTGAATTCACCCGGTTGCCGCAACTCTTGCATGAGGAGATTGTGTCCGCCCAAGCGAATGCCTTCGAGTATACTGGCTATTGCGCAACGATTCATGACATTCAAAGTTACTACCAAGCAAATATGGATATGCTGAATGAAGAAAATTTCCATGCTTTACTCTTCAGCCAACGGGCCATTTTCACCAAGAACAAGAATGAAGCACCCACATACTTTGCACCAGAAGCAGATGTGTTGGGATCGTTACTGGGTACTGGTGGTCAAATTGAAGGGCAAGTTCGTCATTCCGTCCTCTTCCGGAACGTGACGGTGGAAGACGGCGCCCATGTGGCTGACAGCATCGTTATGCAAAGCTCTCATATCGGCAAGAATGCGATGCTTTCCTGCGTCATTATGGATAAAGGCTGCATCGTTGGTCCCAATGTGAAATTACAGGGAACGAGCAGTGCACCTATCGTACTTGCCAAGGGGACAACGATCCTCGACCAAGCCGCCGCGGAGGAGGTTTTGCAATCGTGAGTCAAACCAAGATTTTGTTTGCCGCCAGTGAAGGCGCTCCGTTTTTTAAAACCGGGGGATTAGGCGATGTGGCCTATGCATTGCCGAAGTCACTGGCGAGTCAGGGCGAAGATATTCGCGTTGTATTGCCCTACTACGAAAAGAAAATGCCGGAACAGTACAAGAAGCAATTGAAGTTCTTGGGCAGTTACGCGGTCAAAGTGGGTTGGCAAGACAAATATTGCGGTGTATTGACCCTGAAGTTAGGGCGGGTCCAGTATTATTTCATCGACAACGTTCAATACTTCGGTCGCGATGGCCTTTATGGCTATTGGGATGATGGAGAACGCTTCGGCTTCTTTGACATGGCTGTGCTGCAAATGCTCCAGTTCGTCGATTTCATTCCCGACATTCTTCATGTCAATGACTGGCAGACGGCGTTTATTCCCGTTTTGCTCCATGATAAATACAGTTGGATCAATCCATTGCGGAACATCCGCACGGTTTTAACCATTCACAACATTGAGTTCCAAGGCCAATATTCACCGGCTATTTTGGATAGTGTCTTTGCCATTGGCCGCCAGTTCTTTAACGGGACTGGTTTCGAACACGATGGTGCCGTGAACTACTTGGCGGGCGGTATTAACTTAGCCGACCGAGTGAATACAGTTTCACCCAGCTACGCTGAGGAGATCAAAACACCGGCGTTTGGCCATGGTTTGGATGGCGTTTTACGCTGGAATGCTTGGAAATTATCCGGCATTTTGAATGGTATCGACACAGAACTTTATAACCCGGCTACCGATGAGCACATTCCTTATCATTACTCCGCCAAAGATTTGGCAGGGAAGAAGAAAGACAAGCGTGCTTTGCAAAAAGAAGTTGGCTTGCCTCAAAGCAACGACCCGTTGTTCGTAATGGTGTCGCGGTTGACTCGGCAAAAGGGAGCCGACTTGTTGGTTGATGTCGTTGATCGTTTCCAACTGATGCACAATTGTCAGTTCATCATTCTCGGCACTGGGGATTACGATTTAGAAGAAGCTTTCAAACACGTCCAAATCCGTTATCCAGGTGCCTTCTCCGCTCAGATCCGCTTTGATCCAGTGTTGGCACAATCCATGTATGCCGGCGGCGATTTCTTCTTAATGCCGTCAGCGACGGAACCTTCTGGATTAGCTCAGATGATGGCGATGCGCTACGGCACCATCCCAGTGGTTCATGCCACTGGTGGTCTGCGCGATTCCGTGGTACCGTTCAACGAATATACACGTGAAGGGACTGGCTTTAGTTTCGAAGATTACCGGCCCGATGTCTTAGATAAGATGTTGAATTATGCCTTTGATGTGTATTCGAACCGGCCCAAGCTATACGCACAGTTGCAGCAAAATGCCATGGCTGAGAATTTTTCTTGGGCCAAGGCATCCAAGCAGTATGTCGCTTTGTACAATGAATTATTGCAGAAATAATGACAACGCGGCCCCGTTATTGAATAACGACGGCCGCGCTATCCGTTAGCACTAAAAACGGAATGGGGGATACTTTTGGCGAAATTAACGGTGCCCGAATTCAAAGAACAATATAAGAACATGATTCTGCGGCTGTATGCAGAAGATGTGAAAGATTCTGATGCCCATCAGCAATATACCGCATTGGCACTGTGGTTACGGGATTATTATGCACCCTTTCTTAAGGCCACCCGACAGCACTATGAAAACGATCGGGTCAAAGAGGCGTACTACTTTGCCATCGAGTTTTTGCCAGGTCGCATGTTAGAAACTAATATGCTCAATCTTGGCGTCACTGATGTCGTCACGACAGCGATGATGCAAATGGGTTTGGACATGGACAAAGTGGTCGATGCTGAACCTGATCCGGGATTGGGCAACGGCGGTTTGGGCCGATTAGGCTCAGAGTTTTTGGACAGCGCCGCGGCGTTGCACATGCCCCTCAATGGTAACGGCATTCGCTATCAGTACGGCTTGTTCCGTCAGTCGTTTGTGAACGGCTATCAAGTGGAGATGCCGGATGATTGGTTGCGGAATGGCAACGCCTGGGAAGTGCGGAAAGAAAACCGGGCTTGTTTGGTCCGCTTTGGTGGGAATACATGGTTAGCTGAAGATGCCTTCGGACGGCTTGTACCCCATTATGAGAACACTACGGACGTGTTGGCGGTACCTTATGATACCGGGGTAGTGGGGTACCAAAATCAAACAGTGAACACATTCCGGTTATGGAGTGCCGAACTGCCTACTGATCCAGCGGTCACATACACATTGCAGCAAAAAGAAGAAGTCAACGAAATCACTGAAATCCTCTATCCCGACGATTCCAACTATGAGGGCCGTCTGTTGCGTTTGAAACAGGAGTACTTCCTAGTTTCGGCGGGTGTACAAAGTATTGTGCGGCATTACCGCAAACATCACCGTAGTTTGAACCATATGGATGCCACGGTGGCGATCCATATTAACGATACCCATCCGGCCATGGCTATTCCTGAGATGATGCGGATCCTAATGGATGAAGAATTCATGAGTTGGGATCAAGCCTGGGCAATCACGACGAAAGTAATGAGTTATACCAACCACACATTGTTATCCGAATCGCTGGAAACTTGGCCTCAAGATATGGTTGCCCAGACCGTGCCGCGGATTTATCAGATCATTCAAGAAATTGACCGCCGTTTCCGGGAGCTGCAAACACCGGTGTATGGTGCGGATCGGGTCAATCGGTGCGCCCCTTTGGGTGACGGGACTGTGCGGATGGCTTATCTGGCCGTCATTGGTTCTCACTCCGTCAATGGCGTGGCCAAACTGCACACCGAGTTGCTGGAAAAGGATGTCTTAAAGGATCTGTACCGGATTTATCCGGCCCGGTTCAACAATAAGACCAATGGGATTACGATGCGGCGCTGGCTGCAAATTGCCAATCCAGCACTGACTCATTTGCTTAACGAAAAGTTGAACGGTGACTGGTGTCATCGGCCGCTGGACATCATGGGCGTGCAATCCTTTGCCAAAGATCCCACATTCCTCAAAGAACTGCAAGAAGTGAAGCATAAGAACAAAGTGGCATTGGCTAAAAAGATTCGGGCCCGGGAAAACATCTCCGTGGATCCGGAACATGCCATTTTCGATGTTCAGATCAAACGGCTGCATGCCTACAAGCGGCAACTGTTGCACGCGCTCTTTATCATTGATGAGTATCAACAGATCAAAGCCGGCCAACCGCTATCGGTACCGCGGGTGCACATTTTTAGTGCCAAGGCCGCACCGAGTTATTACTACGCTAAGGAAATTATTAAGCTGATCAATGAGATTGCCAATACGGTGAATCACGATCCGGCTGTGGGAGACCAATTAAAGGTCGTCTTTGTACCCAACTATGGGGTTTCGGAAGCGGAAGACATGATTCCGGCGGCGGATGTATCAGAACAAATTTCGCTGGCGGGTAAAGAAGCATCTGGGACCAGCAACATGAAGCTGATGGCCAACGGTGCGATTACGTTAGCCACTATGGACGGTGCCAACATTGAAATCGCTGATGCGGTGGGTGAGGACAATATCGTCACCTTCGGCATGACGGTGGATGAAGTGGGCGCTTACACCAATTATTCATCTCAAGCAATTTTTGACAGTGACAAGCACTTGCAGAAAGTTGTGAATGCGCTGATCGACGGGACGATCCCGAACATCACGCGGGAAGGGCGAGACATTTATAATTCGTTGCTGCAATACAACGATGAGTATTTCGTCTTGGCCGATTACGAGAGTTATGTGAAAGCTCAGGATAAGATTTCGACGTTGTATCAGGATCCTGAAAAGTGGTACAGCATGGCGTGTATCAATATCGCAAAGTCGGGGCAATTCTCATCTGATTTGACGATTGCGCGGTATGGTGACGATATCTGGCATCTGACGCGGGATCAGGTGGGTGTGAACTAGTTTCTCATCGACCGGGTCGCGAAGTTTGTCTCGCACCATAACAATAGAGTCTGGCAAAAATTCCAGGCTCTATTTTTTTACTTTTAAATCAACTGGGAAATCACGGACTTCACCGTTTCGAATCGCTTGTTGCAGGCTGCTCAGTTCATGTTCGACATGGCCGCGGCCGAGATCTGTTTGGAACCAGTTATTGGGTTTGGTGGCAGGATCAGTGGTACCACGGAAGCTGTATTGGATGTGTTCGGGAAAATAGGAACGCATCATGTGGTACAAGCGATTCATGTGGTAAGCATTGGTCACTAAAATGATCCGCTGCACATGGTCCAGACCGATCGCTTCGCTCACGAGCGGTAAAGAAAATTGAACGTTTTGCAGAGTGTACAGAGACTGTGTTTCAGTCAAAATATCAGCTGCCGGCACCCCTTGGCGTTGGGCCGCCGCGGCCAAGGCCACAGCTTCGCCTTGGGGTTGATCGGTCCAGACATGACCGCCGGAAATGAGCAGCTTCTTGGCGCGGCCGTCTTGATAGAGGGACACAGCAGTAGGCAAGCGTAATGAAAGCGCCATTCGGCTGCCCGCCAGAAAAATCAAATCTGCTTTCTGACCGTCGTCTGAATAACGAAAAATCAACGCGGTCCGTTGAGCATCCGTTAAGTGGTCAAGATCAAGTTCTGAAAACTGCATCAAACGTGTCCTTTCTGTTAATCAGTGAAAGTTTCTTTGCGCACCCGTTTCCACTTTCGAATCTTGGTTCGGAAGGTCCGGAACGGAGCGACGGTGTTGATATGAACCCATTTCCAAAGCGGCCATTGGGCGGTGTTGTTTGCCCATTGCCGTTGACCGGGGTCAAAGAATTCAGCATTCGATAAAGTTGCCAACCATTTGGTAATTGCTGCGACGTTATCGATGAGGTGCCGCTGTAACGCAGCTAAGTTTTCATTCGCATATTGGGCATAGAATTCTTGGTAAAGGCCGCCCAAATTATTCCACTTGTAGTCCGGAGCTGGAGTCTGCACCGCCAGTCCCGCTTTTTCTTGGCGTTCCCAATCCAACAACAATGCCGTCCAGCCCACATTATAAGCCAACATTTCTCCCGGCGTCCGCTCCACTCCCGCAAGCCGGAGATCCCGCTCATTTTCAGGAATATCTGAAAACTCGGCAATAAATTTATTCAAAGTTAACTGAATTGCATCAATCAGTGCCTGTTGGTCATGATAAGCTTGCATGAATCGATCAACTCCTGGAATTAGTGGTAAGTACAATTTCCATTCTAAGGGAAATGGGGAACCATCGCGACCGGTTTAAGAGAAATTTTGAAGTGATGGGGATATAGTGGCAATGCGGAGCAATCGGAGGCTGAAATGGGCTCAGCTGTGGAAACTGCACCGCGCGCTTTTTGCGCGGATGCAGTTAGGCGTGTTTGAGACCGCGCACTTTGCGGGCTCAAACCGCCGTCACAGCGTTCCAGCCCATTTCAGCCGGAGATTGCGCAGCATTGGCACGGCGGGGAGAGGCCGATTACCGCGGCTCGCGTAAACGGGCTCCGCCGACCAGGGGCTAGGGCGTAAGAGCCAAGGCACATAAAACCTCAGACCGGGTTTTCTGCGCCTTGGCTCTTACGCCTCGCCCCTAACCGGTCGGCTGCGCCCTCTCTCTGTAAGCACTAAATTGGTATTCCCCACCCGGACGGCTATAATGACGGAGTATTGTATAATCAAGATATCATTCAGCGCACCCGTTCTCGTAAAGGAGCTTTTCCCATGATTTTTTATAATTCATTCAACCGCGATTGCCGCGACCGTATCGGTGCCATCGTTGTCGGCAGCAGTGAAACCTTACGGATCCAAATCACCGATGTGCCTGTGGAGGCCGTCGCTATTGAAATTTTTGCCGACGGTCAGGACCACAAAGATGCCCAGCGCGTCCGCATGCAAGCCGCCGCAGATAATTGGTATGAGGGCAAGCTGACACCGCCCACCACTGGTCTGTATTTCTACCGGTTTGTCATTACCACTGCTCAGCAGTCTTTGTACTATGCTCCCAAGAGCAAGACTTATGGCGGCGACGGTGAGGTGTTCCGCGAGGCGGATACCGGGTATTATCAACTGACTGTCCTAGATCATGAAGAAACGTTGCCCGAATGGTATCGCCACGCCATTTTTTATCATATTTTCGTGGATCGTTTCAACAATGGCAACGCCGACGGGCAAGTGAACCATCCTAAGCCCAACAGCTTCATTTACGGTACCCATGAGGACCTGCCGTATTATGTGAAAGACGCCAATGGCCAGATTGTTCGTTGGGACTTTTACGGCGGCAACTTAGCAGGGATTGAGCAGAAACTACCCTACTTACAGAAGTTGGGGATTACGGCACTATTCTTGAGTCCGATTTTTGCAGCCCGGTCCAATCACCGGTATGACACGGCAGATTATGAAAAAGTGGACAGCATGTTGGGCACCTTGGCCGATTTTGATCACTTCCTGGCGGCTGTCCACCAAGCAGGCATGCATGTTATTTTGGATGGTGTTTTCAATCATGTCGGGGCCGACTCCAAGTATTTTGACCTGTACCATACCTATGAACCGCGTAATGGGGCGACGGATTCACCGAATAGTCCGTATTACGACTGGTTTACGTTCACCCAATATCCTGAAAAGTACAATTCTTGGTGGGGCGTGGGAGATTTGCCCACCATCAACAAGGATTCCACCAGCTTCCACCACTATATCGCCGATCCGCAGACCGGGATTGTCTCGTATTGGACGAAACGCGGTGTCGATGGCTGGCGGTTGGATGTCGCTGACGAATTGGAAGACTCGTTCATTGGCCAAATTCGAACAGCTGCTGATCAATATCCGGACCGGGTACTGATTGGTGAAGTTTGGGAAGACGCCTCGAATAAAATTGCATACGGTAATCGCCATCACTATTTGGAGGGCGGCATGCTGCAGGCAGTCATGAATTATCCGCTGCGCAATCAGCTGGTGGATTTAGTGAACGGCAATTTATCCGTGGACGACTGGGTGCAGGCCGGATTGACCTTGAAAGAGCATTATCCCCAAAGTGTATTCCAGAACAATTTCAACAATGTGGGCACTCACGATACGGAACGAATCTTGACCTCGTTGGACAACGACACCAAAAAGTTAGCGCTGCTGATCAATCTGTTCTTCGCTGTTCCCGGGGTGCCATGTATTTATTACGGCGATGAAGTCGGAGTGACCGGGGGTAAAGATCCCGATAATCGCCGTTTCTTCCCGTGGGGTAAAGAAAACAATGAGATCCAGGGAATCTATGCGGACGCGATTCATCGACGGCAAACGGACCCCGCGTTGAGCAATGACGCTAATTTTATTCCGTTTTACGGATACCGATGGGGCGGCATTTGGCGGCGATTGACCAACGCTGATGGGAGCATTCAAGATGCCTTAGTGATTTTTAATCCCAATGAAATTCCGATTTTGGCTGATATTCGCCAGCTGCACACGGATTATTTGACAGTGGATCAAGTGGCTTTCTTGCATCAACATATTCAGACCACGCCAATTGCGCCTTACGAGTTCCAGTGGTTAACACCGGATGTGATATAATCGAAACTGAATCTTAACGCGGGTTGAACCGACCAGGTCTGGTTTTTCACAGCCGCTGTACCACGAATCGAAATCAAGAATAGGAGCTTTTTTCATGGCTTTATCGTTGAATGCTTGTATGTTAATCCTGAAGGAACATCATTTATTAAAGAGCAGCGCCATCCAGGGGGATATGGACACGGTCATGACCAGTGTGTCGTATGATTCCCGTCGAGTGCAGCCCAATGGTCTGTTCTTTTGCAAGGGTGAAAATTTCCGCACCATCTATCTGACCATGGCCAAGGACAAGGGCGCGATTACATATGTCGCCGAACAGCCTTTTCCAGAGGGCAAAGGCATGAATGCCTTTATCGTGCGGAATGTACAAAAGGCCATGGCCCTGTTGGCGGCGGCTTACTACAATTACCCGCAAGACGAATTATTCATCATCGCTTACACAGGTACAAAGGGTAAGACAACGTCAGCGTATTTCACCAAGGCCATTTTGGACCAAATGAACGGCGGCAAGACTGCGCTCTTTTCCACCATTGATCGGATAGTCGGTCCGAAGCCAGATCAGCGCTTTAAGTCAGATCTGACTACTCCGGAGTCGTTGGACCTGTTCCATGATATGCGTTCTGCGGTGGATAATGGGATGACCCATTTGGTCATGGAAGTCTCCTCCCAGGCGTATCTGAAGTCCCGGGTATTCGGGTTAACTTACGATGTCGGCTTCTTCCTGAACATCACGCCGGATCATATTGGGCCCAACGAGCATCCTAATTTTGCCAATTACTTGCATTGCAAATTGCAATTACTGGTCAATTCGCGGATCTGTGTGATTAACGCGCAAACGGATCACTTCAGTGAAGTATACGCCGCCGCCACGACCACCACGGATCCCGACAGCATCTTTCTATTTGCGAATGCTTCTTATCAAGAACCCCACAATTTGCCCATTGACTTCCGCATGGAAAGCCACGAAGCCGATTTATTTGAATCCCGCTTTACTTTTACACCGGTCACACCTAAGGCTCAATCCTTTGGTGTCCACGGGGATTATCAATTGAAATTGGTCGGGGATTACAACGAATCCAATGCCACAGCAGCCATTATTGGCTCCGCTATGGCCGGTGCAGATACGTACGAAAGCCAAGAAGGATTGAAGAATGTGACCATTCCTGGCCGGATGGAATCTGCACAAGTACCGAGACATGGGGCTGTCTATGTGGACTATGCCCACAATTACGGCAGCATGCAGGCGCTGTTGTCCTTCCTTGTGCGCCAGTACAAGCATCCCCGGATCATCGTGGTTCTGGGTGCGCCCGGCGATAAAGGCGTGTCCCGGCGAGCGGATTTCTCTCGGGTACTGAATGAATATGCCAGTGATGTATTCCTCACCACGGACGATCCAGGTTTCGAAGATCCAGGCGATATTGCTAAAGAAATTGATCGCGGGATTGATCATGGCCAAGTGCATGTCAATATTGAATTGGATCGGCCCACGGCGATTCATGACGCCATCGTGAGTTCCAAACCGGGTGACATTGTGGTTGTCGCCGGGAAGGGCGCAGATCCATATCAAAAGGTCCGAGGCATCGATACCCCGTATCCCACGGACATGGTGGTTGTGCATCAGGTCATCGACCAGCTGTAAGGAGCGAAAAAAATGGAGCATTTCTTCACTGTTATTGGCGGTATGGGTACAGCTGCCACGGAAAGCTATATCCGGTTATTGAACGCTCGAACACCGGCAAAAAAGGATCAGGATTATCTGAACTACATTCTGGTGAACCACGCCACTGTCCCGGATCGGACCAGCTACATTCTGGATCATACCCAGCCAAATTTCTTTCCGCCGCTACTGGCGGACATTAAACAACAGTCTGCGTTGGGTCCAGATTTCATGGTGATCATTTGTAACACCGCGCATTACTTTTACAAAGAGTTGGCCGCTGCCAGCAGTGTGCCGCTGCTGCACATGCCTCATGTGGCGATCAATACGCTGAAGAAGCGGTATCCCAATGCCCATAGAGTGGGGTTGATTGCCACCCAAGGGACCATGGCTGATCACATCTATGAACGAGAAATTACTGACGCCGGTTATGAAGTCGTGCTGGGTGACGGTCATGTGCAGGATCAGGTCACCGAATTGATTTACACTGATATCAAGGAAGGTAACCGGGTGGATGGTGCGTTGTACCACAACATCTTGCGTGAAATGATCGAGGAGAAGGGGTGCGACCTGGTGGTTTTGGGTTGTACAGAGTTGTCGTTAGCCCAAGAGAAGGCCAGTGATCATCCGTATCCGGTCATCGATCCCCAAGATATTATCGTGGATGAATCGATTCGCCTGGCCACCGCTTTTCGCAATGGTCAAACGGTGGATTTTACTGATCTGGTCAAAAAGGATGACCCGCTGTCCCACTAGGCAGATGCCTGCCAACTAATTTGTTTCAGTCAATGTTTCATGCTATGATGCAAAGGAAGGGTCCAATTTATTAATTGGAACGACCTTTGCATCATTTTTTGCATTTATTTTTGTAGATCGGAGACTTCGTCAGAATGGCAGAATTGGCCTATCATCGTGTGTATTCACAACTGACCGCCCAAATCAAAGCGGGTCAATATCCGGATTATCGGTTGCCGGATGAACGTTCTTTGACGGACCAGTTCGGGGTGTCGCGCTCAACAATTAAACGCGCATTGGGCATCCTAGTGAGCCGCGGCATCGTCTTTCAAAAGCAGGGTGCCGGCACTTTTGTGAACCCGCTGTATTTTAAGAGCAAGCCACTTTTCAATTACACTGGCGACAACATCGGCATCACTGACAGCCTGGTGCAAGATGGTCAACAACAGTCTATCCAGGTCCTGCATTTTCATGTGCAAAAAGCCAAGGACGAGATTGCCCAGTCTTTGTTTTTACAACCCAACGATTTTGTCTATCGAATCGAACGCCTGCGCTTAGTTGATGGTCAACCGTTCATGATTGAAATCGGCTATTTGCCGATCCGGTTGGTGCCAGATCTGAATGAAGAAGTGATCCAGGATTCGCTATATACATATTTGGAAAAAGAACAGCACCTCCAGGTGACCAAGTCGTTTCTGAATATTTCTACGGAGCCATCCACGGCGAGCGATCAAAAGCTCCTGCAGCTCAAACCCAATGAACCTGTCGGCGTCATGGAAGGCATCTTCTTCACCGACTCCGGCACCCCAATAGAATTCTCCCGCATGCGTATTCACTACAAGTACATGCAGTACAACAGCTTCGTGTCCCTCTCTTAGTTTTGTAAGCAGAGATGAAATGATGATCCCAGCTAATCTAGTGCCAATGCGTAGCAATCGGAGGTGGCAGGGGGCTCAGTGGTGGGAACAGTAATAAACTTGGCCCGGTCCTGGCCAAGTTTATATACTGTTAGGCGACTTTGAGACCGTGCTCCTCAGCGGGCTCAAAGCGCCGTCACCACTTGCTACGCCTGCGGCTTCGCACTTGCTGCGCTTCGCAGCCCCCTGCCACCGGAGATTGTGCAGCTTTGGCACGGCTGGCACCACAAAATAAAATATCACATGGTCGAATTCCTAAGAAGCGGGTTTCGACCTTTTAATTTACGCTATTTTCCAAGACATATCATGTGCAATCCCACACCCATCCACGCTACGATGAACACGTGACCGGTAAAGTTGATTTCAACAAATGGTACGAACCAATATGCAAATTGGTTGACTTCAATCGTTTACACGGTATAATGAAGAAGAATGCAAAGGTTAGATAAGGGTCTGCCCACACTCGGTTGGCCCGGACTGGAGGGTTTTTAAATGTTGGATCAACAAACAAATACCGATCAATATTCGACACCCGAATACTTCGATCGTCTCAAAAAGTATTGGCAAGCGGCCAATTACATTTCCGTTGGGCAACTCTATCTGAAGGATAACCCGCTGCTCAAGCGGGATCTGAAGCCCACTGACGTCAAGGTTCACCCGATCGGCCACTGGGGCACGATTTCTGGTCAAAACTTTATTTATGCCCACTTGAACCGGGTCATTAACAAATACAATTTGAACATGTTCTACATCGAAGGCCCCGGTCACGGTGGTCAAGTCATGGTTTCAAACTCTTATTTGGATGGCAGCTACACTGAAATTTATCCGCGTATTACGCAAGATACAGAAGGTCTGCAACGTTTGTTCAAACAGTTCTCCTGGCCAGGTGGTGTGGCGTCCCATGCGGCACCCGAAACACCCGGATCTATTCACGAGGGTGGCGAGTTGGGTTATTCCATTTCCCACGCCACAGGGGCTATCTTGGACAATCCAGATGTCATTGCCGCGACAGTTGTGGGTGACGGGGAAGCCGAAACTGGGCCTTTGGCCACTTCCTGGTTCTCCAATGTTTTCATCAATCCTGTCAATGATGGTGCGGTATTACCAATCTTGAACCTGAACGGCTTTAAGATTTCTAACCCAACTATTCTTTCTCGCAAGACCGACGAAGAATTGACTAAGTACTTTGAAGGTATGGGTTGGGATCCGTTATTTGTTGAAGGTGACGATCCTGACAAGTTGAATCCGGAAATGGCCCACGCGATGGATACGGCGATCGAGAAGATCAAGAGTATTCAAGCGGAGGCCCGCAAAGGCAGTGCCGATGATGCGACTCGGCCGGTTTGGCCCGTGATCATCGCCCGTATTCCGAAGGGTTGGACTGGTCCCAAGACTTGGAATGGCGAACCTGTCGAAGGTTCCTTCCGGGCCCACCAGGTACCGATTCCTGTCGACCAAGGCGACATGCAGCATGCCGACGAATTGGTCGAATGGCTGAAGTCATATCACCCGGAAGATTTATTTGATGACAATGGCACTTTGAAACCCGAACTGCGCGCCATTGCCCCCAAGGGTGACCAACGCATGGCCATGAATCCCATCACCAATGGCGGGATTGATCCTAAACCGTTGGCTTTGCCGGATTGGCGTGATTATGCCGTCGATACCAGTACCCCAGGCAAGACTGTCGCACAGGATATGATCGAAATGGGTAAATACGCCCGGGACATCATTAAACTGAACCCGACGAACTTCCGGATCACCGGCCCGGATGAAACCATGTCCAACCGGTTGAACCATGTCTTTGATGTGACCAACCGGCAATGGCTGGAACCCATCAAGCATGGAAACGACCAATTCGAGGCTCCGGCTGGCCGGGTCTTAGACGCCCAGTTGTCTGAACACCAGGCAGAAGGTTGGCTGGAAGGTTATGTACTGACTGGCCGCCATGGTTTCTTCGCTTCCTATGAATCATTCCTGCGGGTCGTCGATTCCATGTTGACTCAGCACTTCAAGTGGATGCGTAAGGCCGATGAATTGGATTGGCGCAAGAAGTACCCGTCCTTGAACATCATCGACAGCTCGACATCCTTCCAACAAGACCATAACGGATACACCCACCAAGATCCGGGTATCTTGACCCATATGGCCGAGAAGAAGGCCAAGTACATCCGGGAATACTTGCCTGCTGATGCCAACTCTTTGCTGGCTGTGATGGACAAGACCATGCGGATGCAGCAAACGGTGAATATTATCGTCACTTCCAAGCACCCGCGTCCGCAATTCTACAGTATTGAGGAAGCTCAACAATTAGTTGAACACGGCTTGAAGATCATCGAATGGGCATCCAATGATGGCCATTCTGAACCAGATGTGGTCTTTGCTGCTGCCGGGACTGAACCGAACTTGGAGACGCTGGCCGCCATCGACATTTTGCACGATGAGTATCCAGACTTGAAGATTCGTTTCATCAACGTCGTCGACTTGCTGAAATTACGCAAGCCAGACGTGGATCCCCGGGGATTGACGGATGAAGAATTCGATAATTACTTCACTAAAGACAAACCGGTCATCTTCGCTTTCCATGGCTACGAAGATTTGATTCGGAACATCTGGTTTGGCCGGCACAACCAGCACGTCCTGATTCACGGTTACCGCGAGAACGGTGATATTACCACACCGTTCGATATCCGGGTAATGAACGAGTTGGATCGGTTCCATATCGCTAAGGATGCCGCCAATGCCGTATACGGTGCCGCAGCGGGTGACTTCGCGTCGAAGATGGATGACACTTTGGCAAAGCACGAGAATTACATTAAGGCCCATGGGACAGACATGCCTGAAGTTAACGATTGGGTATGGCACAACATTAACGAATAATCTGAATTTAAGCACTATCCAAAGCGTCGTGTCGTTCTGTTGATTAATAGAGCGGGATGACGCTTTTTTTGTATCGCGATGAGAGTCAATAAGTAAAAATGAGAACGAATTTTCTTACTGGACAGCTTATCGATTTTTGTAAATCCGCAGTATATCCCATTGTTTGCCGGTATTATACCAATTATCCGTAACGCCGGGATTATGTAAAAAAGTTTCTGAATCCGTTGTATTTCACTGTCTGCTGTGGTATAAATTTCATTAATGTGAGCGTTATATGAGGAGGATGAAGCCATAGTCAAATAAACTCTCAGGTTGTTGTTGCCAAATGTCACCATAGTGGGAGGAATTACATGCAGAAGAAGTTCAAGAGTCAACTGATCCACAGTTTGCTCCTCTGCTCGTTACTTTTAGCCCCCGTCGCCACCGTCGCGAATACGACCGTGGCCCAGGCCGCCGTTGATAATGAAGCAAAGACCGAGCAAACATTGCGGGCTGCTCAGCAATTCGCTGCTTTTTCTAAAGAGGATCAGGCTAACATTAAAGCCCAATTACAGAATCAAGGTATCGACACCGCTAAGTTGTCGGATGCCCAATTAGCCGGGCAAACGGTGAAGGTCATGGTGCAATTGCCAGGAGCCACGGGTAATGCCAAGGCTGGTCGGCAAGTCTTCAGCAAGACATCAATGGCCGATATGAACAAGGCCAGCACGAAGGTGATCAATGGTCAAGGTGCGGCCGCCAAGGCCGCCCAAAAGATTACTGGCAATAAAGTGGTCGCTCGTTTTGGGTATTTGCTGAACGGCTTCACGATTAATGCCAAAGTCAGCCAGATCAGTCAGCTGAAGAAAATCAGCGGCGTCAAAACTGTGGTACCGACGACTGTGTATAAGCCCACGGATAAATGGGGCAACGCAGTCGGTGGGGTGGATCAAGTATGGCAAGATCAAAAGCTAAAAGGGACTGGTACTGAGGTCGCAGTCATTGATACCGGGATCGATCCGACCCATAAAGATTTGCGATTGAGCGATCCGAGCAAGGTGAAATTACCCAAGACCAAGGCTGAATCCTTAATTACGCAGCTGGGTCATGGGAAATGGTATTCTGACAAAGTCCCGTATGCCTACAATTATTCTGATGGAACAGCCAACACGGTCATTGATACTGGTTATGGCGATATGCACGGGATGCACGTGGCTGGGATCATTGGCGCGAATGGTTTGCCCACCAAGGACGAGACCAAGAGCGTCGTCGGTGTCGCCCCAGAAGCCCAAATTTTGGCCATGAAGGTATTCTCCAATACGGCTGGTCATGGGATTACCGACGAACAGATCATTCAAGCTATTGAGGATGCGGACAAGCTGGGGGCTGATGTCATCAACATGTCTCTCGGTTCCTCCGCCGGCTTTGACAGCGACAATGAAACCGAAGCCTTGGCCAAGGCTGCCAAAGATGGGGTTATTCCCGTTGTCGCTGCCAGTAACGATGGCCTGTCCACTTCGGACGATGCCACCAATGTGGTCAATAAAGAGACAACTGCTGACAGCGGTACTGTCGGTAGTCCATCCACCGGTTCTTCTGTGATCTCGGTGGCCTCTGCCCATAACAGTCACCAAGTCAATGCCGTATTATCTGCGACTGGTGATGGGCAAGCAGTATTTGCCAAACCGCAAATGTATCAATTAGCAGATGGCACAGATATCAGCACTTTCAATGGTAAGCAATTATATATCGCCAAAAACGGTAAGGACGGCTTGCCGGGCTTAGGCAATCCAGACGACTTCGATAAGAGCGTCGCCGGGAAGATTGCCGTCGTGGCCCGGGGCAGCATTGCCTTCACGGCTAAACAAGCCAACGCGAAGGCTGCTGGTGCAGCTGGTGTGATCATCATCGATAACAAGGATGAAGCAACCTTGGCCTTCTCATTGGATAAGTCCATACCGACATTTGCCCTCTCCATGGCGGGTGGTAAGGAACTGCTTGCCTTCGCTGAGAAGAAGCCAGCCGCCAAATACACCTTCACTGCGAGCAACGAAGTGGTGGCCGATAGTGACTTTGGTGATTTGTCGAGTTTCACTTCATGGGGCCCGACACCGACATTGAGCTTCAAACCGGACATCACCGCACCGGGCGGTATGGTTTGGTCGTTAGCCAACGATAATAAGTATCAAACGATGCAAGGAACTTCCATGGCGTCGCCATTCATCGCCGGGGTATCCGCACTAATGGCCGAATCCTTGCGTGGCCGGGTACCGAAGGCGGAATTGAGCACTTACGTCAAGACCGCCTTAATGAACACCTCCAAAGTAATGATGGACACGACCCACAAGGACACGGTGGTTTCACCCCGGCGGCAAGGGGCTGGTTTGGTGCAGGCCGAAAAGGCAATTTCCGACCAAGTCTTTGCGACTGGTAATGAAGGTCAGCCTTCTGTGGCTTTGCGACAGATTAAATCCAGCAATACCAGCTTCACGATCCAACTGGATAATGTGTCCAGTAAAGCGGCCCAGTACAAGTTCAACGATTATGGCGGCGTTTGGGCAGATGGCAAGGCCATGAATGAAGCGTCCTACGACGTCAAGCAAGACGGCGCCGGTATTCAAGTGGCCAGTGCCACGGATGCCAAGGGTCAAAGCGTTCTGACCAGCGATGGTCAAATCGCCGTGGCACCAGGCACGAAGGTCACCGTGACCTTTGCACTGTCCCTGCCTGGTTCTGCGACCAACAACTATGTGGAAGGCTTCCTCGGCTTCCAGTCAGCGGATAGCCAGGATGGCACGGCGGCGGATTTAGTCGTCCCGTACATGGGGTATTATGGCGACTGGACCAATCAGCAAGTCTTTGATAAACCAGTTTACGATGAAAATTCCGTTTACGGCACGTCGTACTTCTCCGATGCCGATAAGAATATCCTGGGTCTGTCTGCCGATGGGAAGACAGTGTGGCAGGATACCGTGGCGATTTCGCCGAACGATGACGACAGCCAAGACACTGCGGCACCGACATTTAGCTTGTTCCGGAATGTGGAAAACGCCGAGATCAATATCTACGATCAAGACCCGACGAATAATCCAGGGGCTAAACCGATTCGGACGTTGTACAAAGACCCACAAGTGTTGAAGACTTACTATGACACGACTGCGGGTGCTTACACGAACTATTCGACAGCTGGTCTGACTTGGGATGGGACTGTTTGGGATAGCCAAAAAGGTAAACAGGTGACTGCCCCAGACGGCCAATACTACTACCAGATTTCTGGTGTGCCCGTGGGTGCGGATGAAAGTGCACGGCAGTCTCAGACTCTGAAACTGAAAGTGGACACCAAAGCCCCGACCATTAGTTTGAGCAATCAAGCGTTAGGCCACGACGGCAATGGCAAGTACTTCTTAACAGTGGGGGCGGATGACTTTGGCGGCTCTGGCTTAGCTAACAGCAACACCATTGCGATCACCATCAACGGTCATTCTCATGCTTATCAGCTGCCGGCACTCAGCGGTCCGCAAACCGGCGAAACGGTGAACGTACCAATTACTGATGATCAGCAACTGGCGGCGATTCAAGACGGCCGTAACGAAGTGACTGCGTCCATGAGTGATAACGCCGGCAATATTGGTACCGCTAGCGTGACCACGGATAATACGCAGTTCAATCAAGAAAACCTGTCGCTGTATAACTTGAGTTATGGCCAGACTATTTCCAGCACCACGGAAAATTATGATGCCAAGACCAAGACGATCAGCGTGACAGGCGCTTATACTGGTGCGCAGTTCTACATCAACGGCACTGCCGTGAAACCGGATGAAAAGCAGCAGTTCACGGCTAAAGGTATTGCGGTACCGACCAATGGTGTCTTCGTCTTCAGTCGAGATGCGGATGGTCAAGATGTCATCAAGACCGTGCGGACTCGGGTCGCTACCACAGCGCCGGCAGTCACTTTATCCGGTATCACGGGTAATGCGGCACAATCCACGACCGGCAGCTTCAAGATCGCGGGGACAGCCCAACCGGCTGATAATATTGCCTCTGTTGTGGCTACCAATACCACAACGAAGGCCAAGACGGATCTGACAGGTTCGCTCGCGGCGGGTGCCAATAACACCGCCAGCTTCTCTGGTGATGTGGCGCTGCAATACGGGGCCAACACAATCAGCTTGGCCGTCACGGACAAGGATGGTAATACCACCACGAAGACGATTACAGTACAGTCTAAGGATGATAGCCAATTTGTCGGTGATCACACGAAGATCTTGAACATGAGTAATGATATTGGCCTGGACAGCCTCAATGTGGCCATCAAGGGCGACAAGCACTACGATGCAGAAAAGCATACGTACACGATTGAGGGTACGCTGCGTCGGCCAATTGACAAGAATGGGTTGAAGATCGGTGAAGTGAATGGTCAGCAAACGACGATTCAATGGGATCCGAAGACGTTAGCTTTCAAGGCCACTGTACCGGTGAAGGATAATGCGTTCAACAGTATCCCGATCCAAGTCTTCTACCAAGGCAAGCCAATCTTCAGCGGTTCTGTGCAGTTAATTGTGGATACGACATTACCCACATTGAACTTTGGTAATCACGGGATGACCGTGGATAAAGATGGTGTGTATCACGTGAAGGCGGATGCCAATCCGTTTGTCCTCACGGGTGAAGCCACCGACAACCATGATGGGGCAATGCTGACGATCAATGGCAGCGTCATCGCTAACCAGACATTCACGGCGAACTACCATGATGGCGATAACGGTCAACCAATCAAGTTCTCTGTCCCGCTCTATCTGCAAAGTGGCGATAACTATATTCAAGTCACGATGAATGATGGTGTAGGGAACCAAGTGAAACGGACGATTGATGTCGAGTATTAATCGGCTGTTGTGGGATTAAAAATAAGGAGTTGCCAGCAATTTTGGCAGCTCCTTATTTGTATGAAAAATTAGTTGGTAGAAAGGCGGCCGTGCCAATGCTCCGCAATCTGCGGTGGTCTGGGGCTGGAACGTGGTGACGGCGCTTTGAGCCCGCTGAGGGGCGCGGTCTCAAACACGCCTAACGTCATCAGTGGGCAAAACCGGCCCACTGTCACGTTTCCACCACTGAGCCCCAGACCACCTCCGATTGCTCCGCATTGGCACTGGTTCTGTCACGAATCGAAGCATCGCCGAGGAGCGTAAAAAAAAACACAAAAACAGATGCAGTGTTTTCCACTGATTACTTACTTCTTATCCTTCTTACTGGGATTCGGCGGTAACTTGATGCGGGAAGAGTCGCGTTTTTCTTTTTGAATCTGACTGTCCCGATCGTTTTTCTTGGTAGATTGGGAACTGCTTTCTGAACTTTTCACAGTACTGCTTCCTTTCTGTTCCGTAGACGACGATGGCGATTGCTTAGCCGGGCCGGTTTGACAAGCAGCCAGTCCCAGCACTAACGACATTGTACCTGCGAGTATCAATAAACGTGAGGTCTTACGCACTGCAAATCTCCTCCTTTGTAATTAACTGTTGTACCCATTCTAACCTAATTAATTGGATAAGGGGGTTCCAAGACCGTCACGAGCGTTGCTGGATCTAGTGCCAATGCGGAGCAAGCGGAGGCTGAAATGGGCTCAGCTGTGGAAACCACACCGCGCGCGGTTTTTGCGCGCGGATGTGGTTAGGCGTCTTGAAGACCGCGTACTTTGCGGGCTTCAAGCGCCGTCACAGCGTTCCAGCCCATTTCAGCCGTAGCTTGCGCAGCATTGGCACGGCCGCCAACACCACACAAAAAAAAGACACCGACCCAATCAATCAGTGCCCTTAAACGAATTATTAAAGTGTTTCCCGGAATTGCTGCAACGCATCAGACCAAGCATCCACATCACTATCCGGCATCGCCACATTGCTCAACCAAACAGTCGCCACACCCTTGTCCAGTGATACGTGGATGTCACCACTATAACCATACTGCTGGCCGCCAAATTGATACCATTGACCAGACTTCAACCAGCCATAGCCGTAGTGACCATCCTTAACCGCCAGCGCTTCTTCCCAAGTACTACCCTTGAGCAGTTTGCGGGCTAAGACAGTTTGCGCCCATTTCTCCATATCGTGCAATGAAGAAACCAAACCAGCATCGGTCAAATCAAATTGACCACGGCCGATGATGTCGGGATTATTAGCGATCCACTTGTAGTTTTGGGCGAAGGAATGCTCGGTGCCGAGCTTTGTTTCCGTCATGCCGACTGGATCATACACATAATCCTTTAAAATTGCTTCCACCGGCCGTTCGTCAGTAGCCCGATCCAGGATCTCGCCTAAGAAGACGGCGTTGCTGTCAGAGTATTCAGACTTTTCACCAGGTTTGAAAGCCAACGGTAATTCACCGATGACGTCCAAGACATCCTCAAAGTCCATCCCCTTCAAGTTGTGCTGATCAATTTGCAAAGCCACCCGATCAGTGGGGACTTGTTTGTCGGTATCTTCATAAAACGGCTTGGCAATCACTGCACTGTAACTCGGTAAGCCCGCAGTTTGGTTCATCAATTGCTTAATGCTGATTTCCTTAGCATGGGCATATTCTGGAATGAAATCAGAGACCTTTTGACTCAACTTCAATTGACCATCTTCAACCAACCGCAATAATGCAGCGATGACCAGTTGTTGGCCCAGCGGACCCACGCCAGTCGGTGTTTCTGCTGAGAACGGGACACTCATATCAAATTTAGCATAACCGCCGGCGCCCTCAAACAGGACCTGCGTTTTGTTTACGACCGCCAAAGCCCCATTGAAGTGGTGGGCTTCAATGAGCTTTTTTAACTCTGAAAAATTCTTTGTCAATTCCGCCATCAAAAATCCCTCCATAAATTTAGATTCACGACTCACCTATATTGTACTGCTGATTGAACAAATGTGAACACTTTCAACCTTTAAACAACAAATTACGAAACAACGAGGATGACTGTCACTCGGAAAACAACGTTAACCGGCGATGCCAGAGCGTCCAAAGGAGGACCAAGGTCACAAAAACAATACCGATGGCCACCGCCGCGATTTCAAACAGGGTGGTGTAGGCGGTAGCTTCAATCACCGCCCCGCCAAACAATGGTCCCAATGCGCGACCGGCCGATGCCCAGGCGTTGACCATTCCTTGATAGCGACCCTTCAATGCCCGCGGAGTCAAATCATTGACCATTGCTGGAATCGCTGGGAAAGCCGTCGCCTCGCCCATCGTCAGCACCGTCATCGCCAACACGAACCAGGGATAGCTGTGGGCAAAAATGAGGACCACAAAGGACAGTGCCACCATTGCGATGCCAAAGAAAATTTGGTAAATGAGATATTTACCGTCTCGGGAGAACCAGTTCAAAATGGCTTGGATGGCCACGATCAAGCCCGCGTTCAACGTCCACAGAATGCTATACCGGCTCAAAGGAATGCCCAGATCGGTCATGTAAACCGACAAATTGGAAGTCCATTGCTGGTACATTGTCCAGATAATGAGCAAGGAAATAAAAAACGCAAATAACAGCCAATGATTAAAATGCGGCAGGGTGACTGTTGCCGCTGGCTCGCCGGTGCGCGGCCGGTGTCTGCGGGGTCGACGGGCGACTGGGCGAAATTGCGTGGTCACCACGGTGAGAAAGAACGCGAAGAGGGCGGCGGCGATGACAAAGAGCAGTGTCACGCTAATGTGATACACGTATCCCACAATGGCCGTGCCTCCGACTACGCCGAGATTCTGGGCGAAATATAACATGTTGAACACATAGCGGCCATCATAATGGTGAATGCTGGTCCCGATGGCGTTGACCAGGGTTAAGTTCCACCCGGAAGCGACGCCTAAAGCCACCAGTAATGCCGCAAACAGTGGCCAACCATGGAAGAAAATCAAGAGGATCAGTGTGCCCATGGCCGTGGCCACACCGCCTACCAGCAACCAATAAGGATTGCGCCGATCATAGGCCAACCCGGCCACATAGCTGCCCGCCACGCTGGCCAATGAATTCAACAGCAGCACCACACCCACCACAGTCAGCGAAATGCCCAAACGATTATGTAAGTAAATACTGGTTAATGGCCAAATGAAACTCATGCCCACACTGCTCAGGAACGAACCCAACAACAACCAGCGCAGCTTGATTTCCTGCATGTCATCACCATTCTTTCTGAAAAAAGTCGATAGGCATATTTTAGCGGGAAAAAGGTGAATCGCCAAACCCAATTTGCGGATACTGACGGTTTTCTTCACAGCATATTGGCAGTATCCCACGAGAATCTCTGGTATTATTGAAATTAACCAATAGACGGATTGTACCAAGTGTTTGCACTTGGTCAGAAAGGACAAATCGTTTTGAAAATATTGACTGCCGTTGTGCCGTGTTACAATTCCGAAGATTATATGAGCCGGTGCATCGAGGCCTTGCTCACAGGCGGCGACGCAATGGAAATCATTGTGGTGGATGATGGCTCCAGCGACGCTACGGGCGCAATTGCTGATCGTTATGCCCGCGAAAATCCCCAGACTGTCCGCGCCATCCATCAGCCCAATGGCGGTCATGGAGCGGCGATCAACACAGGTTTGGCAGCAGCCACAGGCACTTACTTTAAAGTGGTCGATAGTGATGATTGGTTGGACCCGGCCGCTTTGCAGAAGGCCTTGGCGCTTCTCCAAACCCCTACGATGGATATGCTGATTGCCAATTACGTCTACGACAAAGTCGGCAAACGCCACAAACGGGCGATGCGCTATCGCCATCACTTACCCCAGGACCGGATCTTCGGCTGGGATAGTGTGCATTTGCCGACAGGTAAGTATTTGCTGATGCACTCCGTGATTTTCAAAACCGCTATCTTACAGAAAATGAACCTGACTTTACTGCGCCATACATTCTACGTCGATAATTTATTTGTATTTGAACCATTACCGCATGTCCACACGATGCAGTACATCGATGTCGACTTGTACCACTATTTCATTGGCCGGGCCGATCAGTCGGTGAATGAAAACGTGATGATCAAACGCATCGATCAACAATTGCGGGTCAACCGCGACATGATTACCTACTACGCCCAGGTTAAGCCCGCCAACAAGCGGTTGGATCGCTACATGCGCAGCTACGTGGCCATCGTCACTGGGATTTCTTCCATTGTGCTGCTCAATGATGGCTCAGAGGACTCCCTGGCCGAACTGCGTGGGCTTTGGCACTTCATGCGGGTGAACGATGAACCGCTCTACCGCAGCGTCCGGCACAGTGTCGTGGGGCGGGGAATCAATTTACCAGGCCGATACGGCCGTCAGATGACCCTCAGTTTTTATCACTTGTTGCAACGATTCTATAGCTTTAATTAGGGGGAACAGTATGAAAATTTTGGTGGTTGGTGCTGGTTTGTTCGGTGCTGTAGTGGCCCGCGAACGTGCTTTGGCAGGGGACAGTGTCACCGTGATTGAGAAACGACCGCATATTGCCGGGAACATCTATACCGAACCAGTTGCCGGCATTCAAGTCCATCGCTATGGGGCGCATATTTTCCACACTAAGAGTCAGCGGATCTGGAATTATGTGCAGCAGTTTGCGGAATTCAACCGGTATACAAATGAACCGATTGCCAACTATCACGGTAAAATCTATAACCTGCCCTTCAACATGAATACCTTCTATGAGATGTGGGGCGTGACTACCCCCGCGCAGGCACAGGCAAAGATCGCTGAACAGCGGCAGATACTAGCCGGTAAGACCCCACGGAACTTGGAAGAGCAGGCCATTTCTTTGGTGGGGACCGATATTTACCAGACATTAATTAAAGACTATACCGCGAAACAATGGGGCAGAGCACCCAAAGAATTGCCAGCATTCATCATTCGCCGACTGCCTGTCCGCTTCACATACGACAACAATTACTTTGACGATCCTTATCAAGGCATTCCGATTGGCGGTTATACCCAGATCGTCGAGGGCATGTTAGCCCAGCCAGGTATTACGGTCGCGCTCAACACCGATTTTTTTTAAAAAAAGGCACAGTACCTGCACGATTTTGACCGGGTTGTCTTCACCGGCATGATCGACCAATTCTTCGATTATTCACTGGGCACCTTGGCTTACCGCAGTTTACGCTTTGAAACTGAATTGCTGGACATACCTAATTATCAAGGCAATGCCGTCGTCAATTATACCGACGCCCAAACCCCTTTCACCCGTATTATTGAACACAAGCATTTCGAATTCGGCACCAGTAATCGTCATCAAACCATCATTACGAAGGAATATCCAATGACTTGGGAAAAGGGATTAGAACCCTATTATCCAGTTAATGACCAGCAAAACGACGCGCTGTTCCAACAATACCGCCACCTAGCGACCCAAACCGCCGCCACCGTCATTTTCGGCGGCCGCCTCGGCGCCTACCGCTACTACAACATGGACCAAGCCATCGCCGCCGCCCTACAAATTGTCTACAATAAAGACTTATTCCACTAAAAAGATCCTCCAATGGCCAGAACTGTGAAGTGCCCCATAATTGTTAGA
>NZ_AZEC01000030.1 GCF_001435585.1 Schleiferilactobacillus perolens DSM 12744
GTCTAACTTTTTTGTTGCACTTCAGGCGGGCCGGAGATTGTTAGGTGGTTGTATTTCAGTAAATACAGGAAGGCATCGTTTGGTAAGCGTTAACCCGATGAAAGTCTGCAGGACAATTTTAGACTCCCAAAAAAGCATCCACCATTTTCTTACAAATTGAAAATCCAACCTGTAATGATGAAAGCAAGCATTGTTACTGTCTTAATATTGGTCTGTGAAAAGAATTCCCTGAAACCTTCTACCACTTTAGTTTGCACTGGTTTTTCATTCATAATAAGGCCCTCCAAATATCTGGTTAATAGGACAGGAGATGATCTCTCGAATAGTCCTCCCACTGTGCTTCTTCAGTGGGTTACTATGCGACACGGGGTCACACGTCTTCCGTATAGCCTACTTCATTAAACTCGAAAAGTGTCTCAAATTTATTTAGCTTTTCTACTTCGTTAGTCATATACCTAGGCTGCTTAATCTCAGTATCAACCCGCTGTGATCTGTTCAAAGCATCAACTAGAGCGTTAGCAGATTTGGCAGTGAAGCGGAAATCTGTGTGAAAACTTTTAGTTGCCATGACCGATACCTACCTCCGAGCACAATTATTCTACGCCCAAACAAACAAGTCAAACATCGGTGAAATCAATCCAAGTACGCGTCTAAAAACCCCGCACTAGAAACTGCAAGACCATAATAATGCTAATTTACCAAAAAGTCTGACCGGTACCGTGCCGTCCATGTATCATTGAGCATAGCACTGCCATTACCCGTATAAATCTTGCCATCCGCAGTAATCGCGTATAGGTGGGCAGGAGCCATATTCTCTTGGCCAACCATTGTGTCCGCCCAATATACTGTGTACACCGCATCGATGGTCTGGCCCGTGCCTGAAATACCAAGTTGTTCGTCGGTACCACTGCTGGTAATGTGGTTCGCGGGATTGTCTTCCGTTGCATTTGTATCTATCCCGCTCTTTTCCCACCAACCGACAATCCATTTTTCGAAATCTTGGACGGTTGGGAAAATGTCGGTAACTGACTGACTCTTGGACTCGTGCCAGCTTTGTTTTAGATGGTCAACACCCCATTGTTCCAAAATAGTCGAATATTGATCGCCGGTAGCTTCAATTTGGAAACTTGAGACATTCACCGAAAGTCCAGTAAGAACTTGCAAGTGGTCATTATCGGTAATCCGCAACTTGATTTCCTTTGTTCCAAATAAGCTCGCCCCAGTGCTCCGGTAGGTGCCTTTTGAAATATCGGTACCCTGGTAGGTCGGGCTTTCAATAGTGACGGTCAAAATAATCTGATTGTTGCTCAGGTCAACCACATAAGTGCCCTGGATGACTGCCACTTCCGGCTGATTTGACTTGCCGTTGCTGTATTGCCAGATGAACTGGTTACCCTGAAACGCCAGTGAGTTACTGGCCGTACCGGATGCAGAGTTAAACGTTTTGCCGGAAAAGCGATTGAAGGTTTCCTTGTATTTCTTCAGTTCCGTGTCTCGGTGTTTGATATAGCTTACAGTCGTTTCCTTTGTTGGATAGAGCTTAACGTTATTCACTGTACCTAACAGGTATTCCTTCCGATTCAGCAACTGAATCGGATGGTCTTCTGCCGCTGTAAGCTTAGTGGAAGAACCATCCAAACTAGAGCGAACCGAAATAGAAACTGGCGCGCCACCAGCCTTCAAAATATCATCAGAGCTAAACATTTCCTCGGTGACTTGTTCAATTCGGATGGTCACGTCCTTGCTTTTTGCGTCCACTTTGTAAGAACCAGTTTGTGTGAACCGACCGGCGTATCCTTGGGAGCTAATGATATCTTGGGTGAAATGACCGTGCTTATCGAAATTAATCGAATATCGGTAGGTTGGGTCTTTTGCGGTCCCGTCACCCTTGTGCGTACCGGCGTAATTGCCAAGCACTTGATTTGTTTCTGTTACTTTACTGCTGGTGCTGCTTTGACCTTTTGCTGTGGCTGATTTATTTCCAAATAAACCACACCCAGTGAGCAGCGTGAGTCCTAGAATTAGGATCACTGCCTTGTGAAACCCTTTCATCATTACTCTTTCCTCCCAGTTCGTTATAAAAAGGGGCTTTTTCTAAAAAAGCCCCTTTTATTCTTAGCTAACTTAAAGTCTTGTTATTCAATACAACCCATCTTTATTCATTCTGCTCATACTGGAAGTTAACTTCATTTCGATTGGGATTTGCCACTGGAATTAAGGTGACAGTAAGTGGGTACCCATTGTCGTACGCCGTGAAACCTGGGATTGACTTAGCGCTAAGAGTAATTGGTTGCCCTGCCACTGCGTCGACAACTTCTGTTTCATAGCGAAGTGTCTTCGTATGCTCATGATTCAGAAGGGAATACGTGATGGTCACCTTTGTTGGTGTTGCCGGGATGGTCATTGAAGCCGGGTGATAGCCCTTACTTTGCAATGAGCTAACAGATTCTCCCAGCTGCAGAACAGGTGAATAACCGATGAGGGTGCCACCACCCACTTGAATGTTCACATACGTCACAAAAGCGCCAGAAGGCATAGCTGATTCAAAAGTCTTGTCTTGTCCCTGAGCAAAGTCCAAGTATGCGTCTACATCTGCCTGAGTTTTAAAGATATAGGGCGGAATGTAATAAAACTTCGGTGGCTGTTGGTCAGCCCAATCAAATCCTTGTTCCATGTCAATTTGGTCAACTTGTTCTGGCGTGAACCCTGCTTGCATCAAGGTTTTAGAATTAAACTTGCTCGCATCCCAAGTATCCGCAGCCTTACCACCCATGTCTTGAATAACGACAAAGTTGCCATCCTTGGTAATCGCCACACCCATACCGCCGTCGGTGAAATCTTTGGTCAACATTGCTTCGTTGTGTGCCGGAGAATTCTTGAAGTTATCGAGAGCCTCTTGTGCAACCGTATCAGCATTGCGATCAGGATCAGAGTCTGGGAATACTGTCAGGTTTTCAGCCATGTTGGTCGAACCGTACGCCGTAAGGTGCGCTTCGTGGTTAAAGTTTTGACCATTCGGAAGTAGATGGTCAGGCGCAGAAAGTCCACCTGCATTGTATGCGTCCGCCTCCTGCTGAGCACGTACCATAGCGCCTGCAGATAAGTTCGGGTCAGACTTTAATGCGGTCAGCCCCTGGGAAACGCGGTAAGCATTCAACTTCGTAAGCAGTGCGCTGGCAACTGCATTCACATCAACCTCAGCCGGTGTGGGCAAGTAGCGGAAAGTCACGGTGTTATCAGTAGCATCCACGGTAACAGTTTGAGTTGCATCACCTTGCAGCGTCCAACCATCAATGGTCGGAGCAGTAGCGGTGTACTGTTTACCGACTTCTACTTCGTCGGATTCGGTTTGTCGTAAGACTTTTCCGTCAACATTACTCTTGGCAATAATGGTCACTTTAGCCTTCTGCACGGGTGTTGCTTGTTTAGTGTAAGTGAAGGTGATTGTGTTGCCCTTGGCATCTACTTTAACCGTTTGGGTCGTGCTGCCTTGCAGAGCATAGCCATCAATTGCCGGAGCAGTCGCTGTATAAGGACTGTCTACATTGGCTTGTTCAGACTTATCGTCGGCGAGCTTATTACCCTTGTCATCGACATACTTCACTGTCACGGTAGCTTGCTGTGTTGGGTCTGTATGCTTCTTCCATGTCACAGTGGTCGTATAGGTCGTCACAGTATCCCCGTTGTCCAAGGTTTGTACTGTCTTGACTGGGTCGGAGATGCTTACCTTATCGTAACCGTCCGTTGAGTCCAGTGTTTTGCCACTTTCGTCAACATTGACAGTTACTTGTTTGTCCGTGTTCTGAATCAAATGCCAAACCACGGTCACGGTATGCGTAGTCACGGTGTCCCCGTTCGGTAGAGTTTCCACACTGTCTTTGGTGGAAGAGGATAACTGGTGGTAACCAGTCGTGTCAGAAATGGCTTTTCCAGATTCATCCACATCGACGGTTACCGTCTTTTCGGTGGTAGTCGGTTGACGCCAAACAACTGTGGTGGTGTAAGTGGTCGTGGTATCACCATTGGCCGCTGTTTCAACATTCTTGACTGGATCAGAAACCGATACTTTGACCAAACCATCTGTGCTGGCTAATACTTTCCCGGATTCATCCGTATTGACTGTCACGTTTTTATCCGTATTGACCACTTTATGCCACGTTACAGTGGTGGTGTAAGTTTTCACAGTGTTCCCATCGGCATCAGTTGAGTCGGATTCCACCGGGTCGGATGTAGAAATCTTGTGGTAGCCAGTGGTATCAGTGAGCGTTTTGCCGGCTTCATCCACATTGATTGTCACGTTCTTGACAATGACGCCTTCTTCATGCTTCTTCCAAGTCACGGTTGTGGTGATTGTTGTCACCGTGTCGCCGTTGGTCGCTGTGTCTGTCACGACACCGTCATCGGTCTTTTCGGAAAGCTTATCATAACCATCTGTGCTGGCTAAAATCTTACCATCTTGGTCCACGTTAACTATGACGTGTTTGTCTGTGTTAACAATTTTATGCCAAGTCACTGTGATCACTTTTTTGCCATCCTGTTCGATCGGATCAGAGGTACTCATCTTGTGATAAAGCTTAGCATCCGGGTTGGCACCCAAATCATTGCCAGCTTCGTCAATGTTCTTCGTCACAGTCGTTTCAACTGGCGGTGTCACAGATTTGCGCCAAGTAATCGTTATGACATAGGGGGTCACTGTGTCACCATTAGCGGCTTTGTAGCTCACACCCTTGATTGGATCAGACGCGGAGGCTTTCTCATACCCTGTGGTGTCGGTCAATACATTCCCGGATTCATCCACATTCTTCGTGATCTGTTCATCACGAGTCACCATTTTATGCCACGTCTTCGTGATGGTTTTTCCATCCATAGAAGTCTCACTCTTGATGAGGTGATACACATTCGTATCTGGATTCACCCCAAGGTTCGTACCATCTTCAGAAACGTTCACGGTATTCACGACAACACCAGTCTCGTGCTTTTGGTAAACAATAGTGGTGGTGTAAGTCGTAGTAGTGTCACCATTAGTAGCAGTAGTCACCACACCATTGTCGGTTGACCGGGACACTTCGTCGTAACCTGCAGTGGAAGCCAGTTTATTACCAGCTTGGTCCACATTCACGGTCACATATTGGTTAGTGTTAACAGTCTTATGCCAAATGGCGGTCGTTGTGTGTGTGGTGACGATAGTTCCGTCTCCTTCAGTCGTAGTGGTGTTTACTGTGGATTCGCTCAACTTGTGGTAGCCAGCAGTATCCGCCAGTTTATTACCAGCCTCGTCTACGTTTACAGTCACGTATTCATCCTTTGTGCCCGGAACAACGGGATTTTCATTCTTCTTAACCGTAAAGGATATCGTAGCATCACCGGCGACCTTAACGGTTTGGTTATTACTACCCTGCAAGGTGTATCCTTGCAAGAAACTATGGCTGTCTAAATTGCCGGCAAACACGGTGGCTTCAGAACCGATCTTGGCAGACAAACTGCCTAAAACACCTAACTCATTGCCATTAGCATCTTTAGCGACAATGGTCAAAGTTGCGTACTTTTCAGTTGGTTTTGTAGGCTCAGTAGGTTCACCTGGTTTCGTTGGGGTAGTTGGCACTGTTGGAGTCGTGGGTGTCGTTGGAATAGTTGGCCCAGTCGGGGTAGTCGGCGTGGTGGCTAAACCAGAATTATTATTGCCCTTATCGAGATCCGCCGAGTTACCATTATTTCCAGTGGACTGAGCAGAGCCATTGTTGGTCGATTGGCTACTATTACCAGTAGCTTGTTGCGTCTGTTGTTCTGCCGCAGTCTTCTCTGCTGGTGTAGCTACGGCTCCCTTTGCAGGGTTGGCGTTAAACGATGTTGTTCCGTTCGGCCCTTGTACAGAAATAGTGGCGTTGTCACCAGTACCGTTGATAGACAGTTTTGAGCCAGCATAAATAAGATTAATGTTGGCAATCCGATTAATCTCCGCCAAACGGTTAACGCTGGTCTTAATACCGACCGTGTTCAACGCTTCACTGATAGTGGACAAAGTGTCGCCCCATTGGATATCGTATACTTGTTTATTTGACGCTTGAATTTGAGCCACAATGTCTGCAACTGGGCGTAAAGTCCATACTTGTTGCGTCGTTTCTGTTGTTGCGGCTTGGACCTGTGCCGGTTGGCCGCCAAGTATTGCAACTCCACCCAGTGCCAATGCGGTCAGACCAACCGTTAACCAGCCCTTTGCCTTGCTGTGAACTAGCTTTGCGTGGTACTCGCGCTTTGCAGTGGCCTCGGCAAGCAAACGCTGCTTTCTCGTTTTCTCCATGTTATTTCCTCCCAAATTGTTGGTATGATGCCACCCAGCAATACTGAATCTGCTTAATTCTCACAATCTTTTAGCGGGTGACACTACTGCCAATAACGACGGTATGGACAGTAGCAAAAAAAGCCTCACCACGATTTGGTAAATCCAATCGTAGCAAGGCTTCAAGATTCAATTATTTTTTGTTTGGCAACTGACTAAATGGGTCGTTATTGGCATGAATGGTACTTTTCGTTACGCTTGTTATTATACCATCAACTTCAAGAATTGGAAGCTTCAAAATTTGGCTGACGCCTTGATAGACCTGAACTCTTGGCCAACCTGTAGACTGTCCGAACCGATACGCCGTATTTCTTGGCAGTCGTTTCCACTGAAAATGCGTGATTTTGGTATAGTTTCCGAATTGCTTCTTGGGTTTTCGCAGGAACTGCCGGTCTTCCCAGTTGTTTGCCCTCCAAACGAGCCTGGTAGAGAGCTTCTTTGGTCCTCGCTCGGAGCGTATTGACCTCAAACTCGCTAAACATACCCAGCAGTTGCATCATTAAGACACCACCAGGTGTGGAAGTATCAATATTCTCTGACAAGCTTCGAAACGCGACACCAGAGCGCTGCAGTTCTTCCAGGGTGCTCAGTAGAGTCGACATCTTTCTTGCCAACCTGTCCAATTTGTAAACGACAAAAGTAACCGATTTACCTTCGGACGCAAGCTTTTTTGCCTTGTGAATAGCCTTCTTGAATTCTGGTCGTTCATCTTTGCGCCCGCTCATTGCTTCGCCGAATAAGTATGTGACGTTAGCCTCCTGGAGCTTCCTACGCTGAACATCAAGCCCTAACTTCTGCCGGTCCTCAGTCGTTGATACTCGCATATACCCGACACTGACCTCGCTGGTCTTGCTTTTCTGATTCATATTATCAATTCCTTTCAGCGTATAATGCGCGGATTTCAGAAAGAAATTATTTCATTTATCGGGAACAAGCACCAGCGACGCACACTCATGCAGCTTCTTTGGACCAAATGACTTTGTTGGGCTGAAAGTCTTCAATGAACTGGTCAATAATGTTCGAAGCATTCTCCGCATCAGCCACCAAGTCCGTAAGAGTTTCTGTGGTTGCATCAACTAAGTATTGCTCGTGCCCGGCCACCAGTGGCTACCAATGATATATCCTCCTGGTTCAATACCTTCAGCTGGATTACCAGTTTGACCTTCCTTTCAGCAATAACAGACTGGTCAATGACCAGGAATATCAGCCTTTCGTTTACTTTGTTCTTCACCGCTTTCATCACCTTTCATCTTTACTATTGAAGGATACCATCATGGCCTGTATTCATGCTCAAGGTTTCTATCAATCCCGGCCATTTCCAATATTTGAAGGCAAAAAAATATCCATCCCCCAAAGGATGGACATCTGTTCAACAATCGCTTAGGCTTTGGCGGCTTTCTTTTCCTCGGCCTTAACAGTTGTGCTTTTTGTACTTTTCGCTGGTGCTGGTTTAGCTTTACCAAGTGAAACAAACTGCTCTTCGACCTGGTCTAAATACTTGTCAATAAGCTGTTTTGCCGCAATGTCAGGCTTGCCAGCATTCGGAGGGGGCGGCAAGTCCCGGATTAACTGGAAGTTCTTCTTTGCTTCTTGGACATATAATGCCATTCCGCTGTCGGTCTTAAACCATTTTGCGCCATGAGCGTCTTTGATTATTACAATGCCTAGAACCTTACCGGCTTTAACGCGCGTGCTAATACCCTGTAGAACGCCAAAACGTGGTTGCTTCTTGTCATTAACCAACATTGGTTCCAATTCTTTAATTTGGATCAACCGCTCCCAAATTTGCGGAAACGTCTGACCCTCCTTGGTATCTAAAATACCAGGTAGTGCCTCTAAAACCATTGCAGTCGCGGATTTTGTCATGACCAACAGCTCCTTATCCTTTGGTGCTGCTGTTATAACTCTGAGTCAGCTTGAAAGACAAATCATTTCTTCTGCCTGACTAATCGTTGGACATGTCGGCGCCAGATGAGCGCGCCCAGCAAGCCATAAACACCCACTAGCATTTCGACCATGACTACAATACCTAGAGTGGGGCCGATGACGGTATTGAAGATTTTTCCCGGAAATAGCGACCCGATACACACAACTGCCAGCAACGTTGCGGCCGCAGGACCAAGCCCAAGGTCTTCCAGAAATCGGCACCGGCGAACCGTGCTCACACTGGTCGGTTCATACTTGTATTGATTCGTAAACTTGGTCATGGCCGCACCTCTTCTTGGTTGCCAGAGTACCTGGCAAGGTACCGATAAACGGATTTACGCGAAATGTTATAACTTCTTGCCAATTCGGCCTTTGACCGACGTATTTGCGGCCAATAGGTCATCAATAGTCCGTACCGTTATCCCTCTGGCTTGGCCCACCAGTTTGATTAGTTCAGTTCCGGCCACTGCTCTGTGTTCATCAGCGGCTGTGCCGTCGTACTTGTACTCGTTTGCCATAATTCTTCTACCACCTTGTTTATAAGAGTTGTCAGGGGGTACAGGGAGTGGCTTCCAGCAGTCATGCGGCTTTTCAGTCTTCAAATTCCATTCTGCACGACTTAATGGCTGCAACTTATCCTGTACCTTTCCACCACCTTATATTCCAAGTTTCACAACGCTTCGGTTTCACAACATAGCATGACCAAAATTAGAAATATTGGGCCAAAATATCCTGTTTTCGGCCTACATTTCAAAAAAGTACTCATATCGAGTACTCACGCTGGGGCCAAAATGACTCATGTTCGGCTAAAGCTTCTGTTATGATCAACAACAGGAATGGCTTAGCACCGGTAATACCAAGCTTCCCGAAAGTTACTCTAATGAGTACTCACACTAGGCAAAAAAGTACTCATATCTTCGCGGTCAATCATGGATTTTCGGCGGTATTCAACGACTTTTTGAAGGCATAAAAAAACAGCCACCAGCGACTAACTGATGACTGAAACGCCTATGTATAGGCTTATTCGGGGCTCCGCTAAAGCATTTAATAATGCCGACTAGCCGATTCGAACGGCTGACCCTCGGTTTACGATACCGATGCTCTACCAGCTGAGCTAAGTCGGCAAATTGCCCTCGATAGACAATGACCCGTACGGGATTTGAACCCA
>NZ_AZEC01000031.1 GCF_001435585.1 Schleiferilactobacillus perolens DSM 12744
TCACGCACCCCTAAAGGTGCGACCGCAACATTTAGCGAATAGCGTCACGGCTAATACTAGATGTAGCCAGAAAAGTGCTTGCACAGTACATCACATGACTATTTTACCAAATATCCATGTCGTGAAGGAGTAAAAAACGCGCGAGTCTCCTGGGATTTTTATGTCCAACCCAGATTCGCGCGCCACAATTCTGATTCTTTCGGAAAACAACAGTTGTTAAATTCCTTCGAAGCTTTGCCCACCAGCGGGATCACCAAGCCCAAAGTCTTCGGAATAAACTCCCAACTTGGCAATCCATAGACCTGTATCCGCATCATGGGTGGCCAATAGATCAAGAATTTGAGTTGGATTTCCTTGGGCGTCTGTATACACTTGCACGATATATCGTTGTGCCCTGCGCAGTAACGCCGATACTTCTTCTGGTGTATGACCTCCATCTTCGATCTCAATAATCAGATTTTTGTTTTCATCGTCTTCTTTTCGTTGGACCAGTACCGGTGTGGTCTTGCTGTCAATCGGTTCGAAATGTTTTGCCACGGTTTGACTAGCGCAAGTTAACAATGGTTGATCACTTAACGACGTGCCTGCCGGTATCTTTTCGACACCTGGTTCATTAACAAACTGCCCTTCTGTTTTCGCCACCAAATCTAAAAGATTAACCTGAACACCCTTTATCTTGAGCGGATAGGCCAGTTTTCTCCCCTGATCATTCGCATAGAATTTGATGAAGTAATCCCGCGCAAAACTAGCGGAGAATAAATCTGCGTCGGGATGATTGCGCACCAATTGCTTAGTTATTTCAGCACCAAAGCTAATATCTCGCAAACCGCTACCAAGATGTTCGAACGAGCTGTCTAATTTCATCACGTGGACGTCGCCGACTGGGCGTTCATGGTTTCGATTACATCGCCCAGCTGCTTGGACAATACTATCCACACCTGCGAGTGAGCGAAAGACGGAATCGAAACTAAGATCAACTCCCGCTTCAATTAACTGTGTAGAAAATACAACCATCTTTGTTAGAGGTTGTTGATCTGCCTGACGTGCTTCCCTGATGTTTTCTAATTGTTCCTGGATGGAGGCCATCACTTCCTGTCGGTGAGCCATGCACATCGCGGTGGAAAGATGATATTTATCGACATGGTCCAACGTGAGTGCTTGAAAAGCTTCACGGGCGCTGCGCTTAGTGTTAAACACCACTAACACGCTATCCACATTCGTTAATTCATCCTTAAGCGCGCGAGTTAAATCGTCTACTCCCCATGGCATCTCCATATGATTAATTAGTCTCACCCGTTTGAACGCTGCCTCAACGGCGGGAATATCCGGTACAATCTCAGTGGGGGTATTGATTCCCACCGGAATAACATCCTTGCTCAGCTTGGGTTGTGTGGCCGTACACAGCAATGCTGTACTTTTACCCATACTACTCAACCAATTAATTGCATGATTATTCATTTCAAGGGCATGCAATGGCATTGTTTGGATTTCATCGTAAATTAAAATGCTATTTACTAACCGATGCATGTGCCGCAAATTTTTGCTGCCATGCCCGTATAACGCATTCAGATAAGCAACTTGGGAAGTCATAACAATCGGTGCATCCCAAGTATCACGGGCATAATAATACTCTGGTGTTTTGGGATTATCACTCACCGTAGAATGGTATTCCAGTACCGTGTGATCGTCGTCTTTCGGCAGATTCAACGCATCACGAATGGCACTCGCGTTTTGTTCGATGATCGTATTGTACGGAATCACGATAACGATGCGATCCATTGCATGCACCTTTGCCTGGGTCAAAGCAAACCGAAGACTGGCGTACGTTTTGCCGCCTCCTGTTGGTACGCTTAAACTGTAAATGCCTTTTTTCCCACTCCCCGCCCTGAGACAGAGATCTGACATTTGATGACGCAATTCATTAATTTTAGAACGTTTCTCGTTCTGATCACCACTCTCCATTTTTGCCACGAATTGCTCATTTTGCTGTTGTAACATGGTTAGTTGTTGACTCGTATCAGTGACGAATGTTTGCACACCACTCATGAAGTTACCAGTTTCCAAGTGATCCGCGTCCACCAAACAACTGGCAATAAATCGTAAAATGAAAGCCTGCTGTTCCATGCGCACTGTTTCTGGTACAGCAAGGATTTCGTCATATGCTTGCTGGACATATTGATCGAATTCAGCCTGATCAAATTCGTGGAAAAAAATGTCTTGAATATCCTGTCGATTCCAATCTTTGACCGGTTCATGAATACGTCGAATCAAAGGCGACGGTTCATTTTTAAGTGGGTTCAGATAATCATATGGGCCATTCGAGTTGTGGTGCGCCAAAATGACATTTTCGACTAGATTTCGCAAATATAAATAACCAAACTGGGGATCATCATAATTACTCAGGATATTCTCCAAGACTTGGCCACCGGCAAAGGCATGATTCACTTCACCGCGTTGTGCTGAGGGGTCGCTATCGTGAGAACGACGAATATAATCTTGAAAAGCTTCAGAATATTTGCCGGCATCATGCAGCCATCCGGCTAACCCAGCCACATGGGCAAGACCAATAGTTTCGCCATATGACGCACACAGATCACGGATGGCTGCCAAGTGATCGTGGACGGACTCAGTATGTTGCCCATCTTTTGAATAATGAGCAATCCACTCTTGTTGAGCCATGGATTAATAACCCTTAATAATTTCTGGAGTCAAACCTTCTACAGCCGGATCTTCCACGGAAATTTGAACCTGTGAAAAATCTTCGGCATTATCTGGATAATCCACATGGGTGGCCGCGTGGACTAGATACGGAGCCAATTTTCCTAACTTATTGTCATGTTCCCACCAAACAAGCCGCAACACAGCCATTGATCCTTCCGGTCGGGCAGCAGATGCATCATTAATAAACAATGTCCGTAAAGCTTCTTTCAGCGCCACCGCATCCTCATCAGAAAACCCGGTGCGCTCGGCTTGCTGAACATTAATCGAACCATTGAACTTGTAAACGGCGAACGGCACCATGGACTTGGTACCCATCGTATCGGATCCTTTGCTCTCCCCTGGCTCCAAGTTAATGGATTTAGTGATTTGCTCTTCCTTGACCGTGACAGGCTTAATGGAATATGCAGCCTGAACAGTGACAGGTCCCCGCACAGGAATGGATACCCCGTCCAAGCCATCTTTTGGCCCAGCTTTAAAGGGCATGACCTGTCCAAATGAGCGAACATCAATCCAGCTGGCGGTGGCGGCATCGATAAATCTTTCCCGCCAGTTGTCTAATTTAGCTTTTTTGTCGGCTTTTTCTGCCAATACTTCATTGACCGCATCGCTCATTTTCACACGGTCACGAATATTTGTTGCACCATCTGTAATGCGGTCCCGTTGAAGAATCAGGACATTCAATCCCATATCCTGCCAACGATTGCGAATTTTCCGTTTCAATGCCACGTCACTAATCTCGCCTAAGCCGTCCGCGTTCACTCGCGGCCGATTTGCATCTAATGGATCTCCATTTGGATTGGCGTTTTTAACACCCACAACAACGGAAAAATCAATTTTATGATCTAATACTTTGGTCATATCAATACCCTCCTCTATTCGTTTGCATCCTGAGTATCTTGTGTTTCATCTTTCCGAGCTTTTGCTTTTTCTTGTGCCCGTTGATGCATTGCTTCAGATTGATGGGCAAAACCGATCGGGAACAGCGGTCCGAGTGCTGTATCATCTTCTTGATTTGGCAGCAAGTTCATAATCTCGTTCATCTGCTTTGTATAATAATATCGTTGTGCCCCATTCATTCGATCCAAATAAGATCGATTGACGGCTAACCAGATACGATTCCACGTTGTCGCAGGCCGTTCAGAAACATTAGTCAAAAACCGAATGGCGGTTGTGGTGCGATCACTCTGAGCACCGCCGCGCTTTTTTGCATCGTGGATTGCCGCCTGCTCGGCCGCATTGGCCACAGCAACTAGACGTCCGTAAAGATAAGAACGATCGGTAGAAGTCGGATCTAATGTCATACTATCTACTCCTTTTCGATTATAGTTTGCAACAGCTGAAAATCTCAGCACATCGGTATACCAGTTACCTAAACCTGTCCCAGTGTCTATGCCACCGGACAAATAGCTCAGCGGCCGCATGATGTGTCGTTGAAAAGCAGCAAAAATATCCTCTGGGATGGGACGAGCATGGATGATAGCTGGTAGTAATCGACTCATGGCGCGTTTTGCCAGTGTCGCAAAACGGGTTCCCTCCTTACCAACGCTGTAGGCCCCACGAATTACCTGCATCAGGGTGGGTACGACATCTGTTGGCTGTCCCCGCCAATATCTAACGATTCGTGCTTGATCACCCCAACGCATGACGTTGTCTTTCAAAAGATCAGACTGTAATAAATCATAGTAAACAACTGCCATCCGACCAGTTGTGGCAGCATCTAAAAACATCACGTTGATCGGTCGGCCGTCACTAATCTCGGCAGTATAGCCCAACAAACGTTCACGAAACGATTGGGCGACATCGGCTCCCGTGTCTGTCTGTTGCTTTTTCTGAGCATGCTGATACATCGCCACTCGAGGATCGTTGGTGGCCAAGATCTTCATGCTGGCAACCAATGCGCTGTCGTCTCCCCTAGTCCAGAACAGAAAGACGCGCGAATCGCGCTGGATTCCTTGGCGTTGGATCAACCACTTGAGAGCATGGGTGATTTTTTGAGACTGTGCATACCCGATTGAATAGAAATCATCATCAGTAAACATTCCGCGGTAGGTATAACCACCTGAATCATTGGCTGAAACAAGTTTGGCACCACTTGTTGCCGGATTAATATTCTTTTCGTTCAATTTAGTAGTGGGTTCGGCCCGCCCGGTCAAGTAGTCTATGCCAATGTCATTTCCCTGGGCCTGTTGCTGAGTTAAATAATATGACGTCCAGGACCTAAACATTGTTTGATCTGACCACGGATCGGGCAGTGTATCAACTCGGAACCGAATGTACGGATCTCCCTTTTCCACACTCTTCCGCGTTTTGTCGTCTCCTTGAAATTCACGGAGTAAATCATCCAGCAATGAATCTTGTAGAATGTAACGATAAATCACTCGGACTGTCTGGGGAACGTCAGTAGACTCTGCCCAACCGCCTAATAACGCTGTATACCACTGATGATCCTCACGTGCTTTTTCTTGCTCTTTCTTATTGGCCAGTGAATCTGCAAAGTCACCTGCACAATACCGCACTTTATCCTGTAACGGCATCGGATCCGGATTACTAGAACGTGTGGCACTTTCACTGGTTGCCGGAATTACAGTGAGCTGATCTTCTTTGGGTAATGCCATTGCGGATAAAAAATTTCCCGTCGATGTCAAAGTGACCTGAATGGGCACTTTGACAGAGACATGCGCAAGCGGTAACAGGGTGAAATCCGCACCACTCTTAAATACACCGGCATCTTCAGCGTTGTTATCATATACATTGATCAGTTCTTGAAAGACGCTCATTTAGATTCACCTCCAAACATGGCATCATAAAGTATGTCAACTGACTGCATTGTATTGGGATGCTGCCAATGATAATTTTTGATTTTTCGAATCGGCTGAACAATTTTACATTGATCAGGGGCCAAAAAATGAACAATGCCATCTTGCATCGTCGGCGTCCATAAACGTACTGCAAATGTTGGGTCGCCAGTTTCATCAGGGTAATTATATCCATGTACCATCGTCCCAAATAATTGTTTTCCCTGATTGTCATATGCACCTTCACCAGTACCAAAAGATATTGGCTTCACATAGCCTTGACACTCGCGGGTTCCCAAGAACACATCCTCTCGTCCGCCTGCTTTTAATGCTCGTTGAAAGATGGCCATGTGCTTTTTTGCGTTACGATCTTGTTCAAGATCTGGTCGCTGCATGTTCCAAACGAAATGTGCCCTAACTTGATAGCGGGGTTGCACAAGGTACGTGTAATACGCCAACGTGTTCTTATCCAATGCAAAATTTTTATCCAATGGCCGGATCGCCTTGGATTCTACCTTGATTGTATTCATCACACGCAAATCATCAATCCGCCAAATAAGCGTTGGTTTCCAATAAATCGATGAGGTAATGCCAACTAATGCTTGATAGGTGGGCAACTGATAACTCATTCGTTCGCCACCTCTAGTTAATGGATCAGTGAACAGACCGAAATTCCCCCACACTTCAAACTCAACAGTATTTGTGTCTTTCGTCATAAACTCACCACCTTTCAAATTATCCATGGGTCTTGTACATTCTGAACGTCTTTTGCTCCCCAATGGACCACTTTTGTCCGATAGTTCTTTCCGAGATTGTAAAATCGCAAACTATCCATTTTCAGATTAACGATCTCTTTCAGTGCCGACTGCATCTGTTTTAATCCGACAGAATCTACAATGCATTCGAAAACGGAATTCTGCACCCTTTTGCCGTAACGTTCACATACCTTGGCAACTCGGCTCAGACGGCGAGTACCGCCAGGATCCGTGACAGAGACATCATACGTAACAACTACTAACAAAACAGTTCCTCACTTCCATAAAAATGCAGGATAGGCATCTAAATCTCCCCGCAAATACCTAACAAGCAGTAATGCCTGACTATATGGTACTAGTCCCCAGGAAATTTTTTGTTGCAAATATGGGTGCGTGATTTCGTCGCCTTTACGTTGCTGCCATTGGGTCAGAAACACCCTCCGTCCCTCATCGTTTAACCACACTGCGCCGCTGTCTTGATGTTCAAACATTGATGATTTCATGATATGTTTGTTGATTATGGTCAACACAAATTGATCTGCATAAATTCCACGCAACTCTTCCATCATATCTAATGCAAGTCCCTTCCGCCCTGGCCGATCGGCGTGCATAAATCCAATATACGGGTCCAGACCCACAGAGAGCAAAGCACCGCTGCACTCTTCGCCGAGCATCACATACGCAAATGATAGTAGTGCATTCACATTGTCCAGTGGTGGTCGTCTATTTCGACCAGCGAATCGAAATTCAGATGAGTGCTGGAGTATTAATTGATCAAATTGCGCAAAATATGCGGCAGCTGCGTTCCCTTCTATACCTCTAATAGTATCTAGTTGCGTCGCCAGTTGAACAGCTTGAATACTTTCTCTCAACTCGTCAACCAAATTCTGAAGAACTCCGACATCAACAACAAGTTCATGATCGCGCATGTATCGTTGAATCAGACGCCGTTGATTGTACAACTTACCGGCGATCATGTTACGCGCAATTAATGCACTTTTTCCTTTATCATCAGAAACCCGAACTTGCTCTTTCCGCAAGAGTACATTACCGTTCGTTTGACCAGTCATCTGACCAAGAAACTTCCCCGTAGGCGAGATAAAGGACAATAAAATGTTACGTGCCATACACTCCTGTAACAGAGCGGGACTCGCTCCCATGCGAGTGAAAGCAATGATCGCCTGAAAATTAATTAGGGGTGCTTTGCCCACCGGCTTTTTATCGACCAATACGGTAACATTACCATTATTAAGGGCGAGGTATCCGTCTTCTTGGGAAATAAACAACGTGTTCAGCAACTGCTTCATTCTTTTCCGAGCCTCTCTTCCATATATATACGCACATTTTGTCGATGTTCTAACACCGGCAAACAAATATCTTTTAGAGAGCACCTATTACACCATTTACCGGTCTTGACGATTGGCGTGTACTTCTTTTCCCAATAATTGTGCATCTCCTGCACTGTCTTTTTTGCCGTATTACGCAACTCTTCATCAATGGGGATGCTAATTCGCTTATTCGTGGCAAAGTAGTACAGATCCCCAGTTGTGATTGTTGTCCCTAACATTTCTTCAAGACACATCGTCTCAAGGGCGAGTTGCAAAACATCCGAAAGATTCTTCTTTTCTCGTCCACGCTTATATTCCACGACTAGCGGCACATAGAGTCCCGGATATTTGCTTAACCCGACACCTGTGGATGACTTGTAAAATTCAACTACATCGCAAACTCCGGTCACGCCTAATGTCGGTGAGTGCACACGGAGCGCTCGTTCCACAATGACATCTTTTCGTTTCTCACGAAATTTAGGATCGTCTGCCCGTTTATGTTTTTCTTGTCCTTCATAAGTCAAAATGTTTTCGACCCATTGATCTTCGATGTGAATTAATGCCCATTGTCGCCGACAAAAAACAAAGTGTTGAATGCCCGAGATCATTAACCAATCATCTTCGTCATACATGCACATTGCCTCCCTTTGTAAAACACTCGCATTATAATTATTTCACAATGCTGTGCCACAATCCACCTTTGATGACCCCAAAATCATCTGGTTTTGAAGACAAATCTGTTACAGATACACATTGCATGTAGCCGTGCCGTCATTGAAGGCATTCATGGAAAATGTCTACTTTTGAATCTGTCTAGCTATACTGTTGAGAAGCAATCCAATTTTGATATCCGGCTTTTTTCGACACATATTTTCGAGTTCACGCGACTTAAAAAGCGGTATCCTATCAACTGCATAATTATTATCCGCCAAGATTGTTAATTCACGCATCCCTATTGGTGCGACAGTTCCTGTGCAGTCTCATCTGGATACGGATGAACCTTTCCAGGGTATGCGACAATTACGGATAATTTGGAACAAATGCCACAATTCCTTTCAATTCACGCAACCCCTAAAGGTGCAAAAAACTTACTGTTCACTCAAACATAGGCCGTCCCAACTTTCAATTCATGTACCCCGTAGGAGCGACCCTGAACCTCGTCGGTTGGGCAGATTGCCAAGGGCATTCAATTCACGCACCCCCGAGGGATGAGACTGGATCAGATCCCGAGATTTGCCCGGAATCTCCGTCTTTCAATTCACACACCCCGAGGGATGCGACAGCAGTTGCATACTGCTCTCTATTTATTTGTCGGCTTTCAATTCACGCACCCCGAGGGATGCGACCACTGGCGAGACATCATATAAGTGATCAATGCGACCTTTCAATTCACGCACCCCGAGGGATGCGACGAGCATTTACGGCGGGAAAGGATGTGGTTGATGGCTTTCAATTCACGCACCCCGAGGGATGCGACGCTAATCATGTGCGGTGGATCAAATACGACTAGATCTTTCAATTCACGCACCCCGAGGGATGCGACTCGGTGTTGTCATCTGTCTCCACCCT
>NZ_AZEC01000032.1 GCF_001435585.1 Schleiferilactobacillus perolens DSM 12744
CAATTCCGCCACACCGGCATGCAACTTAAATATATTATCAGGAAAGGACGGTTTTGCCAACCCTTTTCTGCCAGAAAGGAGAATTATTTTGGAACAACAATGGATCGATGAGCAAGTCGCACGGCGGATTGTCCATCCCCGCGCCAAAGATACATATAAGGGCAGTTTCGGTCACGTACTGGTTATTGGCGGAAACGCGCAATATGGTGGGGCTGGGATTATGAGTGCTGGCGCCGCAGTGCACGCGGGTGCCGGTCTGGTGACTTTAGCCACCCGGCCTGTGAATAACACGGCACTCCACACCCGTTATCCAGAAGTGATGGCCACCGATTTTACCGAATTGGACACTTTGGCCCCGCTTATTCAGAGCGCCACGGTGATTGTGATTGGCCCGGGGTTAGGGGTGGACGAACAGGCTGCGACAACCCTGAGTTTTACTTTACAGCGGGTCACTGATGAGCAGACACTGATTATCGACGGCAGTGCGCTCACCCTTCTTGCTGGCCAAGAAAAAATCCACTGGCCAAAAGGTCATCTGATTCTCACACCCCATGTGGTTGAATTTGCCCGGCTGAGTCATTTGGCTGTGACCGCCCAAACACCTTCGCAGATTCAGGCATTCGCAGACACCTTGCCAAAATCTGCTGTCTTGGTCCATAAAAGTGCCCGCACCCAATTATATGTGCCGCACCAACAAACTTACTGGCAAAACACGAGTGGGAATCCCGGTATGGCCACTGGCGGCACAGGGGATACATTGACCGGGGTGATTGCGGCCTTTGTTGCCCAGTTCGGTTTCTCCGAAGAGACAGTGGCGGCGGCAGTGTTTACTCACTCGGCAGTCGCCGATCAGCTGGCACAGTATCAGTATGTCGTCTTACCCACAATGGTGATTGATCATCTGTCGGAATATATGCATCAGTTAAGTGAACCAAAATAATGGCACTATGTAGCAGGGATACGCTAAGGCGTCCCTGTTTTTTGTTATGCGGCTTGCGGCAGCACGATCCGGAGATATTGGCTGCGCAATACTGCGCGCTGATCCTTTGTCAACGGTGTCTTTTGGGTCAGCTGGGTAAACACTGCTTGTTCAAAGTCCGTTGCAGGGGCTTCCCACACTTTTTCGTCTGGGCGACACAGCGCGGTTTGAAGACTGAGTGTAGTGGGATATTGCCAAGCCACCCGCTCATAGGTTTCACCAGTTTTGGTATGCCGCGATATCCGAATATTTTTAACGGCTTGTAATTTAATGGCGTCACCGATCAACATGTTTTCCTGTTCATGTAAAGTGGCAGGGTCAAAAACATAAAAATCGCCCGCTTTGGTCAAAATGGTTGTGAGCATCAATGGTCATCCTTCCTTTCAAGTCACCAGGATTACCCGGCTTGCTCATTAGTATACCAGGTTGCTCAAAACTGGGAGATTTTTTTGCCTTTTTTCTTGACAAGTGGCCGCAGTTCATATACTGTATATATTGTAATATGTACAGTATAAACAGTATAGACAGTAGAGGTGAGTGCAATGTTGGAATTACAAGGATTGACAAAAACATTTGGCGGCCAGACCGCTGTTCATAACGAAACATTCAGCGTGGCACCGGGCACGATCATGGGTTTGATCGGTCAAAACGGTGCCGGGAAAACGACCACATTTCGCATGATTTTGAATTTCCTCCATCCCGACAATGGCGCAGTGCTTTGGAATGGCCGCCCCATGGCGGTGCAAGACCGCGCGTTCATCGGTTATCTCCCAGAGGAACGGGGGCTTTATCCCAAGATGCGGGTGGCCGATCAAATCGTCTTCTTTGCCCAACTCCACGGTCTTTCTCGAGCTGAAGCCTTGGCCCGGTTAGATAAATGGATGGACCGGTTTCAGGTCAAGGGCAAGAAAACTGACAAGGTCAAGGATTTGTCTAAAGGGAATCAACAAAAAATTCAGTTGATTGCCACATTGATCCATATGCCTAAACTTTTGATCCTGGATGAACCCTTTTCTGGATTGGACCCCGTCAATGCTGGTCTACTGGAAGACGGCATTCGGTTGCTCAAAGACAACGGTTCGGCGATTATTTTCTCTAGCCATGACATGAGCAACGTAGAAGAAGTTTCTGACCACCTAGTCATGCTGCGCAATGGGGAAATGGTATTGAACGGTAAGGTCGGTGAGATCCGCCAACAATTCGGCCGCACTAAAGTTTATCTGGAACAACCACCGTTGAGTGATCAAGAACTGCAGGATTTCCCCGGTGTGGAAAAAGTCGTCCACCAAGGGACACGGTATACGTTGACACTGAGCGATCCAACTGTGGGGCATGCGCTATTTGAAGCAGCCACCGCCAAGGGTTATCTACCAGAATTTAGTCAGCAACCACCGACATTGGATGAAATCTTCAAACTGAAAGCAGGTGCATCCGCATGAACGCAGTAAAAATTGTCTTCAACCAAGTATTTCGTAAAAATCTGAAGAGCGGCGGCTGGTGGTCTATTGTCCTGTCACCGTTAGTATTGGGATTGATCATGTTCGGCATTGGTTACTACATGAGCAGTACGACGGCCACTCCGCAAGTGGGCGTCGTGGCATCGGCACCAATTCAGCAAGGGTTGATGAAACAATCCAGTGACTCGGTGAAGTATCGGACCTATGCCAGTCAAAAGAGTGCAGAGAAAGCTCTAGCGGACAAGAAAATTGATGGCGTCCTCACAGTCAATGCCCAAACGCCATACACCAGTCAGTATCTCAGTCGGCAAGGCGGTCAAGAGGTGAGTAAAAACACCTTAACGGCGAACTTAAGTCAATTAAATACCGCTGCTGTCGCCGGTGAGTTACATTTGACCAGCGCCCAATTGACTAAACTACTGACACCGCCCAGTGTGACCACCCGCAATGTATCGATTTCGGACAGTGGAAAAATGACCACTAAGGGCGGCGCAGGCGAATCTGCTAAGTATCTTTTGGCTATGGCGATCAGCGTAATGTTCTATGGCTTCTTGTTAAGCTATGGTTCCATGACGGCTCAAGAAATTGCGACCGAGAAGGGCAGCCGGATTGAAGAAATGATTCTCTCGGCGATTAGCGCACGGGCCCAGTTTTTTGGTAAGATATTAGGGATTATGGCATTGATGGTGGTTCAGATTGTGCTTTACGCTATTATTGCTGGCGGCGTATTAATTGTTGGACGGAACAATGCCACCATCCGTGGAATTCTTAGCCAAGTGGATTGGTCAATGTTGGATGCGACCTTTATCATAATGACTTTGGGATTCTTCGTGATCGGTATTCTCAGTTATACAGTGCTTTCTGCTCTGTTAGGATCGCTTGTGGCCAGCCAGGAACAGGCCAGTCAGGCGACGATGCCGGTGGTGATGCTTTCTCTAGTTGGGTACATGGCGGCATTGATGTCCGCCAACGGCAGCACTCCCTTGGTTAATATTCTCAGCTATATTCCGTTCTTGTCGCCACTGATTATGCCGTCACGGTTGGCAGTGGGGCAAGTGAGCAGTCCGGAAGCGTTGTTGGCGTTGGGTATCAATTTGGCTTTCCTCGCCATTTTCACTTGGCTCTCGGCGAAACTTTACGAAACCAATGTACTGGCCTATTCTGACAACAGTATCTGGCATGCATTACGGCAATCCTGGACCATTGCCCGCAGCGAACGGGGACGCGCCAAAACGGTGCCGGCACACGAAAAATAAGCAATTAAGTAGAAAGAAGAGGCGGCAGTATGCGGATCGTCGTATCGAACAAAGCGGGTATTCCGATCTATCAACAGATCGAAGACCAAATTAAAACCGCCATTCTTGCTGGCGATCTCGTGGAGGGCACATTGCTGCCCTCCATTCGTCAGCTCGCGAAAGATTTGCAAATTAGTGTGATTACCACCACGCGCGCGTACCATGATTTGGAAGAGCAAGGCTTCGTCAATAATGTCCAGGGCAAAGGCAGTTATGTTTTGGGCCAGGACAGCGCCCTAGTTCAGGAACATGCTCTCCGCGAGATTGAAGCACATTTGAGCGACGCACTGGCGGCCGCCCAGTTGGCAAAGATTCCAGTGCATGATTTGCACACGATGCTGGATACTCTGATTGCAGCAGAAAGTGGTGATGATGGTGACCGGTGAGGAAGAAAATTTGATCGTCGTGGACGGTTTAGCAAAACAATATAAAGAGTTCACTTTACATGGGATTCACTTCCATTTACCCGCCGGTTACATCATGGGTATGATCGGACCGAATGGCGCGGGGAAGACTACCACGATCAAAGCTTTGCTGGATATGATTCGACCGGACGCGGGCCACATCAGTATGCTCGGGGCGAGTACTGCGAACGATCGGATCGCGTTGCGCGATAGTCTGGGCGTACAATTGGACACCACTTTGTATCCTGACTATTGGCGGGTGAAACAAGTGGCCAAAAGCTTGCGGGATTTCTTCCCCCAATGGGACGACGCGTATTTTGATCAATTATGTCGTGAAATGGATATTCCATCCAAGACCAAGTATAAGAGCATGTCTCGGGGTACCCAAGTAAAGTTGCAACTAGCGGCAGCGTTGGCCCATCATCCGCGCCTACTGATTTTGGACGAACCGACCGGCGGCTTAGATCCCCTGGCGCGAGATGAATTGTTGACGCGCTTGCAGGATTTCATTGCAGATGGGGAGCATTCGGTACTGTTGTCGACCCATTTGACTGGCGATCTGGAACGGATTGCTGACTTTCTGCTGTATATTCGCGGCGGGCGGCAGCAGTTCTTTGGTCATGTGGATGATTTGCTAAATCAGTATGTGCTGGTCAAAGGCGGCTTGAACGAATTGACGCCGGCTTTGCGCGAAGTACTGATTGGTTTGCGAACGCATAGTGAAGGATTTAGCGGCTTGCTAGCAGTGGACCAAACAGCAGGTTTGCCAAACACATTGCTCCAGGAGAGTATCACGCTGGAGGAATTGATGATTTATTTCGGGAGGGGCGGCCATGCATAACACGTTGAGAATGATGCGGCTCGATACACGTTCAGTCAATATTCGCAACAACGTGTTGCTCATCTATCTCGTCACGAACCTGATTACTGTGGCGCTAGCATTCAGCCCATTGGCCGAAGGTGCTTTCTTAATTGGCTTTGGCGGTCTGATTGGCGGCTCCGGCGCGTGTCTCATCACGCCCTTTGTTGCCAGCGCTCAGCGCGGTCTTGATGCATTTTATGCCATGCTGCCTGTCCGCCGACGGGATATTGTCAACGGCCATTATTTGTTCGCGGCCGTTCTCAGTTTGTTCATGCTCATGAACACTTGGTTGATTGTGATTCTTATCCATTGGCTGCGGCCGACACTGTTTGGTGCGGATTTGCCGATTTTATTGTCCTTTGCCTTTGTCGGACCGTTCATGCTGCTGATGATGTCATCTGTGCAGTATCCCATTTTGATGCGGATCAGCTACGAAAAGGCGCCGTATTTAATCTTCTTACCAATCGTTGCTGCTGGGTTAGTGTCCGGATACATCGGTGGATCGTCCACTGATTTGCTCGGGCGTCATGGCTTCTTTTCTCCCCGCGGCTATCCGCTGCTTGGTTTGGGCTTAGTCGGCGGTGCGGGGATATTCCTGGCTTCGCTGCTGCTGGCACGACGGTTGTACGCACGGCGGGATTTATAAGCAGATGGCTGATCTGCAGGGGGACACTGTATCTGGAAAACGGCAAGCAAAATTTTGGGAGGGGTCTGCATGCGCAACGCTTATAAGATGATGATGCTCGACATGCATGCCGTCAGTGCGCGGAATAACGTGGTATTAATTTATCTTTTGCTCGATCTGATTACCATCGCACTGGCATTCAGTCCTGTGCGGGAAGATGCCTTCCTGGTCGGGTTCGGCGGTATGATTGGTGGGTCCGGCGCATACCTGATTACGCCGTTTATTTCCAGCGCTCAGCGAAGCCTGGATGCGTTGTACGCGATACTGCCGATTCGGCGTCGGGATGTGGTGCATGGCCATTATCTGTTTGCACTCACTGTAGGTTTGTTAATGTTGGGTAACACGCTGCTGACGCTGACTGCAATTCATTTACTGCGGCCGGAATTGTTTGGTAGTGATTTTCACATACTGTTGTCCGTCTCATTGGTCGGTCCTTATATGTTATTGATGATGACGGCCGTGCAGTATCCGATCCTGATGCGTGTGAGTTATGAAAAAGCGCCTTATGCGGTTTTCCTGCCCCTCATCGTCACTGGTCTTTTGGTGGGATATCTGGGCGGTGTTTCTTCCCAAGTTGTCGGCCCGGCGGGATTTCTTTCTGGCCGCGGCTTACGGATTAGCGGGATCGCCTTAGTCGTCGGAATCGTGTTGTTTGGCTTTTCTATGTGGCTGGCCCGGCGGTTGTACGCGCATCGGGATTTGTGACAGCATATAAATGGCCGACCAAGGCGCGGGCCTTGGTCGGCCATTTTGCATACTGGGAAGCGGTAATCGGGCCTTCTTTTGGATTCCGACCTTTTGTAACAATCCACGTCACATTCAAAAATGGTTAAGAAGGGTATTTATACTTGAATATTGAATATTGGCGGCACTTTCATCGGTCCAGACCAAAGCTTTTGGTGCTTCCTTAAGTATTTCTAAACCTTAACAATTCAGGTAACATTTTTGTAATAAAGGGTTGTTTATCTTGGAATGGCCGTGTAAACTTATAGTCGAGGTGAGAGATATGAAAACACGTACACTGAGTATCGCAATTATTTCCGCATTATCCGTTCTTCTGTTAGCCGGCTGTGCTGAAGGCACCAACTCCCACAGTGCTGCAGTCGAAACTCGCACATCAAAAGTTGAAAAATCTGATAAGTCTAGTGTTGAAAACAAGGCACCTGAGTCCAGTAAGAAAGATGTCTCGGCTAAATCTGAAAGCAGCCAGCCGGCAGTTACCAGCTCCACACCGGATGATAGCCAAGGTACTGATCAAACTGCCAGCAGCACGACACAACAAAGCAATAGTACCGCTCCTGCAGAAAGCAGCAGCCAAGCAGTTACCACAAGTGAGCAAAGCAGCAGTCAACCAGCTGCCAGCACGACACAGAGCAGTCAGAGTGTGGCGACACAAAGCAGTCAAAAACAGGCGGCTAGCAGCAGCGTTCAATCCACAATTCCGTTAGCCCAATTCTATGGCAAGTGGGTCGGTGCAGATACTTTCACACTTTACTACAATGCCAGTGGTGTGATGGTTATTTCTCAACACGAGAACATGACTAAGACACCAGTCGTTGCTGAACCAATGGCGGATGGCCGGATTTTATTCCGAGCGACCAGTTCAGGTGTGAATAACGTCCTCGCTACCGTTAAGAATGGTCATATGTACTTAAGCCTGGGCGGCTACGATTCTACTGAGCTGACTCGCGATGCTTCTTGGAACGGCCAATTGCCTGAATAAGTCAATATTTAATTTTGGATCCACTCGTCAATGACGGGTGGATCTTTTTTTGCGCGAATGGGGGTCGAACAGGAAATCTACGGGGGGCTCGCGCATTTGATGGTCAATAAAACGCCGTTTTTGGTATAATGTGAATGTAAACACATGACAATTAAGCTTTTTGAATCAATATCTGGTATCAGCTGCGACAAGTGGCACCATTTGTTGCGGTCGCATCCCTCGGGGTGCGTGAATTGAAAGATGCTGGCTTCCACATATTGGGCCAGGAAAGCCGTCGCATCCCTCGGGGTGCGTGAATTGAAAGTTCATCACTGCCGTAGTACGACGGGATACCAATAGTCGCATCCCTCGGGGTGCGTGAATTGAAAGGGCAATAGCTTAATACCCGGTTGCTTCGGCTGTGGCAGTCGCATCCCTCGGGGTGCGTGAATTGAAAGCTTTCTGGCCGTCTGACGTGGCTGCGTCGGCGGCTTGTCGCATCCCTCGGGGTGCGTGAATTGAAAGAGGCTGGCTTCCACATATTGG
>NZ_AZEC01000033.1 GCF_001435585.1 Schleiferilactobacillus perolens DSM 12744
TGGTTTTCCGGCATGCAATTTGGCTGGATCAACCACGCCTTCAAAGTAGTCGGTAATTTTCAACTGCTTCAAAATTGCAGGGGCGTTCTTTGAGGCTGAAGCGACGGACATTTTATAGCCGCTAGCTTTTAATTCGTCTAAGAAGGCTTTCATCCCTGGTAGCACGTCATCTGGCGTTAATGATTCAACCAGCTTCAAATACTTGGTGTTCTTTTCGGTAGCCAAAGCCACCTTTTCATCCTCGGTGTAGTCATTTTCATGGCCACCCGCCTTCAAAATCATTTCCAGTGAATCCATGCGGCTGACACCCTTCAAGGCTTCCGCTAGTTCTGGTGTCCATTCTGAATGAACTTCATCCGCCGTTTGGTGCCATGCCTTAGCGTGCAATCGGGCACTATCAGCAATGACGCCGTCCAAATCAAATGCAAATCCCTTAATATCTTCAAACTTCATGGTTATCCCTCCGAATAGTAATAAGTTGATGTGTAAGTTTTAGTTTGATTAGCGGGTAAAACAATGTCGCCAAATCCGTCGTGGTGAATCGCATCTGGGACCGTTTGTAATTCCACAGCCAGTCCGTTATCTGGATGAGCAGCAAGCCAATCCGCATCTTTGCCAATGCAATCGGGATTGACGTTAAAAATAATGACGCCATTGCGATCACTGCCCATTTCTAATTGATGCTGCTTTGCGCTATCAACTAGTAACAAGCTTGGTGTTACGCCTAGCGATGTATCCGGCTTTTTAAAGGCATCATCAAACTGTTCGTTGCCGCCAAGTTTTTCACATTGATCGCCCAGCTTAACAAGGTTTGTAAAATCAAACGGGGTATTTTCAACGACCTGTATTTCACCCGTTGGAATCTTTTCTTCATTTACCACGATATGCCTATCCGCAACTATCTTCAAGAATTCATCCTTGATTGGCGCGTCCGGTCCATCCAAATTAAAGTAAACATGCGTCATCGGATTAAATAGGGTTTCCACGTTGCTGCGTCCCTCATATTGTACGGAAACATGGTTATCCTCATCTAAAGAATAGGTGATGGCCATTTCCAACGTCCCAGGAAAAATTGCTTTCTGTTGCATGGTATATCGAATTTTGGCAGATTGGTCGTCTAGAATAATCTCGCCATGCCAATTGAGCCGATCAATGCCCGTGTTACCACTGTGTAGCACATTTTTATTTTCGTTTGGCTTCAAATTGACCCTGAATCCAGCGACGTTAAACGTATGGCCGCTCAACCGTCCTGCCACCCGACCAATGGTGTTTCCTAAATGAAAGGGATTCGTTTCATATTCGTGCACGTTATCAAAATTTAAAATGATATTCTTCTCTGGTGTCACAAAGTAGCCAGTCCAGGTTGCTCCGTAACTGATTGTGCGGAGGCTCACACCATTTTTATTTGTAATCGTAAATTCTTTGACTAACTCACCATTTTCTAAATGGCCAAAATCTTTAACAGTCGATTCCACCAGTCTCACCCACTTTCTTTTAATAAAAAAGGCGAAGAGCAGTTTCCCACTCTTGCCCTTTTTTTAGTCCTATTTAAGCTCTTCCTTCTTACCATCGAGGTCAACCGTAATTGGGTCGCCATCGAGCAAGTCAAGCTTCGTACCAGACTGATCAACCGTTACCTCAATCAAACGACCGCGGAACAATTGACGGAACTGGTATGACTGCCATTTCTTAGGTAGGAATGGTGCATAGTGTAACTCACCGTTGCGAACTCGCATGCCAGCGAATCCTTGAACAATGGCTAACCAGCCACCGGTCATAGCTGTGATGTGCAAACCATCGACCGTGTCATTATTGTAGTTATCCAAATCGAGACGAGCTGTCCGTTCATACAATTCGGTTGCCTTTTCTTCATAATGAAGATCAGCTGCCAAAATGGCATGGATTGAAGCTGACAAACTTGATTCATGAACCGTTAATGGCTCATAGAAATCAAAGTTGGCTTTCTTCTGTTCAGGTGTAAAGTCATCAATAAAGTCCCAGATTCCTTGAAGAACATCGGCTTGTTTGATGTATGGTGAACGAAGAATTTTGTCCCATGACCAGTTTTGGTTAAGTGGCAATTGATCCTTAGGAAGTGAGCTGACTGGCTTGATATCCTTGTCTAGGAAGCCATCGTGTTGAACGAAGATGTTGAGATCTTTGTCATATGGCAGATACATGTTGTCGACAATGTCTTGCCAATGCTTCTTTTCATCTTCACTAACATTCAGCTTCTTAGCTTGTTCGGGTGAAACTTCCTTAAGAATCTGAAGCGTATATTTCAACGTCCATTGTGCCAAAATGTTGGTATACCAGTTGTTATCAACGTTATTTTCGTACTCATCAGGGCCAGTAACACCATGAATCATGTACTTGCCATTCCGTTCTGAGAAGTGAACCCGGTCAGCCCAGAAACGTGAAATCTCCGTTAAGACCTTGGCGCCTTCATGCTGAACGTATGACTTGTCACCAGTGTAGTTTGTGTAGTTGTAAATTGCGTAGGCAATGTCGCCGTTACGGTGAATTTCCTCAAATGTAATTTCCCATTCGTTATGAGATTCAATCCCATCAAACGTAACCATTGGGTATAAAGCACCCTTAAGGCCCTGTTCCTTAGCATTATGGAAGGCACCGTCAATTTGTTGGTAACGATACTTCAACAAGTTTTTGGTAACATTTGGATCCGTAACACCAAGGTAAACGGGAACCGCAAAGGCCTCTGTATCCCAGTATGTGGCACCACCGTATTTTTCACCGGTAAAGCCTTTAGGTCCGATGTTCAAACGAGAATCCTCGCCATAGTACGTTGAGAAGAGCTGGAATAGGTTAAAACGAATTCCTTGTTGCGCTTCATCGTCGCCAGCAATTTTAACATCAGAAACGTTCCAGCGATTTGCCCAAACAGCTTTGTGGGCGTTGAATAAATTACTGTATGATGTTGCAGAAATTTCTTTATTTAATTGGGTTAAACGAGCCTCAAGATCAGCTTGTTTAGGGAAGTCACGTGATGACACAACAACTGTGCGCTTCTGGATAATTGTTTGCTCACCAGCAGCCAGTGTTCCGCTAAAATGGTTCGTCGCTGAGACATCGGTTTGGTCTGCAGACTCACTGTTCCAGTCCGTGACAACTGTTGATAAAGCACCAACCGTAAATTGTGGTGTTCCAAAGTCGTTTGGCTTTGTTTCCGCAATAACTTCGGCTTCATTATCAGTCTTAGCAACTTTCAAAACGTCCCAGAACTTTTCATCGTAATTGGCGTCTTCATTTTGTACATCAGCATCAACGGATGAACTGAATTCAACCTTAGCTTCTTTAGAACCCACATTCTTCAAGATAATCCCTTGAACAACGAGTTCCTTAGTTGCAGCACTGACAAATCGTTCAAATGAAATCTGAACCTTTGCGCCACCCTTTTCAACAGTGAAAGCCCGTTCGAGAACGGCCTGTTGCATATCTAAATCAAGGTTGAAGTCACTCACCTTGTCCTTAGCCAAATCAACAACTTCACCGTTGATTTTAATGCCAACCTTGATAAAGTTGATTGCATTAATCACTTTGCCAAAGTACTTAGGATAGCCGTTTTTCCACCAGCCAACCTTTGTCTTATCTGGAAACCAAACGCCACCAATGTAGATTCCGGGAAGCGTGTCGCCACTGTAACCTTCCTCAAAGAATCCACGCATGCCGAGGTTACCATTTGCAAGACTGGTCATTGATTCTTGAAGACGTTTATCGTCTGGATTAAGTTTAGTGGTCACAATGTGCCACGGTGATACGTCAAATGTTCGTTTCATCATTCAGACTCCTTTAATTTTTATGCGAATACTTCTTTAATACTGCTTACTGAGAAGGCACCGACTAACATCAAGATACCGGCTAAGAGAACCATCCCTGGCATTGATGAGCCCATCAATGGGAACAAAGCGAAACTCAATACTGAAGCAACGATTTGTGGTAAACAGATACTTCCGTTGAATAGACCAAGGTACGAGCCCATGTTGGCACCTGAAAGTGCGTTGGTCAAAATGGTGAATGGGAACGTCATCATTGCGGCCCATGAAATACCAATCAAGCAGAATGAGAGGATGAGAACCCATTGATTATGAACAACGAAAATTGAGGCAAACCCAACGGCACCTAATACTAAACTAGTTGCGTACATTGGCTTGTGCTTGTCATTTGGCATCTTAGCAAGAACTAATGACCAAACAACGGCAGCTAAAGCGTAAATTGCGGATAGAACACCGAACCAGTTGGCACCGGCTTGATAGCCAGCACTTGCAGGATCTGTTGCGCGCCAAACGTTCTTGGCGACGGCACCTGCACCATAAGTCCAAAGGTATTGGAAGGCCATCCAGCAGAAGAATTGAACAAGAGTTAACGTCCAGAATACTTTAGGAGCACGTTTCAAAAGTGTAAATAAACCAACTTTTTCTTGAACATCTGCTTCAGTAATACCGTGATAGGCGTTATATTCTGCGGGTGTATATTCTTTAACTCTCAAAATAGTGAAGGCACTACAGATAACTAAGATAACGGCACCTGTATAGAATGAGAAAATAACTGAGTTCGGAATGACACCCTTTGGCGCAATGTTAGCAACACCCAAACCAGTTAAGAGGTATGGGAAAATTGCAGCTAGCACTGAACCACTATTTGATAAGAAACTTTGGATTGAGTAAGCAAATCCTTTTTGCTCATCATTCACCATGTCCCCGACCATCATCTTGAATGGTTGCATGGCAACGTTAGACGATAAATCCATGAAGAGAATTGTGATGGCACCGAACCAAAGTGCTGCAAGTGATCCATAACCAAATCCTAAGCTACCAGAGTTTGGTAGTAAGAACATAACGATGACGGCGACTAACGATCCCATCAAAAGGTAAGGTAATCGACGACCAATTTTAGGCATCCACGTTTTATCTGAATAATAGCCAACTAATGGTTGAACCACTAAACCTGCTAGTGGAGGAAGAATAAAGAAGAAACCTAATTTGGTTGGATCAGCTCCCAAAGTTTGGAAGATCCGCCCCATTTGTGAAGATTGTAAAGAGAAAGCTATTTGAACACCGAAGAATCCGAAACTAATCATCCAAATTGTCGCGATAGACAATTTTGGCATTGACTTGGTTTTTGGCGTTGTAGCCGTGTTGCCTTGTGCTGAATCATTTTCCATGATTTGTCACTCCCTGTTTATTTGGGTTATGTGAACCCATTTCTCTTAACAAAATGAATTATAAACCGCTTTGATAATTTGTGCAACCGTTTGCAAAAAAATAAAATAAAAAAGAGTTGTTGCTCACAACTCGTACTGCACAATTAATTTTTGAACATTTCGATCGGTAAATAACAATTCTACCGCGCGACTGCCCAGCATTTCCGGCCGCATATCAACCATGCGGACATCTTGGTCAATCAACGCTAGTAGCTCACTCTTATTGAAACTCATCATCGGAATTTTCTTTGTGTGTCGAATTTTGCTCCAAACCCGATTAAACCGCAGCAAGCCAACATCGTCGGTTGCAATTACCGCATCGACATCTTGGTGCTGATTCAAAAATACATCGACTGCTGTTTCAGAAACGCGTTTTGGTAATCTAAATACTAGCGGTTCTAATTGGACTTCCGCCATCGCCTTTTCGTAGCCCATTCGGCGATTTCGCTCGTATTGCCACTCATATTCGGATTCAACAAATAGTGGGTTTCGAACCCCGCCATTTTGAAGAATTGCCATTGTGGCATCTCGCCCAGCCTGAACATTGTCGTTATCGACGTATCGATCCGGCAAATCTCCAACTGGCTGACCAATAACCACAAAGTCCAAATTTTCGCGACGCAAATAGTCAACGACCGGATCATTCTCATCCGTATATAGTAGAACGAACCGTTTGACCTTTGCCTGTTGAACCATGGCCGTCACGTTAGCAAGGACCTCTTCAACTCGGCTCCCAATCGCAATTGATAAAACATAGTGTCGGGCGACTAGCGACTGATTGATGCCTCGGAGCATATCAATATAGAACGGATTCTCCGGTGAGGAACTTTCCACCGTTGGAAAAATAACTCCGACGACGTTTGCTTCACCACGAGTCAGGTTCTTAGCGGTATAATTTGGCAGATAATCAAGATCCTTGGCGAGTTTTTGGATTCGTTCACGCGTTTTAAGGCTAATTCTTGAATTATTATTTAGCGCACGTGAGGCGGTTGAGACTGAGACACCAGCCCGACGCGCAATATCTTTTATTGTAATCATGAGCGTTT
>NZ_AZEC01000034.1 GCF_001435585.1 Schleiferilactobacillus perolens DSM 12744
TAGGTTTTGTCTGTTTATCAAGTAGAAATATAAAGTTGACTACTTGATAAACATAATCTAAAATTAATTTGTAATCATTAGGAGGTACAGCATGGGAAATGAAATTATTAAATATGATCCAGAGTTAAATACCATTCCACTTCGAAAATTTACTCCAGTTGAAATGAATTTATTTTTTTCGATTATTTCTCGTATGCGTGATAAGAGTAATCAGACCATTCGTTTTACTTTTGATCAATTAAAAGAGTTAAGTGCTTATAAACCTACTGCAAATAACCGTTTTGAAGATGACATTCAGAGAACTTATGAAAAAATGATGGGATTACATTTTGGTAGACGAAGTAAAAGTGGATTAACTCGAGAGTTTTTTGTTTTGTTTACAGAATTTAAAATTGATGGAGATGCAGAAGAACCTTATGTAGACGTAAAAGTTTATGAACGTGCTTTACCCCTTTTAAACAAGCTTGAAAGTTGGGTTCGTTATGCGTTGGCAGAGTTTAGAGATTTAAAAAGTAGTTACGCAAAAACAATGTTTCGGTTACTAAAACAGTTCAGAACCACTGGATATGCTTATTTTTCTAAAGAAGACTTTTTTGAATTACTAGATATGCCCAAAAGTTACTGGAATAGTCCCTCTAACGTCGATAAATTTGTTATAAAACCCATTAAAGAAGAATTAACTCCTTTGTTTAGAGGATTAACGGTTAGAAAAAAATATGGTAAAGGGCGTGGGAAACCAGTTATTGGCTATTCGTTTACCTGGAAACCCGAAAAGAAAGATGCCAATGATTTCTCACAAGGCCAATTACAAGATGAGCGTCAAAAGCTTTTTAATATTCAGCATAATAGTGAACTAACAGAACAGGAAAAATGGCGCGCTACTGATAAAGTTAAAGGATTACCACTAGGATCCACTGAAAAACAAGCATTGGCTGATAAACAGGCCGAGCACGATAAAAAAATAAGAGATCAAGCAAGACAAGAAGCACTTGCTGAACTCCGGAAGGGGTTTGGAAAGCATGTCTAAAACTATTAGAGAACTTGCTGATGAATTGGGCGTTTCAAAGCAAAGAATTCAACAAATTATCGCCAAATTATCGCCAAGCAAAACGCCAAATAAGGAAGGCAATAGATATGTTTTGAACGCCCAAGATGTCAAAAATATAAAGGCTTTGATGGGATTTGAAAATAACAAGTCATCAACAAGTGAATCGACAAATAGACTTGTTGATTATGATGTTTACTTAGATGTGATAGATTCCATAAAAGAAAAAGATGAACAGATAAAAAGTTTATTAGAGGTTCAAAAACAAACACAAAATCTTCTAGATCAGCAACAGCGTTTAGCATTACAAGATAAAAAACTATTAGAGGAATATAAGACAGAAATAAATGACTTAAAATCGTCAAACATGCTAACACAGAACAGTGAAAAAGACGATTCTATTCAGACGGCAGCTTCGGTAAAAAATATAAAAGAACTGCCTCAAAAGCAAAATAAAAAATGGTGGCACTTTGGTAGGAGAATTTAATGAATAAACATACTTTCAATGATTTAAAGACCCTAACTTTTTGGATCTTTGGAATCACATTAACAAAAAGACAACCTATGAAATCCACTTTGATGAAGACCAATTTGTTAATTTAGCTGTTGCTCGCTTGAAGCAGGGTTCACCAATCAGTCGGGTACAATATACAACACGTATGGCGTCAATTAAGCAGTCCGATGGCGGAATTATTTATGACGCTGAACAAGGTGATGGTACTCGTGAAACGGTTGCGAAGGCAGAATACGACTTGAGTAAGTTCGATATTTTGACTTATCTTCAAAATGAGACAGGACTAACTCGTCGAATTATTGCGCGCATCTTAAATGGCGCTGCTGAGCGGGTTACTGCCGATTTCAAGATTAATCCAGTTGCGTACGAAGAGTACGTTGGTGACTTGTTGAATGAACTAAAAGAGAATCACATCGCTGAAAACATCGTCTACAAGATGACTGACGAAGAATGGGATGCTGAGTTGTTCAAGTCTGAGCCTTTGCGTGGTGTTGTTGAAGGTGACACGCCAAATATGGTTTCGGTTTGAGTATGTACGTTATGATTCAACTATTGAAAAGAAGTTTGCCGAGGCAGCTAACCTTGTTAACAACGTCAAGTACTTCATTAAGTTGCCATCTTGGTTTAAGATTGGAACACCAACACGCAACTACAATCCAGATTGGGCGGTTCTAAAGGAAGTTAACGGCGAGAAAGTGATGCACTTTGTTGCAGAAATAAAGGGAACAACTGAATCAGAACTAGCACGACCTGAGCGAGTGAGAATTCAGTATGGACGTGAACATTTCAAGGCGCTGGGACGCGCTGGCGTGGAAGTTGAGTATAAGGTTGTTCAAAACGAAGGTCAATTAGAGTAGTTTGATTTTGTGTGTTTTGAAGTGTACATGACTTGAAGATGGGAGTATGAACTATGGCGGATTTTGATGAAGTTAAAAAGTTATTCGAAAACACCACTAAGTTTCGAATTCGAGGTTCTGAGGAGTTTAATAGGGCGATTGATCACGTTGTGGGTCAATTGGTTGATTCCTTTACGTTGTTGGAGAATGGGTCATACGGTAGTGCAGTATTTCTGTCTATTACGGCGATGGAGGAGACGGCTAAAACGACCTACGCTATTTCTTTGCCGTATGATCCTGAGACAAAAAAGAAGAAAGAACATTTGGTAAATCATACAGAGAAGCATAACCTAGCTATCTCGCCTGTGTTTCAGCTCGGTTCACGTTTGCCAGATACCATAGGTGCTGAAAAAGTAGAAGAGATGATTGAGTGGACTCACACAAAACAATTATTAGAGATTCGCAATAAGGCAGTTTACTGGGAACCCGTGGAGGAAAATCCCACATTTCCAAATGACGTCTTTGATAAAAGGTTTGCTCAAGAGTTATTGATGTTTGCAATTGAGTCATTTGATGATAACTTAGTTGGGTTTTCGAATTACAGTATCGAATTGAGCGATAAAACGGATGACCTGTTTGATAAAATTAGGCAAAGTTATATTTTAAACTAACTCGCTAAATATTCGTAAAATCTTCATGTATGAACAGCTCGTTCGCGTATCCTAGAATCGATGACTGTATAAATAGATTTGAAACAACTGCGTGATTTGGCTAAATGTTAATGAAACTAAATATCCTATTACCGTCCCTCAAGGAACAGAAAAAAAGCTTCTTACAAAAGATGTTTGTGTAGGGTCTATAACTTACCAATCGCCCCTGTGAAAACCTATTAAAACAGCCCCCATTATCTACCGGTTAGATAATGGGGGTTGTTTTCTTTATAAAATGATATAATACTCCCTATATAGGAGAAAACGTATGTCTAGACAAAAACGATCGATCAAGGAAAATAATGATAAATTAAAAGTTCAATTAGAACTCCTCCATAGTTATACGGAACACTTTGACTCAGGTATGATTCATATGGCTTTGCCAATGGCTACACAGGTTCGTGTATTAATACATCAAACAGATATGCTCTTATACTAAAAAAAATGGACTATTTTTATTCAGTCCGTAAAATGAAAGTATAGGAGTATTTTTATGCCAATTCGTTATTCACAAGATTTCAAAGATTCATTGGTTAAACTTCACCAAGAAGGCCGTTCACTTAAATCATTAGCAGAAGAATTTGGTCCGTCGAAAGATTCTATTGCTATTTGGGTTAAACAAGCTACCCCAATCATGATCAAGGGTCAGTCAAAGACGTTAAAAGACGTCAAGCAACTAGAGAAGCGCCTCGCTATTTTGGAGGAAGAAAACGAAATTTTATCACGCATAGCCTAACAGTCAGGTTATAATGATTATAAATTAGTAATCGGGGGTGGGCATATGAATTCATTGATTAGTTTAGAAAAAGTTAATTATCAAATCGCTGATCAACATATTTTACATGATGTTGATTGGCAGATTCCAGCTGGGGCTCATATTACATTGACGGGACCATCCGGTGGTGGGAAAAGTACGTTATTACGGATCATTGCGGCCATGATTTCTAAAACAAGTGGGACCTTGATTTTTGATGGGCAGCCGATTGAAAGTTATGACCCAATCATGTATCGGCGGCAAGTCTCATATTGTTTCCAACAACCGACGTTATTTGGTGAGACGGTGGCAGATAACTTAGCTTTCCCGTACCAAATTCGTAAGCAAGTCATGGATACGCAACGAGTGGTAACGGCGTTAAATAATGTTGGGCTGTCCGAACGAACCCTGCATCAGCCGATTATCGAGCTTTCCGGTGGTGAACGGCAGCGGGTCGCGCTGATTCGCAACATCTTATTCTTACCAAAAGTGTTGTTATTAGATGAGGTGACAGCTGGTTTGGATGAAAATAATAAGCAAATCGTGCACGCCTGTTTACGACAGTTAAATGAGCAGGATCACGTGACAACGATCATGATTACTCATGACGCGACAGAGATTGATGCGGCAGATCAATTAGCGAAAGTGGTTGCTGGCAGATTGGAGGTACACGCATGAATTTAGCAGTTAATAATACGTCGCTATTTTTGGCGGCAATGTTAGTGCTCGTCGCGTTAGGAATTAGTTTGTGGCAGAAACTTGGCTTGGATAGGGACATCGTCATTGGTGTCGTGCGGGCTGTTGTACAACTATTTATCGTGGGTTACTTGCTAAAGTATATTTTCCGAGTCAACAATTTGTGGCTAACGCTGGCGATGATGGGCTTCATTATCTTCAATGCGGCTTGGAATGCGAAAAAACGGGGGCCGGGGATTGACCATGCATTAGCCATTTCGTTATTAGCCATTTTTGTTAGTACGGGGGTAACACTCGGCGTCCTCGTGCTATCTGGTGCGATTAAGTTTGTGCCATCGCAAATGATTCCCATTTCTGGTATGATTGCGTCGAATTCAATGGTCGCAATTGGGCTGGCTTATCGCAGCCTCAATAGTCAGTTTCATGACCAGCGGCAAGGTGTGCTTGAACGGTTGGCGTTAGGGGCTGGTCTACTTGATGCTTCGATTGCCATCGTGCGTGAGGCGATTCGTACGGGGATGTCACCAACCATTGATTCGGCAAAGACTGTGGGTCTAGTCAGTCTGCCAGGGATGATGTCCGGTTTGATCTTTGCGGGGGTCGATCCAGTACGGGCCATTAAGTATCAAATTATGGTCACGTTCATGCTCTTATCAGCGACTAGTTTGGGGTCAATCATTGCGTGCTATTTAGCTTACCGTAATTTTTATAATGAACAAAAACAGTTGAAGTAATAACTCCCGGTGCTCGTCTTGCTTATAGTCATTGGATCCTTCGTAATGTGATTGATTAATCTTAAGATTTAACTCTAGGTTTTTGATAGTTGGCGTTAGCCTTCTAATACAAATAAACCCCATCAAAATGGGGATTAAATCTACCCTTGACACTTGTCAAGGGTGTAAGTGCGCATTGACCTTGTTTCACTCGGTCTGCTGATAACCATAAAATCAATTTTTGTCGTTGTTGAATTGACTGTATTTTTAATTCAATTTATGTTTGCACCTAACTAAGATTGTTATGTTTTAAATAT
>NZ_AZEC01000035.1 GCF_001435585.1 Schleiferilactobacillus perolens DSM 12744
GGACTTAACTTAACCGGCGGAAGCAGCGGAGAAAAGCGCTTTGGGTGTTTGATAGCCAGTTTGCCGGCGCGGTAAATTGTTTAGCTTTGACTCAACTGCTTGGATATCATGAGGACCCAAAATATCCATGGATAGACCCTTGGGTACATCGCGGCGGATCATTCGATTATGCGCTTCGTTAGTCCCACGCTCAGAGGAACGATATGGATGGGCATAATAAAGGTCAGCGACACCGGTAAGTACAGCGCCAACTTCCGAGAACTCAGCGCCATTATCGGCAGTAACTGACTTCATGATTGATCCGTATTCTTGACAGATCTTGGCCAGCTCATAGTTGACTGAATCGGCATCACGACCATCGATCAAACGTAGAATTTGGCAGCGGGATTGACGCTCGATCAGCGTTAAGATCACACTCTCTTGACCGTTGCGCTTGCCCACCACGGTGTCCAATTCGAAATGGCCGAACTCTTGGCGCTGGTCGATACTTTTAGGCCGTTCATCAATACTCCGTCCGGCCAGACGCTTGTGCTTGATCGAGTGATGATATTTAGCACGGTGGCGCGTTTTTTCGAGTAGATCAAGATTACGGACTTCAAGTAACTGGGCATCAATATAGTGGTATAGCGTCTTGGTCGAGACCATCTCCTCAGGTTGATATAAGCCTTCAAGTTTGGCCCGTCCTACTGCTGCATCAGGCGACCAACCATCTTGACGCAAATGAGTCGTAAAATAGTCGATAAAATCAGCGACACCGACGAGTTTCAAAGGTCGATGACAGTGGGCTCGATTAGCTTCGTACTTAGCTTGTGCTGTTTCTGGTGAGTATACAGCGTAATATTGGCGTTGACCATTCACTTTTTTTACTTGGTCGATCTCGCCGCGGCATAACTCAGTCGACGAGCTTTAGTGGCAATCAGTGATTGGTGATTGACGATATTTAAGACGAGCGTTTCAAGTAATTGCGCTTGCTCAAGTGGTCCAGTGATTGTCAATAGTGGTTCACGAGGAAAGACCGGGGTTCCTTCTGGAGACTGGCAAAGTAGGCGGCGGCTTTTTTTAACATATCACGCTCCAATGCTAATTCGGCATTTTCACGTTTTAAGGCACGGTTCTCAGCTTCTAAAGAAGCAAACGGCGTTTGCTTTCCATCTTCGGTATATAGCTTCCGCCAACGATACAGGGCACTTTCAGGAACACCAAGTTCGGAGGCAATGATTTTAACTGGTTTGGAAGAGTTAAAACTCAAACGTACCGCATTTTTCTTAAAATCTTGGTCGTAGCGATTGTGTGAATAGGTCATTTTGAGGACTCCTTTCGGATAAATCAATTCTCTTATGTTTCTGTCCGAAATTCTAGTACAGACCCTCCATAATTTGTATGCTCTTTTCTAGTACATATTTACGATAATTATTCGATTACCAAAAATGCCACCATTTTTTATTAGTTATATTTTTAGCTGCCTGTTTTTTTGCACCATCAGTTTTTGCAACTTGGCTTTTTTCTATACTTTCAAAATCTTCAACTGGGCCATCTAATTTTCGTAGGCGTTCTTTCAAATGGCGATCTTCTGCTACTGTTGCTAATTGTAATTGTTGTTGTTGGTCTATTAGTTTTGTTAAATGATCTATTTGTCTGTCTTTGCTACTTATTTGCTGGTCTTTGGTCGCAAGCTGTTTGTCACGTTGAGACTTTAAATCTGCTACCTCTTTTCTTAGAGTAGCAATTAGATCATTATTTTTTTTGCTAGTCTTTGTCGCTTTTTTGCTACCTATTTGTTGATCTTTTGCTACCAAAGGCTTTGCTACCTTGTCCCTAATAATCCTTTCAGCTGTAAGGCTAATCATGTTTTTACCTTGACTATCTTTTTGTTGGTTCTTTGTTGGTAGTCTTTGGTAGTGATATTGAATAGTTTGTTTAGAGACCTTCAATTCATCAGCAAGTTCTCTAATAGTTTTAGGCATGTTTTCCAAACCCCTTTCGGAGTTCAGCAAGTGCTTCTTGTCTTGCTTGATCTCTGATTTTTTGATCATGTTCAGCTTGTTTTTCAGCCAGTACCTGTTTTTCAGTAGAGCCTAAAGTTAGCCCCTTAACCTTGTCAATGGCGCGCCATTTTTCCTGTTCTGTTAATTCACCATTATGCTGAATGTTAAAGAGTTTTTGACGTTCATCTTGAAATTGACCTTGTGAGAAGTCGTTAGCGTCTTTCTTTTCAGGCTTCCAAGTAAAAGAATACCCAATCACTGGTTTCCCGCGGCCTTTACCATATTTTTTTCTAACCGTTAATCCTCTAAACAAAGGAGTTAATTCTTCTTTAATGGGTTTTATAACAAATTTATCGACGTTAGAGGGACTATTCCAGTAANAGTAGTTCTAAATTGTTTTAGTAACCGAAACATGGTTTTTGCGTAGCTACTTTTTAAATCTCTGAATTCTGATAAAGCATAACGAACCCAACTTTCCAGCTCATTTAATAATTTTATAGCTTTGGGGTAAATTTTAATATCAACATAAGGATCATCAGCATGGCCGTTTATCTCAAATTCGGTAAACATAACAAAAAATTCACGATGCAGCCCATCTTTACTACGTCTTCCAAAGCGTAAGCCTAAAATTTTTTGATAAGTACTTTCAATATCGTCAATAAATCGTATATTTGCTGTAGGTTTATATGCACTTAATTCTTTTAATTGATCAAATGAAAACCTTACAGTTTCGTCACCCTTGTCACGCATTCTAG
>NZ_AZEC01000036.1 GCF_001435585.1 Schleiferilactobacillus perolens DSM 12744
TAGCATAAGCACCCTAACTGATTTATAAAAATATGCCTCTAAAGTTTCCAAAACTTCAGAGGCATATGAAAACGAGAATTAGTTAATATTTGAAACAGGTTATTAATTTTTGATAGGCTTAGAATTAGACCTTAACAATCGAAGCCCATTCAGAATAACAACCAATGTACTTCCTTCATGAATAATGACACTGATTGCAATATCCGTTAAGCCTAAGAAACTAACGACAACTAAAAAGGCAACAACGGCCATTGAAAAAATAACATTCTGCCAAATGACACGATTCATTTTCGTAGATATATTATGAGATTGTACCAATTTGGATAAATCGTTTTGCATTAAAACTAAATCCGATACCTCTACTGCCACATCGGTCCCATCTCCCATAGCGATTCCCACATCTGCGTTTACGAGAGCGGGGGCATCATTCACTCCGTCTCCAACCATGGTAACTACACCGTATTTTTCTTTTTGTTCGTCTATAATTCTGGATTTGTCTTCCGGCATGACATTCGCAATCACTTCATCTATTCCTAATTGTTTAGCGACTGCTTTACCCGTCATTTCTGAGTCACCAGTAATTAATGTGGTATGTATGCCTTGTTCTCTGAAATAATCAATGGTTTCTTTTGCATGCTCACTCGGAACATCCATGAGGGCAATAAGACCTATAACAGCCTCATCTACTGCTACGTATACGACCGTCTTACCTTCTGACGACCATTCATTATTTAAACGACTATATTCATCTGAAACATCGTCAAACGAAGTCGGTTTTCCTATACGATAATTTCTCCCTTTGTAATCTCCTATCAATCCTTTGCCGATCTGGTTTTCTACTTCGATAGTTAGTTTATTTTTTTGCTCAAACTTTCTTAGAATAGCATCTGCTAAAGGGTGATTGGATTCTTTTTCAAGAGCTACTACGATATCAATCATGTTTTCTTCGTTCACGGAATCAGCAAAATAGTAATTGGTTACTTCAGGTTTTCCTTTAGTCAAGGTTCCTGTCTTGTCAAATGCAATGGCTTGAGTATCGGCTAATTGAGACAGGTAAGAACTACCTTTTGAAAGGACGCCTTTTTTGGCCAAGTTAGAAGTCGTCGATAAAGTTACCGATACAGTAGCCGCTGCTAAAGCACAGGGTGAAGCTGCCACTAAAAGGACCAATCCTCTATAGATACTTTGTGACCATGTCCAGTCTAGGAGAAAAGGAGCCAATAACATGAATAACGGAATGGCAATTAAAACAACTGTAACGTATTTCGGTTCAAATTTTTGGATTATACTCGTAGCTTTTGTTTGGTTGTCTTGGTTCTGGTTTACTAACTGTAAAATTTTTGAAAATACTGTATCTTTATTTTCTTTAGTGACTTCCATTGTGAAAGTACCTGTTCCATTGATTGTACTTCCGAAAACGTCGTCTCCTTTGGACTTCTCTTTTGGGATACTTTCTCCATTAATAGATGACTCATCAATGGACGTAGAGCCTGACAAAATGACGCCATCAATGGGGACTTGATCGCCATTCAATACTTGAAGTTGATCTCCCACTTTTAATTCACTGACGTCAACATTTTTTGTACTGCCATCAGGCTGGATTAACCGGGCAGTCGTTGGATTCATTTCGAGTAATTTCGTGATTTCTCGTTTACTTCTTCCTTCTGCATAATCTTCCAAAAAATGTGCACCAGAAAAAATAAGAATCAATAATGTACCTTCCCCAAAATTCCCCATTAAAGAAGCGCCAATGGCCGCTAATCCCATCAAAATGTGAGAGTTGGGCATGAACTTTTTTTGAACTTTGGAGTTCTCGATTGTTTCTCCAAGGCCTTCAAGAATAATGACATGATATCCTGCACTGATTGTAGCGATTGAGAATAAAATATTTCGCATTAACTGATAATCTTCATTCAAAAATAAAGCGATCACCGCTAAGGCTAAACCAATAAAGTATAAAACGATTGGCATTTTTCCGTGTTCATGGTCGTGATTATGTTTTTCTTGAGATTGTTGTTCTTCGATAGTTTCCATTTTTATCACCTTCCTATATAATTCCTTTGATTTCCATTCATTTACTTATTAAATCACACAAATTCCCACTAAAAGAAGAGAAGTATTCATGTAATTTCCATTGTCTCTGACTCCTTTCAGTTGTCCCATATGTAAATCGGAATCTTTACGTTTTACATATGAATAACAAATCATATGTTTACAAAATCATATTAACTCACTGTATGAGTTTTGTCAAGACAAGATGCTTCTTATTCAAATGGACTACTATTGCTGATACAAAAGTCTTAATTTTGTCTATAAACAAAAAACTAGCATCGTTTTACTCATGTGATATTATATATATGAATGGAAAATCATGTGAGAGGAATAAGAGCATATGGATACATCAACAACTTCGCCAATCAATAAAGAGAAGATCCAATCAATAAGCAAAGAATTCAAAGTGATTAGTGACCCTACACGCTTGTCAATTCTCTTTCTTTTACAGAAAGAAGAGCTCAGTGTTGGAAACATTGTGCTTGCATTGGATATGGAACAGTCCGCGATTTCACACCAACTAAAAATATTGAATGATTCACATTTAGTGAAGGCAAGAAGAGAAGGGAAAAGCATGGTTTACAGTCTTGATGATCTTCATGTTTTCAGTACTCTCGAACAAGTCTTAACTCATAT
>NZ_AZEC01000037.1 GCF_001435585.1 Schleiferilactobacillus perolens DSM 12744
CTTGAAGGGAATGAGTTCTCACTTATTTTTTTGCTCTGATTCCTTTCTTGAATATTCTTCTAAAGCTAAAACAAATATTGCAGACTTCGAAAAGCCTTTTTCTTTAGCCAATTTTTGAACTAATTCATACTGTTTATCCGTCAACCCAATCGAAACTCTTTTTTTATTTTCAGCCATAATATTCTCCTCTTAAATATTGTAAACAAATTTTACTTTTATTCGCTTTTTTTGTCAAGTTATTTTACATCAACACGTTTTTTTGCCAATTTTGTTGGCGATTTGTTGATTTTTTTTTAATCGCTGTAGTCCTTGGGAGAGTAGGGATAAGGTCCCGAAAAATTCAATTTTGGCACTCGGCACTTAAAAGGGGGGTCGTAGTACGGTCGCAAAATTCGCTTCCTTGCCCCCCCTCAGCGCTAAAAATTTATTTACAACACAAACCAAAAAAGACGGATCAGCAAAAATCGCTGAAACGTCTTTTTAAAACCCTTGGGCGCTGTCGCCCCAAACCCAGACCAAGCTGAGCCAGCTTGACCGCTATCGTTCGCCGCCACTGGGCTCGGGGAAACAAGGGCTTGTTTCCTGCTCATCAGGCTTTGGGTTTCGTACAGTCTATCAACTCCTTAAAGCCTCCAAGAGGGGCTAATATCGCCTGTAAGGCTCTCCAAGCCCCTCTAAGTCGATTTACCGTTGACAGACAGTTAAATAGCTCACTGTTAGCTAAAATCGCTTAGAACGCAAAATATGATGTTCTAGAACTATTCAAAACAAAAAGAGGACTAAACTTTATTTTCATATCAAAAAACACCAATTTCAAATTAATTCTCGTTTTTTCAGTCACCACAAGAACTATAGCGATTTTTAAAAAATAGAGATTTTGTTTTTTGAGATTTTTATTTTCTTAATTGCTTATATCTGTGTTTTAAGAGTACTTTTTGATTTATAAATAATTTTTATTAAAAAATACTAAAATCGTCTTAAAATAACGTAAAATAAAATATAAATAAAAATTTAGGAGGAATTAATTTGGTAGGTGGTATTTTAGGTTTGGTAGGTGTGACTATTACTTTGTTTTACTCATTTTTTAATGACAAAAGGAGTAAAAAATTTCAATTACAATTAGAATCGGATAATGAAAATTTCCAAAATACCTTAGCAATTCAGGAACATGAACGAAGAATTTGGATGAAGAAATATGAAGTTTTAGTTCAATTGATTGGTTCAAGATATGATTTGTCTAGCACTGAATTTAAGAGAGCGTTTAATAGTGTTCCTGCTGTTTTTTTTGATTCGCCAGATGTTATTAAAAGTTATAAAAATTTTTATAGCTATAAGTCAAATTCATCGGTTGATGACGGGCTTGCTAATGAAAAATTAGTGAATGTTTTTGTTGAGATGTATAGAGATTTGGAAATTGAAGAAAATGTTGATGAAACAGATTTAGAGAAAATTTTTGACACACATTAGTTATTTCTTATCTTGATGATAGTAGCAGTCAGATTGAAAATCTGAAATATATTCAAATTATATTCCTAAGGGCGCACTTACACACAACAACTAAAGTTGGTTGTGTTATTGTGCTAAAGACTTGTATCAGAAGTCGGCTAGCCGACAACAAAAAAGGTGCTCAAATCGAACACCTACTTTCCATTCGCTAATTAATCTTGTATCTCGCCAGTCTCTTTGTTTATATCGCCTCTGCCATACTTGCGTTCCTGATAAACAGCATCGAAATACAGCCTTATCAGTCCAGTATGAGCACGTAAAACCGAATTAACGACTTTAATACCGGGCATGCCATATTCTGAACCATGAGCTTTTAAAAAGCGTCTCAGTTCACGCATATTCGCCAAATTATGGTCATCAATCAAATCGCAAACATCATTCAGCATGTCGTCTTTATCTTCAACATCAAGCGTAATATAGCGATCAATGTCAAAATTGTTCAGTAAAGCAATGTCATGCTTGCTGTACTTGTGCTTATTTTTAGCAATAGCGTCTTTAGATTCATGTGTCAGATACAAATACATATTTTCCATGCTCTGGACAACAATTTGTACTTTAGCAACACTCTTATCGCCTAAAGCACGCTTGATTTTCAAGCGAACGCTTTCTGCTGTGACAGGATTTTTAGAGATATAAATAACGTGATAATGGGCTTTTTTATACTTTTGCCCCTCAACACTGCTCAAATCTTTATCATGAAGCGGGCTAATTGCAATTGGAACGCCTAAAGTTTCAAGTTTTGTTTGCCAATCTTGTGGTATCGATTCTGGATAAAGTAAAAAAGTGAAGTATCTCGCCTTTTCTTTTGCCATTTGTTATAATTGCCTT
>NZ_AZEC01000038.1 GCF_001435585.1 Schleiferilactobacillus perolens DSM 12744
CGTAGGTGAAATCCAGCACCCTCAGTTCAGGATCCTGAGTACGGCGACACACGTGAAACGTCGTCGGAATCCGGGAGGACCATCTCCCAAGGCTAAATACTCCCTAGTGACCGATAGTGAACCAGTACCGTGAGGGAAAGGTGAAAAGCACCCCGGAAGGGGAGTGAAACAGTTCCTGAAACCGTGTGCCTACAAGTAGTCAAAGCCCGTTAATGGGTGATGGCGTGCCTTTTGTAGAATGAACCGGCGAGTTACGTTAGCTAGCGAGGTTAAGACGAAAAAGTCGGAGCCGGAGCGAAAGCGAGTCTGAATAGGGCGAGTGAGTTAGTTGATGTAGACCCGAAACCAAGTGACCTACCCATGACCAGGTTGAAGGTGCGGTAAAACGCACTGGAGGACCGAACCCACTTATGTTGAAAAATGAGGGGATGAGTTGTGGGTAGCGGTGAAATTCCAATCGAACTTGGAGATAGCTGGTTCTCTCCGAAATAGCTTTAGGGCTAGCCTCGGAAAAGCGGATACTGGAGGTAGAGCACTGTTTGGATGATGGTCCCGTCTCGGGATACTGAATGCAGATAAACTCCGAATGCCAGATATTTGTTTCCGGGAGTCAGACTGCGAGTGATAAGATCCGTAGTCGAAAGGGGAACAGCCCAGATCACCAGTTAAGGTCCCTAAATCCATGCTAAGTGGAAAAGGATGTGAAGTTGCACAGACAACTAGGATGTTGGCTCAGAAGCAGCCACCATTTAAAGAGTGCGTAATAGCTCACTAGTCGAGTGACTCTGCGCCGAAAATGTACCGGGGCTAAGCATGGTACCGAAACTGTGGGTGCGACCGTAAGGTCGTGCGATAGGAGAGCGTTCTAAGGGCGGTGAAGGCAGATCGTAAGGACTGCTGGAGCGCTTAGAAGTGAGAATGCCGGCATGAGTAACGAAAAGACAGGTGAGAATCCTGTCCGCCGTAAGACTAAGGTTTCCTGGGGAAGGTTCGTCCGCCCAGGGTTAGTCGGGACCTAAGACGAGGCCGAAAGGCGTAGTCGATGGCAAACAGGTGGAGATTCCTGTACCAGCGCGTTATGTTTGAACGATGGAGGGACGCAGGAGGCTAAGGTAACCACGCCGCTGGACGAGCGTGGCCAAGCAGCAAGTCTGGGAGTGAGTGAAATGCTTATTCCCGTTAAGGACAAGCTGTGATGGGGAGCGAAATTAAGTAGCGAAGTACCTGACGTCACACTGCCGAGAAAAGCTTCTAGTGAGTAACGCGGTGCCCGTACCGCAAACCGACACAGGTAGTCGAGGAGAGTATCCTCAGGCGCGCGAGAGAACCCTCGTTAAGGAACTCGGCAAAATAACCCCGTAACTTCGGAAGAAGGGGTGCTGACCGCAAGGTCAGCCGCAGTGAATAGGCCCAAACAACTGTTTATCAAAAACACAGGTCTCTGCTAAATCGAAAGATGACGTATAGGGGCTGACACCTGCCCGGTGCTGGAAGGTTAAGAGGATCTGTTAGCGTAAGCGAAGCAGAGAATTGAAGCCCCAGTAAACGGCGGCCGTAACTATAACGGTCCTAAGGTAGCGAAATTCCTTGTCGGGTAAGTTCCGACCCGCACGAAAGGTGTAATGATTTGGGCACTGTCTCAACGAGGGACTCGGTGAAATTATATTACCCGTGAAGATGCGGGTTACCCGCGACAGGACGGAAAGACCCCATGGAGCTTTACTGTAGCTTGATATTGAGTGTCTGTACCGCATGTACAGGATAGGTAGGAGCCGTAGAAACCGGGACGCTAGTCTCGGTGGAGGCATTGGTGGGATACTACCCTTGCAGTGCGGCCACTCTAACCCGCGCCACTAAGCGTGGCGGGAGACAGTGTCAGGCAGGCAGTTTGACTGGGGCGGTCGCCTCCTAAAAAGTAACGGAGGCGCCCAAAGGTTCCCTCAGAATGGTTGGAAATCATTCACAGAGTGTAAAGGCAGAAGGGAGCTTGACTGCGAGACAGACAGGTCGAGCAGGGACGAAAGTCGGGCTTAGTGATCCGGTGGTACTGTATGGAAAGGCCATCGCTCAACGGACAAAAGCTACCCTGGGGATAACAGGCTTATCTCCCCCAAGAGTCCACATCGACGGGGAGGTTTGGCACCTCGATGTCGGCTCATCGCATCCTGGAGCTGAAGTTGGTTCCAAGGGTTGGGCTGTTCGCCCATTA
>NZ_AZEC01000039.1 GCF_001435585.1 Schleiferilactobacillus perolens DSM 12744
CGAGCACATAGCCAGCACTGGGCATGCCGCCAGCGCGAAGTGCCGCGTAAACAGCGCCTGAGCAGTCAGCTGTGCCATCAGTTCCCGTGCGGCTGCCATCCATGCTGTAAGTGACCCCGGCCTTTTGCAGATTGTACATGTAGGCGATCGCTGCCTCAATGTTGACTGACATTGCTCCCACCGCCTTGCTGTGTGGTTGTGTCGGGGATCGTTTGAGTGGTTTGCGTGCGATCAGGTACCAATGCACCCTGAGGGTTGGTCTGCACTGGTTCAGCGGGTACAGGGTCAGCTACTGTTGCTGTACCCGTAAATGACTTCACACCATCAAACATGCCAGAAGTCGCAGCACCCAATAGAAAGCCCTGGACTGCCGCCGGTGCCCAATTGTTATCCTTAGTAGCAACTACCGATGCAAGACCGGCTACGATTCCCAACGCCATGGCCACCCATGGCAGCCACTTGTTGTCCAGTTTGGTCCGTTTCAGTGCATTAACCAAGACCAAAATAATAGTGGCGCTAATTGCTAGCTCCGCCGCCGTGCCCAGATTTAATTCCTTGATCAAGTCCATTGATTTTTTCCTCCAATTCTTCGATACGTTTGTTTGCTTGATATACCTGCTCTTTGAGCTTCGTGATCTCGTGGAGGTACATTTCTCGCTCGGTCATATACTTATCAACCTTATCGAGCAATTCGCCCACGTGAGATGCATAAATACCTTCGTTAGTAGTGGAGGCATTTCGTTTTGCGCCGTAGATACTCCCCGCCACGGTGATGGCTGCGACCAATAACGGCACAGCGGTTTGCCAATTCAATACTCCCCACCTACTTTTTTAATATACCATCGATTTTTTGGTTTAGTTCTTTGATTCGGCTTTGGAGTTCCACCTCTGATTTCGTGGGTTCCGCAATCCAAATTTCCGCAGCAATTCGCGCAGCCACGAAAATAATGAAGATCGTGGCCAAGCTAATCAACCGTTGATTGGGATTGGTCACATCGCGCATCAGCATGATTGTGGCATAGAACGTCCAGAGGGCTTCTTCGACATAAGACATGCCGCGATGAATGTCTGGGGACATCTTAAACGAGCTGACAATCACGCCTAGTGTGCCGACGATGATAATGATCACCGCGGCTGGATTATCATCGAAGATCCCCAGATAACCGCCTAATCGGTCAATTGACGGGATATAATCGGGCATGGCGACGAAAAACATACCTAAGGCGACCGTTTCCAGTCCTGTCAGAAACCAGAACCGATTCAGCTTGATGTTTTGCCACATGATGTTCACTACTCCTTAGGCAAATCCTCGCCGGTGGTTTGCTTGTATTGATCCGCAGTGATCCAACCGATTGACTCAAATAGCTGTAAGTCAGCCTTGTTGAACAGTCCTTGCTTGAAATAATCCAGTACGTAATCCATATTAATTGCCCTCCTTGGTTGTGTTTGTGGTTGTTTCTGGTTTGCTGACGGCAGCTAATTGCTTGGTCAATGCGGCGATGGCCTGATTGGCTTGGGCCACTGTCTTCTGAGTAGCAACCAATGTCGCTGACGACATGGCTAATTGCTTAGTCAAAGCGGCGTTCTGAGCTTTAAGCGCAATAATTTCAGCCGTATTGGGATCGACACCAGAGTCTTCCCATTTGCCCAACACTCCGTTGTATTTGACTACTTTGTCCTTGATCTCGTCAGGGATAGGATCAGCGACCACTGGGTAATCAACCACTGCATCTTGTGGGACATAATAAACTGTGTAAAAATTTCCATCCTTTTGCTGGCTTTGATAGGTCATGAAGACCTGTTTAAAAGTGCCATCTTGTGGCGTTGTGCTTGTTGTGTCTGCCAAAATGAATCAAATCCTCTCTTTATTTCTTTGCCGTCTGCAGCTTTGTAACGTTCCCATAATTATCTCCTGCATAAACATTAAACTGGCTGTCTACAG